>JAKIUU010000048.1 GCA_021647405.1 Flavobacteriaceae bacterium
TTAAAATTTTGTCGTAATTTGCTCTAAAGTTGTTCATTATATTTATATGTTTGATATCCAAATAAATATACGTCTTTTTTAAAGATATTGAACAACTTTTTTTGTTAAATTATAATGCACAACGGGTATCTTACTTATGTTATATTAAATCAAAAGTAATAATCTTATCATTATAAAAATAGAATTCAGTAATAAGATCTTTAATTATTTGATTTTAAATAGCTTCTCATTTTAAGGTAAGTTAAGACTTCTTACTACTTTAGAAAGGCGGTTAAAAAGTATTACTAACTTTTAACGCTATAAATTTGTAGCAAGCTCTTTTTTTTATGATATTAGCCAGCTACAACTTAAAACTTACTCCAAAATATTATGAAAAAAAGACTCTTATCACTGTTTTTTCTTGTATCGCCGTTCTTAATTTTTGCACAAGAACAAAGCACTTCAGAAAAAATAGATGCCACATTTAAAGCGTACACTTCCTGGTTTGTCGATCTTGTTTTTTACGCTATTCCCTTTTCTGATACTGTTCAAATTCCTTGGGTACTCATTGTACTTATAGGAGGGGCTACTTATTTTACCATAACCTTTAATTTTGCACAATTCAGACTCTTCAAAACTTCTATCAAGGTTGTTAGAGGCGACTACGATGACATTGACGAACAAGGCGCTCAAGAAGTACACCCGTCTGGCGATGATTTAACTGTAGTGGATGGTGATTTACCCGAAACCATCAAAGTAGAAGGACATCATGGTGAAGTATCGCATTTTCAAGCCTTAACGGCAGCGCTATCGGCTACCGTAGGTCTGGGAAATATTGCTGGCGTAGCTGTAGCTGTAGCTATTGGTGGACCTGGGGCAACCTTTTGGATGATTCTGGCAGGTTTATTAGGTATGGCCTCTAAATTTGCAGAGTGTACTCTTGGTGTTAAATACCGCGATGTTGGACCCGATGGCACCGTTTATGGCGGTCCTATGTATTACTTATCGAAAGGCCTTAAAGAAAAAGGGCTGGGTAAATTAGGTAAAGGTTTGGCAATATTTTTCGCCGTTATGGTTGTGGGTGGTTCGTTTGGCGGCGGAAATATGTTTCAAGCCAATCAAGCAGCAGCTCAATTTGTACAACTTTTCCATATGACAAATGACAATGCTGGCTTATATTTTGGCTTTGTTATGGCAATTATTGTTGCCGTTGTAATTATTGGCGGTATTAAACGTATTGCTTCTGTTACAGAAAAAATCGTCCCTTTTATGGCCGTTATCTATGTTGGGGCTGCTCTGGTAATTTTAGCCTTAGAATTTAAATTAATTCCACAAGCTTTAAAATTAATATTCGACGGTGCCTTTTCTACAGTTGGTATTACAGGTGGTTTTATAGGGGTCTTGATTCAAGGATTTAAACGAGGCACTTTCTCTAACGAAGCTGGCGTGGGTTCAGCGGCTATTGCACACTCTGCCGTTAAAACAAAATATCCAGCCAGTGAAGGGATAGTAGCCCTTCTCGAACCTTTTATAGATACGGTTGTTATTTGTACAATGACAGCTTTGGTTTTGGTTATTACCAATATAAAGGGAGGTTATTTTGAATACGGTACAGAAATAAGTAAGGGTGTTGAGTTAACCGCTACAGCCTTCGATTCTGTTATTCCGCATTTTTCTATAGTGCTTACCATTGCCGTTATTCTTTTCGCTTTCTCAACTATGATTTCTTGGTCATACTATGGCATGCAAGGATGGAAATTCTTATTTGGAAAAGGCAAGGTAACCGATTTGGTTTACAAAATTTTGTTCTTGTTTTTTGTAATTGTTGGTGCTTCTATCAAATTAGGTTCTGTTTTAAATTTTTCAGATTCTATGATATTTGCCATGGTAGTTCCCAATATGATTGGCGTAATACTTTTATCTCCAAAAATTAAAGAAGAGCTTGCTAAATATCTAAAAGCCATCAAGATTAAAAAATAATTTGTAATTTTAGATTGCCAAATTAAAGGCAGCTAAAATGAAATTTATAAAATCCCATTTCTGGTATAACAAACGCCAACGGAATGGGATTTTATTTTTGCTCTTTCTCATCACCACTTTTCAAATTGCTTATTTTACTATAGATTTTTCATCGGGCAAACCCAGTGTTCTTACCAATGCTGAAATTGACAGTCTTCAAGTGAAAATTGACAGTTTAAAAGCCTTGAAAAAGCAACCTGTAAAATACGTCATAAGACCTTTTAACCCTAGTTTTTTAACCGGTTATAAAGCCTACACTTTAGGATTAAATACCACAGAAATAGACAAACTCTTAGCTTATCGTAAAAAGGGTAAATACCTAAATTCTGCCAAACAATTTCAACGAATTACAGGTATCAGCGACAGCTTATTGACAGTTTTAAAACCGCTATTCAAATTTCCAGAATGGGTTGTAAGAAAACAGAAAGAGGATAAAGAACGGCGCAGACAAGCGCTCATCATTAAAAATATAAATACCGTTACGGCTCAAGATTTAATCATAATAAAAGGGGTAGGTATTAAAACCGCCAACCGCATTATCAATTACAGAACAACGCTAAAAGGTTTTTCTTTTAACGACCAACTTTACGAAGTATATTATCTTGACACACTCATTGTTAAGCGCATATTAAAACAATTCAAAATTTTTGAAAAGCCCCTAATAAAGAAACTTAATGTCAATACAGCCAGCTTTAAAGAAGTTTTGCATTTGCCCTATATTGATTACCAACTTACCAAGAAAATTTTTGATTATAAAAGAGAAGTAGCCGAAATTCAAGACATCGCAGAATTAAAAAAAATAGACGGTTTCCCGATTGATAAATTTGACAGAATAGTCCTATATTTGAAAACTGAATAGATAGATCTGTTTTACTTATTTAACACTAAGAAACTCATCTATTATTAATGATAATATTTTGTCAGTTCGAGTGTCACGCCAAGGCGGGATGTATCGAGAACTGGCGAAATAAAAATTATTCTCTATAAATTTTTGTCTCATTACATGATGCAAAAACATTCGAATTGACGTTTTTATAAATACAAGCAATTATGAATTTTGACCAAACAGAAACGCAAAAAATGATAGCAGAATCTATAAGAGATTTTGCCAAACAACACATAACCCCATTTATGATGGACTGGGACGAAAAACAAATTTTTCCAGTTGATCTCTTCCACAAACTGGGCGAAATGGGATTTATGGGGGTGTTTGTTCCTGAAAAATACGGCGGGTCGGGTTTAGGCTATCATGAGTACATAACCGTTATTGAAGAAATCTCTAAAGTCGATTCTTCAATTGGTTTATCGGTAGCCGCTCATAATTCGCTGTGTACCGGACACATCAATTACTTCGGCAATTCAGCACAAAAAACAAAGTGGTTGCCAAAATTGGCTTCTGGCGCGTGGATTGGCGCGTGGGGTTTAACCGAACACAACACAGGTTCGGATGCTGGCGGGATGAATACCACAGCTAAAAAAGAGGGCGATTATTACATCCTTAATGGGGCAAAAAATTTTATAACACACGGTATTAGCGGAAATGTGGCGGTTATCATGGCACGAACTGGCGAAAAAGGCGATTCGCATGGCATGTCTGCTTTTGTTGTTGAAAAAGGCACACCTGGATTTACATCGGGTAAAAAAGAAAATAAATTGGGCATGCGTGCCTCAGAAACGGCCGAACTAATCTTTGATAATTGCCATATTCCTAAAGAAAATTTATTGGGTGCAGAAGGGGATGGTTTTATACAGGCTCTAAAAGTTTTAGACGGTGGGCGTATTTCTATTGGCGCTTTGGCTCTAGGCATCTCAAAAGGAGCGTATGAAGCTTCCTTAAAATATGCCAAAGAACGTGTACAGTTTGGAAAACCCATTAGTGCATTTCAAGGTATTTCTTTTAAGTTGGCCGATATGGCAACCGAAATTGAAGCTTCAGAATTACTTTTACACAAAGCAGCTAGTTTGAAGGACAGAAACCTGCCTATGACAAAAATTGGCGCCATGGCAAAAATGTACGCTTCAGAAGCTTGTGTTAAAATTGCCAATGATGCTGTACAAATTCATGGGGGTTATGGCTATACCAAAGACTACCCTGTAGAAAAATTTTACCGCGATGCCAAACTTTGTACCATTGGAGAAGGGACTACAGAAATACAAAAAGTAGTGATTGCCCGTAAAATATTGGAATAGGTAAATTTTCTTTAAATTTTACAACTCCCTAATACGTTTCATGCGTTTCCAAGCCACTATATGACGTTGTTTGTACAACCATAAACAACCTAAATCTAAACCAAAATAAAAAAGACTGATACCACTTGGCGGGTTTGCACTCTTTAAAAAAGGAACCAACCCAAAAGCAGTATCTGGCCAGTACCAACATTGATAGCTGGTGCCAATAATTTCTAAAACAGCTACAACAATATACATAGACAAATAAAGCAGTCGTTCTCTTGGTTTGTTTCGCAATATCCAAATAATGAGTAAAGTCATCACAAAACCAAAAATATCGTTAGCAAACACCAAAAAAGCAGTAGCATAAAGGGCTATAAATACTGTAAATATTTTTTCAATTATTGCCCTGTACTTTTTAATAGCTGATTTTCTCGTAAAATAAACCGTAACTATATATATAATAGCATGTCCCAACGGCACGTAAATAGGAACTCTTTCTAACCTATAAGTATACATTTCAAAACCTATTGAAAATAGAATTTCGCCACCTACACCTATAAGTAAAGCATAGATCATAAGTTCACGTGACCTATTTGTAGCACGATAAAACCCACGCGCAAACATAAGCAACATAGCAATATTGGCTATCCATTGTCCATAAGGATAGTCAGCTGTAAAAAACATACTATCAGCATACAAACCAATGGCAATAAATACAAAAAGACGTCCTAATGTCCAATAAAAAGCTTTAAAGGCATCTTTAACTTGATAATTTTTAGCAGCGTAATAAGTGGTCATTTATAAATATGTAAATTTTTAATACTCAAAAGACAGCAAACTTAGTAAATTAGATTAATAACTATCTATTGGTCAATAAAGCTTTCTTAAAATCAAATACAAAACCTTAGATACTTATCCATTTCTCTGTGAAAATTATAATAAGTATTTTTGCCAAATGCCTTTTAAACTCGTTTCAGATTTCAAACCTACTGGTGACCAGCCCGAAGCCATTTCTGCTTTAGTAAAAGCCCTAACAAAAGGCGAAAAATATCAAAATTTATTAGGCGTAACAGGATCAGGTAAAACTTTTACCGTGGCCAATGTTATTGAAAAAGTACAGCGTCCCACTTTGGTTTTGGCTCACAATAAAACTTTGGCTGCACAATTGTATGCCGAGTTTAAAGCTTTTTTTCCCAACAATGCCGTAGAATATTTTGTGTCGTATTATGATTATTATCAGCCTGAGGCTTATATCCCCACGTCCAATACTTATATTGAAAAAGATTTGTCTATAAATGAGGATATTGAGCGCTTGCGCATCAGCGCTTCATCGGCTTTATTGTCTGGCAGACGCGACATTATTGTGGTAGCCTCGGTAAGTTGTTTATACGGTATTGGCAATCCTGTTGAGTTTAAAAAAAATATTATTGAAATTAAAGTGGGGCAAAATTTAAGCCGTACCAAATTTCTACAAAAATTGGTAGCCAGTTTGTACGCCCGTACCGAAACAGATGTAAAAAGTGGTACTTTTAAAGTAAAAGGCGATGTAATTACTATTTATCCATCTTATGGCGATAATGGGTACCGCGTTCATTTTTTTGGCGATGAAATAGAAGAAATAGAAAGTTTTAATATTGCCGAAGGAACTTTTATTGAAGGCTTTGAAAACTTGAGTATTTATCCTGCCAATTTATTTGTCACCTCGCAAGATGTGCTCAATAATGCCATAGAAGACATTCAGGATGAATTGTTATTACAAGTCAATTATTTTAAAGAAATAGGCAAACATTTAGAAGCCAAACGTCTTAAAGAACGCACCGAATTTGATCTTGAAATGATTAAAGAATTGGGGTATTGTTCGGGTATCGAAAATTATTCGCGCTTTTTAGATGGCCGAAAACCCGGTACACGCCCTTTCTGTTTGTTAGATTATTTTCCTAAAGATTATTTAATGATTATCGACGAAAGTCATGTTACCATTCCACAAACCCATGCCATGTATGGCGGCGATAGGTCTCGGAAAGAAAACCTCGTAAGTTACGGATTTAGATTGCCTGCGGCGATGGATAATAGGCCTTTAAAATTTGAAGAACTAGAAGCCATTCAAAATCAGGTTATTTATGTGAGTGCCACTCCTGCCGATTACGAATTGCAAAAAACAGAAGGCGTATTTGTAGAGCAACTCATTCGCCCCACAGGGCTTTTAGACCCTCAAATTGATGTGCGTCCCAGTTTGAATCAGATGGATGATTTGATTGAAGAAATTCAAGTACGTGTTGAAAAAGACGAACGTGTTTTGGTTACCACACTGACAAAACGCATGGCCGAAGAATTGGCAAAATACTTAACACGCATTCAGATTCGCTGTCGCTATATCCATTCTGATGTCGACACTTTAGAGCGCGTAGAAATCATGCAAGATTTGCGCAAGGGTCTTTTTGATGTGCTTATTGGCGTCAATCTTTTACGCGAAGGCTTGGATTTACCCGAAGTGTCTTTGGTGGCTATTTTAGATGCCGACAAAGAAGGTTTTTTACGCTCGCACCGTTCGCTTACGCAAACCATTGGTAGGGCAGCGCGTCATATTAATGGCCGTGCTATTATGTATGCCGATAAAGTTACCAAGAGCATACAGCTAACCATTGATGAGACCAACCGAAGGCGTGAAAGACAAATGGCTTATAACAAAGCCAACAACATTACGCCTACCCAAATTAGAAAAGCCATATCGAACGATTTAACCAAATCTAACATCTCTTCTTTTCATTATGATGCTGCCGCACAAAAAGCAGCTGAGAAAGAATTTCAATACCTTTCAAAACCAGAAATAGATAAGCGCATACGCCACAAACGAAAATTGATGGAAACCGCCGCTAAAGCTTTAGATTTTATTGCTGCCGCACAAATACGTGATGATATTAAGGTGCTTAAAGCATTGCTTTAAAACGCCTTATTTAGGATAATAATGGAATTGTAACGATTATTCTGGTCAGCAGCCTATTGCTTTTAGAATTTCGGCATAAATGGTTTTACCAACCGCATCGCCATAAAGGGGCACTTGAAAGCTGCTTTCTTTGTCTTTAAAATAGGCATAGGCTTTAATTATTTTTTGAAAATCACTACCTACTATCTTAGCAAAATCGTTTTCTACAAGCTCAACCCACTCGGTTTCTTCTCTGGCAATAACACAGAATTTCTTATTAAAAAAGGCTTCTTTTTGTAGCCCACCACTATCGGTTACAACCATCATACAGTTTTGTAACAGCGCCAGCATATCAAAATAACCCACAGGGTCTATCATTATAACCTGTGTTTTTATTTGGTGTTTTTCAAGGCATATTTTTGTTCTGGGATGGATGGGTAAAATAACCTGACAACTCTTTGAAATTTCGTCTAAAGCTTTAAAAATGTTTTTTAAGTTTCCTACAGTATCTGTATTTTCTGGCCTGTGAATTGTTGCCAAAACAAAATCGCCTGAAGCCAACTGGTTTTGTTGTAAAACTGTGGCTTTTTTAGCAACCATGGTACTGTAAAATGCAACAGCTTCTTTCATGATATCGCCCGTTAGCACATAATTAATATCCATACGCTCAAAGCCTTCCTTTTTTAGATTATCCATGGCTTTTTGAGTGGGACACAACAATAAATCGGCTATTCTGTCAGTAATAATTCTGTTAATTTCTTCGGGCATTTTCATATTAAAAGAACGCAAACCCGCTTCAATATGTATGACTTTTATATGCAATTTTTTGGCGGCCAAAGCACCCGCCAAAGTTGAATTGGTATCGCCATACACCACAACAGCATCGGGGTTTTCTACCTGCAAAATAGCTTCTATTTTTTCGAGCATTTGACCCGTCATAGCGCCATGACTCAATCCGTTAATGTTTAAATTATACTTGGGTTTTGGTATCTGCATATCCTCAAAAAAAACGGCACTCATATTGGCATCGTAATGCTGACCCGTATGCACAATCACTTCTTCAAACTCTTGCTTTTCTGTAATTATTCTACTCAAAACAGCGGCTTTTACAAATTGCGGTCGTGCGCCTAAAATGCTAAGAATTTTTTTCATCTCTCATTATACTTTTTGTATTAATTCTGCTATCTTTTTAGTGATGGTTTTGACATGATACGCTTCTAAATGTTCCGTCTCAGAAACCAATTTGCCATTTTTATAGGCTTCAAAATAAGTAAATAAAATTGATTTAAGACCTTGTTTATCACCAAATCCCACAATTTTACCCGCATTTGTTTTGGTAATTATTTGAGCCAAATCGCCGTCAACTGGGCCAATGGCCAATACAGGACGTTTGGCCTGTAAATATTCAAATATTTTTCCAGTAACAATGCCTTTTGCACTGGGTACATTATTGACAGGCAAAAAAAGTACTTGTGCCGATTGCTGAAAGGCTGCTACTTTATCGTGCGACACATATTCAATAAAAGCAACATGATGGGTCAAATTATATTTTAAAACGCTTTGGCTAACTTCGGCCGATACTTTACCAATTAATTTAACCCGCACAGCATTTTTAAAATCTGTATTTTCATCAATCAGTTCACGTAAAGCTTGCCAAAAAATAGGGGCATTTCTATCGGCGTTAAGCAAACCAATATGTGTAATTGTAAATGCCGTATCTAAAGCTATTTCCTGCTTTTTGGTTGGGCTGTCAAATCCGTTACTCACCACAAAAATATTTTTATTAAACGGGGTATAAAAATCTTTCATGGTACTGCTAACCACCAAAATATTGTCGGCATATTTTACAACTTCCTTTTCAAGTTTATGGTGTTTTTGCAGAGCGCGTTTGCCAAATGGCAGTTTGTGAAAATAGTCAATTTGTGTCCAAGGATCTCTAAAATCGGCTATCCATTTTATATTTAATTGCTTTTTTAATGCTTGTCCGATAAGATGTAAACTATGGGGAGGTCCAGAAGTTATAACGGTATCAATTTTATGTTCTAACAGGTATTTTTTAAGATATTTTACCGATGGTTTAATCCAAAATTTACGTGCATCTGGAATAAAATAATTGGCACGAATATAATTTACAACTTTTGATTTAAACGATTTTGATTGCTCTAGAAACCCCGAACTGGTTTGTTGCGCACTTTTTCCCGAAAGGAAAGAAGCCAAATTATAAGGTTCCCAAATAGGCTGACG
>JAKIUU010000049.1 GCA_021647405.1 Flavobacteriaceae bacterium
ATAAACTGAACCATTTACAACATACGCCAAACCGTAATCAAGTATGGTTTGAACAGCTTCAATTTGCTCAACAATATGGCCAGTCGCGGTAGGCTCAATGCTAGGAGGCAACAGATTATATTTTTGTAAAACTTCGTGAAAATCAACGGTATAACGTTGAACAACTTCCATAGGTTCTATTTTCTCTAAACGAGCTTTTGTTGATATTTTATCTTCAGAATTATCGTCAGTTAAATGACCTGCATCTGTAATATTTCTCACATAACGCACTTTGTAGCCCAAGTGTTTAAAGTATCTAAAAATAGTATCAAAAGACATAAAAGTACGTACATTGCCTAAATGTACATTGCTGTAAACAGTAGGTCCACACACGTACATACCTATATGGTCTTTATGAATGGGTTTAAAAACTTCTTTAGAATTAGAGAGCGTATTGTATATTTTAAGTTGCGTCATTTGTAATTTTAATCAAGCTGTTAAAGCTTCAAATATACTAACTATTGATGTAATGCAAATACTTTAAGTCCAAAGTTTTTAAAGCGGCTTATTTTATATTTTAACTGTCAAAGCTTTATTTGAAAGCCTTGAATTATAAGCCTAATAGGCTCATTATTTTCTAATTTTTTGTTAATTTGTGTCTCAATGTATATTCTTAATAACTATGAAGGTAGCATTACGCCCTTACAATTTACAACTCGAACATGCTTTTACCATTTCAAGAAGGTCTTATTACATTCAACCAACCTTAATAGTTGTCTTAACAGAGGGTGCAATCTCAGGATTTGGCGAGGCTACTTCAAATCCGTACTATGGCATTACCATAAAAAAAATAACAGAAGACATAAATAAAATAACACCGTTTATAACAGCTTTAACAGATGAAAATCCTGAGACTTTTTGGCAAAAACTTTACCCCCACTTAAAAAACAACCTGTTTGCTTTGTGTGCTTTAGATATGGCTTATAACGACTTGTACGCGCGTAAAAAAGGGCTGAAACTACACCAATTGTGGCAACTTAATCCCAACAGTAATCCTTTGACAGATTTTACCATTGGCATAGACAGCACAGATAAAATGATCTCTAAAATGAAAGAATTACCTTGGCCTATCTATAAAATTAAATTGGGTACCAAAGACGATATTGCCATAGTAACAGCATTGAGAAAACACACCAATGCTATTTTTAGAGTTGACGCTAATTGCGGATGGACTGTTGACGAGACTATCAAAAATGCTAAAAAACTCAAAGATCTGGGTGTTGAATTTATAGAACAACCTTTAAAGGCTGATAATTGGGATGGCCACAAAAAAGTATACCAAAACGCTGTTTTACCCATAGTAGCCGATGAAAGTTGTATTATTGAATCTGATGTTGACAAATGTTTTACACACTTTCATGGCATTAATGTTAAACTGGTAAAATGTGGTGGACTTACACCGGCCAAAAGAATGTTAGAAAAGGCTCAAAAACTAGGTATGAAAACAATGGTAGGATGTATGACTGAATCGACTGTAGGCATTTCGGCTATTGCCCATTTATTACCGCTTTTAAATTACGTTGATATGGATGGGGCTTTACTTTTAAAAAACGACATTGCCAAAGGGGTTACTATTAAAAATGGTATGGTACTCTATGCAGACACTTTAGGTACAGGCGTGCAGCTGTTAGCATAAAAATTATATTTGTGATACGTATCATCTAATACTATCGGCGCTCAATTATTAATGCGATAAAAATTTAAGGCTGTTGCAGATTTTATTTAAATTTACCAAAAATAATTGGATTTTAAGATTCTTATGAGCTCAGAAAACAAAAAAAACAGTGCTTTGTCTGAACAAAAAGGAGTGCCTCAACCCACTAATATCAACAAATCATCCATTTTAAAAATAAAGAAACAAAAGACACAACATCTCAATATAGATAATTTTGTAAAATATATTACACAAGGCAATATTTCTTATTTGAGTCGTGCCATTACACTTGTTGAAAGCACAAATGCCAATCATCATAAAAAAGCCATGCAACTTCTAGAGGCTTGCCTGACTTATGCCAATAAATCGGTTAGAATTGGAATTACAGGTGTACCGGGCGTAGGCAAAAGTACATTTATAGAAAGTTTTGGAAAATTTCTTACATCACTTGGGAAGAAAGTAGCTGTTTTGGCTGTTGACCCAAGCAGCTCAATTAACAAAGGAAGTATCTTAGGTGACAAAACCCGTATGGGAAATTTGGTGAAAGATCAAATGGCTTTTATAAGGCCTTCACCTTCGGGCAGCACTTTTGGTGGTGTGGCACGTGCTACACGTGAAAGTATCTTACTATGTGAAGCTGCAGGTTTTGATATTGTTTTAATTGAAACAGTAGGTGTGGGACAATCGGAAACCAATGTGCATAACATGGTCGATTTCTTTTTACTTCTAAAATTGGCGGGGGCTGGTGACGAATTACAAGGCATAAAACGCGGTATCATCGAAATGGCTGATGCTATTGTAATTAATAAAGCCGATGGTCATAATAAAAAAGCAGCTGATCTGGCTAAAGCCGATTTTAACAGGGCTCTGCATCTTTATCCTGTAAAAGAAAGCCAATGGCAACCTAAAGTATTAACATGTAGTGCAACTGAAAATAACGGTATCTCAGAAATTTGGGAATTAATAAAAGCCTATATAGACCTCACAAAAGACAATGGTTTTTTTAAAGACAACCGTAAATTGCAAAATAAATATTGGTTAGAAACAACCATAAAACAACAACTGCTTGGTGATTTTGAAAACTTACCAAAAATTAAATCTGCTTTAAAATTACAATTGGCTTCTATAAATAAACAAGAAACCACACCCTTTTTAGCAGCTCAAAAGCTTTTGGAACTCTATTATAAAAAGTAAAAGCCATTTTAAATAGTCTAAAATGGCTTTTTAAATGTATGGTATTTTATTTATTTACCTATTTTAAGGAGTTCTACATCAAATATTAAATTGGCATTTGGCGGTATAACGCCACCAGCACCTCTGGCGCCATAAGCCAAAGAAGAAGGAATAAATAATGTGCCTTTAGTACCTACATTAAGCTGCATGATGCCAAAATCCCAACCGCGAATAACACGCCCTACGCCTATTGGAAACTTTATGGGTCTCCCTTTTTTATAAGAAGAATCAAATTCCAAACCTGTTGTTAACCTGCCATTATAATGTACCGAAACAATATCACCTGTTACAGGTTTCTTTCCTTTTCCTTTTTTTATAGTAGCCAATACCAAACCTGAGTCGTATGTCTTAATTTTATAACCTTGTTTTTTCATATCGGCAATAAAGGCCTCTGTTTCCTTAATGGTTATTTTCTTTGCTTTTTCGGCTGCAGCTATTTTCATTTTTTTAAAATCCTCAATACTTTTTGAAAATACAGCATTGGCATCAAATATTTTGGCAGCATTTCCTTTTTTAAGAATGTCAATTTTAACAATAGAATCGCCTTTTACAATAGAGTCTACAACTGACTGCCCGTCTACCACATAACCAAATATTGTATGGCGACCGTTTAAATGGGGTGTGGGTACATGTGTTATAAAAAATTGACTTCCGTTGGTATTGGCTCCTGCATTTGCCATTGCCAAAATGCCTTTTCTATTAAATGTTCTCACTAATTTCCCAACACTGTCTTTTGGAAATTCATCCTGAAAATTATAACCTGGCCCACCTGCACCATCATTATTTGGGATGGTATCAAGAGAATTGGGATCTCCTGTTTGTATCATAAATTTTTTAATAACACGGTGAAATTTAATACCGTTGTAGAAAGGCTTTCCTTTTAGAAGAGAATCGGTTACAAAGGTATTGGTACCTTCGGTTAAGCTGATAAAATTCGCAACAGTTACAGGGGTTTCCTTATAAGTTAATTTAAGTAATATTTCGCCTTTATTGGTTTTAATATTGGCATAAATACCATTTTCTAATTTGGCTATTTTTTGATTTTCGCAAGCCGTAAACGAAATTATTACAGCAAATAAAAATGCCCATTTAATACGCTTCATTTCTTAATTATTTTTTATGATTTATAATTTTTTTCAAATATACAGTATAAATTAAAGGTTGGTTGGTTTTTATCTTATTTCTATCGCCTAAAACACCATAGGCTCTGAATGATGGCATTAAAAATAGTACAACTTCACCTTCTTTCATCAATTTTAGGCCTTGTTGTAAGCCACTAATAATAGCTTCTTTGTCTACAGCATAACTCTGCAATCCTATTTCTTTGGTGCTGTAAATAATATTGTTTTCTAAATCGGTTACCTGATAGGTATAGGCTACTTTGTCTCCCAGAGTGGGATATTTAGTAGCCGCTTTATTTTGTTTGATAAATGCATACCAAAATCCGTTTTGAGAATTGATAAAATGTTTGTCTGGATTTTCAATTATAATTTGCCTAAAAGCCGCATCTTGTAGCTTGACAAGTTGTTTATTATGTGCCACTGTAACTTTTAAATTGCCACTACTCTTTTTCAGTACAGGATATCTTGGCACAGGATTATTACATCCTACAAACATTAAAATAACAAAACCATGTATGATTTTATTAAAGGACATTCTTATTTATTTAGTGCTTTTGTGTACTGAGGCAGTACGTCTAAAAACTTTTTAATTGTAGATTTTAAATCAGACGGACTTCTACCTCCGGCAGCATTTATATGGCCACCGCCACTAAAATGCCTTCTTGCAAAATCGTTTACAGAAAAATTGCCTTTAGACCTTAAAGACATCTTAATAATACCTTGGGCTTTATCTTCAATAAATATGGCTGCCAAAACAATATTTTCAATAGATAAACAATAATTTACAAAACCTTCGGAATCGCCTTTTTTAAAATCATAAGCTTGCTTATCGGCTTCAGTCAAATACATATAAGCCGTATTGTACTTTGGCAGGACTTGTAAATTTTTTAATACACTGCCCAATAATTGCAATCTTTGGTAGGTATTGGTGTCGTAAACCTGATTGTGAATGGTGCTATTTTGAGCGCCCCTATCAATCAATTCAGCTATCACCCTATGTGTTGTACTTGTTGTTGTTTTATACTTAAACGATCCTGTATCCGTCATAATTCCAACGTACAAACAGGTCGCAATAGCGGCATCTATTTTCTCTAAATCCGCTAATCTCTCTATAAAATGATACACCATTTGGCTGGTAGAACACATCGCCACATCAGAATACATAAACTCAGTATAAAATTCTGGTTGTTGGTGATGGTCAATCATAACAAAAGTAGCCTTGCTATTTTCTAGGGCTTTTGCCATGGCATCTCCTGTTCTGTGCAAATCATTAAAATCTAAGATAAAAATAATTTCAGCCTCATCTATTAACATATTGGCTTTGCTATTGTCTCTATCAAAAAATACAACTTTATCAGATTCTGGCAACCATTTTAAAAATTTTGGATAATCATTTGGCGCTATAACTGTGACTAAATGTTCAAATTTATTTAAATAAGTAGCCAAAGCCAAAGTAGAACCCATGGCATCGCCATCGGGGTTTTGATGTGGAACTATAACAATTTTTTTTGGTTGAGATAGCAGCTGTTTTAGGCTGTCAAAAGTTTCGTTATTCATAGGATGCAAATATACAACAAAATACTATTTTGCATTGGTTAGATGTTTATATTTACACTTTTTAAAAATATATTTTGACATGAGATTTCTATTATATTTTGTATGCATAATTGGTCTTTTGAGCTGCCAAACACAAATACCTGCCAAAACAATTAAATCTAACCAAGAGCAAACTTCTGACTTTGTCTTATCGTTTGGGTCGTGTAACAATCAAACACTTACAAATAAACTCTGGAAAGAAATTGTAAAAAACAATCCTGATGTATGGGTTTGGGGTGGTGATGTTATTTATTCAGACACACACAACATGGCCTTTATGAAACAAAATTACGACAAGCAAAAAAACGATACGGCCTATCAAAATTTCCTAAAAAAAGTGCCTGTTATTGGTACTTGGGACGACCATGATTACGGTGTAAATGACGGTGGTGTGGAATATCCCGAAAAAGACCGTGTTAAAGAATTATTTTTAGATTTTATAGAAGCCCCCGCCAATGACCCAAGACGTTCAAGAGGTGGTGTTTATTACAGTAAAACTTATACTGTTAAAGACAACAGCATTAAAGTTATTGTTTTAGATACACGCTATTTCAGGACAAAACTCACCAAAGACCCCAGTGGTGTAAAACGCTATATTCCCAATAATTATGGCGAAGGAACGATGCTGGGCACTGCCCAATGGCAATGGCTTAAGCAAGAACTAGACAGTTCTAAGGCAAATTTTAACATCATAGAAAGCAGTATTCAGGTACTCTCCTACGAACACGGTTTTGAAACTTGGGGAAACATGCCTCACGAAGTGGCTAAACTCGAAAAAACAATTGCCGATTCTAAAGCCAAAGGCGTCATTATTTTGTCGGGCGACAGGCATATAGCCGAAATATCGCAAATACAAATTCCCAGTATGAACTACCCTTTAATTGATATTACTTCTAGTGGTTTAACCCATTCTTATTCTAGCTATAGTGGCGAAACCAATAAATACCGCATTTCTGAAGTTGTGGCACAAAAGAATTTTGGACTTATAAAATTCGATTTTAAAAACCACAAGGCTACTTTTGAGATAAGAGGTTTAAACAATAACCTTTACCTAACACATACACAGCAATATTAATTGGTTTTTATTTTTTGATTAGATAAAAAAATCTATTTTTGCACAAAATCTTAAAAAATTAAAAATGTCCACAAACAGAACATTTACAATGCTTAAACCAGATTCAGTAGAAAATGGTCATATAGGCGCTATATTAGAAAAAATAAACGCCGCTGGTTTTAGAATTGTGGCCATGAAAATGACACAAATGACACAACACGATGCCGAAGCTTTTTATGCCGTTCATAACGAGCGTCCATTTTTTGGGGAATTGGTAAAATTTATGACCAGAGGGCCTATTGTGGCAGCCATCTTAGAAAAAGAAAATGCTGTTGACGATTTTAGAACCCTTATTGGCGCCACAAATCCAGAAGATGCTGCCGAGGGTACCATACGCCAATTATTTGCCACCTCTATGGGCGAAAATGCCGTTCACGGTTCAGACAGCGATGACAATGCCGCTATTGAAGGGGCTTTCCATTTTTCTGGTAGAGAGCAGTTTTAAAAAAGTTGTCATTCTGTCCCGATAATTATCGAGATTTCCTCTTAAGATGTCATTGCGAGCCTGAAAGGCGTGGCAATCTTACAAAACCTATTACATTTAATAACTAAACCACTATGGACTACAAGTCCATAGGTTCAATAAAAAAGAATGAAATTCTTATTCCAATATAATATTATCATTATCCAAATTAGAGGGGTCACGATGATGCTCAAGATAATCTTGAACCATCTTGTCCGTTATATTTCCCGTACTCCAAACTCCATAACCAATTGCCCAAAAATGTCTACCCCAATATCTCTTACTCAGTTCTGGAAATTCTTCTTGAAGACGTCGAGACGTTCTACCTTTCAATTGCTTTACAATATCACTAATCTTTTGAGAAGGACGATATTCAATGTGAATATGAACGTGATCTTTACTAATAACTCCTGTAAGAATTCGAATATCTTCAGAATCACAAATTTGTTTTACCAAATCTCGACATCGTATTTGAACATCTCCTTTGAGAACTTTAAAACGATACTTTGTAACCCAAACTATATGAACTGTAAGCCAAGATACTGTATGTCCCATTCGCCTGTGTTCTTTCATTATACAAAGATACAAAAGTGGGTAGCAACTGAAAGTCTTGCACTAAAGTGCATAGTTTCAACTAACGATTGTGACCAATGAAACCTGTACTTTAATTTAGTATTGTACGAGCGTGACCCTCGCACCAGCAAGGGGTTGGCTTTTCAGAGCTTGTGTACAACGGTGAGTATATGAAAAGTAGCAGGATAAAAAGTACTATCTTTTTAGTTAAATACAAAGATAGCAGAAAAGAACTAACCTTTAAATTTAGCTCTTAACTGCTATTTTTTATATACATGGTTAGCAAAAGTGTTTAGTCACAATTACCATTGCAATCTTCGGCATTTTGATAGTCTTGTTCTGTTATGAAATGTTGATAATTTACATCTCCACTACAGATATAACAATTACTACCAGTTGCTCCGCCATAAACCATAAATCTTTCGTTGTTGAAAACTACCCTGACAGAATCAACACCATTTCTTAATGAATAGAAACTCATAAGTGTATTATCATCTAGCCCTGTGATTCTTGTTACTTTAAAGCTCGAATTAGGGTTAATATTTATTGGTTCAGCTCTTTGCATACCTTTAAACCCTAAAACCTTAACATTTTTATCCGTTTGATTAAATATTGTAAAGACAATATCATCACTAGCTTGGTCAACGCATGATTGTGTTAACACACTTAGTAGTATTATTAAATAAAATATTTTTTTCATAATTTCTAATTTTTATCTGTATTCTCTAAATAAATAAAGACCGTTGCATAATCACCTATTTCTTTTTTCGGTTCTATTTTCATTTTTTCAATTCAAATTTTATGATTTTTTTTAGATTTTATAATGCCTAGTCTTCTGTTTTTTCGGTTCATTTTCCTTAATT
>JAKIUU010000016.1 GCA_021647405.1 Flavobacteriaceae bacterium
TTAAAATTTTGTCGTAATTTGCTCTAAAGTTGTTCATTATATTTATATGTTTGATATCCAAATAAATATACGTCTTTTTTAAAGATATTGAACAACTTTTTTTGTTAAATTATAATGCACAACGGGTTAACAAAAGATAAAACAATCTTTAAATTAAAAATTAATTGTAAATTGTCCTCTGTAAAACGTTCCTCTTCAACTACATATTTATCCAAATATGCCCTTCCTGAGCCCCGTTTTTTATAACTTAAATCTAACTACTATGAAAAACTATTATTTCAAATTTTTTGCAATTTTTACTTTGGTACTAGGTGTTGTAGGGAATACTTTTTCTCAAAACAACCCGCCCACATTTACCACTACGGCTGTAACAAGTGTCAACGACAATGCCACTTACAGCTATACAATAACTACAAACGACGCAGACGGCGATGCCGTAACCCTTTCCGCTCCAACTTTACCAAGTTGGTTAAGTTTAACTTCTATTGCCACAGTAAGTACTTTAGCTGGATCGGGCATAGGGGGTTTTGCCGATGGCACGGGTACAGCAGCACAATTTCATAATCCTGCAGGTATAGCGGTAGATGCTTCGGGTAATATCTATGTGGCGGGTGTGAATAATAACCGCATTCGAAAAATCACCCCTTCAGGTGTGGTAACAACTTTTGCAGGATCGGGTGTAGAGGGTTCTGCCGACGGTACAGGTACAGCGGCACAATTTGCAAATCCCTTTGGTATTGCCGTTGATGCTTCGGGTACTGTTTATGTAGCAGACCAAAGCAATCACAGTATCCGCAAAATCACCCCTTCAGGTGTGGTGACGACTTTAGCTGGATCGGGTACACCGGGTTTTGCCGATGGTACAGGTACAGCGGCTCAATTTCATTTTCCTTTAGGTATTGCCGTTGATGCTTCAGGTACTGTCTATGTTAGTGACGAGTTCAATAACCGCATTCGCAAAATCACCCCTTCGGGTGTGGTCACTACTTTAGCAGGATCGGGAGTACTCGGTTTTGCCGATGGTACAGGTACAGCGGCACAATTTGCAAATCCCTTTGGTATTGCCGTTGATACTTCTGGCAATGTCTATGTAGCCGACTTTGGTAATTTTCGCATCCGCAAAATTACCCCCTTAGGGGTGGTGTCAACTTTAGCAGGATCAGGGACATTCGGTTTTGCTGATGGCACAGCTACTACAGCACAATTTAGAAATCCCTATGATGTTGCCGTAGATGCTTCTGGAAATTTTTTTGTTGCTGACCATTTCAATAACCGCATTCGCAAAATCACTTCGGCAGGTGTAGTCACTACCTTAGCAGGTTCCGGTACAGCCGGTTCTGCCGACGGTACAGGTACCTCGGCACAATTTAGAAATCCCTCTGGAGTTACCTTAGACGCTTCGGGCACTATTTATGTAGCTGGTAAGGGGAACAGCATACGCAAGATAGTTCAAAACACACTGCTCAGTGGAGATGCCACCGGTCAAGCAGGTACACATAATGTGGTTCTTAATGCTAATGACGGGAATGGCGGCAGTACCGACCAAAGTTTTACCATAACGGTAAGCGATGTAACAGTACCTATACTCAGTAGCTTATTGCCAGCCGATAATGCTTCAGGGATAGCTATTAACAGTAATTTAGAACTTAGCTTTAGCGAAAATATCCAAAAAGGCACAGGTAATATTTTGATAAAGAATGCAGCTGATAACAGCACGGTTCAAACCATAGATGTTACCACAAGTGCTGTAAGCATAAGTAATGCCATTGTAACCATAAACCCACCAGTCGATTTATTAAAAAGCAAAAACTACTACATACAAATACCTGCTACAGCTTTTACAGACACCTTTTCAAACGCCTTTGCCGGCATAGCCGATACAACGACATGGAATTTTGCAACAGAACTAAATACAGCACCCACATTTACCTCTACAGCGCTTACACTTGTAAACGACAATGCCACTTACAGCTACACAATAACAACAAATGACATAGACGGCGATGCTGTAACAGTTACTGCTCCAACTCTACCAAGTTGGTTGACCTTAGTGTCTAATACACTTTCAGGAAACGCTGCAGGTCATGGAGGTGTTTACGATGTGGTACTCAATGCAGATGACGGTCATGGAGGTACTGCCACCCAAAGTTTTACCATATTGGTTAATACAGCCCCAACCTTTATTTCAACGGCTGTCAATTCTGTAAACGATAATGCTACTTACAGTTACAATGTTGTAGCAAATGACACAAATAAAGATGCCCTTACATTAACAGCTACAACTAAGCCTAGCTGGCTAACACTAAGTTCAAATATAAATGTAAGCACAGTAGCTACATCAGTAACTACTCTGGCAAGTCCAAAAGATGTCGCTATAGATGATTCGGGTAATATCTATTTTGTAGGATCTAATAATCAAGTTAAAAAATTAACACCAGCAGGTGTAGTGTCAATTATTGCAGGGGATCCCACAGGAAACCCTGGTTTTGCAGATGGCACCGGTTCAGCAGCAAAGTTTCGTAGCCCCACAGGTATTGCCATAGATGCTCAGGGTAATTTATATATTGCCGATTCAAATAATCAAAAAATACGTAAAGTTACATCAGCAGGTGTGGTTACAACTATAGCTGGATCTAGTAGGGGTTCGGCAGATGGTACAGGCAGTACCGCGCAGTTTAAAGAACCATCCGGCATAACGGTAGATGCATCAGGCAATCTATATATTGCCGACAAAAATAATCATAAAATTCGCAAAATCACACCAAGTGGTGTTGTAACTACTTTTGCTGGTTCTGGAACTAGCGGGTTTGCAGATGGCACAGGAACGGCAGCTCAATTTATGGGGCCAACGGGTGTTTCGGTAGATTTGTTGGGTAATGTATATGTAGTCGATGATTTCGATAACCGCATTCGTAAAATAACCAAAGACGGCGTGGTAACAACTTTGGCTGGATCAGGTAGCTCTGGTTCCGCTGATGGTACAGGTATAGCTGCCATGTTTCAAAATCCTTTTAACCTTGTCGTTGATGGATCTGGTATTGTGTATGTGGGGGACGAAGGAAATAATCGCATCCGAAAAATTACACCGAGTGGTGTGGTGACTACAATAGCTGGAGCAGGTCTCTCTGGTACCGCTGATGGTGCAGGCAATTCAGCCCGGTTTTTTGGACCTAAAGGTATTGCAATTGATACAGAGGGAAACCTGTATGTAGCCGATAAAAATAATAATGCCATTAGAAAAGTAACAAATACAACAACTCTTAGCGGAGATGCCACGGGGCAAGCAGGGAGTCACAGTATTGTTTTAAATGCAGACGACGGTCATGGAGGTACTGCCACCCAAAGTTTTACCATTACAGTTAATTCAACTTTAGCTATTGATGAAAATATTATTAAAGGGTTTAGGCTTTATCCAAACCCTGTAAACAATAAAGTTACTATTACGGCTCAAGAAGTCATAAAACAATTAAGCGTATTTAATTTATTGGGACAAAAAGTGAGTCAAAAAGTAACAAATAGTAGTCAGGTAACTTTAGACTTAATTTTTTTACCAATAGGAACTTATTTTGTACATATAACTACAGCTAAAACCACAAAGGCGGTTAAAATTATGAGACAAAACAAATAGTTTCTTAGCTGAATTTAAAACCCCAAAAGAAATACATCCTTTTGGGGTTTATTGTTTTAGATAAATCCTGTAACCTGAGTTATGCTTTTGCGAAAAGCGCTTATATATCTTATTTAAAATCCCTAAATAATACTACTTTTACTTTTTAAAAAAATATAAGAGTGCCTCACTTTATAAATGTCATATTACCCATTCCGTTGCAAAGGTTATTTACCTATAAAATAACCCAAGCTGAAGTAAATTTTTTAGAGCAAGGGATGCGGGTTGTGGTACCTTTCGGAAAATCAAAATTATACACGGCTATTGTGTTTTCTATTCATAAGGAGGCTCCAACGGCTTACAAAGCCAAAGAAATTTATCAAATATTAGATAAAACACCCATCATAACAGCGCAGCAATTTAAACATTGGCAGTGGTTGGCCAGTTACTATATGTGTACATTGGGCGAAGTGCTTCGGGCTGCTTTGCCGTCGGCATTTTTATTAGAAAGCGAAACCCTAATTGTACAAAACAGTTTATTTGATGAAGAGACAATCTTATCGGATGATGAATTTCTTATTTTTGAAGCTTTGCAACATCAGTCAGATCTCAAAATAAAAGATGTGAGTGCTATTATTCAAAAAAAGCACGTGGTAAGTTTGATTCATAGTTTACTTAAAAAAGGCCTTGTTGAACTAAAAGAATCGCTGTATCAAAAATACAAACCGAAGTTTGAAAAGTATGTCAAAATAAATAAAAAGTACCTAGATAAAAATGCTTTAAACACTTTTTTAAATCAGCTTAAAAATGCCCCCAAGCAACGCGAATTAGTCTTACAATTTTTTACTTTGAGTCCAAAAGGCAATAAATCAATAGTTGCTAAAAAATTGCTAGAGAAAGCACAAAGCACAGCGGCTGTTTTAAAGGTCTTAGAGACAAAAGAATTTTTTGATATATTTTACGAGCAAATAGACCGTGTACAGTTTGTCAATGATATTGTTAAAGCCAAAACCTTATCCAAATCACAGAATTTGGCTTTAAATGATATAAACGAATCTTTTAAAATAAAAGATGTTTGCTTGCTTCACGGTGTGACGTCAAGTGGTAAAACCGAAATTTATGTCAGCCTCATACAAGAGGTGTTAAAACAGGATAAGCAGGTTTTATTTTTGTTACCAGAGATAGCTTTAACCACACAATTAATTAGCCGATTAAAAGCTTATTTTGGATCTACCTTGGCTGTTTTTCATTCCAAATACAGCCTTAATGAGCGTGTTGAAGTGTGGCAAAATTTGCTGGAAAATTCCGATAAGGGAAAAATAATTATTGGAGCACGCTCGGCTGTTCTTTTGCCTTTTTCTAATTTGGGATTGATTGTTGTAGATGAGGAACATGAGAGTTCGTATAAACAATTTGACCCAGCACCACGCTATCATGCTAGGGATGTTGCCATAGTTTTGGCACATATCCACAAGGCAAAAGTGATATTGGGAAGTGCCACACCTTCGGTTGAAAGTTATTTTAACGCTCAAAATAATAAATATGGTTTGGTAGCATTGTCAGAACGTTTTGGGGCAGGTACTTTACCCAATATTGAACTGATAGATTTAAAGGAAAAGTATAAAAAGAAGCAGATGAATGGTTTCTTTTCGGATGTACTTTTAGAAGGTATTAAAAATAGATTGGCCGAGAACAAGCAAATTATTTTGTTTCAAAACAGACGTGGTTATGCACCAATTGTGACTTGTACTTCGTGTGGGGTTGTGCCACATTGTCCAAATTGCGATGTGAGTTTGACACTTCATAAAATAAAAAACAATTTACAATGCCATTATTGCGGTTTTCATGAACCCTTAGAAAATAAGTGTAAGGCCTGTAACAACCCAACTTTAAGCACACAAGGGTTTGGCACAGAACAAATTGTGGCGACTTTGCAAGATTTATTGCCAAATGTGCCTATTGGCAGGATGGATTTTGACACCACACGTGGCAAATATGCCTATCAGAAAATTATAAGTGATTTTGAACGGGGCGATACTAAAATATTGGTGGGCACACAGATGTTGGCCAAAGGATTGGATTTTTCTAATGTCACACTTGTTGGGGTTTTACAAGCTGACAGCATGCTTAATTTTCCAGATTTTAGGGCACATGAGCGCAGTTTTCAATTATTACAACAAGTGGCAGGCAGATCGGGTAGAAATGCTTCAAAAGGAAAAGTAATTATTCAAACTTTTAATCCTTTTCATAAAATATTGCAACAGGTAAAAGCACATGCCTATTTTGAAATGTATGCTGAACAACTCAATGAACGCTGCCAACACCAATATCCACCCTATCTGCGCATGGTAAAGATTATTTTAAAACACAAAAATCCAACAAAACTTTACAAAGCTAGTGATTGGCTAGGCAAATCGTTAAATTTAACCTTTAATAACACTGTTTTGGGACCTACAGACCCGCCAATTCCACGTATTCGGAATTTATATGCCAAGACATTTTTGATTAAATTTTCTAAAAACCAGCAGTTAAAAAAATCAAAATTACGGTTGCTAAAAGTAAAAGATAGTTTTATGGCCATTGCCGAATTTAGATCGGTACGCTTTATAATTGATGTAGATAATTACTAAAGGTAAGGTAAAAACAAAAAAAATGAGATAAAGAAATAGGATTTATTTTTTGCTATTTATTCTCCATTCTTTTCTTAAATCAGAAGACAATTGGCCACTGCCATCATGACGCCATCCAGGCGGTTTTACAAAATAGAGCAACCGTTTAAAGATATTTGTTTTGCTGGTAAAGACATCTTTAAATAAGGCTATCCATTCGTGAAAAGCCACATAAAGCGGATTAAAACTCGAAATATTTTTTACCAATCCATAAATAGGTTTTTCAATTTCTGGTTCAAAAGTGCCAAATAATTTATCCCAAACAATAAAAATTCCCGCATGATTTCTGTCTAAATATTGGGGATTTGTAGCATGATGTACCCTGTGATGCGAAGGCGTGTTAAAAACAGCCTCAAACCATTTAGGCAATTTATTAATTGTTTCTGTATGAATCCAAAATTGGTAAATAAGGCTAATAGACATTTGTGCAAGAATCATTAAAGGATGAAATCCTAAAAGAGGTAACCACAACCAAAAAATAAAAGACATAAAACTACCTGTCCATGTTTGGCGTAAAGCCGTACTCAAATTGTAGTGTTGTGACGAATGGTGAATAATATGTGAGGCCCAAAAAAAACGATTTTCGTGACTAATGCGGTGAAACCAATAGTAAGTAAAATCTTCGACAAATAAAATCAATACCCAAGCCCACCAAGAAAAAGGAATGTCAAATAACCGATATTGGTACACAAATACAAGTGCTGCCAATACCAATCCATTGGCAATAATGTTAATGGCAACGTTGCCCAAACCCATACTAATAGAAGTTGCTGCATCTTTAAAAGAATAAGATTTGAGATGTTTCTTTGCAGTAATTACGACTTCTATTGCAATTAGAGCGCAAAAAAGGGGATGGCAAAATAAATTAGATTGGGTATGTGAGGTATGTACATAAGAATCAATTTGAGTGCCTATAAATTTACAATAAATATTTATTTAAAGAAAAGTATTTTTGAGGCTTAAAACAAGAGAAATATTTAATATAAAATTGTATATTTGCACGCTTAAATTATTAATAAAAAACAAAATTTATGAATCATTACGAAACTGTTTTCATTTTGAATCCCGTTTTATCTGATACTCAGATAAAGGAAACAGTAAAAAAGTTTGAAGATTACTTGGTATCTAAAGGAGCCGAGATGGTCTGGAAAGAAAATTGGGGGCTTAAAAAATTAGCTTATCCAATACAAAAGAAAAAAACCGGATTTTATCATTTATTTGATTTCAAAGTTGCCGGAGAAATTATTACACCATTCGAATTGGAGTTTAGAAGAGATGACAGTATTATGCGTTATTTAACTGTAAGGTTAGACAAACATGCTGAAGCTTGGGCTGAAAAGAGAAGAGAACGTAACAAAGAATCTAAAAAATAAGTCATGGCAAGTAATATAGAACAACAAGCAAAAGGTGGTAATAAAGCCGATGTTAGGTATCTTACACCATTAGATATTGAAACAAAACAAAAAACAAAATACTGTCGTTTTACAAAAAATGGCATTAAGTATATTGATTATAAGGATGCCGATTTCTTAATGTATTTGGTAAACGAACAAGGTAAAATCTTACCACGTCGTTTGACAGGAACAACCTTGAAATTTCAGCGTAAAGTTGCACAAGCAATAAAAAGAGCACGTCATTTGGCTTTAATGCCTTATGTTGGCGATTTATTAAAATAACCATTTAAAACTAAAATTATGGAACTCATATTAAAGAAAGATGTAGAGAATTTAGGTTTTAAAGATGACCTAGTAAAGGTTAAGAATGGTTATGGACGTAATTATTTAATACCAAAAGGATTTGCTTTATTGGCAACAACATCTGCCAAAAAAGTATTGGCAGAAACATTAAAACAACGTGCCTTTAAAGAAGCCAAATTAGTTAAAGACGCTACCAAAACTTCAAAAGCCCTTAAAGCGCTAGAAATTAAGATTTCGGCCAAAGCTGGAATAGGTGATAAGCTGTTTGGATCTGTTAACAATATTAATATTTCTGAGGCGCTAGAAGCTGTTGGTCATGATATTGATAAAAAATACATCACTGTGCTTGGCGGCGCGATTAAACGTTTGGGGAAAAGTCAAGCAAAAATACGTTTGCACAGAGAAGTTATTGTTGATCTTGATTTTGAAGTAATTGCAGAAAAATAGTTAACAAATACTGTTTATAACTTTTAAAACCCGCTTTTAGAGCGGGTTTTTTTTTGTTTAAATTTGGGTAATCATAAATTCAAAATATAAACATAAATGAAAAAATTTTATCTTTTTGCAATAGTTGCCTTACTTGGTACTTTTGCATCTTTTTCTCAAGTTACAACAGCTTCTGTAAAAGGCGCTGTTACAGACGAACAAGGGGAGGCCTTACCTGGAGCAAGCATAGTTGCTGTGCATATTCCGTCTGGCACAAAGTATGGAACTGTCACACAATTTAATGGCAGTTTTAACATACCAAATATGCGTATTGGCGGTCCGTATTCTATTACCGTTAGCTTTGTTGGTTTTAAAACCGAAAAAGATGAGAACATTCACCTTCAAATTGGGCAAAAATTAAAACTTAATTACGTCTTAAAAGAAGAATCTTCTCAATTGGCAGAAGTAGTTGTCAATGCCACGAGTAGAAATTCAGTAATAAACAGTGGCAGAACAGGTTCTTCAACAAGTATAAATGCCACACAAATTAAAAAATTACCTACTATTTCTAGATCTATAAACGATTTTACACGTTTGGCACCTTCATCTGATGGCAATTCATTTTCTGGAGGAAACAACAAAATGAATAACCTAACTTTAGATGGGTCTATTTTTAACAACCCATTTGGTTTAGATGGTGGTACACCAGGAAGCCAAACAAATGCACAACCCATCTCTTTAGATGCCATAGACCAAATTCAAGTAGATATCGCGCCTTATGATGTGTCATCATCAGGATTTACAGGCGCTTCTATAAACGCTGTGACCAAATCGGGTACCAATGAATTTCACGGAAGTGTTTTCGGCTTCTTTAGAAACCAAGATTTAACAGGTAGTAAAGTAGGCGGTGTCAATTTATTTAAAAGTAAATTGAATCACACACAAGCAGGTTTTAGTGTAGGCGGTCCAATTATTAAAGATAAATTGTTCTTTTTTGCCAATGCAGAGATAGAACGTAGAGACGATTTGGTTAGTGGTTTTAGAGCTAATAATGGAGGAGAAACTGTTGGAAATGGCGTATCAAGAGTTTTAAAATCTGATTTAGATGCTGTTTCGGCTGCTTTAGATGCCTTAGGGTATAAAACAGGAGGTTACGAAAACTTGTTACACGCTACAGATAATGAAAAATTCATCGTTAAATTAGACTGGAATATTAATGAAAACCATTCGTTAACAGCTACTTACAATTCTTTAAATGCCAGAAGAGATAAGCCTGCCCATCCAAATGCGTTTTTCTTTAGAGGCCCTAACCAAAATACATTACAATTCGAAAACTCTAGTTATACTATAAATAACAAAATACAATCGGCTTTGGTTGAATTAAAATCTAGATTTGGCAACAAATATTCTAACAACTTACAAGTGGGTTACACACATTTTGACGATTTTAGAAGTCCTTTTTCTGCCCCAGCGCCTTCTATAACTATTTTAAAAGATGGCTCTCCTTATATCATTGCAGGTCACGAACCTTTTTCAATTCACAATAAACTAGATCAAAAAGTTTTTCAAGCCACAAATAACTTCAAAATTTATGCAGGAAGTCATACGGTTACTTTAGGTTTTGCTTTTGAAAAATTCTCTTTCGACAACTCATTTAACCTAGGAACTTACGGTGCTAGAGGTGTATTCTTTCCAACAGCAGGTTCTGTAGCAGATTTCTTAGCCTTGGCTGCAGATCCAACACAATTGGCAGCCGATTTTGCTGCTGCTCAGGCCGCTTATGATAATAATAATGCCAACAATACTTGGGCCTTAGCTGAGACTAATGTAGGACAGTTGGCCTTTTATTTTCAAGATGAATGGACTGTTAACGAAGATTTTACTTTTACTTATGGTGTGCGTTTTGACAAACCAGAATATTTTGACACACAAACTAAGATTCAAGAAAACATAGATAGAAGTTGTTGTTATGACCCATCAATTCAATATTTTGATGAAAATGGTAACGCCACTTTTTATGACAGTACAAAGTTACCAAGTAGCAACTGGTTGGTTTCGCCACGTATAGGTTTTAACTGGGATATAACAGGTGATAATACGCAACAATTGCGTGGCGGTATGGGTATTTTCTCAGGTCGTTTGCCTTTTGTTTGGATAGGCAATCAGGTGCAAAATGTAAATTCATTTTTCTATACTGTAGTAGATCCTAAATTTAATTTCCCTCAAGTATTGAGAGCAAGTTTGGGTTACGACCATAAATTTGACAATGGATTGACAACAATTTTTGATGTGATGTACTCTAGAAATATTGATGCTATTTTTGCCACTAATATTGGCTTAGGCACCCCATCAGGTTCATTAGATGGCGTAGGCTCTAGACCAATATACCTTGCTGGAGACGTTACAAATAATGCTTGGTCTATTACCAATACAAATGTGGGAAGCGTATTTAATTTCTCTGCCCAAATTAAAAAGAGATTTGAAAATGGTTTAGATTTTAGCTTGGCTTATGATTATTTAAATGCACAAGATGCAACATCGCCAACACAAGAAATTACAAATGCTACTTTTAACTCAAATCCAGCTTTTGGCAATGTAAATAAAGCAGTTGCTAATCCTTCAAGATTTGGTCATAAAAACCGCTTTGTTGGATCTGCAACCAAAACATACCACTATGGTGCAGGAGAAAAATGGGCTACATCTTTTTCAACCTTCTTCGAATATACAGAAACAGGTAGATTTAGTTATGTGTATGGTGGCGATATAAATGGTGATGGTTCTGCTTCAAACGATTTGATTTACATTCCTACTACCGGAGAAATTGCCAGTATGGCTTTTACAGGTACTTCTACACAACAAACTGCTCAGAGAGCTGCTTTAGATGCTTATATTAAACAAGATGCTTATTTAAGTAGTCGAAGAGGTACATTTTCAGGTAGAAATGCCAATTTAACGCCTTGGTTCTCAGATTGGGATATTAGAATTACCCAAGACTATAATATAAATGACAATGGCCAGAAGCTGCAGTTTTCAATTGATATCTTAAATTTCGGTAATTTATTAAATTCAAATTGGGGTGTTAGACAAATTCCTGTCAACACACAACCAATTGGTGTTTCTGTAGATGGTTCTGGTGTGCCTACTTATACTTTTGACACAACTCAAGTATCTACATTTACCAACGACTTAGATTTGCGTTCTAGATGGCAAATGCAATTTGGCTTGAGATATATTTTCTAAACCAAATTAGAGATACTATAATTTTAAAACCGCCAGTGCATTTTTGTATTGGCGGTTTTTTTTATTTTTGACGAATGAAATACATGTTATTAACCAAAGAACAATTAGAAACACTTCATCAAGATTTTGCAAAGTTCTTGGCGTCACAACAAATAGACTCAAAAGAATGGGCCCATATCAAGAAAAATAAACCTGAAGTTGTAAGCGAAGAATTGGAACTCTTTAGTGATCTTGTTTGGGATGATGTATTGACTAAAACACGTTATTTAGAACATTTTTCAACAACTCAAATCGATTTGTTTAAATGTGGCGCTAAATCTGCTCACCGCATTGTTGTAAGGGTTGCAAAACCCAATTTTAATTTCTTTGAGAAAGCCGATTATCAATGGTTTTTAAACAACCCTACGCACAAAGACATAAGCTATTTACAAGCCCTTAAAAATTACGAATCTGAACGAAATTTAGAAATTTTTAATTTTATCAAAAAAGGAAGTGTTATCAGTAAAGGCGATTTATACAAATCTATTTTGATTCAAATTAAATAATATTATGGCTATTGATTTTGCACTTCTCAATCATCTAAAAACCTTTTTAACGGCATCTCGTCAGCAAAGATTTAAGACCATCCTCAACAAACGAACCCGCCATTTTACAGTGGCTGTAGAAAATGTTTACTTATCACATAACGCCAGTGCTGTATTGCGAAGTTGTGAAGTTTTTGGTATTCAAGACGTTCATATAATAGAAAAAGAGTACGCCTTTAAAACATCAACACAAATAACAAAAGGCGCCAATAAATGGTTGACTATTTCAAAGTACTCACAATTTAGAAACAACACTTTAGCTTGCATTGAATCACTAAAAAAGGAGGGTTATCAAATAGTAGCCACCACACCACATACCAACGCGTGTGAGTTACAGAATTTTGATGTATCAAAAAAATCAGCTTTCTTTTTTGGGGTAGAAAAAGAAGGTTTATCGGATGGTGTTTTACAAAATGCAGATATCACTTTAAAAATTCCCATGTATGGTTTTAGCGAAAGTCTCAATATATCGGTTGCTGCGGCTATAATTTTGCAGTATTGCACACATAAGTTAAAAGCATCGGCTATAAACTGGCAATTAAGTAGAGATGAAAAAGATATTTTAGAATTGGCGTGGACAAAAAAAACAATTAAAAGTGTAGAGCAGATTATAAGTCATTACTATGAATCTAAAGAATAGACTATTCTTTTAAATTTATACTTTCTACGGTAGCCAAATCTTTACAATTCTTAACATACAATACAACTTCTTTTTTATTGGCGATACCTTCTATCCAATAAAAGCGACAAGGTTTTTGGTGGGTTATACTTTTAGAAAAATCAATTTCACCATTTAACAATAATTTATTTATTGATAAACTGTCAATTTCTAGCATTCGCATAGCTTGCTGAGAATCCATAGAAAATTGAAGTGGTTTTTCTCTAATGAGTTTTAATATTCGCGCATTCGGAAAATACTCACAGCCCGCATTTTTACCATTTAGAAAAAAGATAACCATGGCTATTCCTAAAGCAAAGCCAATTCCGTAAAGACCAAAACGTTTTTTTAAGTTCATTTGTTGTATTAAAATATTAATAGATTGATATCTCTAAAAGGCAAATCAAACCAATCTGCTACTGTTTTATTTGTAAGTATGCCATGGTAAAAATACATGCCATTTTGTAAGCCTTTGTCAAAGCGCGCCGCATTTTCGAGACCGCCCATTTCACTGATATTTAAAAGATATGGGGTAAAGAAATTACTGATAGAGATAGCCGATGTTCGCGAATAGCGTGAAGGTATGTTTGGCACACAATAATGAATAACTCCGTGTTTTTTATAAGTTGGATTGCTGTGCTTTGTAACTTCTGAGGTTTCAAAACAGCCCCCTCTGTCTATACTAACATCTACAATTACAGCGCCTTCTTTCATTTGTTGTACCATGAGTTCTGTAACCACAATTGGTGTTCTTGACTTGCTGTGTATAGCGCCAATAACAGCATCACACCGCATCAATTGTTTTTGTAAAGTTTTGGGCTGAATGGTTGAAGTAGCCACCATCTCTCCTAAATTATATTGTAACCTGCGGAGTTTGGTAATAGAACTGTCAAAAACAGTAACTTTTAATCCCAATCCAAGCGCCACACGCGCAGCAGATTCTCCTACATTTCCTGCCCCTAAAATGAGTAATTTGCTAGGGCTTACACCTGCAATATTACCCAATAAAATACCATTGCCATTCTTTGAATTACTCAGAAGTTCTGCTGCAATAAGTACAGAAGCTGTACCAGCTATTTCGCTTAAACTTTTGACAATAGGGTACATGCCATGTTCGTCTTTTATATAATCAAAAGCTATGGCTGTAATCTGCTTTCTTGCCAAGGCTTTAAAATAGTCTTTGCTTTGCATTTTTAATTGCATTGCAGAAAACAAAACACTTTGTGGATTTATGAGTGTTATTTCTTCAAGTGTGGGTGGTTCAATTTTTAGAATAATATTACAGCCAAAAACAGTTTTAGAATCGTACGAAATCTTGGCACCTGCCTCTGAGTAGTCATTATCGGTATAGTTTGCACCCAAGCCAGCCCCTGTTTCTAACAAAATACGATGTCCGTCCGAAACCAAGACAGATACGGCATCAGGTGTTAAGCAAATGCGCTTTTCTTCTAAAAATATTTCTCTTGGAATACCTATTTTTAAGCTTCCTTTTTGCTTAAGCACTTCTAACATTTCTGGCTTAGGCATTAACTCTTCTTTGCTAAAAGGCGAAAATTGCTGTCCCATTGGGTTATGTTTTAAAGGTTAGGTTACGTGAGCCGTCAGCATTTACAGTGATGTGAATTGCAACAGCGTTTAAAGGTAGTAAATTTTCTATTTTCTCTGGCCATTCTATAAAACAGTAATTATCAGCGTAAAAATAATCATCAATACCAATATCTAAAGCCTCAATTTCGTTTTTAATTCTATAAAAATCAAAGTGATAAATACTTTCTCCCTTTTGGGATAAATACTCGTTTACCAAAGAAAAAGTGGGTGAGTTAGCCACATCGGTCACACCCAATTTCTGAACTAAATGCTTGATGAGTGTGGTTTTACCACAGCCCATATCGCCGTAAAAAAGCCAAATTTTAGAAGCGATGTTTTCTAATAATTGCTGTGCAATACCTGGCAAATTTTTTTCTGAATAGCTGAGAAGCATATAAATTTATTTCATCTCTAATGAGTGGTATACCTGCTGTACATCGTCATCTTCTTCGAGCTTTTCCAACAACAATTCAACATCTGCTCGTTCTGATTCCGACAGTTTTTTTGTTGTTGTGGGTATGCGTTCAAAACCAGAAGAAAGAATCTCAATGGTATTTTCTTCTAAATATTTCTGGATGGCACCAAATTGTTCAAAAGGGGCATAGATAATAATGCCATCTTCGTCTTTAAAAACTTCTTCAACTTCAAAATCAAGAAGGTCCAATTCTAATTCTTCCAAATCTACTTTTACATCTTCGGCTTTAATTCTAAAATTACAGGTGCGGTCAAACATAAAAACCACAGAACCCGAAGTGCCAAAGGTACCTCCATATTTATTAAATACTGTTCTTATGTTGGCAACAGACCGGTTGTTATTGTCGGTTGCAGCCTCTACCAACACAGCTATACCATGAGGTGCATAACCTTCAAACAAAACTTCTTTGTAGTTTGCAGTATCCTTATCAATAGCTCTTTTTATAGCCCGTTCTACATTGTCCTTAGGCATGTTTGCGGCTTTTGCATTTTGCATCACAGCGCGTAAACGTGCATTGGTATCTGGGTTTGGGCCAGCTTCTTTAACAGCCATCACAATATCTTTACCAATACGGGTAAAGGTTCTGGCCATGGCAGACCAACGTTTCATTTTTCTAGCTTTCCTAAATTCAAAGGCTCTTCCCATTTAATAATATCTTTTTTATTTTTTTTAAACCTGAAAAACACCCAAATTAAATTTCTTTTCAATGGGGGCATTATTGGCGGCTTCTATGCCCATGCTAATCCACTGTCTGGTGTCAAGCGGATTTATGACGGCATCTGTCCAAAGCCTTGCAGCCGCATAATAGGGCGAGGATTGCTCTTTATATTTACTTTCAATCTTGTTTAACAGCTCCGTTTCTTTTTCTTTGGTAATCGTTTTTCCTTGTTTTTTTAAGGAAGCCACTTCTATTTGCAATAAAACCTTGGCTGCTTGAGAACCACCCATTACAGCCAGTTGTGCACTTGGCCAAGCCACTATTAATCTGGGGTCGTAAGCTTTTCCGCACATGGCGTAATTGCCCGCGCCATAAGAATTTCCTATAATAACTGTGAATTTTGGGACAACCGAATTACTGACCGCACTTACCATTTTGGCACCATCTTTAATAATACCACCATGCTCAGATTTACTGCCTACCATAAATCCAGTGACATCTTGTAAAAACACAAGTGGCACTTTCTTCTGATTACAATTGGCTATAAAACGGGCCGCTTTATCGGCGCTGTCAGAATAAATAACCCCGCCAAATTGCATTTCGCCTTTGGCATTTTTTACCACTTTACGTTGATTGGCAACGATGCCAACTGCCCATCCGTCAATACGGGCATAACCACAGATAAGGGTCTTGCCATAATTTTTTTTATATTCTTCAATTTCAGAACCGTCAACCAATCTTTTGATAATGTCGCGCATATCATAGGGTTGGTTTCTGTTACTGGGCAGGATACCTAGAATATCACTTTCTTTAACTGATGGCAACTTGCTTTTAATTCTGCTAAAATTAGCTTTATCAAAACCGCCAATTTTGTCAACAATGGTTTTGATTTTATCTAAGGCTTCTTTATCGTCTTTGGCTTTATAATCAATAACACCGCTCACTTCGGTTTGCGATAGAGCGCCTCCCAATGTTTCATTATCAATGGTTTCGCCAATAGCGGCTTTTACCAAATAACTGCCTGCTAAAAAGATACTGCCTGTTTTTTCTACAATTATAGATTCATCGCTCATAATAGGGAGGTAGGCGCCACCAGCCACACAACTGCCCATAACAGCAGCAATTTGTGTGATACCCATACTGCTCATCACGGCATTGTTTCTAAAAATACGTCCGAAGTTTTCCTTATCGGGAAAAATTTCATCTTGCATAGGTAAAAACACACCAGCTGAATCAACTAAATAGATAATAGGCAAACGGTTTTCGATGGCTATTTCTTGGGCACGTAAGTTTTTCTTGCCTGTAATGGGAAACCATGCGCCTGCTTTTACAGTAGCATCATTGGCCACTACAATACACTGTTTGCCTTTTATATAACCGATTTTAACGACAACACCAGCAGAAGGACAACCGCCTTGCTCTGCATACATATTGTTACCTGCTAAAGCGCCAATTTCAATAGATTGAGACTTAGAATCTAGAAGATAATCAATACGTTCGCGAGCTGTTAGCTTGCCAGCCAGATGGTGTTTTTTTATGCGTTCAACACCGCCACCTTTATAAGTATGTAAAAGGCGTTTTTTTAAATCGGCCAATTGAAGCTTATTAATATCTTCATTTTGATTAAAGGCAACATCCATAAAAATGTTATTTAATTGTTGGGCTAAAGTACGAAAAATGATGTTTATTTAGATAAAATATATGTGTATTATAATATTGTAAATACGGCTATATGTTAAAATTATTTTTTAACAGTTCATGCTATTAATTTTAAATTTCGGATATTTACATTCTCAAAATATATAAGAAGATGATGAATAAAAATACAGTTTTAGGGTATGCCACACTTATAATGATAGCTGTTGGTTTGGGTTTAATTGCCTTAGGTGCTTTTAGATATAATGATGTTGCTGGTTGGGGGTTTGCCGCTGTAGGCGTAGGATTCTTTTCAATTGCCTGGGTGTTTAATGCGCTTAAAGGAAGGGTTTGATTTGTTAAAAAGTTTATTGTTTGTGATTTATAGTAATTTGTCTTGGGACGCATTGAAAAATTTGAAGATTTAGATGTTTGGCAAAGAGCCCAAAAAATATGTATTTATGTTGAAGAATTATTCACACAAACTGCACTTGGTAAAAATTTCAGTGTAAGAGACCAAATGGAAAGAAGTTCAGGTTCTATTATGGATAATATAGCCGAAGGCTTTGATAGAGATGGTAACAGGGAATTCCACAACTTCTTAAGTTAATCTAAAGGTTCTTCAAGTGAACTAAATCGCAGACCTATAGCGCTTTTGACAAACAACTTATTGGCAAAAAACAATTTAATAAACTATCTGAAATGTGTGAGTTAGAGAAAAATAAAATAGGCGCTTTTATGTACTATTTAAGAAATACAGATTATAAAGGACAAAAATTTAATAAAAAACCATAAACCCCAAACCATAAACCAAAAAAGATGGCTGACGATAAAAAAATAATTTTCTCCATGTCTGGAGTGAGTAAAACCTACCAAGGTGCCAACAAACCTGTACTTAAAAATATTTATTTAAGCTTTTTTTATGGCGCTAAAATTGGTGTTTTAGGTTTAAACGGATCGGGTAAATCTACTTTACTTAAAATAATTGGTGGTCTTGAAAAAAGTTTTCAAGGCGATGTTGTTTTTTCGCAAGATTATTCGGTAGGTTATTTGGCACAAGAACCCCATTTAGATGATTCTAAGACAGTTTTAGATATTGTAAAAGAGGGTGTTGCAGAAACTGTTGCCATCCTTGACGAATACAATAAAATTAACGATATGTTTGGCTTAGAAGAAGTTTATTCGGATGCTGATAAAATGGATAAACTCATGGCCAAACAAGCTGCGTTGCAAGACCAAATTGATGCTGCTGGGGCTTGGGAGTTAGACACCAAGTTAGAAATAGCCATGGATGCTTTAAGAACACCCGACGGTAAGGCATTGATTAAAAATTTATCGGGTGGTGAACGCCGCCGTGTGGCATTGTGCCGTCTTTTATTACAAGAGCCAGATGTGCTGCTATTAGATGAACCTACCAATCATTTAGATGCCGAATCTGTACATTGGTTGGAACATCATTTACAACAATATAAGGGCACTGTTATAGCCGTAACCCATGACAGGTATTTTTTAGATAATGTGGCTGGCTGGATTTTGGAGTTGGACAGAGGAGAAGGTATTCCTTGGAAAGGCAATTATTCTTCTTGGCTTGAGCAAAAATCTAAACGATTGGCACAAGAACAGAAAACAGCATCAAAACGTCAAAAGACTTTAGAGCGTGAATTAGAATGGGTGCGTATGTCGCCTAAAGGCCGCCATACAAAGTCGAAGGCACGTTTGTCTAATTATGACAAGTTGATGAGTCAAGATCAAAATAAATTAGATGAAAATTTAGAAATCTACATTCCAAATGGCCCGCGCTTAGGAACAAATGTAATAGAAGCTAGTGGCGTTTCTAAAGCCTATGGTGATAAATTATTGTATGAAAATTTAGAATTTAATTTACCTCAAGCAGGAATTGTGGGGATTATCGGTCCCAATGGCGCCGGTAAAACCACTATTTTTAAAATGATAATGAATGAGGAAGCACCTGACAAAGGATTATTTAAACTTGGTGAGACAGCAAAGATTGCTTATGTAGATCAAGCCCATGGCAATATTGATCCTGAAAAGACAATTTGGCAAAATTTTTCTGAAGGACAAGACCTTATTATGATGGGAGGCAAGCAAGTAAATTCGCGCGCTTATTTAAGCCGTTTTAACTTTTCTGGAAGTGAACAAAATAAGAAAGTAAGCATGCTTTCAGGAGGTGAACGCAACCGCCTTCATTTGGCAATGACACTGAGAGAAGAAGGTAATGTATTACTTTTAGATGAGCCTACTAATGATTTAGATATTAATACATTAAGAGCTTTAGAAGAAGGGCTTGAAAATTTTGCAGGTTGTGCTGTTGTTATCAGTCACGACCGTTGGTTTTTAGACAGAATTTGCACGCATATTTTGGCCTTTGAAGGCAATTCTCAGGTGTATTTCTTTGAAGGCTCTTTCTCAGATTACGAAGAAAATAAGAAAGCCAGACTGGGTGGCGATTTAATGCCAAAGCGTATTAAATATAAAAAACTGGTTAGATAAAAGCCTGTCTTAAACTTTTCTGAAATTCAGCATGAACTCTTGAAAATAACTCTTTAAAAAATGTTTTATTTTATAAGGCTCTTACCTTGTTAAAAAGAATGTTATTTTCTAAATGAATGTGTTGAAATAAATCGTTTATAAATTCATCTAATTTAAAATAAAGCGCTTTATACGTGTTGCAAGCCCATTCAGGAGGGGCAAAATTATTACTTAATTTAATTATTTCTTTGGCATAAGCTCCTACCTCTTCGTGCTCAAATTCCATCATGGCTATCGGACCTTCAAGTGAACCAAAAGGAAATTCAGTATTTTTATTTTCTATAAAAGCCTTTATTGAAGGAAACAAAATACCCTCTTCTTTTTGCATGTGTGGTACCAAATCGGCTGCTATTTTTTCGTACAGTGCTGCAATTTCAACAACCTCAGGACTGTGTTGGCCATGTACTTTGGCTACTTTTTGAGCAAATTCGCTAATCACCTCTAAATTATCTGAAACGTATTTGTGATGTACATTAACAATATAATCTATTAAAAAAAGGATATCCCAATCTTTAAAATTTAAATTTGGCACATCAGATGTATGAAGGTTTGATTCTAAATCTTTAACCAAATCGGTTGGATTTATACCGTGTTTTTGGCATGCTTTTGCGATGCTTATACCACCACCACAGCAAAAGTCTAAATTATATTTTTTAAAAATACTTGCGGTGCTTATGTTATCCGAAACAACTTCGGCAATTGTTTTGTTGAGTAATGTATCCATTTTAAATGAAATATTTTATTTATTCGTTGCAAAGATACAACATATTTTCAGGTAAAGGACAACAATATCTTTTATTGTTTATAAATTATTTAACTCACGTTTCAACGATGACAGGGCAGAAGCAATGGTCAACTCTATTTCAGATGAGGACTTTAATATACTCTCCTTGTAATCGGCTATTGTAGAAGACTCTGTATCCGATTCGATTTGGTTTATAATGCTATTTTTTGCTCTTATAAGCAATTGGTAACTGGCAGAGGAAATATATATGTGCTGCACAGCATTGTGATTAAATTCTTGTTCTATAGTAGCTATAAGCAATAACTTGTAATGATCTACAAACTCAGAAATAGGTTTTATTCTGTTTGTTAAGTTTTCAATTTTAAGCCGTTCTATAAAAAGAGAAAAGCGTTCTACCGCTTTAACTTTTAAAGGGTATAATATTTTTTGTTGTTCAAAATTTGCTTTTATAACAGCCCTTTTTATAGCATTTTTCTCGTGTTGTTTCAATAAAGTATAACGCACTAAAAAACCACAACTAAAAATTAAAAGGATTAAAAGGATGATATCAAATAAGTCATAATACATCGGCAGAATATTTTTGTTAATTCAAAAATAAATGAAATAATTGGAATGGGCATATTCTATGCTAAAAACTACAATAAAAATTGTCTTAAGAAATTATTTATTGGCTATTTGTACGAAATTATATCCCATAATTTTAACACTTTTTTTGATTCGCAATTACTAAAAGCAATTATTGTTGTCCGACTAAAATCATTCAATTTTGTTTAAATCCTTGCTATTGTTACGTTTAAAAGATTTTTAAAATAAGACACCTTGCTTTTAGCTATTGTATTGAAAATTACAATTTGTGAAAACTTTAAATTGTCATTATAAGGATTATCAGATAGTTAAAATCAAGTCTTTAGTCTTTGTTCTAATAGCGTAGCGGCCTGCCTTGTCAGCAGACAGATTTTAGATCTTTTACCGGACACTGATGAAAAGCAATCAAAATATTTATAACATAATAACTCAAAATTTATTTCTTATAACTACTTTTGCAGCAGCAGGTCGCCTTATCGTTCCGATTCATCGGAAAGGAAAGTCCGGACACCATAGCGTAGCGTAGCGGGTAACACCCGTCATCCGTCAATTGACGGAGAGGACAAGTGCAACAGAAAGCAAGTACAGTTAGGCTGTAGTGAAACCAGGTAAACTCTACGCGGTGCAATGTTACGTATATTAGAGCAGAGGGTTACGCGCCCGATTCTAAGGGGTAAACAGCTAAAGTTAAGCAGTAATGTTTAACGCAGATAAATGATAAGGGTTCCGATTTATCGGAATACAGAATCCGGCTTACAGACCTGCTTTTTTTGTAAAACTCAGATTTCAAGAACATGTGAATTGAAATCTGTAAGTTGAACAAATCCCGATAGCGAAGCGTAGCGGGATAATTGAATTCAATATACGCATATAACTATCAAGTTTTTTTTTGAGACTTGGATCGATTCTGCTTAAATCTTTATATTTTATTAAATCTATAAAATCATCTAAAAAATAACCTTCTATATTTCAGATTTTCGAATTTAAGTTCTTTAGATTTCATTATTCTCAACAAACAAATATATTGGGTAAATATTTTCTAAAAAAGCACTAAATTTTGTAAATTTGCTTAATAAATAAGACTTATATATTAAACTAAAATTAAATACTATGGCTTTTGATATTGACATGATTAAGGCTGTTTACGCACGTATGACTGCGCGTGTAGATGCCGCAAAGACCAAGGTAGGTAAACCTCTTACTTTAGCCGAAAAAATATTGTACAACCACCTTTGGGAAGGCAACACAAATAATGCCTACAAACGCGGTGTAGATTATGTAGACTTTGCACCAGACCGCATTGCCTGTCAAGATGCTACGGCACAAATGGCTTTATTGCAATTTATGCAGGCCGGAAAAAATAAGGTAGCCGTACCTACAACTGTGCATTGCGACCATTTAATTCAGGCCAGAATGGGCGCTGATAAAGATTTACAAGAAGCTATTAACACGAGCAGTGAGGTTTTTAATTTCTTGGCTTCGGTATCTAACAAATACGGCATTGGTTTTTGGAAACCCGGTGCAGGTATCATTCATCAAGTGGTGCTAGAAAATTATGCCTTTCCAGGCGGAATGATGATAGGAACGGATTCGCATACAGTAAATGCAGGCGGATTGGGAATGATAGCTATTGGTGTAGGAGGAGCCGACGCCGTAGACGTTATGGCCGGGATGTCTTGGGAACTCAAATTTCCAAAACTAATTGGCGTTAAATTAACAGGCAAACTATCTGGTTGGACAGCGCCAAAAGATGTTATTTTAAAAGTGGCAGGTATTTTAACAGCTAAAGGTGGTACAGGTGCTATTGTTGAGTATTTTGGCGAAGGCGCCAAATCGATATCGGCCACAGGAAAAGGAACCATTTGTAATATGGGTGCAGAAATCGGTGCTACAACTTCTACTTTTGGTTACGACGCATCTATGGAACGTTATTTACGTGCCACAAACCGTGCTGATATTGCAGACGAAGCCAATAAAATTGCATCTTATTTAACAGGAGATGATGAAGTTTATGCCAACCCAGAACAATATTTTGATGAACTTATTGAAATTAATTTGTCTGAATTAAAACCCCATTTAAACGGCCCTTTTACACCCGATTTAGCCACACCCGTTGGCGAGATGACAGAAAAAGCGACTAAAAATGAGTGGCCTCTAAAAGTAGAATGGGGCTTGATAGGTTCTTGTACCAACTCTTCTTACGAAGATTTAACACGTGCGGCTTCTATTGCCAAACAAGCACTTGATAAAAACTTAGAAGCTAAAGCCGAATTTGGTATCAACCCTGGTTCAGAGCAAGTACGCTATACAGCAGATAGGGATGGTTTATTAGATATTTTTAGAGATTTAAATGCCAAAATATTTACCAATGCTTGTGGTCCTTGTATTGGGCAATGGGCCAGACAAGGGGCCGATAAAGGCGAAAAGAATACGATTGTGCATTCTTTTAACAGAAATTTTTCTAAACGTGCCGATGGCAATCCAAATACCCATGCTTTTGTGGCTTCGCCTTCTATGGTAGCTGCAGTAGCCATTTCTGGACGATTGGATTTTAATCCGATGACAGATACGCTAATTAACAAGGATGGTGTAGAAGTGATGTTAGAAGAGCCAACAGGGTTTGAATTGCCTCCAAAAGGTTTTGATGTTAAAGACCCTGGTTTTGTAGCCCCTATGACAGATGGTTCTGGTGTAGAAATTGTGGTCAAATCTGATTCTCAAAGATTGCAATTATTAACACCATTTATACCCTTAGGTGCTGCCATTAAAGGCGCAAAATTATTGATAAAAGCACAAGGTAAATGTACTACAGACCACATATCAATGGCGGGGCCTTGGTTGCGTTTCCGCGGACACCTAGACAATATATCTAACAATTGCTTGATAGGTGCTGTAAATGCTTTTGGCGAAGCGACAAACAAAGTTAAAAACCAATTGACAGGTAGCTTTGGTGCTGTACCAGATACGGCCAGAGCTTATAAAGCTGCCGGTGTTTTATCTGTTGTTGTGGGCGACCACAATTATGGCGAGGGGTCTTCTAGAGAACACGCTGCCATGGAGCCACGTCATTTAGGGGTTGCGGCTGTTATTGTAAAATCGTTTGCACGGATTCACGAAACAAATCTCAAAAAACAAGGGATGTTAGGATTGACTTTTGCCAATGAAGCCGATTACGATTTGATTCAAGAAGATGATACGTTTAACTTCTTAGATTTAGACAGTTTTGCACCAGGCAAACAATTGACTTTAGAAATTGTACATAATGATGGCTCAAAAGATACCATCAAATTAAACCACACTTATAATGCCAATCAGATTGAGTGGTATAATTACGGCAGTGCTTTAAATTTAATTAAGACACAGAACGCCAAATAATTTGATATTTTCTTAAAAAAAACCACCTGTAATAGGTGGTTTTTTTGTGTTTTATAAACAAATTTTAAAGCCAATATATTTTATATAACACTTTGACATATAAAATATAAGCCGCTTTGCAACTTACTAAACCGTTATAGTGATTTTTCATTATCTAAATTTCTAAAGGGCGTTTTTTTTATAACTTGCTCCCCTAAAATAGCTGTACTATTTTTCAAAAAAATAAACCCTTATTAAACGATGCAAAATCAGAAAAGAGTTGTCATTGAATCTGTAAAACCCCAAATAAACTGCGGCGAAATACCTATAAAACGTGTTGAATACGAATATGTTAATGTAAATGCTGATGTATTGGTAGATGGACATGACCTTATTGCTGTAGCGGTCCTTTTTAAACATGAAAATGATCAAAAATGGCAAGAAGTAGCTATGGATTCTTTAGATAATGACGCTTGGCATGCCCGCTTTTGTGTAAAACGTCAAGGCTATTATTTATATAAAGTTCAGGCTTGGGTAGATTATGCGCTAAACTGGCAAAAAGGTATCGCCTGTAAAATGGCCGATAGTCAAAGTGTGTCTATAGAATTGTTAGAAGGTGTTGCGTATGTAAAAGCCATTTCTGCAAAAGCTACAAAGGCCGAAAAAGAATACCTTAAAAAGGTGGCCAAAGTATTTTCAGACAGTAAAAAATACGAAGAAGCCATTACTATTGCCAAGAGTGATAAATTACAATCCTTATTTCGCAAATACCCAAAAAAACAATTTGCCAACAACTCTAAAACTTTTATGGTTTATGTTGACAGGTCAAAGGCACGCTTTAGTACTTGGTACGAATTTTTTCCACGTTCGGCATCATCCAAAAAAAACACCCATGGTACTTTTAAGGATTGTGAGAAATTACTGCCCAGAGTAGCCAAAATGGGCTTTGACACTTTGTACTTTCCACCTGTACATCCAATAGGAGAAGTAAACAGAAAAGGAAAAAATAACGATACCGAAGCACAGTCTGATGATGTAGGTTCTGCTTGGGGTATTGGTTCAAAATACGGAGGGCATAAAGAAATTAATCCATCACTAGGCAGTACAGAAGATTTTAAAAGACTTATAAAAAAGGCTAAAAAACTGGGCATAGAAATTGCTATGGATTATGCCTTACAGGCCGCACCCGATCATCCTTGGGTAAAAGAACACCCACAATGGTTTAAATGGCGGCCAGATGGCACCGTACAATACGCCGAAAATCCGCCTAAAAAATACCAAGATATATTGCCTATTTATTTTGAATCCAAAGACTATAAAGCGCTTTGGGAGGAATGTCTGGGCATTTTATGCTATTGGATTGATTGTGGTATTCGTGTTTTTAGAGTCGATAATCCACATACAAAACCCTTTTATTTTTGGCATTGGATTATTTCTGAAGTCAAGAAAAAGCATCCCGATGTGATATTTTTAGCCGAAGCTTTTACCCGACCCAAAATTATGCAACAATTGGCCAAGCAGGGTTTTTCGCAATCGTACACATACTTTACATGGCGCGAGTCAAAGCAGGAATTGACTGACTATATAGAAGAATTAACACAAACAGAACTGCGCGAGTATATGCGCCCGAATTTTTGGCCAAATACACCAGATATTAACCCCTTTCATTTACAAGGGGCTACTCAATCAAAATATATTCAGCGCTATGTACTTGCGGCTACTTTAAGTTCGAATACAGGTATTTACGGTCCTGTTTTTGAACATATGATTAGTGCAGCTCTAGAGGGAAAAGAAGAATATCTAAATTCAGAAAAATTTCAAGTTTGTAATTACAATTGGTCTCAAGAGAATAAACTCACCCATATTATTACGCAAGTAAATAAAATAAGACACCAAAATGAAGCCTTGCAACAGACCAACAATGTAAAGTTCTGTACCGTTGATAATGACAATTTAATTGCCTTTTACAAATGGGATGATGCCAAGAAAAATGAACTTTTAATAGTGGTTAATTTAGAGGGCTTTAACAAACAGGAAGGAAGCCTCCAACTTCCTTTATACGAACTCGGTATAGCAGAAGGACAGCAACTTTTCCTAAACGATTTGATGACAAACAACAGCTATGTATGGAACAAAGAGTGGAATTATGTGGCTTTAGATCCTGCATTGCCTTTTCATATTTTTAAATTAAAAAAGTAGCATCATGCCTAAAAAAACTTCTAAAACAGTTCTAAACGCTTATTATAATTTTAATGTTTCTTGGGAAACATTATTAGACGATAAAGCGTTTGTAAAAATATTTCTTTCGGATGTTTTAGAAGATTATATAATCAAGCAACGTTGGTATGGGGGCAAAGCGAGTAAATTAAAATATATTGAACTGGCAGAATATTTTAGGATTCAACAAGCCGATGAAGTGTATTACGGCCTTATTTTAGAAATTAATTTTGAGGAGGCTTTTTACCAGCATTACTTTTTACCAATTGCTTTTGTTAGTGATGAAAACTTTGCCAAAAAGGACAGAATTCTGCCCATAAGTATCAAAGGACAAGAGGGGTTTATAATAGATGCCATTAATTTAGACGCTTTTAGAAAATTGGTGTTTGAACGTATTTTGAATGCTGAACCCAATGATAAAACCAGAGTTCAGTATCATAAAAGCACATTATTTGAAAATGTTTCTTATGAGTCATCTCGGTTTATGGGGCTTGAACAGAGCAATACCTCTATAGTTTATAACGAAAAATATATCTTAAAATTCTTTAGACGCATTTATGCCGATATAAATCCCGATTTTGAAATGAGTCGCTTTTTATCAGAAAAAAAAGACTTTAAGAACACCCCCACATTTTTGGGCAGCTTAAATATTGTAGATTCTGAAAATACATTTATTACCATAGCCCTTATGCAAAAAATAATTCCAAACGAAGGAAATGCATGGGATTATATGCTTAAAGAGTTTCATAAGGTATTTTTGAATTTGACTTCTAAAAATATTGATGTTGATAGCCTGCCAAGTACAAAGCTATTTTTGCGTTTAGATATAAATAGTGTACCCCCAGAGATTTCAGATTGGGTAGGTCGCGACCTTCTATTAAAAGTACAAACCTTGGCAAAACGTACAGCCGAAATGCATGTAACCTTGGGCTCTGAGTTTGAAGATACCGCTTTTACACCAACACACTTTAATGGCGATTATACAGTGTGGTTAAAAAATAGGCTGCTATATCAATTCCAAAACAGACTAAACACCATAGAAAACAACCTTCATAAATTAGACGGACTTACTTTAGAATTGGCCAAAGAATTTTTAGATAAAAAAAATATCATCAGAAAACGTTTTGTCACCTTTGATTGGACAAAGTTGAAGGGCGAACGCATTAGGGTTCATGGCGATTACCATTTAGGTCAAATATTGGTAAAAGAAGGCGACTTTTATATCCTTGATTTTGAAGGCGAACCCGAGAGTACCATTCGCGATAGAAAAGTAAAACAACCCCCTTTAAAAGATGTTGCGGGCTTATTTAGGTCATTTCACTATGCCATTTATGCCACTATTTTTAACAATGGCGATGTGTATAAACATTCTCAAGAAACATTGTTTAAAGCAGGGGAGTTATTGTACCGCTATTTTACGGGGGTCTTTTTAGATACTTATATAAACAAAATTCAAGAAGCTAATTTAAATATTGGCTACAATCAAGAACGTCTTTTTATACTTAAGTACTGCTTGTTAGAAAAAGCTGTTTACGAATTGGGTTACGAGCTCAATTCACGCCCACGCTGGGCCTTAATCCCTTTAAAGGGCATTTCAAATATTATAAATCACTAATAAAAAATATGACAGAAGTAAAAATACACAGTCTCTTTTCAGAATTTGATATCAATTTATTTAAATCTGGAAAGCATTACCGCCTTTACGAAAAATTAGGATCACACCCTTTAACATTAAATGGGGTTGAAGGTACTTATTTTGCTGTTTGGGCCCCAAGTGCCAAAGCCGTATCGGTTGTGGGCGATTTTAACCACTGGCAAGAAGGCGCCCATACACTAAATGTGCGTTGGGACGAAAGTGGTATTTGGGAAGGTTTTATTCCGCATGTAACCAAAGGCGCTGTTTATAAATATAAAATACAGAGCACAAATAACAATTTAACTACCGAAAAAGCAGATCCTTATGCCAGACGTTGTGAGCACCCACCTAAAACAGCTTCAGAAGTTTGGGAAGATAACTACGCTTGGAAAGACACCCGATGGATGAAGGGACGCAAAAAGAACAATGCTTTAAATGCGCCTTTTTCTGTTTACGAAGTCCACTTGGGTTCATGGAAACGTCAGGTTGAAGAAAACCGCTTTTTGTCATACATTGAATTGGCAGACCAATTAGTGAGCTATGTTAAAAAAATGAATTTTACCCATGTAGAGCTGATGCCTGTAATGGAATTTCCCTACGATCCTTCTTGGGGCTACCAACTTACGGGTTATTTTGCACCGACGTCGCGTTTTGGTTATCCCGATGAATTTAAATATTTGATAGATAAATTGCATCAAAATAATATAGGGATTATTTTAGATTGGGTACCGTCACATTTTCCTGAAGATGCCCACGGATTGGGTATGTTTGACGGCACACACCTCTACGAGCATCCCGATAGAAAAAGAGGCTATCACCCCGATTGGAAGAGCCTTATTTTTAATTACGGCCGCAATGAAGTACGTGCCTTTTTAATTAGCAATGCCCTTTTTTGGTTAGACCAATATCACATTGATGCCTTGCGTGTTGATGCGGTGGCATCGATGTTGTTTTTAGATTACTCAAGAGATGAAGGTGAGTGGGAACCCAATATTTACGGCGGCAGAGAAAATTTAGAAGCCGTATCGTTTTTTAAAGAATTAAATACCGAAGTCTATAAATCATTTCCAGATGTGCAAACCATTGCCGAAGAGTCTACAGCGTTTCCCAAAGTATCACACCCTACCTATACAGATGGTTTGGGATTTGGTATGAAATGGATGATGGGTTGGATGCACGACACCTTGCAGTATTTTGCAAAAAATCCTATTTATAGAAAACACCATCAAAACGATATCAGCTTTAGCTTGACCTATGCTTTTACCGAGAATTTTATGTTGCCCTTATCACATGATGAGGTGGTGTATGGCAAAAAATCACTTTTAAGCAAAATGCCAGGAGATGAATGGCAACGCTTTGCCAATTTAAGACTCATGTACGGTTATATGTTTACACATCCCGGCACAAAATTGCTATTTATGGGAGGTGAGTTTGGGCAATACGAAGAATGGAATTTTGAAAAGAGCTTAGATTGGAATCTTTTGGATTTTGAGCCTCATAAAAATATGCAAAAATATGTGGCCGCTTTAAACAAAACATACAAATCAACACCGGCTTTATATGAAAAAGGATTTAGTTCTGATGGTTTTGAATGGATAAGCCATGACGATTCTGAAAATTCAGTTTTAAGTTATGTCCGTAAAGGGGACAACACTTTAGAAGATGTGCTTGTGGTTTGTAATTTTACGCCCAATACATTGCAAAATTACAAATTAGGAATGCCGCGAAAAGGTAAAATCAAAGAAATATTTAACAGCGATCACAAAGATTTTGGTGGCAGTGGTTTGGTTAATTCTAGACAAATAAATATTAAAAAAACAGCTTGGCAGGGGCGCACCCATTCAGCTGACATAAATATACCGCCTTTAGGTATCAGCATTTTTAAATTTAAATAGAATAGTAACCAGAACTTAATTCAAACCATAAAGGGTTCTATAAAATAGGGAACTTAAAATGCAATATACTGACAGATAAGCAGGTAGGTGATGTTTATATGTTTTTTAGGAATGCCAAAAAATCTCACTATGTTTGCATTTACAAAATAAACCATTTATGAAAAAAATTACTTTATTGTGCTTCTTATTAGTTTCAACAAGCTTTTTTGCACAGAGTACAATCCCTTTTATTACCACTTGGCTAACCACAACGGCAAGCGAGACCATCACCATCCCTACTAATGGATCTGGCTATAACTACAGCGTAGATTGGGGAGATAGCAGTATTAATACCACAGCACAAACAGGCAATACCACCCATACCTATGTAAATGCAGGTACTTATACCGTAACAATAACAGGTACTTTCCCGCGTATTTATTTTAATAATACAGGCAGTAAAAACAAAATTATGACCATACAGCAATGGGGCAACAATCCTTGGACTTCTATGAGTCTTGCTTTTTTTGGTTGTAGCAATTTAACTTCTACGGCCACCGATGCTCCCAATCTTAGCAATGTAACCGATATGAGTAATATGTTTCTTCTTGCTACCGCTTTTAATCAAAATTTAGATAGTTGGAATGTAAGCAATGTCACCAATATGCGTGGTATGTTTGCTGGGGCTTCAACTTTTAATGGCAATATAAGTAGTTGGAATGTAAGCAGTGTCACCAATATGAATAGCATGTTTAGTAGTGCTATTGCTTTTAATCAAGATTTAAGTAGTTGGAATGTAAGCAATGTCACCAATATGCGTGGTATGTTTACTGGGACTTCAACTTTTAATGGCAATATAAGTAGTTGGAATGTAAGCAGTGTTACCGATATGAATAGCATGTTTAGTGGTGCCACCACTTTTAATAAAGATTTAAGTACTTGGAATGTAAGCAATGTAACCGATATGTTTGCTATGTTTCGTTATGCTGCCGCTTTTAATGGCAATATAAGTAGTTGGAATGTAAGCAGTGTTAACGATATTGGTTTTATGTTTGGTGGTGCTACCGCATTTAATGGCAATATAAGTAGTTGGAATGTAAGCAGTGTAACCAATATGTATTATATGTTTATTAATGCTACCGCTTTTAATCAAAATTTAGGTAGTTGGAACGTAAGTAGTGTCACCAATATGGTTGGTATGTTTAATAATGCTATTGCTTTTAATGGCAATATAAGTACTTGGAATGTAAGCAGTGTTACCGATATGAATTATATGTTTAATAATGCTGCCGCTTTTAATCAAGATTTAGGAGCTTGGGATATTAGCAGTGCCACCAATATGGGTTGGATGTTTCAAGGCATCACCTTAGCAACGGCCAATTACGATAATACGCTTATAGGCTGGAGTACTTTAGATACAGGGGCAGGCGAAACAGCCATACCAACAAACATCGTTTTTAGTGGCGGTAACAGCAAATATTGTGCTGTAGCTGCTAGAAACACACTTACTGGCAGTGCTTATAATTGGACCATTACCGATGGGGGTAAAGATGCCTCTTGTGGGGCCTTGGGTGTAAATGATTATAAGCTCAATTCATTAATGATATATCCAAATCCATCAAAAGATATGATATCTATTAATGGCGATGTGAGTAAAATTAAACAGCTAATCATTTATGATATGTTAGGCAAGCAAGTAATAAGCAGTAACAAAAACTTTAAAGCGGTTAATATTGAAGCTTTGAATGCAGGTATTTACTTTGTAAAACTCAATACTGATGAATCTTCAAAAATTATAAAATTTATAAAAGAATAGCCTTTTTAATACTATTCCACCAATTAACAGTTATAGTTAGGACATACAATTGACTTATATTAATTGGGCTTACAATTGTAAAAATTAGCTAAATTTAAATCCTAATTATAGTACTAACAAACCCTAAAATTACTAGGTTTGTTACTTTTTTGAATACAATATATGATATTAAATACAGAACTAGAATACAAGGGAAATCAGTTTCCATCAAAAATAATTTCGCACAGTAAAGATGTTGATACTTTTTACTTTACAAGCGATAACAATGTTGTTTTACAACTTACCATAGAGCGCGATAGTGTATTGCGATTCAGATATACAACAAAATCTGTTTTCGAAAAAGATTTTTCGTATGCTATTACCAAATACGCCAGTAGGGGATTTAACAAACTCGAATTAACAGAAGAAAACGACAAGTACATTATTACAACAAATAAATTAATCTGTCATGTTTCTAAACAAGACATGCGTATTTCAATTTTTGATGCCAAAGACAATACTTTGGTTTGTGAAGATGAACTGGGATTCCATTGGGAAGAAAGCTATGAATTTGGGGGCGATATTGTTAAAATGTCAAAAATGGCTTTCGAAGGCGAAAGTTATTTTGGTTTGGGCGACAAACCTGTCCAAAATAATTTAAAAGGCAAGCGATTCGAAAATTGGGCTACAGATGCCTATGCCTTTGGGAGGGGCGAAGACCCTATTTATAAAACCATCCCTTTTTACACAGGCATTCACCACAACAAAGCCTATGGTATCTTTTTTGACAATACCTTTCGCTCTTTTTTTGATTTTTGTCAAGAACGCCGTAACATTACAAGTTTTTGGGCACAAGGGGGCGAAATGAATTATTATTTTATTTACGGACCACAAATGGAAGATGTGGTGTCTATTTATACCGATTTAACGGGCCGTCCGCATAACTTACCGCCATTATGGGCACTGGGATACCACCAATGTAAATGGAGCTATTATCCCGAATCTAAAGTTAAAGAGGTAACAGATAAGTTTAGAGAATTAAGAATTCCGTGTGATGCCATCTATTTGGATATCGATTATATGGATGGTTTTAGATGTTTTACGTGGAATAAAACGCATTTTCCCAATCCCAAGAGAATGGTAAAAGAATTATCAGACAAGGGTTTTAAAACCATTGTTATTATAGATCCAGGTATTAAAATTGATACGAATTACAGCGTTTTTAACGAAGGTCTGAAAAATGAATATTTCTGTAAACGTGCAGATGGCCCGTATATGAAAGGGAAAGTATGGCCGGGCGAATGTTATTTTCCTGATTTTACAAATCCAAAAGTACGCGATTGGTGGTCGGGTCTTTTTAAAGAATTGGTTGAAGAAATTGGAGTTAAGGGTGTGTGGAATGACATGAATGAACCCGCCGTTATGGACGTACCAGGAAAATCTTTTCCCAATGATGTGCGTCATAATTATGACGGAAATCACTGTAGCCACAGAAAAGCCCACAATATTTACGGCATGCAAATGGCGCGGGCTACTTATCATGGTTTAAAGAAATTTGCCTATCCAAAACGCCCCTTTGTTATTACACGATCGGCCTATTCGGGTACACAGCGTTACACGTCGACTTGGACGGGCGACAATGTGGCTACTTGGGACCACCTATCAATAGCCAATGCACAAGCCCAACGTATGTGTATGTCAGGTTTTTCTTTTGTAGGATCTGATATAGGCGGTTTTGCCGAGCAACCCAATGGCGAGTTGTACATAAGATGGATTCAGTTAGGGGTTTTTCACCCCTTTTGCAGAACACATTCTTCTGGCGATCACGGCGATCAAGAACCCTATTCGTTTGATACAAACGTTACCAATATTGTTAGAAAATTTATAGAAATTCGCTATCAATTATTGCCTTATTTGTACACTGCCTTTTGGCGCTATACAAAAGAAGGAACGCCTATTTTAAAATCGCTTGTCATTTTTGACCAAGAAGATACCCATACCCATTACAGAAATGACGAGTTTATATTTGGCGAAAAAATATTGATATGTCCCATATTAGAGCCCAATGCCAAAGGCCGGCGGATGTATTTCCCTAAAGGGAATTGGTATAATTTTTGGAATAACAAGTTGGAACAAGGCGGCGAAGAAAAATGGGTAAATGCCGATATAGACAGCATGCCTATTTTTGTGAAAGAAGGGGCTATCATTCCAAAATACCCCATTCAACAATATGTAGATGAACTTAAGATTGAACAGTTAAAGTTGGATGTTTACTTTAAATTGGGTAAAGAAAAATCGCAGGTATATGAAGATGCACACGATGGTTACGATTATGCCAAAGGCAAATACGGCTTGCGAAATTTTAGCTTGGTTGGAAAAAAAGATTCTCTTACCATACAGCAGTTTAAAGAAGGGAAATACATAACGACTTATAATACTTTTAAACTGAGTTTATACGGTTTGCCTTTTGAAATTGACAAAGTGGAAATTGACAATGAAGAAATAGACATTTCAAACATTAAAGCAAAGAACCCTGTTTTAATTGTTTCGAAAGAGTTTACAGAATTACATATTATTGGTAAAAAAAGTAAGTAACTTTGGGCTTTACTTCTGTAAGCTATTAAATAAAAAGCTACTAAAGACTGAAATTTATGACAATATGAAATTAAATAAAGGGATGTTTTCTAATATAATTTTTGTGTTATTAATTGTAGCGCTTGTTTACCCAAATTCTAGGGCCTGGTTACTCCGACAAATAGCTTTTGCCCCATCGGTACGGAGCGAAATTAAAAGCCCTACTTTAAAAGACTACAATTGGGCATTAAAAGGTTTGAATACCACAGATATTAATTTTATGTCCTTAAAAAACAAGGTGGTTTTTATAAATATTTGGGCCACGTGGTGTCCGCCCTGTCGTGCCGAAATGCCTTTAATTCAAGAGCTTTATAAAGATTATAAAGACAAGGTAAATTTTGTTTTGGTAACTTCTGATGATGCTTCAAAGGTAATGGCTTATTACAAAGAACACAATTTAGATTTTCCTACTTATAACATGTACAGTAAAGAACCTGAACTGTTTACAACACGCAGTATTCCAGCCACATTTATAGTCAGTAAAAAAGGCAAAGTAGTGGTATCTACAACAGGCGCTGCCAATTGGAACAGTAAAAAGGTTAGAAGGCTGTTAGACAAACTTTTGGCAGGAAAATAAAAATTAGAAAAAGGAAGGCTCAAATTTTACTTAAGCCAATTCTTCAATAACCTCTAATAAAATATTACAGCCTTTTTTTAAATCGGTTTTAGAAATGTTGAGTGGCGGTGTAATGCGTATGGCTTTGCCTTCAAAGAGCAACCAAAATAAAATAAGTCCACGTTTTAAACATTCTAAAATAACCCGCGAAGCAAAGTCGGCATCTTTTACAATCAGCGCAAGCATAAGGCCAGCACCACGAATTTCTTTAATTTCGGGATGGACAAGTAAGTTTTTAATGAGGCGTTCTTTTTCTTTTACAGAAGCCAGCAGTTTTGGTTTTACAATCTCTTTTAAAGTGGCATGAGCGGCGGCGGCAATAACAGGATGCCCACCAAAAGTAGTGATATGTCCCAATTTAGGATTGTGAGTAAGGAGGCGCATATGTTCTTGTGAGGCAATAAAAGCCCCAATGGGCATACCACCACCAAGTCCTTTTCCTACAAGCAATATATCTGGAATGACATTGTAGTTTTCGAATCCAAAAACAGAACCTGTTCTGCCAAAACCCGTTTGTATTTCGTCTAAAATAAGCAGGGTGCCCACTTCTTGACAGCGGGTTTTTACTTTTTTGAGGTAATTGTCTTGCGGTACGATAAAGCCCGCGCCTCCCTGAATGGTTTCTAAAATTACAGCCGCTGTTTTAGTAGTAATTTTATTTAAATCGGCTTCAGCATTAAAACGAATAAATTTTGAACCAGGAATTAAAGGCCTAAAGGCTCTGTTTTGTGCTTCGTTACCACACACACTCATAGCGCCTTGTGTGTTGCCATGATACCCCATTTTAGCAGCAATAAATTCAGAACGACCTGTAATGCGTTTGGCCAATTTAAGCCCCCCTTCTGTGGCTTCTGTACCCGAATTTGTTAAGTAAGTTGTTTGTAGGGGAGCAGGCAGGTGTTGTGCCAATAATTTGCTTAAGGCAACTTGTGGCTTTTGAATAAATTCGCCATACACCATAACATGTGTATAAAGGTTTAATTGTTTTACAATGGCCTTTTTAACCTTTGGGGGATTATGACCTAGGCTATTAGCCGATACACCGGCCACAAAATCTAAATAAGCTTTTCCCTTGTCATCATAAATATAGGATCCTTTTGCTTTAGAAATAGAAATAGCCAAAGGATTGCAACTGGTTTGTGCCTGATATTTAAAAAAATCCGCTTTCAAAAAAAATTAATTTTTAGGTTTTGGGAAAATCTGAAATTTAGATTTTGGCTGTTCATCTTCGCGCCAGATAAACCCTTTTAATTTTTGGATATCTTTTGGCAGTTCACTCTCTGGATAGGTGGTACCTTCTGGCTTTGTAAAAAATTTGATGGTTTGAATTTCGCCATCTTTTAATACAAAATGAATTTTGCTACAGGTCGATTTATTTATGCCGACCAGTTTTCCGTCATCGTTTCTAAGGTAATACAAAAGCTCGCTATTACCTATAACATCTAAATCGTGCAGATCATTATCAATAAATTTCCCTAAGATGTTACGTCCTTTTATCTGATTGTATCCAGCAGCATCTTTTTGAACAATGAGCCCTTGATGTAAAACTTTTAAACTGTCCAATTCTTTTGTTTCTAAATTTCTGGTAAAATGTATTATTTCGCCTGTAATTTGGCTGTCGTTGGCCCATAGAACAGGGTTTTTAAACATTGTGGTTATGCCAGTGCTGTCATCAGAAAAAATGGAATCGCAAGAACCTTGAAGATTTTTTTTGTAAAACTTTACATTGTGGTAAGCCCTTATTTTTCTAAAATCTTTTTTACCAGTTATAAGTAAAGTGTCGCCGTGAATAAACAATGAATCTGTATCTGAAATAAGAATGGCTACGGGATTTTTAACCACCAACGAAGAGTCTTTGAATTTGTAATACTCAGAATACCCTCCTTTGGTAATTCTGCCGTTTACGCTGTCTGTTATGACAACATTACCTGTTGCCGACGAGAACCCTAAAGGCTTGTTGTAATAAATACTATCGCCTTCAATAACCTGATTTTTAGTCGTTATTTTGGCCTTTTTTAAAAAATGAGCAATATCTTTTTTGGTATTGTAAAATCCTTGCTCACAATAAATAGTAGATGCCTTACTTTTAATAGTTGAAGCACCATACATATAGGCAATTTTGTTATTTGTATAATAGTCTAGATGTTTAGATGTCAACACATAATCTGGATTTGTTAAAACAACATTTTTCTTGGCTATAAACTTTTTAGTTTCAAGAAAGTAATAACCTACTTTACTTTTTAAAGTGTTTAAAGTATCAATAATTGTCCCATTTTGAGTATAATACAATATCTGTCTTTTTCTGTCAAAATTTAGGGTGTCGGTTGTGAGTAAAATATTGCTGTCTTTAAGTCTCACATTTCCCCAAGAAACGGCCAATCTGGTATTGCCATTATAATTTGTATACTTACTTGTTTGTATGACAGAATCCCCCTGATTTATAATGACATTGCCAATGGCTTTTAAAAAATTTGTTTTTTTATACTGAATGGCTTTTTTGCATTTAAGCGAAATACCTTGATGCAAAATATGAACGTTACCTGATAATATGGTTGCGCCTGGGTATTTTTCTTCATCTACAAAGGTATAGTCAGCATGTACTATTTTTATGCGTTTTTCTTGCGAAAAGGCACTCAGGCTGATAAGTGAGAATAATAAGAAAAAATAGGGTTTTAACATCATATATAAATGCAAAACTACTTAAATTAGTTGTATTTGATACCTATCTTAAAATGGTTTGTTTTCTATCTGGGCCAACCGATACAATTTTTATGGGAACGCCTACAAATTCTTCAATATACGCAATGTATTCCATTAGTGCTTCTGGTAATTGAGAGGCCGATGTCAATTTTGTTAAATCGTCAGGCCAACCTTTAAAATCAGTATAGACAGGTGTCACATCTTCTTTTAATATTGAATAGGGCAGATGTGCTATTTCCTTTCCTTTATAAATATATGACGTACAGGCTTTAATAGTTTTAAACCCCGATAAAACATCGGCTTTCATCATCATCAACTGTGTGGCGCCATTTATGATAACGGCATATTTTAAAGCCACCAAATCTAGCCATCCGCAGCGACGGGGACGCCCCGTAGTGGCTCCAAATTCACAACCAACCTTACCCATGGTTTCGCCATCTTTGTCAAAGAGCTCAGTAGGAAAAGGCCCCGAACCCACACGTGTTGTATAGGCTTTAAAAATACCAAACACATCGCCAATTTTATTGGGAGCAACACCCAAGCCAGTACAAGCACCTGCTGCTGTTGTGGTAGACGAAGTTACAAAAGGATAGGTACCAAAATCTACATCTAATAATGAGCCTTGGGCACCTTCTGCCAAAATACTTTGTTGGTTGTTTAGGGCATTAAAAAAGTATTCTTCGCTGTCTATAAAAGTTAAGGTTTTTAGCACTTCTACAGATTTAAAAAATTCATTTTTGAGCAGCTCTAAATCATAACTTAAATCAACTTTATAAAAAGCCAACAATTTAAGGTGTTTTTGGGTGAGTTTTTCGAATTTTTCTTTCCAGTCTTCCAATTCTAAATCACCTACACGAAAACCATTTCTACCCGTTTTATCCATATAAGTAGGGCCTATTCCTTTAAGTGTAGAGCCAATTTTAAGTTTGCCCTTCATTGCCTCTGAAGCGGCATCTAATAAACGGTGTGTTGGCAAAATTAAATGGGCTTTTCTTGATATAAAAAGCGTCTTTTTAAAGTCAATATTATATTTGTTGAGCTTATCGAGTTCTGCGTTTAAAATAACAGGATCTATTACCACACCGTTGCCTATTATATTCTTGGCATCCTTGTGGAAAATACCAGAAGGAATTGTGTGTAAAACATGTTTTTGATTTTCGAAAATAAGTGTGTGCCCTGCATTTGGGCCACCCTGAAAACGGGCTACAACCTCATAGTTTTTAGTTAACACATCTACAATTTTACCTTTACCTTCATCGCCCCATTGAAGGCCTAATAGTAAATCTACTTTCATTTTTTAGTCTCTTTTTTTACAGGTTGTTTGTTAGTTGCATAGAAGTATAACGAGTGGTTATGTATGTCAACATTAAAAACTTCTTCTATACTTTTTTTAATGGTTTGTATTCTTGGATCGCAAAATTCAATAACTTTTCCAGTATCGGTTAAAATGAGGTGGTCATGTTGTCTGTCGAAAAGACATTTTTCGTAATGGGCTTGGTTTTGGCCAAATTGGTGGCGGCGCACCAAACCACATTCTAAGAGTAAATCTACTGTGTTATAAAGTGTTGCGCGGCTTACACGGTACTTTTTTTTTGTCATTAAAAGATAAAGCGATTCTATGTCGAAATGATCTTCATGGGTGTAAATTTCATGAAGAATGGCATAGCGTTCGGGTGTTTTTCTATGCCCATTTTCGTTTAAATAGGCAGTAAAAACGTCTTTTACCACGGTTTGGTTAATTGGGGCACTCATAATGATTAAGTATTCGTTTTACAAAAATACGCTTTAAATTAGCTATTAGAGTTATGTTGTTATAAAATAATTAACAAATTGTAAACAACACTAATCTAATATTCTATTGACTTTGTCTACACCTTCAATTTTTTTAATGCGTTCTATTAATTTATTTAATTGTCCTATATTTTTAACTTTTACAGCAATTTTTCCTTCAAAATGATTTTGAACACTTGATATGTTTAAGCTTTGAATATCAATATTCATATCAGATGAAATTACTTTAGTAACACTATTTGCCAAGCCTTTGTTGTCTAAACCAGTAATAAAAATAATACTTTTAAATTCTTGTTGTGTAGAATCTACCCAGTAGGCACTCATTATCCTGTAGGCATATCGGGCTTGCAAACTAACGGCATTGGGGCAATCTTTTTTATGAACTTTCATACCCTCATTTATGGTAATAAATCCAAAAACTTGATCGCCAGGAATGGGGTTACAGCAAGGCGATAGGGTATAATCTAAACGTTCTTCATCGTTTCCAAAAACCAGTAAATCGTATTTTGATGTGATTTCATCTTGATTTTGATGTAATTCTGGAATTTTACTCTTCCTACGAATACCTCTTTTAAAGAAACTGTAAAAAGCATTGTTATGCTGAGCCGCATATTCTTTTAATTGTTTATTTTCTATGGATCCGTTGCCAATTCTAAAAAATAAATCCAAACTGGTTTTAAGTTTAAAGAAGGTAACCAGTTCATTGACAATCTTTTCGTTTAATGTAATTTTTAAATGCCGCAACTTACGTGTTAAAATTTCCTTGCCCTCTTCGGCTATTCTTTTTTGATCTTGTTTAAGCGCACTTTTAATTTTTGATTTGGCACGGGCTGTAATAACAAAATCAAGCCAACTTAATTTTGGTTTTTGATGAATAGAGGTAAATACTTCAACTTGATCACCACTTTTTAGAACCCTATTTAAGGGAACTAATTTTCCGTTTACTTTGACCCCTCTGCAATTTAATCCAATATCAGTATGTACTGAAAACGCAAAATCAAGCCCCGTTGCACCTTTGGGAAGCGATTTTAAATCGCCATTTGGTGTAAAAACATAAATTTCTTTTGAATAGAGATTCAGTTTGAATTGCTCAACAAAATCAACTGCATTAATGTCAGGACTTTCCAGTATTTCTTTAAGTTTATTTAGCCAATCTTCTAAGCCAATATCATAATCGTTGGCATGTTTGTATTTATAATGGGCAGCATAACCTTTTTCGGCAATTTCATCCATACGTTCTGAGCGGATTTGTACCTCTACCCATTGGCCAGATTTTCCCATAACAGTAATGTGCAGCGATTCATAGCCTGTTGATTTGGGTTGAGTTATCCAATCGCGTAGTCTGTTTGGGTTTGGTGTAAAATTATCGGTTAAAACCGAATAAATTTTCCAAGCGTCAAACTTTTCATTTTTTAGCGTGCTTTTGTAGATTATCCGGATAGCAAACTTATCGTAGACCTCTTCAAAACTAACGCCTTGGTTTAACATTTTACGCCGTATAGAGTAAATTGATTTTGTTCTTCCCAGAACTTTATACTCAATTTTTTCTTTGTCTAAAGAGTCTTTAACTACTTTAGAAAATTTGGTTATATAAGCTGATTGTGCTTCTTTGCTATCTGTTAATTTATTGGCGATATCGTTATAGACCTCTGGTTCGGTATATTTTAAACCCAAATCTTCTAATTCGGTTTTAATATTATAGAGCCCCAGTCTGTGCGCAAGAGGGGCATAAATATACAATGTTTCTGAAGCAATTTTGACTTGCTTATCGTGAGGCATAGATTGCATGGTGCTCATATTGTGCAATCTGTCGGCTATTTTAATCAAGATAACACGTACATCGTCATTAAGAGTTAAGAGCATTTTTCTAAAATTCTCTGACTGAACCGATATGTTTTGATCCTTTTTTAAATGGGAAATTTTAGTGAGCCCATTTACAATTTTTGCAATGGTTTCGCCAAATATTTGTTCGATATCAGCTAGGGTATAAGAGGTATCTTCAACAACATCATGAAGCAGTGCCGAGGCAATTGAAACAGCGCCTAAGCCAATATCGTTGGCAACAATTTTAGCAACAGAGATGGGATGAAAAATATAAGGCTCTCCACTGTTACGACGTTGGTTTTTATGGGCATCAGCAGCTAAATCAAAAGCTTTGCGTATTAACAGCTTATCTTCTCTGGATAAAGTTTGATACGAATTTTTGAGCATGTTTTTGTAAGCCAGTGCAATAGCGGATTTTTCTTCATTGATGCTTGCTGTATATGCCATAGTTTAAAAGTATGGTAAAGTAAAGAAAAATGCAACTTATACAAGAACTATTGTTTTAAATTTGTAAAGCGTTGTAATAATGTTGGATGTGAATAGTGCATAAATACATAGAATTTATGCGGTGTTAAATTACTAAAACTCGATTTTGATAATTTTTTTAAGGCATTTATAAGTTTGTCTGAATAACCAAATTGTTTGGCATAATTATCGGCTTGATATTCAAATTTTCGAGATAATATATTCATTAATAATCTGGTTACAACCGAAATAGGTGTGTAAAGTATCGCAAATACAATAGTCCCAATATGAAAATTGGCTTCTGAAATACCGAATGCTTGTGCTAGAATAGGATTGTTTATAAAAAGCGATAAAATATAAAGTGTAAAACCTGTGAGTAAAAGTGATAGGACTAAATTGTAAACGATGTGTTTCTTTTTATAATGGCCTACTTCGTGTGCTAAAACTGCCGCAATTTCTTCGTTAGATAGATCGTTTAGAAGGGTGTCGTACAATACAACTTTTTTTTTATTTCCAAATCCAGAAAAGTAGGCATTGGCTTTTGTAGAGCGTTTAGAACCATCAATAATAAAAATTTCGTCAATTTTAAATTGCACTTTTTTTGCAAATTTTTGTAATGTGTTCTTGAGTTCGCCCTCTTTAAGAGGCGCTAATTTATTAAATAGTGGTACTATAACACTTGTGTAAAACAGATTCATAAGAATACTAAACACACACATAAATGCCCATGCATACAGCCAAAATTTTTGTGGAAAAAGTTGGTGAAACCACAATATGGCAGTCAGTACAGAACCGCCAAGTATAATACTGAGGAAAAGGCTTTTAAAAAAGTCTTTTACAAAGAGTGATTTTGTCATTTTGTTAAATCCAAAACGCTCTTCTATCACAAAATTGTGGTAATAACTAAAAGGAATAGAAACCAGTGTATTGGCTATAAAAATAAAACCAAAAAAGAGGAGACTTACTACAATGCTATTGTTGCTAGACTGGTGTGAAAAACCGTCTAAAAGTTTGAATCCGTTAAGGAAGATAAACAACAGGAGTACAACAAAAGAAAAGATAGATTGAATTAAACCAAACTTGTAGTTGGTTTGTTTGTAGTCTTGCGATTTTATATACTCTTCATCGTCATAAATACCTTCTAATTCTGGCGGAATAGCATCTTTATAATGTTTGGCATTGATATGGTTTAATACCAAATCAAACACAAAATTGAAGACAATAATAGCTATGAAAATAATGAATAGGAGTTGGGCTGTCATGGTTATTTTATTATTAATTTACCTCTAAAAATCCCTTCAGAAGATGTGATTGAAAAAAGATATAATCCCGATTTGATTGTGTGGGGCTCTATAATGAAGGTAGGTGTATTTATGTCATTTTTTTGAAGTAGGTTTTTACCCGTAATATCGAAAATTTTGAAATGTATTGGAAATTGTCCTGTATAATTTTTTATAGAAATATGGGCAATATCTTTAATTGGGTTTGGGTAAATATTGACATCAATTTTAGAAGAAAAATTATTAATTGATAAAACATCAGTAGATAAATTAACCTTTAATAAACTAAATGCAGGACTATTTATGCTTAATGTATTGTTGTTAATAGATAATGAAGTTAAGGTGCTTTGCAGGTTGGCATTCAGAAAATTACCTGTTAGAAGTTCTGTTTCGGCACTTTTAATATGCCAATTAGCAGGTATATTAAGTGTAATATTATGGGCGTTTTCATCATCAATATTCAAGATGATGAGATTGTAAGAACTGCTGCTGCTATTAAAACCGCCATAAATTTGTAAAGCCGGTTTTTGAACTGTACCGCTAACAGCCTCAATAGTTATAAACGGATTATTAGTGATGGCAGAAGGTGCAATAGTAAAAAAATTTTCACTGACCACTTCATTAACCATTCTTGTGGCTAAATATTGCGCCGTACTGTCAATTTGAGTTGGGTTTCTATAATGTAAAAGGTGCAGTAAATTATCGCCAGATGCAAGGAGAGCAAAGCGAGTTACAGCACGCATATCTATACTGCCAATTTTAGAAGCCTCATACATTTGCAACCAATAATTGGCTGTGTATAATCCACTAATTATACCTTGATAAGGATCTTCTTTAGGACAGGTTTCACAAATTAGTATATTCCATTCTGTTACGGCTAAACCTATTTTAGGGTTGATATTTAGAGTTGCACTTAATGTGTTTAACTCACTTTGAATAACTTCAAAACTATTTATTCTAACGTCTTCTGCTGTATGAACAATTTCAGAATATTGACTATTATTTATAAAATTATCTAAACCGCCATTATAATTGTGTCTGATTAAAAATCGGGGAGGACTCTGAATTAATCTTGATGTAAAAGCGGTACTATTTAAAAGAGCGTCGGTAAAAATTAAAACATAACCAATCTCAATAGAGGTGTCTGCGGCAATCATGGCATCGCGAATAGCAAAAGCACCATCATGATTAAAACTTTTGTATTCTACCAAAGCCACATTGTTTATTTGCATTTGATTATTAGGAAAAATCTTTACCGCAGAATCGCCTAATACTTCATATTCAGACACAGATAGTCGTGATGTGGGTTCTGTAAATAAATCGTAGAGTTCTTGTTGGGTAAAATTTGTATCCAATTCATTTTTTGTAAAGCTGCTATTTGTAACCCAAACCCGTATAGAATCTTTTATTATTGTTGGAAAACCTACCTTTAAAATAAGTGTGTCTTTAGCAGACGCAAGTTGCTGCTTTGTACCTAAAATAGCTTCTAACTTAGTGATTTGCCCTGTTTGTGGCACCCAACCTTCACGCCATATATCGCCACCAAAATAGTAGAGAGAATCTGTTAAGGTTTTAGGCATTGCTTTTTGTGGGGCTCCAGTTCTAAAATAAATAGCACTACCACCAGCAACCCAAGAGACACCCCAAGTCCAGGATGAGCCAATTTCGTTACCGAGTTCCCATTTTTTGATGTTAAGAGGAGCGGTATTTCCAAGCAATTGTAAACGTTCTTGTTGATATATAGCATTGGTAGAATTGGCAAACTTAACAAGTTCGGCAGCCTCTAGAGCAGTAGTGTTACCATAATTAAGCATGTAAATAATATTCAAATTAAAAGTGTTTGCAAATTGTGCAGCAAATTTTAAATTGAGTTTGCCATTTTCTTGTAAATGCGCTCGCCAGTCAAAATTATTAAAACTTGTACCTCCAGGCCATCTAAATATACCGTATTTAAGTATGTTGAATTTAGTTTCAAACGCCGTATTATTGAGCCAATCTATATTGGTATTGGCAGAAATATTATCACCTCTCAAATCCTTTGGAATTTGATATAAAGTAGGAGCATCAGGAAGCTGTATTTGTACTTGAGCGCTACAAAAAAAAGATGAAAAAATGATAGTAAATACAATAAAATAAAGTTGTTTATGCATAAGATAAATTAGACATCATAGAATTATGACACCAAAAATAAGAAAAAGTTTATTTAAAATAGCGTTGGCGTTTGGCTTCAAAAATTAATATGGCGGCAGAAACAGAGACATTCATAGAGTCAATTTTACCTTGCATGGGTATCATAATATTTTGTGTAGCCGCATTGATAAATTCCTGTGTTAAACCTGTGGCTTCTGTACCTACTACAATAGCGGTTGCCTTATTGTAATCTTGAGAATGGTAATTTTGGGAGCTATCACTTAAGGTTGCACAGTAGACGTTGATATTATTTGATTGCAGATATTTTATAATATTTTCTGTACTATCAACAGCAATCTGATTGGTAAAAACACAGCCCACGCTAGAGCGGATACAATTGGGATTGTACACATCTGTTTTGGGATTAGCAATTAAAACTGCCTCTACATTTGCTGCATCTGCAGTACGCAAAAGCGCCCCAATATTACCCGGTTTTTCAATGGATTCTGTTACAAGAATAAGTGGTTTTTCTGCTTTGAAATTAATATCCAAAAGGCTATGTGATTTAGCCTGTGCTACTGCTAAAATACCTTCTGTGGTATCACGATGTGCCAATTTATGATAGACAGCCGTACTTATTTCTATAAGTTCAGGAGTGTCTTTTAAACCTTGCTTATTGATAAGAGTTTCAACAGATTCTGAGCTTATCAAGTTGGTATCAAATAAAACAGTATCAATAATATAATTGCCTTGTAGCGCTAAATTTAATTCACGCAACCCTTCAATTAAAAACCTGCCTGTTTTTTTACGAGCCTTCGATTTTTCTTTTAAAAGTACCAAGTCTTTTATATAGGTATTATGCGGACTTGTAATTTCTTTTATCATAAAAGCAAAAGTAATGAATGCCCTAAAAATAATGGCTTGAAAATGTTAAAAATCCTTTAAGGGGTATTCTTTGTGATAAACAACCATTAATTTTACGATTCCAGAGTAACTTTTAATACCTTCGGGTTGTTTATTAACTTTTAAAAACCTATCGTAAACACGTTCAAAAATAGGGGTTGTGGGGTTTTTATATGCCGACCAAAAATCATAATTCTCTTTGTAATTTTTTAAGACTCCTTTGTGTAAAGTGGCGGTTAATTTTTTATACGTAATAATATCGTTTTGCCTTAAGTTGTTTAAAGTATAACTGAGTGCCACTAGATAACCTGAGTATTGTACAAAAGCATCCGCACTATAAATACAAGCCAAGTAGCCTATAAAATTGGCCTCTTGTTCGGGCGCAAAACCCAGTTGATGTGCCATCTCATGGCAAGCAGTAAAAGCCATAAAAACTTTGGGTAGATAACTGTTAACCTGTGCTTCTGCTGAAAAAGGATTGTAATAACCCGAATAGCCCATATAGCTCAAGGCCAAACTGTAACTTGAAAATTTAATACTTGGATGTGTGTATGTAAAAACAGGCCATTTTTTAGCTAAATTCTGATAAGAGATTATAGCTTCATCTACCAATGATGATTTGCTATAAGGAACAATGACTTTTATACTGTCAAGCTTAGAGAGTTTTAATTGTAAAGTATTTGTTTTCTCAATAAGCTGGGTTGTTAGGGCAATTAAATCTACAGTTTTTACAGGCTTCATTTCTAATTTAAGGCTTTTATACAAAGGCGCTTTGGCGTAATTAAATCCCCAAAAAAGATAAAATGTAAAATATAGAACAGAAGCCACACTTAGTAACTTATAAAAAACTGTCAGCCCTTGTTTTTTAAAATGTTTAACCCATTTTACAATGTTAAAAATTAAATATAATGCCAAAAGCGTATAAAAAACATCGCCAACAGAAAATGAAGCTTTTCCTAAAAATTCTCTTAAAAAAGTGTTTATAAGATTAGTGAATTTCACATAAAACCCCGTTTGACTTATCTTTAAATGCGACAAAGCATAGGGTATAACAATAATTTGAATAAGAAGTGCTAAAGCTAATACTTTAGAAATGTGGTGCTTTTTCATATATTGAAACCAAAATTAAAAAAAAGTTTTGGTTATTAACATTATTTTTATCGTTTGTTAACATTATTAGTTTAAAAAATAATATTGTAACTTGGCTAAATAGATAGCTTATAAAAGTTACATTTGTGTAATGGAAAATTTAAAGAAAGTCAGACCTCTATCGGCAAGTAAATCAGCAGTTATTAATCTAGAGTCAGGTAAATTACCACCACAAGCCCTAGATCTTGAAGAAGCCGTTTTAGGGGCCATGATGATTGATAAAAAAGGCATTGATGATGTAATAGATATTTTACATCCCGATGCTTTTTATAAAGAAGCCCATCACAAAATTTACAAAGCCATTATCAAATTATTTGAAACAACACAACCTATTGATTTGTTGACTGTTTCTAATCAGTTAAGAACTGATGGTGATTTAGATTTTGTTGGCGGCGATTTTTATTTAATCAACCTTACGCAAAAAGTATCGTCGTCTGCACATGTTGAATTTCACGCACGTATTATCCTACAAAAATACATTCAACGCAGACTTATATCTATTTCTAGCGAAATAATTAAAGAATCTTATGACGAAACAGTAGATGTTTTTGATTTACTTGATGAGGCCGAAACAAAACTGTTTGAAGTAACACAAGGGAACCTCAAAAAAAGCTCAGAAAAAGCCCATAGTTTGGTGGCACAAGCCCTTCAAAAAATTGAAGAAATCTCCAATAAAGAGGGCATGAGTGGTGTGGCTTCAGGATTTTTTAAAGTAGATGAAATAACATCGGGATGGCAACCGTCCGACTTAATTATTATTGCCGCAAGACCAGGTATGGGTAAAACGGCTTTTGTGATGTCTATGGCTAAAAATATTGCCATAAATTTCAAACAAGGTGTGGCCATATTTTCTTTAGAAATGTCGTCTGTACAGCTTATTACCCGTATGATTTCTAGCGAAACCAATTTGACATCAGAAAAATTACGTAAAGGAAATTTGATGGCACATGAATGGGAGCAACTCAATGTAAAAGTTAAAGATTTATCTGATGCCCCACTTTTTATTGATGATACGCCCTCCTTATCTATTTTTGATTTACGCGCCAAAGCACGCCGATTGGTGTCGCAACACGACATTAAAATTATCATTATTGATTATTTACAATTAATGACATCGGGTACAAATAGCAAATCGGGAAATAGAGAACAAGAAATTTCAAATATTTCAAGAAACCTAAAAGCCTTGGCTAAAGAATTGGAAGTACCCGTAATTGCTTTGTCACAATTATCGCGTGCTGTTGAAACAAGAGGTGGCTCCAAACGCCCTTTGCTATCCGATTTAAGAGAATCAGGAGCTATTGAACAAGATGCTGATATTGTGTCTTTTATTTACAGGCCTGAGTATTATAAATTGACTGAATGGGATGACGAAGAGCGCTCAAATTGTGAAGGTCAAGCCGAATTTATTATTGCCAAACACAGAAATGGTGGTTTAGACAGTATCCGTTTAAAATTCACAGCGCGCTTTGCACAATTTGCCGATTTAGATGGCGATTTTGCCACAGAGTTCCCATCTAAGATGAACGATTTTAACGAGCCACAACACAATGCTAACCCAGACGAAGCTTTTGGCGATGTTCCTGATGATAATGAAGTGCCTTTTTAAATAAATTGACCGGTTAATATTAATATATGCGTAAAATCCACTTTATTTTAACCCTATTTTTAGTACTTGCCTATAGCAATGTTCAGGCTTCTTTTATTTTAATTCCGATGGATGCCGATTCCCAACAAAACCACCTAAAGGCTTATGGTATTACCTATTTTTCTTTGCAAAAGCAACATAAAGTTCAATGGTTGCTAAACTATAGAGGTGGCTCTTTTTTACTAGAGGATATTAAAGAATTTAGAGAAGAATGTACCATTAGAGGCGTTTCGTATATTGTTATAAGCAATGCCAAAGCCCTAGCTATTTTAGCGGATATTAAAAGTCCCTCTCAAAATATGGATGCTGTTTTGTTAGAAAAAGCCCCAAAAATTGCAGTGTATTCGCCTAAAGAGAAAAAACCTTGGGATGATGCTGTAACCATGATTTTAACCTATGCCGAAATACCATATGATATTATTTACGACGAAGATATTTTAAATGACGCCCTCGTAAAATACGAGTGGCTGCATCTACATCATGAGGATTTTACAGGCCAATACGGTAAGTTTTATGGAAATTATCGCACGGCACCTTGGTATATTAAAGAAAAAGTAGACGCCGAAGCTTTGGCAAAAAGATTGGGATTTAACAAAGTATCGCAAGAAAAATTAGCTGTGGCAAAGCGCATTAAAAATTTTGTAATTGGCGGTGGCTTTATGTTTGCCATGTGCTCTGCAGCCGATAGTTTTGACATTGCCCTTTCTGCCGAAGGTGTTGATATTTGTGAACCCATGTTTGATGGCGATCCATCAACATCTAATTATCAAGATAAAATTGATTTTACCAAAACTTTTGCTTTTACCAATTATATTTTAGAACGCAACCCTTTGGTTTACGAATACTCTTCAATAGATATGACCCGTAAACGACGGGTATTGCGCACACAAGATTATTTTATGCTCAAAGATTTTTCAGCTAAATGGGATCCAGTACCAACAATGCTATGTCAAAACCATACCCAATTGGTAAAAGGCTTTATGGGGCAGACAACTGCCTTTAATAAAAAAACCATTAAACCCAACGTACTGATAATGGGCGAAAATCAAATTAATAGTGAAGCCAGATATATCCATGGTGTACAAGGTAAAGGCATGTTTACATTTTATGGGGGGCACGATCCTGAAGATTATCAACACCGTGTGGGCGACCCTAAAACAGAAATAGCACTACACCCAAATTCGCCTGGCTACCGCCTTATTTTAAACAATGTTTTGTTTCCTGCCGCCAAAAAGAAAAAACAGAAAACCTAGGTTTAGTTGGCAGTTTCTTTTGTTTATATATAATTTCACTAGTGTCCACTAAAAGATAAAAAAGTTCTTTGAAATCATAGTAGTTACTATATCTGCGGGCTGAATTTAGACGGTGACGATTTGAAACGGCTAAGTTTGTGAATATAATTTTATTCACAATGAACGATGGCAAATATGTTTTCTCACAATTAACATCATTTTTACCTCAAAGAGTTTTCGATAAGTTTGTTTCAAAATATTCAGGAAATAATTAGCCGCCCCTTAAAAACCATTTAAGGGTTTATATATTAGATATATAAGTTCATTATTATTTGTTTAAAACTACAAGATTTTGTACATTTATGGGATAAACCTTGCAATTTAAATCTATGAAATCTAAGCCAAAAGT
>JAKIUU010000017.1 GCA_021647405.1 Flavobacteriaceae bacterium
TGCAACATAGAATTGGCATCACCAACTTCAGGATACCCCATTTTTGATAATTTTTCCTTTCCCTGAACAAAAACCTCATCAGATACATCATTTATAGTAACTTCAGAATCATCTAATTGTACATCTACTGTTTCAACTCCATCAATAGATAAAAGTCCTTTTTTTATGGTATTTGCACAACCATTACATTTGAGGTTTAAAATATTTATTTGGAGTCTGGTGTTTACAATAGTTTTGGCAGGTTGTGGTTCTCATAAAAAAACAGTAAAATACAAGCACTATTCCTCAAAAAGACATAAAGAAGCTGTTGTTGTAATCCCTAAAGAAGATATTGATGCCGCGCGTCAAGTTTTTAGAAAGGTTAAATCTAAAGCCGTAAATGCAAGGCTAATAACCTTAAATTATATTAAAAATTTTGCGCCTTTGGCCATTATAGAAATGAAGAAATATAAAATTCCAGCAAGCATTACTTTGGCGCAGGGTATTTTAGAATCGGGGAGCGGCAAAAGTAAATTAGCGCTTAAATCTAACAATCATTTTGGTGTAAAATGCCATAAAAATTGGAAAGGCGCTTATGTAAGACATGACGATGATAAGAAAAATGAGTGTTTTAGAAAATACAGCCACCCCATAGGTTCATTTAAAGATCATTCACTTTTTTTAACAGTAAGAGGGCGTTATTCTTTTTTGTTTAAACTCAAAAAGGACAATTATAAAGCATGGGCCAGAGGCTTAAAAAAAGCAGGTTATGCTACCGATCCTAAATATCCAAAAAAACTGATTAAGATAGTAGAAGATTATCAATTGTACCGCTATGACGAAGTGGTGCTTCATCCCAAACGCGCCAAAAGAAGACGTGTTGAAATTGAGAAAACAATTACAGTACCCAAAGCCGATACCATTGTAAAAGTTAAAACAGTGTCGAAATTAGAAACATACATTGTGAAAAAAGGCGATACCTTATATGCCATTTCTAAAAAATTGGGGGTAGCTGTTAGCGATTTAAAAAAGTGGAATAATTTAAGCGCTAATGCTATTTCAATAGGTCAGAAGCTGTTTGTAAAAAAAAGAAATGCCCAGTAAAAACTGGACATTTCAAAATATTTAAACCAAATTACTAAAATCTTCTTTTTTGCCTGTTTGGATGAGGTCTTTCGCCACTAAGTTGTGCGTGCTCTCTTTTATCTCTTTTCCAATTCTCATATTGCTTAGGACTCAAGATGTCTCTTAATTCACTTTGAAAAGCAAGTTTGGCATTCAAACCTTTGTTTATCATTTTAAAACGTTTTTCGGGTGTTATTTTCATTTTCCCCTCTTTTAGCGACTGACGTTCTTTTCTGAGTTTATCACGTTTCTTCTCTTGCTTTAAAATAAGACCGTAAATCTCTTTTTGTTGTTGTGAGTTTAGGTCTAAATGCAAAGCCATTTTTTTAGATTTTAAAGTGGCATTCTGCTCTGATGTAAAGTTATTCTTAGAATGTCTTTGGTTGTTTTGGAATTCGTGTTGTGCGTAAGTACTCATACTTATCAGAACAACTAGAAGAATGATTGTTTTTTTCATGACTGTTAATTTTATAGGATTTTTAATTAAATTACACTGCTTTGACTTATCTAAATATAAAAGGTTTATTTTTGAAGCAGTAATTAACATAGGTTTAACAATTAAGATATTATGAAAAATATTTTTTTATTGGGTTTGTTTATGTGCACATTCGGATTTGCACAGCAACCTGAAGTAAAAGCAGTTTTAAACTCTCCTTACGCAACAGTTTACACACATTTATATTTTTTGCAACCCGATTCATATCAGCCAAATAAAGCGGCCTTGACCATTTATGGATTTAAAGGCGAAAAAGCCATACAAAAAGCCATCAAACTCAAAAAAATATTAGACGGCAAGGGCTTACGTGTTGTAATGGATAATTTACCTAAAAATGATGATTTTATTGATACCACCAGTGTTGCCAGAACCCATACTTATGTGCTTTTTCCAAACAAAATGCCCGAAATATATTTAGAAAAAATAAAAGGAAAATGGTACTATTCTGAACATACAATAGCACAAATAAACAATTTGTATGCAGAGGTATATCCTTGGGGAACAGAATTCTTAAAATCCATTATTCCAACATCCTTTCACAAATCATTTTTGGGTATTGAACTGTGGCAATATTTAGGATTTATACTATTAGTCTTTTTAAGTTCTATTGTATTTTATTTATTTAAAGGGCTTACTTTTTTCGTGCTTAGGCGCATTGAAGGTGTGTTGGTTAAAAATACCAGTAAGGCGGTTAATGAGGCCTTAAACAAATTATCACGACCCATAACATTGTTATTTGTGTTCTGGTTTTTTGAACGGACATTGCCAATGTTACAATTGCCATTAAATGTAAACAGCTTCCTCTTTATGGGTATTGACATATCCATTGTTATATTCTGGATTTATGTTTTCTTAAAATTGGTAAGTGTTGTTATGCAAATTTATGCAGAAATAGCCGAACGTACAGATAGTAAATTAGACGATCAATTGGTGCCAATACTCAACAATATGTTGCGTGTTTTGGTTTATATTGTAGGTGTTTTTAATTTATTAAAAATTTTAGGAGTTGATACAACAGCTTTAATAGCAGGAGCTTCCATTGGTGGTTTGGCACTGGCCTTTGCTTCGCAAGATACGGTCAAAAATCTCATAGGCACTTTTATGATATTTTTAGACAAACCTTTCCAAATAGGCGATTGGATAGAGGCTGGTAGTGTTGTAGGGACTGTAGAAGAGGTTGGTTTTAGATCTACACGTGTGCGTGCTGCCGACACATCGTTGTATCAAATTCCTAACAGCTCTCTTTCAGAAATGGTGGTTAACAATAAAGGTTTGCGTTTGTACCGACGTTACAATACAAAATTAGGCCTTCGCTACGACACACCTCCAGAATTAATAGAAGCTTTTGTAGATGGTGTCAGGGCCATTATAAAAGCCCATCCTGCCACACGTAGCGATGCTTATAATGTGGAGTTTACAGGTTTTGGAGATTCGGCTTTGTTGGTACTAATGAATACTTATTTTATTTCTTTGGGATGGAACGAAGAACAATCGGCGAAACACAAGTTGCATTTAGCCATTGTTAAACTGGCCAAAGCTTTGGGGGTAGATTTTGCCTTTCCGTCAACTACGGTTATTATTGAGCAATTTCCAGAGAAAAACAGTTTTGATATGAAATACCAAACCGATCCAAAGATTGTTGCAGATAAAATAAAAAAAGTATTAGACGAATTTAAGAAAGATTAAAAATATTGGCTTTAGAAGCGTAAGGTCTGTTAATAAAAAGTCTATTTTCTCAGTTTTTTTCTTTTGAAGTAATTTCTTTAATATAATCTATCGTTTTGTAATTGAGACTTATTTTCTGAAAATCAATAGGTATTTTGGCAGATTGTGGAATAAGGCTGCCATCTAAAAAGGCCCGTTGCAAAATATCTTCAATAATATAATCTTTTCCCGAAATTTCAGGGTGGTATTCTTTTTTAAGCGATAATTTAAACAATCTGGCAGTGGTCTGATACCAAAAGGCTTTCCAGCCACTGCGATATTCTTTTATGAGCTTGTAAACACTTAACCCTGTTTGGCGGTAAATAAGTTTTATCAGAATTCGCCCTTCAGAACGGGTCATTTTTTTGAGTTGGTTGGTAAATTCACCCTCCATATACTTTTGAATTTTTTTGATGTGTTTCCTGCGTTTTCTCTTCGATTTTATTTTAGCCAATTGATTGTTTAAACCTGTTAAACGCTCAGCCGCAAGCGTGGCATATGGATAGGTTTTTAAAACCTTTTTGCGATACCAATAGTAGTAAATACCCTGTCTTGAGTTTTTAAACTTCAAACGCTTTAGTACAAAGATGGGCTTTAAATTTATGGTTGCCGAATCGTTTCTTATAATGATAAAATCATGTTTCAAGAGGATAGAATCTCTTATAAATTCATCTCTTTCTTGTGCGTTTACCGCAAGACTGTAACAAATTAATCCGATGAGTATATATGCTTTCATAGACAGATTTCAAAATTACAAGAAAATACCATTTCAATTATAATAATTGTATTTTTGTGAAACTTAAAATGAAAATTAATTACAAATGAAGTCCGTTTTAAACAAGAAATCAATCAATTTTTTAGAAAAATATTTAAATAATGCCGCCCCAACAGGGTACGAAAGCGAAGGGCAAAAAATCTGGATGAATTATATAGAACCTTATGTAGATACCTTTATAACAGATAGTTATGGTACGGCTGTTGGTGTGATAAACCCAGAAGCACCTTTTAAAGTGGTTATAGAAGGACATGCCGATGAAATTTCGTGGTATGTAAATTACATCACACCCGAAGGTTTAATTTATGTCATCCGCAATGGGGGCAGCGACCACCAGATAGCGCCGTCAAAACGCGTTAACATACACACTAAAAAGGGCATAGTAAGTGGTATTTTTGGCTGGCCAGCTATTCATACCCGTTTAAAGGGCAAAGAAGAAACGCCTAAATTGGACAATATTTTTATTGATGTAGGTTGTCAAACAAAAGAGGAGGTTGAAAAATTGGGTGTTCATGTGGGCTGTGTTATTACCTATCCAGACACCTTTATGATCCTAAATAAAAACAATTTTGTATGCCGTGCTTTAGACAATCGCATGGGCGGATTTATGATTGCTGAAGTGGCGCGTTTGCTCAAAGAAAATAAAAAAACCTTGCCATTTGGATTGTACATCACCAATTCTGTTCAAGAAGAAATTGGTTTGCGTGGCGCCGAAATGATTACCCATACCATTAAACCCAATTTGGCCATTATTACAGATGTGTGTCACGATACCACCACACCTATGATTGATAAAAAGAAAGAAGGCGAAACCAAATGTGGGGCAGGACCTGTAATCAGTTATGCACCAGCAGTTCAAAATAACCTGCGCGAATTGATTATTGATACAGCAGAAAAAGAAAAAATTCCCTTTCAACGTTTGGCATCATCCCGTGCAACGGGTACCGATACTGACGCATTTGCTTATAGCAATGGTGGCGTACCGTCGGCCTTAATTTCGTTGGCTTTGCGCTACATGCACACCACAGTTGAAATGGTTCATAAAGCCGATGTAGAAAATGTTATTAAGCTTATATACAGCACTTTGCTAAAAATAAATCCAAATAAAAGTTTAAGCTATTTTAAATAAATGATTGTTTTAAGATTTGCCCTAGCCTTTGTCAGGATGCTTCTTTTTGTATTGGTAGCTGTAATTGTTTATGCACTTATCTTACTTACCAATCTCTTTTCAAACGACAGAGATAAAAAATTACATCGGGCCATTGTAATCCGCAGGGCTATTATCCGATTTATTCTTAAAATTTTAGGCACTAAGGTTACGGTTTATGGAGAAGAATTTACCCAGTCGGGTTTAATTGTTTTTAACCACCGCAGTTATTTTGACCCCGTCGTAATATTAAAAAACATATTGGCATACCCTGTGGGTAAAAAGGAAGTACAATCGTGGCCAATAATAGGCAATGTAGCCAAATCTACAGGGGTTATATTTGTAAAACGAGAGAGCAGAGCGAGTCGTAAAGATACCTTAAAAAAAATGAGAACTGTTTTAGAAAAAGGCTATTCTATTTTGATTGCTCCCGAAGGGACCACACATATCAATCCTACCACCATGGCTTTTAAACCAGGGGGCTTTATTATTGCAGCTCAGTTGGGTGTACCCATTTTACCCATAGCGTTGGATTACAAAGATATTAATGATGCTTGGATTGACGATGATACTTTTATACCACATTTTTTTAAATGCTTTGGCAAATGGCATACCGAAATAAAAATCAGCTATTTACAACCCATTTTTTCTGATGATGTTGATACCCTTATTACCCAATCTAAAAAAGCAATTGACGCCGAAATGTTGCGGTTTAGAAAAGAGTGGGAAGCAGAAAAGTAACTGTTCTGTTTACAAAAACATCTTTGCGTCTTAAAGGCATGGCAATCTCATGAAGCCAGTTGTTTTTTAGTAAAAATGCAATAAAACAATAAGATAATAAATAAACTTTTAAGCAAAGTGACTTTTCAAATCTTGTAAAATAGCATGATAGATAGGGTTGCAAAAATCTGCCACACCTTCTTCTTTTTCAGAAGCCCATTTTGAGGTCCATAATACAAAAGAATCGCCGGTATCTGAAACAGAAAATACCTTTACTGTGCCCACATAATCGGTAACATTGTCTTTAGAAACCACAGCAGGTCCGTCGTCTATGCTATAAGTAAATTGCATTTTTTCATTATCAATAGATAATAAAGTTTCATGAAAAGCATCGTTTAAAATACGTTTGGCGCCCACTTCGGTGCCAGATTTATTGCCAATTACAGCAACTTTAGATACCACATTTTTACTCCAAGATAGATTGTGAAAATCTTTTAATACAGCCCAAACTTTACCAGCTGGGGCCTTGATTACTGTAGAATTATAACATCCCATAATTAAAAATATTTAGTTAATAGTAATGGCAATATACATAATTTTTTTGGGAGGTATTGGGTGTTTATAAATTCAGGTCTTTGCTTTAAGCAAAGACCTGAATAGTTTATCAAGCTATAATCTAAATAATTACAGCACGTTATCCATAATCTCTTGTACCACTTCGGGGTTTAAAAGTGTAGAAGTGTCGCCCAAGTTACCCGTATCTTTACAAGCAATTTTTCGCAGAATACGGCGCATAATCTTACCACTTCTTGTTTTTGGCAGGCCATTGGTAAATTGAATTTTATCGAGTTTGGCAATTGCCCCAATACGTTCGGTAATAATCTGATTTATTTCTTTGCGTAAATTGTCATGGTCACGACCTTCGCCAGTTTCTTTTAAAATAACATAACCGTAAAGCGCATTGCCTTTAATGTCATGTGGGAATCCTACAATAGCCGATTCGGCCACTGCTTGATGTTCGTTTATAGCATCTTCAATTGGCGCTGTACCCAAGTTATGCCCCGAAACAATTATCACATCATCTACACGGCCAGTGATGCGGTAATAACCCACTTCGTCGCGCAAAGCACCATCACCTGTAAAATATTGGTTTTTAAAAGTAGAAAAGTAAGTTTCACGATAGCGTTTATGATTGCCCCAAATAGTACGTGCTATAGCGGGCCAAGGGAATTTTATACACAAGCGTCCATCTACTTGGTTGCCTTTAATTTCTTGCCCGTTTTCATCCATCAAAGCAGGTTGAATCCCCGGAAAGGGTAGGGTGGCATAAGTGGGTTTTGTGGGCGTTGCAAACGGAATGGGTGTTATCATAATACCGCCAGTTTCTGTTTGCCACCAAGTATCTACAATAGGGCTTTTCTTTTTGCCAATATTGTCGTTATACCAATGCCAAGCTTCTTCGTTTATGGGCTCGCCAACCGTTCCCAAAACCTTTAGAGATGATAAATCGTATTTATCTACAAAATCTAATTTTTCTTTTGCCAAAGCACGGATGGCTGTTGGGGCTGTATAAAACTGATTGATTTTATGTTTTTCTACAATTTCCCAAAAACGCCCCCAATCTGGGTAGGTAGGCACGCCTTCAAACATAACTGTTGTGGCACCATTGGCCAGTGGGCCGTACACAATATAACTATGCCCTGTAATCCATCCAATATCTGCGGTACACCAATAAATATCGTTTTCTTTGTACTGAAAAACATTTTTAAAAGTGTAAGCCGTATAGACCATATACCCACCTGTGGTATGCACCATTCCTTTTGGTTTTCCGGTTGAACCAGATGTGTATAAAATAAATAGCGGGTCTTCGGCATCCATAATTTCAGGAGCGCACTCTGTTGAAGCGGCGTCTAAAAGCGGTTGTAACCATTTGTCGCGTCCTTCTTTCATGCTTATGTCAGAGTTGATGCGTTTGGCTACCAAAGTGGTTTTAACACCAGGACATTGTTCTAAAGCGGTGTCAACAATACCTTTTAAATCGATTGTCTTAGCACCGCGATATGATCCGTCTGAGGTCAATACAATTTTACAATCGCAATCGTTTATGCGTGTGGCTAAGGCTGTGGCCGAAAAACCTGCGAATACAACCGAATGAATGGCCCCAATTCTGGCACAGGCCAAAACCGAAATGGCTAATTCGGGAATCATAGGCAAATAAATACACACCCTATCGCCCTTTTTTATGCCCTGTTCTTTTAAGACATTGGCAAACTGATTGACACGTTTGTAAAGCTGATTATAGGTAATATGTTCTGCTGCTTCAGAAGGGTCATTAGGTTCAAACAGAATGGCTGTTTTGTCACCTTTGGTGCGTAAATGGCGGTCAATACAATTTTCTGTAATATTGAGTTTGGCGCCTTCAAACCACTTTATTTCTGGTTTAGAAAAATCCCAATCTAAAACTTTGTTCCAACGTTTTCGCCACACAAAATGTTCTTCAGCAATTTCTTCCCAAAACACTTCAGGGTTTCTAACTGATTTTCTATAAACTTGGTAATACTCCTCTAAGTGTTTGATGTGATAATTGCTCATATTAAGTAGATTTATTTGGTTTCTCAGACAACTTGTTAAGTATCTTTTAAAAAGATACTTATTTGAGTCCTAAAGGTATAAAAAAAACCAGAGATATTATAAAAAGATACACAATAAGTTAGCATTCTTACTGTTTTTTGTTTCTAAAATTGTAAACTTGTGGTAGATTTTTATAAAAATGAATTTTTCTGAATTGGGACAAATATTTATTGATAACTGGATTATTATAATTTTGTTTTTTCTCATTGCGGTTTTTTATTCATCTGTAGGATTTGGAGGTGGCTCTAGTTATTTGGCGGTTTTGGCATTAACAGGCTTGGCTTTTACACAAATTAGAACCATAGCCTTACTTTGTAATATTGTGGTGGTTAGTGGCGGAACGTATGTTTATATAAAAAAAGATTTTTTTAATTATAGAAAGATTCTACCATTGGTTTTATTGAGTATTCCACTGGCCTTTTTTGGGGGCTATTTACAAATTAACGTAAAGACATTTTATATTTTATTAGGATTAACCTTAACAGTGGCAGCTGTTACTATGGGATTTTCAAAATATATTGATAAAACAGAAAACCTTAAAGAGAGTACCCTTGTTAAAGATGCTTCATTTGGAGGTATTATCGGATTTATTTCTGGCATGGTTGGTATTGGTGGAGGGGTATTTTTAGCCCCACTTTTACATTTAACAAAATGGGACACACCTAAAAGAATAGCGGCCACTTCTAGTTTTTTTATTTTGGTAAATTCAATTGCCGGATTGATAGGGCAGTACCAAAATCCAGATTTTGAATTGGCACCAAAATTGACCCTTATTTTGGTGGCAACTGTTTTACTAGGAGGTCAAATTGGTTCGCGACTAAGTGCTCAATTTATTTCGCCAGTATTACTCAAACGTTTGACAGCAATTCTGATAGTTTTTGTTGGTATAAAAATATTGACAAAGTATTTGTTTTAAGTCAGTTTTCCAGAATACAAACTTTTTATAATACCATCAGACAAACCAATTTTAGGCACATAAATATTGCGCGCACCACTCCATTTCATGGCAGAAAGGTAGATTTTAAGGGCAGGAATTATTACATCGGCGCGATCTGGATTGAGATTCAATTCACTGATGCGCTCCTCGTAACTCAGCGTCTTTAAAAAGCGGTATTGGGCATTTAGAAAAATATATGACAAAGCTATTTCAGGCTTTCTGCCAGACATTTTATGTATTTTATTGATGTTACCACCCGAGCCAATAAGGCTTAGTTTATGGAGTTCTTGTGTGTATTCTTTAATCCATTCTTCTGCGGCTTTCCAATCTTGTTTAGAAACTTTTTTATCTAACAGACGCACTGTGCCAATCAAAAATGATTTAGAATGTGTAATCTTACCTTTTTTATAAATGTTAAATTCGGTACTACCACCGCCAACATCAACATATAGATAAGATTTATTCTCATCAATATAGTCGTGTAAATCTGTAGATGAGATGATTAAAGCTTCAGTTTTGCCATCTATTATATCAATTTTTATTGTGGTTTTGGCAAAGATGGCATCGGCTACAGCCTGACCGTTTCGCGCTTCGCGCATAGCCGAAGTAGCACACGCTTTATAGTTTTCTACATTATTTACTTCCATCAAAAGTTTAAAAGCATTGAGTGCTTTTACCATTCTCGTTTCGCTTTCTTTAGAAATTTTACCTTTACTAAATACATCACTTCCCAATCTTATAGGTACCCTTACCAAAGACGCTTTTTTAAATTGAGTGGCTTTGTTGGGTACACTAATAATATTAGCGATAAGAAGCCTTATGGCATTTGAGCCTATGTCTATCGCTGCATATTTTTGAATTTTCAAAGTGCTTGAAAGTTTTAAATAGTATAAAATTTAGGAAATTCTTTTAAAATAGTTTTCCCTTTTTTAATGTTTTTCCAATGGTCTTCTTTAAACTTTATACCTACAATGCCACAAGTGGGTACATTTTCAATTTTTTCATTGCCAAACTGATTTACAAAATCATTGATACCGTGATTGTGGCTAAAAATTATGGCCGAAGTAAAACCGTCATCTAAAGCGCGGATGGTTTTAACCAAATACCCATCGCTAAAACTGTAAAGCGATTTGTTTATTTTGAGATTGACAAACGGAAATTTAAAAGCTTCTGTAAAAATAACGGCGGTATGTAAAGCCCTATTGGCACTGCTTGACACAAAAACATCTGGCCTGCCAATTTTTTTTTGAAGTAATTTAGACATAAAATAGGCCGCTTTTATCCCTTTCTTTTTTAGGGGTCTGTCAATATCTTCAATGGCTTCGTAGTCCCACGATGATTTGGCATGTCTTACAATGTATAAGGTTTTCATGTTTTAGGTTCGTTATTTGTTTTTAGGGTTCTAGGCGTTCTTTTAAAAAGGAGAAATCGGCTTGTAAAGTATAGCGAATGCGGTCGTGCATGCGGTTTGGTCGTCCTTGCCAAAACTCAATGCTTTGTGGTTTTACAAGATAACCGCCCCAGTTTTTTGGTCTGGGTATTTCTTTATTTTTAAATTTATTTTCGCAGTGTTTTAAAGCGGCGTCAAGTGCTTCACGCGATGTTGCTACATCACTTTGGTTAGAGGCCCAAGCCCCTAATTTACTGCCGTCTGGGCGCGATTCAAAATAGCCGTCAGATAAATTTTCTGATTGTTTTTCGGCAATACCTTTGATGATGACTTGGCGTTCTAAATTGGGCCAATAAAAGGACAGACATATTTTAGGATTAATGGCAATGGCTTTTCCTTTTTCGCTGTTGTAATTGGTGTAAAAAACAAAACCCTCCCAAGTAAAACGCTTGAGCAATACCATGCGGCTTTTAGGGTATCCATCTATGCCTAAGGTAGAAACAGTCATGGCATTTGGCTCGTCAATACCGCCAAAATTTTCAATTTCATAAAACCAAGTTTGGAAAAGCTCAAGCGGATTTTCAGGTGTGTTAGACTCTAGAAGCTTGCCTTTTTGAAAAGTCTTGCGATAATTACTTAGGTCTTTTCCCATATCTCAAAAATAATGATTTTATGGTTAATTTTCTACCTTTTTAGTTTTAATTATTAGTAATCCGATAAAGGTAATTAATCCGTTTAAGGCCAATAATTCGAAACCAAAAACATAACCACCAAGCCATTGTGTAGAATTGGCGTTTACAATGTAAGTTAACACAACAGAGAGTATCGCAATCAGCCATACAAAGCGGTCTTTTATAGCGTATTTTGTAAAGATACCGAATGCAAAAAGACCTAAAAGAGGCCCATAAGTATAAGAGGCAACTTGTAACAAACTGCTTATTACATTGTCTTTTAAAACATATTTAAAAATGATAATAACCGCTATTAACAATAAGCTCATCAGCACATGTACTTTATAGCGCGTACGCTTTTGTACGCTTTTGTCCTTTTTTTCAATATTTAAAAAATCGATACAAAAGGATGTTGTTAATGATGTTAAGGCACTGTCGGCACTGCTATAAGCAGCAGCAATTAATCCCAAAATAAACACCATTCCCATACCGATACCTAGATTGCCATTTAAAGCCACTTCTGGAAATAGGAGATCTGTTTTTACCTTGCCATCAACAATTGGTATTGCTATTCCGAATTTGTTGGCATAGATAAAGAGTAAAGCCCCTAAAAGGATAAAGATAAAGGTAACGACAAATAGGGTGAGGCTAAAAGAAATCATATTTTTTTGCGCTTCTTTTAAATTTTTGCAAGTCAGATTTTTTTGCATCATATCTTGATCGAGTCCTGTCATGCAAATGGTAATAAACATACCACCTACAAAAGATTTTATAAAATGATTCTTTGCTAAAAAGTCATCGAAAAAAAAGATATTGCTATAGTTTTTTAAATCGTCAGAAGTCAGAAACTCACCTAAACTCCAATCGAGTTTGTCAATTATAAAATAAATAGCTGCAAATGAGGCTGTTATCATAAAAAAAGTTTGCAGTGTATCTGTCCAAACAATTGTTTTTATACCACTTCTAAAAGTGTAAATCCATATCATTATAATTGAAAGGCTTACAGTTACTGCAAAAGGTATTCCCCAATTGTCAAAAACAAAATATTGCAATACCGAAGCCACTAAAAAGAGCCTAAAAGCAGCCCCTAATACTCTTGAGATAAAGAAAAAAGTAGTGCCTGTTTTGTAACTAATATTTCCAAATCTATAATCTAAATACTGATAAATTGAAGTGACATTTAATTTGTAATAAACAGGTAAAAGTACAAAGGCCACAATAAAATAACCGGCTATATAACCCATAACAATTTGCATATAACTAAATTGTGTGGCATCTACCCAACCAGGTACAGATATAAAGGTTACGCCAGAGAGCGAGGCACCAACCATACCAAAAGCTACCAAATACCAAGGCGATTTTTTGTTGGCTTTAAAAAATATTTCATTACTGTCGTCTTTACCTGTTAAAAAAGAAATAAGAATTAACACACCAAAATAGGCGAGTATTAAAGAGATGATATAAATTGGGCTCATAAAAATAGGATGTTATTAAACAAAGAAACTAAAAAAAATCAAAATTTCGCTTGCTAATTGTACATTTGTAGCATGAATTTTTCTTCAAAATTATTAGGGCATGCTGTAAATCAGGTTTCACAGTTGCCAGGCATTGGTAAGCGGTCGGCATTGCGCTTGGTTTTGCACCTTTTAAAACAACCCAAAACGCAGACTTTAAATTTGGCCGAAGCCTTAACCAACCTTCAGGAGCATATCTCGTATTGCAAAGGCTGTCACAATATTTCTGACACTGATATTTGCGAAATTTGTGCAAATAACAAACGAAACAAACAAATTATTTGCATTGTTGAAGATATTAGAGACGTAATGGCTATTGAAAGCACCATGCAGTTTAATGGTGTTTACCATGTTTTGGGCGGTAAGATTTCGCCTATTGATGGTGTAGGGCCCCAAAATTTAAATATTGAAAGTTTGGTAGAAAAAGTAAAAACAGATACTGTTGAGGAACTTATCTTTGCTTTGAGCTCTACTATGGAAGGCGATACCACCAATTTTTACATCTTTAAAATGATTAAAGCCTACAATGTTAAAATTTCTACTATTGCAAGGGGCATTGCTGTGGGCGATGAATTAGAGTATGCCGATGAAGTAACTTTAGGGCGCAGTATTATCAATAGAGTTCCTTTTGAAAATTCTCTAAAAATTTAATGCAATTATCTGTAATCATAGTTAGCTATAACGCCAAACATTTTTTACACTTGTGTTTGCAAAGTGTGGTAAAAGCTATTGAAAAATTAAAGGCTGAAATTATTGTTGTAGACAATGCCTCAACAGATGGTACTTGCACGTTGGTACGCTCAGAATTTAAAAGTGTCAAACTGATTGCCAACACTGATAATATCGGGTTTGCAAAAGCAAATAATATGGGTGTCGCTAAAGCGAAAGGTGATTTTGTACTTATTTTAAATCCAGATACAGTAGTAGCCGAAGATACCTTTACAAACTGCTTGACCTTTGCCAACACTCAAAATAATTTGGGTGCTTTGGGTGTGAAACTTATTGATGGTACAGGGAATTTTTTACCCGAGAGCAAGCGTAATTTGCCAACACCTTTGGTTACATTATGTAAAATATTGGGCGTTAAATCTCAAAAATACGCTTATTATGCCAGCCATATTTCTGAAAATGATACAGGTGAAGTTACCATTTTAGTGGGGGCGTTTATGTTTTTAAAACGAGAGACCTACCTTGCTGTAAAAGGTTTTGACACCGATTATTTTATGTATGGCGAAGATATCGACCTGAGTTATAAGCTTAGCAAAGCAGGTTATCAAAACCATTATTTAGGTTCAGAGTCGGTTATTCATTTTAAAGGCGAGAGTACGCAGAAGGATGTTAAATACCTGAAGTATTTTTACAAGGCGATGTTTATTTTTTACAAAAAACACTTTAAGCGCAACTTTGCTTTTGAATTGATTTTATATTTGGGAATGACACTTTGGTTTTGGATTAAGTTTTTTCAAATTAAATTTAGCTTTTCTAAGAAGATTGAGGTAAAAGAAGCTGTTTATTTGGGAAGTAATTTGGCGGTTTTAAATAAACTTAAAATTCGATTTTCGGAATTAGACTTTAAAAAAAGTGACCTTTTGTTCGATTTAAAAACCGACTCTTTTGCTTTGCTATTTATTGATTTGGCCACAACATCTTTTAAAAAACTTATTAAAATTCTTGAAAAACACAAAAATTCACAATACAATTTTAGAATGCTCTTGCCAAATTTTGATGTTGTAATAGGCAGTGATAGTGCATCTGATAAGGGAGAAATTACGTTGCTAAATTAATTTTCAATGCTGATGCGTGCATCAACAGCAATAATATTTTTGCCAGTGGCTATTAACGGGTTAATATCAATTTCTGTTATTTCTGGTATTGTTTTGACCAATAGTGATACTTTACTAATAAGCGAAGCAAATAATTCTAAATTTATACCAGGTTTTCCGCGATAGCCCTTTAAAAGTGGGTAGGCTTTAAGGTTTTTAATCATTTTCATGGCTTCGGTTTTAGAGATGGGCAAAAGCCCTATACTGATGTCTTTTAATATTTCTACAAAAACACCACCCAAGCCACAAAGTATGAGATGTCCAAATGCGCCTTCTTTTTTAACGCCAATAAATAACTCAGTTCCTTTGAGCATGGGCTGAATCAAAACACTTGTGGCTTCTGGAATTTGAATTAATTTTTCAAAATTTTTATTCAAACTGCGCTCGTTGTCAATGTTCAAAACCACCCCGCCAACATCGGTTTTATGAATAGGTCCTACCACTTTCATAACCATGGGAAAATCTATTTTCCTCGGTACTTTTTGTAAAGCTTGTTTTGTCTGAACGATTATTTCATCAACAGTAACAATACCAGCCAAATCTAAAATCGATTTTACATTTTTGGGTGCCAAAAAGCCATTCATCTCAGGAGTAATACAGGCTTTAAAGTCCTCTTTATTTAATGGCGATTCCACGACAAGCTCGTTTTGAAAATCTGTGTTGTAAATAGTGGCTAGGGCTTTGCCGAACAGCACTTCATCGGTAAAAATAACATGGCCTTTATTTTTAAAATCGGCTATTTCTGCACGCACATTTACCACCGATGGCAATATGGGGTAGATGGGCTTTTTAGCCATATTAATATGTTTGTCCAATACATTGTAAACATCAAAAACCTGAGTTAAACCTGGGCTGCCAAAAATGACAGCAACAGCATCAATATCTTCAAATTGAGTTTCGCAAGCATTTAAAATAGCGTCTAATTGTGCTGCTGTACCAGTGGCTAAAAAATCAATGGGATTTGCTACAGATGAGCCATCAAATAATTTTTCGAGCAAAATAGCAGCTGCATTGCCTTCAATTTTAGGCACATTTAAGTTGTTTTTAGACAATACATCTGTCAACATTACCGCCGGTCCGCCGGCATGGGTAACAATAGCAATATTTTTGCCTTTTAAGCAGGGATACATAAACACAGTCGCCACGTGAATGAGTTCATTTCTACCATAGCATCTAACTATGCCAGCCTTTTTAAATAAAGCGTCAACGGCCATATCAGAATTGGCCAAAGCGCCAGTATGTGAAGAAGCGGCACGACTGCCTTCGGCTGTACTTCCTGCTTTTATGGCCGCAATTTTGCAGCCTTTTTTTATAAGAGATTGGGCGTGTTTAAGGAGCTTTTGCGGATTATTTACACTTTCTATGTACAATAATTTAATAGGGGAGCTTTCGCCTTTTTTATAAGTTTCGTCAAAATGTTCAAGCACTTCTTCAACGCCAATTTGCGCGCTATTGCCAACGGTATAAATACTTGAAAAAGGCAGGCCTAACTGCATGGCTGCTTCAATAATAAAAACTGCAGTAGCACCAGAACCCGAGATAAAATCGACGCCATTTTGTTGTAATTTGGGGATGGGTTTGGTAAAAACACCTGCAAAATGCTGGTTGATAAGCCCGATATTATTAGGGCCTAATAAACTGCCACCAACTTGATTAATGACTTTTGCAATGTCTTTTTCAAGAGCCAAACCCTCGGTGTCTTTTTCAGAAAACCCAGCCGAATAAATAATAAAAGCTTTTGTGTTTTTTGTTTCAGCTAAAATTTTAACTATCTCTAAAGTATATTTTGCGGCAATGGCAATAATGGCCAAATCAACCTGAGGTAAATCGGCGGTATTGTTGACACAATTTAATCCTTGAACCGTGTTTTTTTTAGGGTTTACAACATATAAATCGCCCTTAAAATGATGCGTTAAAAGATTGTTTAAAACACTGCCACCTGGACTTTGTAAATTGTCTGAACCGCCAACAACAGCTATGCTGCTAGGGTTTGTTAAATTTTTATGTAACATAGGCGTTTAATTTATATCAAGGTAGAAATTTTACTTTTTAGAATATTCTACCCCTTTTAAAAAGGCGGCGGTGTTTAGTTTAATAATGCGTTCTCCTTTTTTACTAAAGAGTTTTTTAATGGCTGCCAATACAACAGCTTCTGTAAATGGCAAAATACCTATAGAAGCGCCTAATAAAACCATGTTGGCTGCTTTTGAATTGCCAATTTTTTTTGCCGTATTTAAAGCATCGAGGATTATATGGTTTTTATGTGTTTCAATTTCTGATAAAACACCTTTTAAATCAGGGTAATGGGCAATATTATCAAAGGGGTTAGAATCGCTTACCAACCAGCCCTCTTTTTTTAAAAAAGGGAGGTATCGCAACAATTCCATTGGCTCTAAGGCGATGATTAAATCGGCTTTTCCAGAGGGAATTAAATCAGAAAATATAGGTTTGTCAGAAATCCGCACATGCGATTCTACCGCGCCACCACGTTGGCTCATACCGTGAACTTCAGATTGTTTAACGTATAAGTTTTTTTGTAAAGCAGCAGTATCTAAAATGGCGGCAATGCTCAAAATACCTTGTCCGCCCACCCCCGCTAAGATTATATTTATTTTCATGATTTTAATTTTGACTTCGCATTAAAATGGTTTCCTTTATTTTGTCTTTTTGGGCTTTAGGTATTTGCACACAAGCACGTTGAGCAATAATTACCGAAATACCTTTGTAAAACAATTCTTTTCGGATGGTATCTACATTTATATCGTGGTTTTTGTGGAGTGGGTTGATAACGATAAGGTGTTTTTCTGGTACGCCAATACCTTTGCAAATAGCTAAAAGGCGTCCCAAAGCTGCCGAATCTTGTGAGCCTGTCATCGCGACAGCTGAATTGTCAGAAATAATAACTGTAATAGGGGAATTCTCATTTACAGCATCTAGCAATCCTGTCATCCCCGAATGGGTAAAAGTAGAGTCACCAATAACAGCAATGGTTGGAAAAAGACCGGCATCGCTAGCCCCTTTTGCCATTGGAATTGAAGCGCCCATATCTATTAAAGTATTGATGGTGTTAAATGGGGGAAGTGACCCTAAGGCGTAACAACCGATATCGCCAAAAATATGTTTCTCGCCAATTTCTGGGATAAGTGTATTGATGGAATCAAACAAATCGCGGTGGGCACAGCCCACACATAATTCTGGAGGTCTGCCCGTAACAATATTTGGAATTTTATATGTGGTATCATTGGTTAGTCCAAGAGCCTTAGCTACGATATTTGGATTTAATTCGCCTGTCCTAGGGACGTCGCCACTTAAACGTCCTTTTACTTTGGTGTCAATATCAAAATAATCTTTTAAGCGCTCTTCAATTATGGGATAGCCTTCTTCTAAAACCAAAATACTGTTACAAGACTGGTATAATTTTTTTATTTTTTGTTTGGGAACGGGGTATTGCGACAGTTTTAAAATGGGATAAGGGCAGGGCTGGTCATCAAAATTTTCCATCACATAATTGTAAGCAATTCCTGTGGTAATGATTCCGATAGCGTAATCTTTTGCATCGATAAATTGATTGTAGGGAGAGTTTTCGGAGTCTTTTAACAGCGCTTCCTGTTTGATTACCAGTTTTTTATATTGGTCTTTGGCATAAGCTGGAATCAATTTAAAATTGTTGGCATATTTAGGCACGGACAATTTCTTTTCTTTTCTAGGTTCTTGGGTTTCTATTATTGATCTTGAGTGTGATAACCTAGTTACCATTCTGAGAATAACGGGCAAATCGTATTTTTCTGAAAGCTCAAAAGCAAAACGGGTAATGTCATAAGCTTCTTGTTGGTTGCAAGGTTCTAAAATGGGGACCAATGCAAATTTTCCGTAAAAACGTGAATCTTGTTCGTTTTGTGACGAATGCATTGAAGGATCATCGGCAATAATCAAAACGAGTCCGCCGTTAATACCAGAAATAGCCATATTCATAAAAGCATCTGAGGCGACGTTCAGTCCCACATGTTTCATACAAACCAAGACACGTTTACCAGCGTAAGACATGCCTAGAGCGGCTTCGGTAGCTGTCTTTTCATTGGCTGACCACTCGGTATGAATGGCGCGTTTATTGGCTGTTTTCGATTTTTGTATGTATTGTGTAATCTCTGTAGAAGGTGTTCCGGGGTATGCGTAAACTCCTGATATTCCAGCATCTATAGCGCCTTGAGCAATGGCCTCATTACCTAAAACTAGTAATCTCATTTCATTCGGGTTATTTTATATGGTTAAAAACAACTCAAAAGTATTTAAAAAGACTGTTTTAATCTATGATATCTGTCATGAAAACAACTCATAAAATTATTGATTCCTTAAAATTAGTTCTAATAATTGAGAAATATTTAAATTAGAGGATTTAAGTATCAATATTTTTACAGTATCGGAAAAATAAAAAATTGTTTTATTGGTCTCATTCGTTAGTTAAAACCATGTACTTTCAGTGCATAGTGGTTTAGTTATCGTCTGCATCCCAACTGTTTTTAGCCCGAATATTTTTGTAAACTTTTATGCCCAACATTAAAAGGACAGAAACGCCTATAATGCCAACCACGCCAAAAACCCAACCAATAGTTGTTTTAAGAACTACTAAAAACACACAAGCAAATAAAATAATGGTGGCTACTTCGTTCCATATTCTGAGTCCAAAAGCTGAAAATTTAATTTCTCCTTGTGCCATCTGATTGTAAATAACCTGACAAGAATAATGGTAGAGATATAAGGCAAAAACAAAACCAAATTTAATGAGCATCCAAGGTTGTGTAATTAGTGCAGGCACTTCGTACAACATCAAAAAAGCAAATATACTGGCTAAAATTGCCGATGGCCATGTTATCATGTAAAACAAACGCTTGCTCATTAGTAGGTATTGTTTGCGTAAAATGGCACTTTCTAATTCGGGTTTGTCTTCGGCTTCTTTGTAGTAAATAAAAAGGCGGATTATGTAAAATAACCCTGCAAACCAAGTAGTTATGAAGATTATATGTAACGATTTTAAATAGAGATAGGTCATAAGCGTAATTTATTAAGAATCAAAAATACAATAAATAGGCCATTGTAAAATTATTGGTTGCATATAAAAAGCACACATTTGACTTTTTTAGAGAAAAGGTGTGCTGTTTAAATAGCATTTTAATACGCTGTAAAAGTAAGGCGATGTGGTGATAAATAATATGATTTAAGTCAGTAATTAAAGGTTGATTTTTCACGACTTTGCAAAATATAAAAAAAGTACTTTTTATATCTGTCTTTTACCTTAGTTATTTTTTTTATTTTTACCAAGACTGGATTTAAAACCCAAAAATCAAACCAAACCAATGAAATCATTTACAATTAATGAAATTAATACACTTTTAAAAGGTGAATTAGTTGGCAATACAAATCAAATAATAACAGGTTCTGAACAACTGGATAAAGCTTCCGAAAATCACATAACCTTTATTGGAAGTGCAAAATATGTTAAATATTGGAAAACTTCAAAAGCTTGTGTAGCCATTGTTAATGAGGATATAAAAATTGAGCCAGGCGAAAATCGCGCTTTAATTAAGGTTAAAAATGCCGATTTGGCCATGGGTAAAATATTAGAGATTTTTGATCCGGGGCTCCCAGAATTTGATGTTGATATGCATCCTGCTGCGGTAATCCATGAATCAGTTAAATTGGGCAAATCTTGTAAAATTGGTGCAGGTTGCTATGTTGGTAAAGATGTTGTATTGGGCGATGGGGTTATTTTATTTCCGAATGTAACCATTCTTGAAAATACTAAAATTGGCAATAATACTGTTATTTGGTCTGGTGCTGTAATTCGTGAACGCAGCGAAATAGGAAGCAATTGTATATTCCATATTAATGTAAGTATTGGTGCCGATGGTTTTGGTTTCCGCCCCAGCGAAAATGGCAATGGCTTGGTAAAGATTCCTCAAATTGGCAATGTTATTATAGGAAATGACGTTGAGATAGGTGCCAATTCGTGTGTTGATAGGGGTAAATTTAGCGCTACAATAATTGGCGATGGATGTAAAATTGACAATCTTGTTCAGATTGGCCATAACAGTGTTATGGGACGCTATTGTATTATGGCAGGCCACAGTGGTTTGGCAGGATCTGTTACACTTGGCGATGGTGTTATTATTGGCGGTAGTGCTTCAATTAAAGACCATACCACGCTTCATTCGGGTGTAACTGTGGGTGCTGGTTCGGGTGTGATTGGCGATATTGCTGCCGGTAAAACGGTTTTAGGCTATCCTGCTCAAGAAACCAGAGAGATGCTTAAACAATGGGTAGCCATACGTAAACTTACTAAGTCTTAGCCCAATTGTCAATCCATTTAGCCAGTGTTTTTGCCCAATCATCACCATCATTTAGGCAGGGAATTGTATTAAATTGATGCCCGCCATTTTCTAAAAACGATTCTTTGGCTTCCATGCCAATTTCTTCGAGTGTTTCAAGGCAGTCGGCAACAAAGGCAGGGGTCACAACCGCAATTTTTTTAAGTCCGTTAAGGGCAAATTCTTTAATGGTTTTATTGGTGTAGGGTTGTAGCCAAGGATCGCGTCCCAAGCGCGATTGAAAAGACACGCTAAAAAAATCTTCTTTTAAATTTAGTTTTTGAGCCACGCGTCTGGTTGTTTCATAACATTGGTGTCGGTAGCAGAATTCGTGAGCAGGTGATTTGCTTAGACAACAACTCCCATCAATTTTACAATGCGATTTTGTAACATCCGATTTTTTGATATGTCTTTCTGGAATACCATGATAAGAAAATAATAAATGATTGGGTTTTAGTTTATCAATGTGTTTTTTAATGCTATTAGATAATACTTCGATATAATCAGTTTTATGATAAAAGGCAGGCAAATGGCTTAAAGTAATGTTTGGAAGATTATCTTTTATGATTTTTTTTGCCAACACAGTTATGGTTTCGGTTGTGGCCATGGCAAATTGGGGGTAAAGCGGAATAAGAAATATTTCAGTAACACCTTGAGCAGCTAATTTTTCTATACCACTTTTTATAGATGGCTTTCCGTAGCGCATTCCTAATTCTACTAGGAATTCAGTATTTTCTTGAACCTTTTTATGCAATCTTTCGGACAAAACGATTAGGGGAGAACCTTCATTCCACCATATTTTCTTATAGGCTTCTGCCGATTTTTTAGGACGTGTGTTTAATATGATGCCTTTAACCAGAAATAGTCGTGAGAGGTAAGGCATGTCAATAACGCGTTTGTCCATCAAGAATTCGCCTAAATATCTTTTTACATCTTTAGGACTTGGGCTATCTGGTGATCCAAGATTGATTAATAAAGCACCTTTTTTAGTCAATTGTTATAATTTTTGTAAGTGAGTATTGCTTGGGCGTGATGCCAAATTTTCGTTTAAAAGCGGCTATAAAATGAGTGGCCGAACTGTAGCCCACTTCGGATGCTATTTCATTAATATTTTGATTTTTCATATCCAGTAGTTTGCGTGCATACTCCATCTTATATTGTAAAAGATAAGTGAATACAGGCATTCCGTAAAGTGCTTTAAATTCAATTTTTAGTTTTTTTACATTTAACCCGATGGCTTTTGACAAACTTTCTAATGTAGGTGGATTCAAAAGGTCTTTTATCAATAATTCTTTGGCCTTTTTAATTTTTACTATTTCGTCAGAATTCGCTACAAAGGGACATTGCTCAATTGTGTTGTTAAAAGTTTCGCTAAAATAGAGGCTTAAGATTTCGAAGACTTTTCCTTTTACATAAAGCGATTGAAATGAGTTGTTAAAAGCATTCGATTTTAACTGATCCACACAATTAGCAATATCAGACGAAATAGATTTTGTTTCTAAAATGGTTTGATTGGAATCAAAATTTTGAATGGGAAAATTGTTGCCACCAACATCTGAAAAGAGTTTGTGGAAATAGTTAACTTTTATGAGTAAAGCAACCAAAATGGTGTCTGGTTGTAAATCAAAAAACAAATTCATTTCGTCTGCTTTAAAAAAAGTAAAACAAGAAGTATACGCCTTTAACTCAACACTACAATGGGGCATGTTAAAAGCCACTTTTAAAGCCCCTTTTAAACAAAAATAAAATTGTATATAGTTGGCGTCAATAGTGTGTTTTATACTTAATAATTTGTCTGAAGTATTCTCTAAAAGCAGTACAGATTTTACGTTTGGATTGTTAAAAAGATATCTAGGATTTTTGTCGCTATTTTTCATTTTTTTAAAAGATGATTTTTATCATGTTATAATTTAATAAAATTTAGTATGTACGATAAATACTGACGTTACGTGACAAATATAGTAAATATATTTTAATTCTTTTAGGGGTATTAAAAGTTCTTTTAAGGCTATTTTTTATTATTTTATAGTGTTAAATTTGTAGCATCAAAATTGATTACAAAATGAATGATAATAATTCTCTAAAATTTTATAATATAGGCTTAAGCTATAAAAAAGCAGATGTCGCCATACGCAGTAAATTTAGTATTTCTCATGACAATCAGATTAAGCTTTTAAAAGCTTTAAAACAAAAAGGAAGTGAAGGGAGTATTGTAATTTCCACCTGTAACCGGATTGAAATATTTGGATTTGCAAAACATCCATTTGTACTTATTGAAGAACTGTGTAATTTTTCTGAAGGCACAGTAGACGAAATTATTAAAGTATGCCATATTTACAAAAGTTACCAAGCAATTGATTATGTTTTCAGAATAGCCACTGGCTTAGATAGTCAAATTTTAGGCGATTACGAGATTGTAGGTCAGTTAAAATTGGCTTTTAAAAATGCTAAAAAAATAGGGGCTACCAATATGTTTTTAGAACGTCTTTTTAATGCGGCGTTACACGCCAGTAAACAAGTTAAAAACAAAACCAAATTAAGTTCAGGCACTACAACAGTTTCTTATGCTGCCATTCAGTATTTACAAGATAATGCCAACCTAATCAATGCAAAAAAAGTCGTTTTGTATGGATTGGGAGATATCGGCAAGCATACCGCTTTAAATATCAAAGAGTATATTGATGTTGATAAAGTTGTACTGGTTAATCGTACTTTTGAAAAAGCAGTTCATTTTGCGAATCAGTATAAATTAACAGCACAAAAACAAGAGCACCTTAAAGCTGAATTAGAAGCAACCGATTTGTTAATTGTGGCAACAGGCTCAAGCAAACCTACAGTAACACAAGAAATGGTTTCTAAATCTAAAAAATTGACCATATTAGATTTGTCTATTCCCAGTAATGTAGATGTTGCTATAGGTGAATTCGAAAATATTACATTGATAAATGTTGACGAATTGTCTAAAATTACCAATAATACAATTGCGTTAAGGCAAACACAAATCCCTTTAGCCGAAGCCATTATTGAAGAAAACAAAAAAGAACTTTTAAAATGGATTGAAGGCAGAAAACACACACCAGCTTTAAAGCAACTTAAACAATCATTAGAGGTGCTTCAAGTAGAGGGAATTGATTACTACAAAAAGAAAAATCCTGATTTCGATGTACAACAAGCCGAACTTATAACTTCTCATATCATTCAAAAAATAACGACTAAATTTGCCAAACATTTAAAACACGAAGAAACTCAAATAGGAAACAGTATTGAATTGATTCGTCAAATTTTTGAAGTAGAAGCTTAATAATGAAAGACACGACAATTAGAATAGGCACACGCTCAAGCGAATTAGCGATGTGGCAGGCAAACTTAGTGCAATCCCAACTTTTGGATCTAGGCTATGAAAGTGAAATTATAAAAATAGACTCCAAAGGAGATGCTGTTTTAGACAAACCACTTTACGAATTGGGTATTGTGGGTGTTTTTACCCGAAACCTAGACCTAGCCATGTTAAATGGCGAAATTGATATTGCTGTACATTCGTTAAAAGACGTACCAACAATTTTACCAAAAGGTATTGTACAGGCGGCTGTTTTAGAACGTGCCAGTTATGGCGATATAATTGTATGGAAAGGCAATACAGAGTTTATGTCTAGTAAAACGGCTGTTATTGCAACAGGTAGTTTGCGCAGAAAAGCACAGTGGTTAAATCGCTATCCAGAACACACAATTGTAGGTTTGAGAGGCAATGTTAATACCCGTTTAAAAAAATTAGAGGATAACGATTGGAATGGTGCCATATTTGCCGCTGCAGGTCTAGAGCGTATAAAAAAATTACCCAGAGATCACGCCAGATTAAGTTGGATGGTTCCAGCACCAGCACAGGGCGTTGTTATGATAACAGCATTACAAAAAGACACAGATGTTTTAGAAGTTTGCAAACAATTGAACCACGAAGCGTCTGAAATTTGTGCAAATATAGAACGTGAATTTTTAAACACACTCGAAGGTGGATGTACGGCACCAATTGGGGCTTTGGCAAAAATTATTGATGAAGAAGACAAAGAAAAAGAAATCAACTTTATAGGTGTTTTATGTAGTTTGGATGGCAATCTGAAAATTGAAGTTTCAAAAACTGTTAAACTACAATATGCCGATGGTTTGGGAAAACTATGTGCAAAAGAGCTTTTATCTAAAGGGGGACAGAAGTTATTATTAAAAGAAGGTTTGATTGAAAACCACCAATACAAAGTCTTTTCAACCCGCGAATTATCTTCAAAACAAATCGAATCACTTTCAGATAAAATTAAACTTGATTCAAGCGATTTTATCCGCACAAAATACAACCGATTAAAACCGAGTATTGTAAAAAAAGACTTCAAACACGTTGTTATTACCAGTCAGAATGCAGTTTTGTCTTTGCTTCATAATTTCGGTTCAGAAGATTTGAAATTCGAGAATATCTATTGTGTAGGAAGGCGTACAAAGCGTTTGGTAGAAAAAAAAATAGGCAAGGTTACTCAGGTAGAAAACACAGCAGAGAAGTTAGCCGATTTTTTGGTTGAAAATATAAATAATAATGAAGAGATTACTTTTTTCTGTGGCGATTTACGCAGAGATGCGCTTCCAAATAAACTGTTAAATAATAGTAAAAACTTTATTGAAATAGTGGTTTATACAACACAAATCACACCGAGTAAGCTTAGCGATGTGCCGAATGGCATTTTATTCTTCAGTCCATCGGCTATAGAAAGCTATTTATCTGTAAACAATACAACAGATATCACGGCTTTTTGTATCGGCGAAACTACTGCGGCAAAAGCAAAACGCCATTTTAATAATGTAAAAACGGCCAAAATACCAACGGTAGAAAAAGTGATAGAACTGGTTAATAAAACCTTAAAATAAAATTTATGTTTAGGACAAGAAGATTACGCGCAACAGGAAATATAAGACGTTTGGTGCGTGAAACGAAATTGAGTATAGACGATTTTATATATCCTCTTTTTATTGAAGAAGGTAAAAATATTTCAAAAGAAATTGTGTCTATGCCGGGTATAAAACGTTATTCTTTGGATAAAATAGATGCAGAATTAGCTGAAGTTGTGGCTTTAAATATTCCTGCGGTTTTGTTGTTTGGTATCCCTGCCAAAAAGGACGATAGCGGTACAGAAACATGGAACGATGCTGGTATTATCCAAAAAGCCATCAGACATATCAAACAAAAACACCCCGACTTATATGTTATTACCGATGTGTGTTTTTGCGAATATACCAGTCACGGTCATTGTGGCATTATCCATGATAATGACGTAGATAACGACGCTACTTTACCAAATATTGCCAAACAAGTCATCTCGCATGTTAAGGCTGGTGCCGATATGGTAGCCCCATCTGGGATGATGGATGGCACCATTGAAACCATTCGCGAAGCTCTGGATGCCAACGGATTTTACAACACACCTATTATGGCTTATGCGGTTAAATACAGTTCGGCTTTTTACGGGCCGTTTAGAGATGCCGCCGATTCTGCCCCAACTTTTGGCGACAGGCGTACCTATCAAATGGATCCTGCAAATAGGCGAGAAGCCATGATTGAAGCCAGTTATGACGATATAGAGGGCGCAGATATCCTAATGGTCAAACCTGCTTTATCTTATTTAGATATTATTCGCGATACCAAAGAAAACACCGAAAAACCTGTAGCTTGCTACAATGTTTCGGGCGAATATGCCATGATAAAGGCCGCCGCACAAAATGGTTGGATTGATGGCGAACGTGTGATGATGGAAAGTTTGTTGTCTATGAAACGCGCCGGTGCCGATATCATTATTTCGTATTTTGCCAAAGAAGTAGCCAAAGTCTTAACAAAAAAATAAATTATTCATTTTCCCTTCCCTTTGGGAAGGGCTAGGGATGGGAAAATCAAAAATATGAACTTTAAAAAATCACAACAACTCTACAAAAAAGGATTAACACACATGGTGGGAGCTGTAAATTCACCCGTACGCGCTTTTGCCTCTGTAGGGGGTAATCCTTTGTTTATAAAAAAAGCCAAAGGCAGTCAGATTACCGATGTAGATAATAACAAATACATCGATTTTGTCTTGTCATACGGTCCTATGATTTTAGGACACCGTCATAACAAAGTACAAAAAGCCATCCGTAAAGCCATTAAAAACGGTTACACTTTTGGCGCCAGTACCGAAAATGAAATAAAATTAGCCGAAATTGTATGCAATGCTTTTCCGGGTATGGATAAAGTACGGTTTGTAAGCTCAGGAACAGAGGCTGTACTCAGTGCCATCCGTTTGGCACGTGCTTTTACAGGACACGATAAACTTATAAAATTTGCAGGGTGTTACCATGGCCATTCCGATGCCTTGTTGGTGGCAGCGGGTTCAGGTTTAGCCACCTTGAGTATTCCGGGTAGTAAAGGCGTTCCGAATGACGCGGTTAAAAATACCTTGATAGCCGAATACAATAATTTAGAAAGCGTAAAAGAACAAATAAAAACACACAAAGATATTGCTGCTATTATAATCGAACCTATTGGCGGTAATATGGGCGTGGTTTTACCTCAGAATAACTTCTTAAAAGATTTACAAACCCTTGCCAAAGAAAACGGTATTCTGTTGATTTGTGACGAGGTTATGACAGGCTTCCGTTCTAAATTTGGGGGCGCACAAGAATTGTTAGGCGTTACCGCCGATATTACCTGTTTGGGTAAAGTTGTAGGAGGGGGTTTTCCCGTAGGCGCTTATGGGGCTCGCAATGAAATTATGGAAATGATTTCACCTCTTGGACCGATGTATCAGGCAGGAACTTTATCGGGAAATCCTATTGCTATGGCTTCGGGCATTGCCACTTTACGCGAGTTAAAACGTCAGAATCCATATGACATTTTCGAAAAAGTAGGCGAACGTCTTAAAGCAACTATGTTAAAAGCAGCTGCAGAAAATAACATCGATTTGGTTGTGAATCGCTTTGGTTCAATGATAAATCCATTTTTTACAAAAGAAGCGGTAACCGATTTTAAATCGGCACAAACAAGTGACACCAAAAAATTCGGCATTTTCTTTTGGGAAATGATTAGAAATGGGGTCTTTTTACCACCCTCACAGTTTGAATCTTGGTTTTTGTCATCCGCTTTAAGCGAAGAAGATATTGTTAAAACAGAGAAAACTATTTATGCAGGGATGAAGAAGGTAGCTAGTATCAGGTAACTGGTATCAAAACACGAAACACGAAATACAAAACACGAAATGATTAAAAACAATTTATATTTAAGAGCTCTTAAAGGCGAAACCGTAGAAAGACCACCGGTGTGGATGATGCGTCAAGCCGGCCGATTTTTACCAGATTTTCGCACCTTACGCGAAAAATACGACTTCTTTACACGTTGTCAGACACCCGAATTAGCAACCGAAATTACAATAATGCCTGTTAAGCAAGTAGGGGTAGATGCCGCTATTTTGTTTTCAGATATTTTAGTGATTCCACAAGCTATGGGTATTGAAGTACAGATGAAACCCAATTTTGGACCTTATATTCCAAACCCTATTCGCACACAAAAAGATGTCGATGCCATTGTTTTACCTGATGTGAATCACGAATTAAAATACGTTATAGATGCTATTAAAATGACCAAACAAGAGCTCAATAGTGAAGTGCCATTGATTGGTTTTGCAGGTTCGCCATGGACAATTCTATGCTATATAGTACAAGGGCAAGGATCAAAAACTTATGATAAAACAAAAGAATTCTGTTTTACCAATCCAGTAGCGGCACATCAAATGTTGCAAAAAGTAACCGATACGACTATTGCGTATTTACGAGCTAAAGTACGGGCTGGTGTAGATGCCGTTCAGATATTCGATTCTTGGGGCGGTATGTTATCTCCAGTAGATTACCAAGAATTTTCTTGGTACTATATCAATCAGATTATTGAAGCTTTAAAAGACGAAACGCATGTCATTTCTTTTGCCAAAGGATGTTGGTATGCTTTAGAAGAAATGGGCAAATCTAATGCTTCAGCTTTAGGTGTTGATTGGACTGTTAATCCTAAATTGGCTAGAGAATTTACTTCAGGCAAAACTTTGCAAGGCAATTTAGATCCAGCCCGATTGTTATCGCCAATACCAGAAATTAAAAAAATGACCAAAGCCATGATTGACGCTTTTGGAAAAGACAAATACATCGTCAATTTAGGTCATGGTATTTTACCAAATACGCCAGTTGACCACGCCAAAGCCTTTATAGATACGGTTAAAGAATATAAAAAGTAATTATGAATTTTGAGTTGTTGTAAGATTATAACAGAATTTAAATCCCAAATCCCAAAACTCAAAACTCAGAACTCAAAACTAAATTATGAATACAACTTTAATTCAAAAATACAACATTCCAGGGCCCAGATACACCAGTTATCCAACCGTTCCTTTTTGGGATGATGCGGGTATCGCTTTAAGCGATTGGAAAGAAACAACCAAACGCGCCTTTTTAGAAAGTAATACCGATGAAGGCATTAGTATTTATATTCACCTGCCTTTTTGTGAGAGTCTGTGTACCTTTTGCGCTTGCCATAAACGCATTACCAAGCAACACAATGTAGAAACACCCTATATTGAAACCGTTTTAAAAGAGTGGCAAATGTATTGCGATTTATTTGGCACCAAACCACGTATTAAAGAAATTCATTTAGGTGGGGGCACCCCCACTTTTTTTGCGCCTAAAAACCTTGAAGTATTGATAAATGGCATTTTAAAATCGGCCGAAAAGACTAAGGACTTTAGCTTTAGTTTTGAAGGGCATCCAAATAATTCATCAAAAGAACATTTGAAGGCTTTATACGATTTGGGATTTACCCGCAGCAGTTTTGGCGTTCAAGATTATGACCCTAAGGTTCAAAAGGCCATTCACCGCATTCAACCTTTCGAAAAAGTAAAAGAAGCAACCGATAATTCAAGGGCTATTGGTTACGAGTCTGTGAGCCACGATTTGGTTTTTGGATTGCCTTTTCAAACCGAAGACAGTATCAGAAATACCATAAAGCATACAATTGAATTAAAGCCAGACCGCATAGCTTATTACAGTTATGCCCATGTGCCATGGATAAAAGGTGTTGGCCAGCGTGGTTTTGATGAAAATGACTTGCCAAAAGACGATGAAAAACGTCATTTATATGAATTGGGAAAACAATTGTTTTTTGATGCAGGTTATGTTGAAGTAGGTATGGATCATTTTGCTTTGCCAAGCGATTCGTTATTTGAAGCTATGAAAAACAAAACTTTACATCGAAATTTTATGGGCTATAGTGCTGGTAAAACAAAATTGATGGTTGGTTTAGGCATGTCGGCTATTAGTGATTCTTGGTATGCTTTTGCACAAAATGAAAAAACCATTGAAGATTATACCACACGTGTAAATCAAGGTGTTTTGCCAATTTTTAGAGGTCATTTATTGACCAAAGACGATTTAATTATACGTAAACATATTTTAAATTTAATGTGTAATATGGAAGCGGAATGGAATTTAGGTTTGTCTGCTCAAGTAAAACAAGGCATTATTAAACGTTTACACGAAATTATTGAAGACAATTTAATTGAAGTGACCGATAATAAAATCATTGTTAAAGAAGCAGGGCGTATGTTTGTACGCAATATATGTATGGCTTTTGATTTGAGACTCATTGAAAACAAACCCGATACTAGAATTTTTTCAATGACAATTTGATAATTATTATATCGAATATGAATGTTAAATTCTAATATTCGTAGTTATATTCAACTTTAGTTGTTAATCTGATAAGAATAATCCTTTTGTAAATAACAGTTAAATTTTAGACCATTCTACAAATTTTTGTAACTTCGCATCTTATAATTTAGATGATAATATGGCTAAATTTGAATTGAAATTACCTAAAATGGGCGAAAGTGTTGCAGAAGCAACCATAACTTCTTGGTTAAAAGAGCTAGGCGATACTATTGAGATAGATGAAGCCATTTTAGAAATTGCAACCGATAAGGTAGATACAGAATTGCCCAGTGAGGTTGAAGGTGTTTTAGTAGAAAAACTTTTTAATGTTGACGATGTGGTACAGGTAGGACAAACAATTGCCATTATTGAAATAAGCTCTGAAAATGAAGAGGAAGTTAACATTGAAGAAGATGGTGTAATTCGCCCTTCGGATGTGGCCATTAATGATGAAGATAAAATGCCTGATGAAATGACAATTATTGAAAAATCAACTCAGATAATTGAAGAGATGGTGGTAGAAATGGTTGACGATTTATCATCACAAACTTCAGATAAATTCTATTCGCCTTTGGTTAAAAACATAGCCAAACAAGAAGGGGTATCTTTTACAGAATTAGAAACAATTTCGGGTACGGGTAAAGATAATCGCGTTACAAAAACCGATATTTTAAATTATATTGAGACTAAAAAAAATACGGCTCACACACCAGCTCCTTCAGTAAATATTACCAAATCTCCACTTAATACACCTGCATCAACAGCATCACCAGTATCAGTTAATGGGAAAGATGAAATTATTGAAATGACACGTATGGGCAAACTTATTGCCAAGCATATGGTAAATTCTCTTCAAACAGCCGCACACGTACAATCGTTTATAGAAGTTGATGTGACTAAGATTGTCACTTGGCGCAATAAAGTAAAAGAGTCATTTTTTAATCGCGAAGGCGAAAAAATAACTTTTACACCCATCTTTATGCAAGCTGTTGCAAAGGCCATAAAAGATTATCCCATGATTAATATTTCTGTTGATGGCGATACCGTTATTAAATATAAAAACATCAATTTAGGGATGGCCACAGCTTTAAATGACGGCAATTTAATTGTTCCTGTTATCAAAAATGCCGACCAACTCAACTTGGTAGGGATGACCAAAGCGGTAAACAGTTTGGCTCAAAAAGCCCGGACAAATAAATTAAGTGCTGACGATATTCAAGGAGGTACCTATACTGTTACCAATGTTGGCGGATTTGGAAGTGTTTTTGGAACACCCATTATCAATCAGCCGCAAGTGGCTATTTTGGCTTTGGGCGCTATTCGTAAAGTACCCGCTGTTATTGAAACAGCTGAAGGCGATTTTATTGGTATCCGCCACAAAATGTTCTTATCGCATTCATACGACCACCGTGTGGTTAATGGAGCCCTTGGCGGGATGTTTATAAAACGCGTAGCCGAAATTCTTGAAAGCTTTGATGTAAATCAATCGTTTTAAAACTAACTGTCACATTGAGCGGAGTCGAAATGTGCTAACTTGATGTTGACGTAGTCAAAGTATCTCTTTAAGGAATTAGATAATTTTATCTTTGTAGAGCAAATTTGTACGAGCAAGGATGCTCGCACTAGCGGTTAAATTTATATTTATAAGGTTTGCACCACACGCATGGATGCGTGCGATAACTCAGGTAAAGATGTTTGCGCTTAGCGGTGCAGTCTGAAACCCCTCAATCTATTCTTTAACAGGAATCTCTTTTAAAATTTCTAGTAAAAAACGCCAAAATTTTTGTGTAGAGCTAATACTGGCGCGTTCGTCGGGTGAGTGGGCACCTTGAATGGTAGGGCCAAAAGAAATCATATCCATATTGGGATAATTGATACCCAGAATACCACATTCTAAACCAGCATGACAGGCCTCAATTTTAGGATCTTCGTTAAATGTTTTCTTATAGAGGTCAACAAGTACTTTTAAAATTGGCGAATCGGGGTTGGGCTGCCACCCAGGGTAAGACCCCGAGAATTTTACATCAAAACCACCCAATTCAAAAGTAGCTTTAAGTTTATTAGCCAAGTCGTATTTGGTAGATTCAACTGATGAACGTGTTAAACAATCAATTTTAATTTGCCCATCTTTTACAACAACTTTTGCAATGTTATTTGATGTTTCTACCAAATCTTCAAAATCAAGACTCAATTTATACACCCCATTATGAGCCGCGTATAAACTTTGTAAAAGTAATTTTTGGCTAACAGCATCCATCACAAAATTAGGAAGACTTACAGGCTCTGCAGTTATGGTTAAAAGCGGATCTATTTTATTAAACTCTTCACTAAAAACAGCATTCTGTTTGACAACTTCTTTTACAAAACCATCCAGTTTGGCAGCAGGCAAAACAAGAGTTGCAGTGCTTTCTCTCGGAATGGCATTTCTCAAACTACCACCATTAATAGTGGCAATATTAAAATTAAAATCTTGCAGATTATAAAGCAAACGATTCATTAATTTATTGGCATTGCCCAAGCCTTTGTGGATATCCATACCAGAATGACCACCATTTAATCCTGAAAGAGTTATTTTAAGCGCAGATGTATTGGCTTCTGTTTTGGTTAGCGTATAAGATTTGGCAATGCTAATGTCAATACCACCCGCACAACCTATATCAATTTCATCATCCTCTTCTGTGTCAAGATTTAGTAATATTTCGCCGTTAAGGTAACCTGCTTGCAGGCCTTTCGCACCTGTCATACCCGTTTCTTCATCGATGGTAAACAGGGCTTCAATATTTGGATGGCTTATGGTATCCGATTCTAAAACACTCATAATAGCTGCCACACCTAAACCGTTATCTGCACCCAAGGTAGTGCCATCGGCTTTAAGCCAATCGCCATCAACAAGCATTTTTATACCTTGGGTATCAAAATTAAAATTAGTATCATTATTTTTTTGATGCACCATATCTAAATGCGATTGTAAAACCACCGTTTTACGGTTTGCCATGCCCTTGGTAGCTGCTTTTTTTATGATGACATTGCCAATGGCATCAACATGTGTATCCAGGCCTAATTCTTTACCGAAATTTACCATAAAAGCAATAACGCGTTCTTCTTTTTTTGAAGGTCTTGGAACAGCGTTTAATGCCGAAAAATTCTTCCAAATTTCTTTGGGTTCTAGGTGTAATATATTATTCATATAGGGGCGTTATAATGATGACAAAAATAGCAATTTTAATTAAGATATTCTCATTAAAGAAATCATAATAAAGACAAATTAAGCCTCAAATGATTGCATACTTACCAATTTAAAATATTCGCCTTTTTGGGCCAATAAATCATCGTGTTTGCCTTGCTCAACTATTTCGCCTTTACGCATTACCACTATTAAATCGGCTTTTCGAATGGTAGATAGGCGGTGGGCTATGACTATAGAGGTGCGGTTTTCCATCATTTTTTCAAGTGCTTTTTGTACCAGTTGTTCTGATTCTGTATCCAACGCCGATGTGGCTTCGTCTAAAATCATGATAGGCGGATTTTTTAGTACGGCACGGGCAATAGACAAACGTTGTTTTTGCCCACCCGAAAGGGTGTTACCGCTATCGCCAATATTGGTATTGTATTGTTGGGGCAATGCCACAATAAATTCGTGGGCATTGGCTATTTTGGCTGCTTTTTCTATGGCTTCGTTAGAAGCACCTTCAACCCCTAGAGCGATGTTATTGGCTACGCTATCGTTAAATAAAATAGAGTCTTGGGTAACGACTCCCATTAATTCTCTTAAAGACTTTATATCGAGGGCTTTTATATCAACACCATCTATGCAAATATGTCCTTTGTTAACATCGTAAAAACGGGTTACAAGGTTGGCAATAGTAGATTTCCCACTACCTGATTGTCCCACAAGGGCTATGGTTTTGCCTTTGGGAATGCGCAGTGAAAAATCTTTTAAAACAGCTTCTTTTTTGTATTTAAAGCAAACATTTTTAAGTTCTAGAGCCTCTTTAAAATCTGTTTTTACAAGGGCATTTGGGATGTCTTTAATATTGTTTTCCATATCTAGAATTTCTATAATTCTGTCGGCAGAAGCCATCCCTTTACGGATGCTGTAAAAGGCAGCTGTGATGACTTTAACAGGACCTAATACCAAATAAAACAGTAAAATAAAGGTTAAAAATTCTTCGGGTTTTAAATTGCTTTGATTGTTTAGCACCAAACGGCCACCAAACCACAGGATACTGATAATGGTGGTAGCCCCCAAAAATTCGCTCATAGGCGAACCCAATGTCTGACGGTGTAGGACTTGGTTCATCAACTTATAAAAATTATAGGTAGAAGCCTTAAATTTTTTACTTATGCGCCCTTCGGCATTAAAAGCTTTTATAACCCGCAACCCTGTTAGGGTTTCTTCTATAAACGACAAAAAAGTGCCCGTTTCTTGTTGTGCTTTAAGAGAAGAAGCTTTTAGGCGTTTGCTGACACTTGAAATGATAAAGCCCGAAATAGGCAGTAAAATCATGACAAATAAGGTGAGTTTATAACTTATGGTAAGCATGGCTCCAAGTGTTATAACAATGGTTAAGGGGTCTCTAAAAACAGCTTCGAGCGATGTTAAAAAAGACATTTCTACTTCTTTGACATCGTTTGACATACGCGAAATGATGTCGCCTTTTCTCTTTTCAGAAAAATAAGAAATGGGTAAGGCTAAAATTTTATCATAGAGGTCATTTCGGATGTCTTTAATAACGCCATTTCTTAAAATGGCCAAGAAATAAGAGGCCAAATATTTTGATAAATCTTTTAGAAAAAAGAGCGAAATAGAAATTACACAAACAACAAACAAAGCCTGAATGACCCCATCTTGACTTATGGTTTGTGATATAAAATGGTAAAATGTATCTTTTAAGAAGTGTCCCAAAGTTCTAATGCCGCCATAAACAGGCGCTTCTGTAGCAATGTTTTCTTGCTTAAACAAAATGTTTAAAACAGGAATAAAAGCCACAATAGTCAACACGTTAAAAACAGCGTAAAATACGTTAAATAAAACGTTTAACCATGCATAGCTGTGGTAGGGTTTTGTGAAGGACAGTATTTTTTTAAAAGGGCTCATTAGGTATTTTATAAATTCATGTCTTTTATTATGCGCTGTATTTTGGCATCGAGTTGAACTTCCATTTCGGCGGCATTTTCTATCGTTTCCAAAGTTTTGTTGACGCTAAAATAGAACTTTATTTTGGGTTCTGTGCCACTGGGACGGGCGGCGATGGTACTGCCGTCGGCAGTATGGTAGATTAAGACATTGGATTTTGGAATGTTTATAGCTTTCTTTTCGCCAGTTATAAAGTTAACACAAATACCCGATTGATAATCGTATAATTCTGTTACTGGAGAGTTATCTATGGTTTTTAGCGGGTGTTTGCGCAAATCTATCATCATTTTTTCAATAATTTCGGCGCCGTCTATTCCTTTCTTAACAATGGCAATAAGATGCTCTTTGTAAAAACCGTATTGTGTGTATATTGTAAGGAGTTCTTTGTAAAGCGAGCTGCCTTTTGTTTTGGCTTCTGAGGCTATTTGACAGGCGAGAAGGGCTGCAGAAACAGCGTCCTTATCGCGTACAAAATCGCCCACCATAAAACCAAAACTCTCTTCGCCACCACCAATAAAATCCATAGAATCAGAATCGCGGATCATTTTGGCAATCCATTTAAATCCGGTAAGGCCTACTTTGGTTTCTACTTTAAAACTGTCACAAATTCTATCAATCAGACTCGTAGAAACTATGGTAGAACCCACAAACTGATTGCCGTTTAGTTTGCCTTGTTTTTGCCATTGTTTTAGCAGGTAGTGCACCATTAAAACCATGGTCTGATTGCCGTTTAGTAGTTTTATATTGCCTTCTAAATCGGGTGTAGCAATACCTAAGCGGTCTGAGTCTGGGTCGGTACCAAAAACAATATCGGCGCCTATTTTTTTTCCCAAATCAATGGCCATTTTTAAGGCGGCAGGTTCTTCGGGGTTGGGTGAGGTTACAGTGGGAAAATCGCCATCAGGCTCGGCCTGTTCAGGTACTATATTGACCTTTGTAAAGCCGGCTTGTGCCAAGGCATCCGGAATTAATTTTATAGAAGTACCGTGTAATGATGTGTATACAATATTTAAATCGGCAAAACCTTTTTTATTAAAAATACTTTGTGCAACGCTTTCTTTTAAGAATGCTGCATCTAGCGCTTTGCCTACTTTCTGGATTAAATCTGCCTTTCCATTAAAATTAATAGCATCGAAAGCCACTTTATTTACTTCGGCAATAATTTCGTTGTCTTCGGGAGGCACAATTTGACCGCCGTCGTTCCAATACACTTTATAACCGTTGTATTCGGGTGGATTGTGACTGGCGGTTAAAACGATGCCTGCATCGCAGTTTAGATAACGTACGGCAAAAGACAATTCGGGTGTGGGGCGCATTTCTTCAAAGAGGTACACACTTATATTGTTGGCTGAAAAGACATCTGCAACAAGCTGAGAAAATTCGGTTGAATTATGTCGGCAATCGTAATTTATGGCCACACTGAGTTCTTTGTTGGGAAAGCGTTGTTTTATATAATTAGACAAGCCTTGCGTGGCACGTCCTAAAGTGTATTTGTTTATGCGGTTGGTACCCACGCCCATAATACCGCGCATACCGCCGGTACCAAAGGCCATGTTTTTGTAAAAACTTTCAATGAGGTTTTCGTCGTGAGCGTCAATGAGCCGTTTGACTTTATTTTGGGTATCGGTGTCAAAAGGTTCAGTGAGCCATGTTTGGGCTGTTTTTAAAGCGTTTTTAATCATTTTAAATCAAAAATTTAAGTCCTGCAAATTTACAGATATTCCTCAAATCACATCCTTAATTTGGTACCTATTTTCGCGTTGTTTGCTGCGTAAAATGAGTTCGCCTATAAATCCGGCAAGGAATAACTGTGTGCCAATAATCATTGTAGCCAAAGCGATATAAAACCAAGGATTATCGGTTACTAAAATGGTTTTAAAACCGTGGTATAGTTTGTAGAGTTTTAGTGCGCCAATATAGCCAGTGGCTAAAAAACCAATTAAAAACATAAAAGAGCCTAACAAACCAAATAAGTGCATGGGGCGTTTGCCGAATTTGGTTAAAAACCAAATGGTTAATAAGTCTAAAAATCCGTTTGTAAATCTGCTCATACCAAATTTTGTTTCGCCGTATTTACGGGCTTGGTGTTGTACAACTGTTTCTGTTATGCGGTTAAAGCCTTGGTGTTTGGCCAAAACGGGAATATAGCGGTGCATCTCGCCATACACATCAATGTTTTTTACTACTTTTAACTTATAGGATTTAAGACCGCAGTTAAAATCGTGTAGGCTTAAACCCGATGTCTTTCTGGCCGCCCAATTGAATAATTTGGAAGGGAAATTCTTGCGTATTTTAGAGTCGTAGCGCTTTTTTTTCCAGCCGGAGACTAAATGATAATCTTCTTTTGTGATGAGGCGGTACAATTCGGGAATTTCTTCGGGACTGTCTTGTAAATCGGCATCCATGGTAATAACCACATCGGCTTGAACTTTTTTAAACCCAGCATGTAAAGCCTGCGATTTTCCATAATTTTGCAAAAACTGAATGCCTTTTACACACGAATTTTGTTTTGAGAGCTGTGTCACAACGTCCCAAGATTTATCGGTACTGCCGTCATCAATAAACAGTATTTCGTACGAAAAATGATTGGATTGCATTATTTTTGCAATCCAATCGTGTAATTCTTGTAAAGATTCCTCTTCGTTAAGTAATGGTATAACAACCGATATATCCATTTAAGGTGCTTTTTATTAAATACTGGTGATTTCTTCGTCAGTTTTTTTCATGATTAGACCTGCTATTAATGAAAACACAAAACCTAAAAATAAATTAGCAATTACAATCATGCCAATGGTAGCCACATAAAAATACTTTTTTGTACCGTTGGCCATCATTTCTAGTACTTCATCGCTAACCTCTGGACTAGATTCAATCATTTTTGTTTGTTGAAGTTCTATGACGTTATTAATATAGTTTGGTTCAATAAATTTGGCAAATAAGACAGTGTAGATTATTGAAATAATGGCACCAATTAAAGCTATCCCTAAACCTATTTTAAAAGATTGACTTAGTGATAAAAGTTCATTATTATTCTTTTTAAACTGTTTAAGACCTAAAACAATTGCCACTACCATTATTAGAATTCCTACAACAGAAACAGACCAATGCGGTTCGTAAATGTTGCCAAGGGCATAATTGGTAACACTGATTAATATTGAAACAAATCCAAATATTAAACCATAGTTTAACATTATTTGTTTGGCCGATGTTGGGTTAGTTTGATTTTCCATAAAGTTTGGTTTTATTAGTTAGACAAATATAAATAAATTAGTACCGTTTAACGGGATTTTGTTACAGAAATAAGTTAAAAAAGCCTTGCCAAATTAGAAATAGGTTGTATTTTTGCAGCGGCAAGTCCTACACAACCAGCTCCCTCGGAATCCCCCAGGGTGGGAACACAGCAAGGGTACAAGGTTGTAGCGGTGTGATGTAGGTAGCTTGCCATTTTTTGTTTCTATCCCTAAGCCTTTCCGAAGGAAAGGAAACGGTAACTTCTTCAATTCAAAATTTATCTAGTAACAGCTTTATAATACCATACAATCAAGTATCTTCCTCCCGAAACTTCGGGATGGGGAGATGGAAGATGGGAAAATCTTGTACTTTTGTCAAATCTTAAATCTTAAATCTTAAATGCGTAAAGTTGTTTTAATTACCGGTGGGTCATCGGGTATTGGTAAATCGGTAGGGGTGTTTTTATCTGACAAAGGTTTTGTAGTTTACGGAACGAGTCGCCATCCCGAAAAGGTAAAAAACCACCCATTTAAATTGCTCGCTTTAGATGTTAATAAATTAGAGACAATTAATAAAGCTGTTGCTGATGTTATTGCAAACGAAGGGCGGTTAGATATTCTTATCAACAATGCCGGCATGGGTATTACGGGCCCTGTTGAAGAGACGCCAACTGATGCAATGCGCAAAGTGTTTGCCACCAATTTTTTTGGCGCTATTGATGTTATCAAGGCGGCTTTACCACAAATGCGCCAACAAAAAAGCGGTGTGATTATAAATGTAACTTCTATAGCAGGTTATATGGGATTACCCTTTAGAGGTATTTATTCTGCCACCAAAGGCGCTTTAGAATTGACAACCGAAGCATTGAGTATGGAAGTTAAACAATTTGGTATTAAAGTAACCAATGTGGCACCGGGCGATTTTGCTACAAATATAGCCTCAGGTCGTTATCACACACCTGTTTTTGAAGGTTCTGCTTATAAAGAAATTTACCAAAGCAATCTCAATTTAATGGATGCTGATGTTGATGGCGGCGAAGACCCTGTTGAAATGGCAGCGGCTATTTATAAAATTATCAACACATCAAATCCTAAGCTTCATTATAAAGTAGGTAGTTTTATGCAAAAATTTTCAATTGTTCTCAAACGCATTTTACCCGATAAAATTTTTGAAAAGTTGTTGATGAATAACTATAAGATGTTATAAGTGTTAAGCACCAAAAGATGAAATTCAAAAGATGCTAGACTCAAAATTCAAAATTCCAAAAGACAAATTCCAAAACACAAAAGATATTAGAGCCTAACGTTAGATACTTAACTATAACAGTATTTCAATTCAACATTCTTTGCGACCTTTGCCTCAAACCTTGCGTTTTTGCGGTTAAACTTTGTGTATCTTTGGGTTTCTCTGTGAAACGTTGTGCAATAACCTTTTAAAATTCCAAAAAACAAATGACAAAAGATAAAATCCAAAATAACCATTCACTAACCAACTCATAATCTGTTAAAAAGTATGTGTAATTTTTTGGGATAGCCGTGTCATTAATTTTATCTTTGCTCCTAAATTATAAACAAATCCTACAAAATGAAATTTTTTATCGATACTGCCAATCTAGACCAAATAAAAGAAGCCCAAGAACTCGGTATTTTAGATGGGGTTACCACCAACCCGTCTTTAATGGCCAAAGAAGGTATTACGGGTGCCAATAATATTTTAAAACACTATGTTGACATTTGCTCTATTGTTGATGGCGATGTAAGTGCCGAAGTTATTGCAACCGATTTTGAAGGTATGGTTAAAGAAGGCGAAGCCTTGGCCGATTTACATCCCCAAATTGTGGTAAAAGTACCTATGATAAAAGAAGGCATAAAAGCCATAAAATATTTTTCAGATAAGGGTATAAAAACCAATTGTACTTTGGTGTTTTCGGTTGGTCAAGCCTTATTGGCCGCCAAAGCAGGTGCCAGTTATGTGTCGCCGTTTATTGGCCGTTTAGACGATATTTCTAACGATGGGCTCAACCTTATTGACGAAATAAGATTGGTATATGACAATTACGGATATGAGACCGAAATATTGGCTGCTTCTGTACGTCATACCATGCATATTGTTGAATGTGCTAAGTTGGGTGCCGATGTTATTACAGCCCCTTTAAGTGCTATTGAAGGTTTGCTAAAACACCCTTTAACCGATAATGGTTTGGCGCAATTTTTAGCCGATTATAAGAAAGGAAACTAGTATTTAATAAAGATATCTAAACAAAAAGGGCGGCCAATGGCCGCTCTTTTTGTTTTTTAATTCTTTTGTTGTCACGTCCATATCTTAATAATTTTTTAAAAGCACGCGCATGGATGCGCAGGTTAGCAGGGGTTGGTAAGCGTTTTAAATATTTTTTCAAACCTTTGAGGAAGCTTGTCTTTTAAATGGATTTTTTCATTTGTAAATGGATGTGTAAATTGCAAGGCGAAGGCGTGCAAATACAATCCTTTACCATTTAGAATTAAATTATCAAAGCCATAAGTGGCATCTCCTAATATAGGATTTCCTATATGAGACAGATGTTTACGCAATTGATGTCTTCTTCCTGTCTGAGGTTTTAATGCGACCAAGTTAAGTTTTCCGAATCTTTTTGACGGAACGGATGCGATTATTAAATAGTCAACCCTTATAAACCCTTAAATGGTTTTTAAGGGGCGACTAAATAATCCGATTGTGATGACTTGCCGTCAATTTCTGAAGTAATTTCCCCCTGAAGGTTCATTTCACCAATAGCAATGGCATAATAAGTTTTCTTAATGGTTTTGGCTTCAAACATCTTATTTAAAGTGCGAATGCTACGGCTTGTTTTTCCTACCAACAAAATACCTGTGGTTGCATAATCTAACCGGTGTACAGGTTGTGGAGATGTGGCATCATTAAGAGTGCTTCGTTTAATGTTTTGAGACAAGGCATTGGCAATGGTTTTAAAACTATTGCCACTCACCAAGATACCAGCTGGTTTATGAATTACTGCTAAATATTCATCTTCAAATAATATGTCAAGTGAAAAGATCAGCTTTCTCCTTGAACAGACCTTGTTTGAAACGGATAAGCAGATATATTCACCACCATTTATAAAAGTAGCCGATGTTGCAATAACATCATTAACCGTAATAGATTTTTTCTTTAAAGCTTTTTTTTAATGCTGATTTTGTAAAAGCCGCATTGAAAATACCCACACCATATTCTTGCAATCGCATGGGTGTAGATAATTTGGGAACAATATGGGATTCGGTTGGATTGATTATTGATATATTTTAAATTCCCATAAGCATAACGCGTTTTTTACATCCGTTCTGGTACATCAATACCCAAAAGACCAAAAGCAGTTTTTATAACCTGCGCCACTTTATGAGAAACTTGTACATGAACAATTTTTTCGTCAAGATTGTCATTGCTTAAGATATGCACCGATTGGTAGAAAGAATTGTACAGCTTTACCAAATCATAAGTGTAATTGGCAATTAAAGCCGGACTGTGATTGGTTGCTGCCAAGCTGATAATTTCGGTAAACAATTGCAGGTGTTTTATGAGGTCTTTTGTCTTGCTGTTAAGTGCGTCTAGTGTAATAGATTGGCTGTAGTCAAAAGTGGCTTTTCGTAAAATTGACTGAATTCGGGCATAGGTATATTGAATAAAGGGTCCTGTGTTGCCATTAAAATCTATGGATGCTGCTGGGTCAAACAAAATGCGCTTTTTAGGATCTACCTTTAAAATAAAATATTTTAAGGCACCCAAACCAATGGTTTTATACAATTGCTTTTTTTCGGTATCCGTATACCCCTCTAATTTTCCCAATTCTTCAGAAATATTTTTGGCCGTTTGGGTCATTTCAACAATTAAATCGTCGGCATCTACAACAGTACCTTCTCTTGATTTCATTTTACCACTTGGCAAATCTACCATGCCATAAGATAAATGATAGAGCCTATCAGCCCAATCATACCCTAATTTTTTTAGGATTAAGATCAGTACTTTAAAATGATAATCTTGCTCATTACCAACAGTGTAAACAAGGCTGTCAATATCATAATCTTTAAAACGTTGAATGGCGGTACCAATATCTTGCGTCATATAAACGGCTGTGCCATCAGCGCGTAAAACTATTTTTTCATCCAGACCTTCATCGGTTAAATCTATCCACACAGAGCTGTCTTCTTTTTTATAGAAAACACCATCTTTTAAGCCTTTAGCCACCACGTCTTTTCCCAACAAATAAGTGTTACTTTCGTAATAATTGATGTCAAAATCGACTCCTAAAGTTTTGTACGAAATATCAAATCCGTCATAAACCCATTGGTTCATTTTTTTCCAAAGCGACACAACTTCGGTGTTACCCGCTTCCCATTCTTTAAGCATATTTTGTGCTTCAATTAGAAGAGGTGCTTGTTTTTTGGCTTCTTCTTCAGACAAGCCATTGGCCATGGCTTGAGCAATTTGTTTTTTATATTCTTGGTCGAATTTTACATAGTAATTGCCCACCAATTTATCGCCTTTAAGGCCCGTAGATTCAGGTGTTTCGCCATTTCCGAATTTCTGCCAAGCCAACATACTTTTACAAATATGAATACCACGGTCGTTTATGATTTGTGTTTTTATGACTTTCTTACCCGATGCTTCAATTATTTTAGCCACCGAATAGCCCAACAAGTTATTTCTGATATGTCCTAAATGCAGCGGTTTATTGGTATTGGGACTCGAATATTCTACCATCACCGCTTTTTCATCGGGGTTTGGGTTGCTGATGCCGTAATTGTTATCGGCTAAAATAGCGTTAAAAATAGCGTTGTAAAAAGTATCTGTAATAACGATATTCAAAAAGCCTTTTACCACATTAAAATCAGCTATAAAGGCGTTATTTTCTTTTAAATGAGCGCCAATGGTTTCGCCAATTTGAACGGGGTTCCCTTTTATATGACGCAATAATGTAAACACAACCAGAGTGATATCGCCCTCAAAATCTTGGCGTGTGGCTTGAAATTCAAAATCGTTTAATGTTAACTGATAATGATTCAATATGGCCGCACTTACGGCATGCTGTAATTTGTTTTGAAGAGGCATAGGTTTGTATAAATTGACTGCAAATTTAAAGATTTTTTATTGAGTAGCTGTATGCTTGTTTGCTCTTTTTGAAAGGACTACTTTTTACCCAATTGCCATTTGCTTTGTTTCCATTCTTTTTGTTGTTTTGATGTAAGAAATGTCCAGGCTACAATACGGCTTGTTTTGTTTCCTTGACCCATTGGAATGGTTCTTACCTCAATAGCATTGGCATTTTTAAGAGATTCATACACCGACTTAAGATTGGATTGTTTCGAAATTAAGGTCGAAAACCAGAAGCAAGAATCGGCAAACTTTTTACTTTGTCTGATCATATTGTGTACAAACTTTTTTTCGCCACCATCACACCACAATTCGGCATTTTGACCGCCAAAATTTAAAGTAAGTTTATCCGTTTTTTTAGCATTTAAATTGTTTAATTTTCGGAGTGTTCCAGCCTGTGCTGCCTCTAAAGAAACGTGAAAAGGCGGATTACAAACAGACACATCAATGCGGTCATTTTTGGTAATGATGCCATAAAAAACATCTTTAGCTGTGGGTTGTAAACGCAATTCAATATGGCCTTTTAAAAAAGGATTGTTTTCAATTATTTTTTTTGATGCGGCTATTGATATGGGGTCAATATCTGTACCAATAAATGACCAACCGTATTCAACAACACCAATAATGGGGTAAATACAACTGGCACCCACGCCAATATCCAAACATTTTATTGTTGTGCCTGTGGGTATTTTCCCGTAGTTACTGCCACATAATAAATCGGCTATATGGTGAATGTAATCGGCCCTTCCAGGGATAGGTGGACATAAATAACCTTTGGGAATGTCCCAATTATCAATGCCGTAATGTCGTTTTAAAAGGGCTTTGTTAAGTGTTTTTACCGCTTCTGGATTTGAAAAATCAATAGAAATATCGCCATATTTATTTGGTTTTACAAAAGGTGCTAAGGCTTTACAATTTTCAATAAGTTTTTTAAAGTCATAACGTTCACGATGTTTGTTTCGGTTGTGTAAGCGCGCCTTTATTTTTGGATGTATTTTCTTTTTTTGGGACATTGAAATGCGAGGGCTCTATTTTATTAATAAATAAAAGTAGGTTCTCCGTTAAGGCATTCAATACCGCTTGGTGGTTGCGCTACAGAACAATCGGAAAACACCCCCCATTTAATATTGTATTTTTCTTGTTCTTTGGTATAATGTGTGACTAAATCAAGAAAGCTTACCGTATCTATGCTTAGTGGGTAGGCAATATAACCTGCAGGGCCGCCACAAGCTTTAGCACCAATGGCTGTAAAAGCCCAATCCTCAGGATTGGAACAAGGTTCGCTATTTGCAAGGGTTTGTATGTCGAGATATAAATCGTCTAATAATTGCTGTTCTTGCTCTTGCGAAAGTGTATTGCTGGTACAACTTGTCAAAATTAAGACGAGTGAAGCGATGCTAATTATTAAATTTTTCATTGTAATGGTGTTTTATCTTTTGTAAAGGTATCTTATATACTGTTCATTCTTCTGATAATAGAGATTCTATTTCTAATCTGTAATCGTATTGCAAATCTTCGTGCAAGCCACTTAGTTTTTTTTTGACTGCTTCAATTTCGCGGTAAAATATATTTTTAAGAACAGTGTTGTGTTTTATTGAAGACTTAAAATCATTTAATTTCTGACAGAAATAAAGGCGCAGCTCAACTTCTGTCTCCGTTTTTTTTGAATAGCGGATATAGGTTTTAATACGGCGCAATATTTTACGAACACTTTTTTTAATAAAGTAATAAGTTTTTGTGTTTATGAGTTCAAATTGTTCATCTATTTCAATTTTTATGCCGTTAATAAAAGCCTCCTCATCAGCCGACTCGAATAGAAGGTAGGTAAGTAATTCTTTATTTTCTTTTTTAAACTTTGACAGGCGCAAACAAAGTGTCAGTATCTCTTTCTGGCTACGGTGGGTTAACTCTGTCTTAAGGTCTTTTATTGTAACAGCTTTCATCGCTTGCAATTTAAGGAAAATTTGTAAGCTTCCCCTAAAACCGAACTGTTTAAAAGTATAAAAACAAGTATTAATTTTAAGCAGTAATTATGAGAAAGAGTAAATTTAGTCCAACACAAATCGCAAAGATTTTACAGGAGTTTGATATGGGTAAATCTGTATCAGAAATTAGCCGAGACCATGGAGTTAGTTCAGCGGCCTTTTATAAATGGCGTTCCAAGTATGCAGGGATGAATTCTAAAGAGTTAAAACGGTTAAAAATTTTAGAGGAAGAGAATCGTAAACTCAAACAGATGTATGCTACTCTAGCATTAGACCATCAAATGGCAAAGGAGGTTATTGAAAAAAAGCTATAAAGCCCTATCGCAAGCGGATAATAGCAAAACAGCTTATTCATTATGGTATTAGTAGGGCGTGCCGGATTTTAAATATGAGTAAGAGCGTTTATTATTATAAACCGTTGGCAAAAGATGATACTGAAATTGAAACAGCTCTTAGAGAAAAAGCAGAGGAGCATTCGGAGGAAGGGTTTTGGAAGGCTTATGATCGCTTACGCAATGAAGGAAAGATTTGGAATCATAAACGGGTGTACAGGGTTTATAAATCACTAGGATTATCCTTGCGTCGTAAAGTAAAGAAACGTTTGCCCGCAAGAGTAAAAGAGCCTTTAGCGGTTCCTAAAGAATTAAACCACACTTGGAGTATGGATTTTGTAACCGATGTATTGGATAACAGTAGGCGTTTTAGAGGGTTTAATGTGATTGATGATTATAACAGGGAAGTTCTTTTTATAGAAATAGATTATTCTTTACCAAGTAATCGCATTATTTGGGTACTCAATCATTTGATTAACAAAAGAGGAAAACCTAAACGCATACGTATGGATAATGGCCCAGAGTTTATAGCGAGAATAACAGCTAATTGGAGTTTTATGTACGATATAGAGTTCAAATATATACAACCGGGAAAACCCACTCAAAATGCTTTTGTAGAACGATTTAATGGAAGCTATAGAAGAGGTGTTCTAAACAAATATATTTTTGAATACCTAGAGCAAGTAAGAGAGTAAACACAAATCTGGATGGATGATTATAATCATTTTAGACCTCACGATGCGTTAGGTAAAATCCCACCAGTAAAGTATGCTGAAATTAATTCTAATGGAGCTAGCTCCATTAGAATTAAAAATAATAAATTTGAAGAAATTAGAAAAATAAGCAGTTCTATTTAGGGGACACTATCCTATGAAGTGTGTAAGTTAAAATAACTTGGGTTAGATTTTATAACTAAAGTCTGACCCTTTTGTCATATATTGTTAAGAACTGATTGAGAATAATTCCCCAATTTCTAATTGGCATAGACCAAGACCGTTGCATAATCACCTATTTCTTTTTTCGGTTCTATTTTCATTTTTTCAATTCAAATTTTATGATTTTTTTTAGATTTTATAATGCCTAGTCTTCTGTTTTTTCGGTTCATTTTCCTTAAT
>JAKIUU010000018.1 GCA_021647405.1 Flavobacteriaceae bacterium
AACTTTAAAAGGATGATGAATAAATGGAAATCTTCTTTTTATTTATTTTCTCAAGAGTTGTATCTATCGTTAGAATCCAAACTTTTTAAAATGTTTAAACTAAACCAATCTTTTTAAGGGTTGACTAAATAGAAAAATCGAATATCGATATTTGATTTATACAAATTACAAAATTATTTATTCTATCGATGAACAAAATGGTTTTGTGAAAATTGCTGATATTTTTGACTCAATACAAAATCCTGTTAAAATTACACGAAGGAAATAAGGCCAGTTGCAACATCGGTTATAATTCAGCGTGGCTTTATAACATTATGAAAAATATTATTACATTTAACCTGATTTCTCTGCGGACTATTCCTGCGGATGATTCCACAACGAAATCATAACCTAACCATTACTACTAATTTGATGAATAGAATATTTTTAGAAAAAAACAAAACTAAATCTGCCCTATAAATGGGGGGATGATTAATAAAAAAATCAACAACTCAAAACTAATGACCAGAAGCTAATTTAAGCTTGTTCAAAAATCTTTTATTTTTTTTAAAACTATTGACATCTTTTCTTAATTAATCGCTTATTTTTGTGGCAAAATAACACACTTTATGGCCTCAATAAAACAATTAGAAGAATTTACACAACAGGTACGTCGCGACATTGTACGACAGGTACATGCCGTACAATCAGGACACCCAGGAGGCTCGTTGGGTTGTGCCGAATTTTTAACAGTATTGTATCAAGAAATTTTAGAATACCACACCGATTTTAAAATGGACGGTGTTGGCGAAGATCTTTTCTTTTTATCCAATGGTCATATTTCACCCGTTTACTACAGTGTTTTGGCACGCAGTGGTTATTTCCCAGTAAAGGAATTGGCAACATTTAGAATCCTAAACACACGCTTGCAAGGGCATCCTACAACACACGAAGGCTTGCCTGGTATCCGCATTGCTTCAGGTTCGCTAGGGCAAGGCCTATCGGTAGCTTTAGGAGCCGCACAAACTAAAAAATTGAATGGCGATAATCATTTGGTTTATACCCTTCACGGCGATGGCGAATTACAAGAAGGTCAGATTTGGGAAGCGGCTATGTACGCATCTGCCAAGGGCATTGATAACATAATTGCAACAGTTGATTTTAACGGACAACAAATTGATGGCAGTACTGAACATGTTCTTTCTTTAGGTGATTTAAAAGCCAAATTTGAAGCTTTTGGTTGGCTTGTTATTGATATTTTTAAAGGGAATAATGTGGCCAGTATTCTTAAAGGAATGGCAGAAGCTAAGACCCTTACAGGAAAAGGAAAACCGGTTTGTGTATTGATGCATACCGAAATGGGAAATGGCATTGATTTTATGATGGGCTCTCACGCATGGCATGGCAAACCACCCAGTGATGAACAGTTGGAAAGTGCGCTAAAGCAGAATCCTGAAACTTTAGGAGATTATTAACTGTTTTTGGTTGGTATTTACTTTACTTTCGTCTGAGAAATCAGCTGGGCACTCTAAGTCGCCTATATAAGATAGGCAAAATAAAAAATGTCGGGTTGATAATTGCCAGTCCGAGCGATTCATTTTGGCGGGCAGTCGAAACCTATTTGTAATCAAATAAATGTTGTCACTCTGAGCCTAGTCTAAGAGTCTTATAATTTAATATAATTTTAAATGAAAATAGGCATTGTATGTTATCCTACATTTGGCGGTAGTGGCGTTGTTGCAACCGAACTCGGCATGGCACTTGGCATTAAGGGGCACGAAGTTCATTTTATAACCTACAACCAACCTGTACGGCTTAATTTTTTATCTAAAAATGTGTATTTTCATGAGGTATTTGTAGAAGAATACCCGCTGTTTCAGTACCAACCTTATGAACTTGCCTTATCGAGTAAAATGGTCTCAATTGTAGAACGTTATGATTTAGATATTTTACATGTTCACTATGCCATACCACATGCTTATGCTGCTTTTATGGCCAAGCAAATCCTCAAAACAAAAGGTATCGATATTAAAGTTGTTACCACACTTCACGGTACCGATATAACCTTGGTGGGAAGTCATCCAATATACAAGCAAGCTGTAGAATTTAGCATCAATAATTCCGACATGGTTACCACTGTTTCGCAAAGCTTGAAAGATGACACATTGCGGCTTTTTGACGTAAAAAAAGACATTAAAGTTATCTATAATTTTATTGAAATAGACCACTATCCCGATCACGCTGCTGAGGATTGTGAGCGTTCTAGTTTGGCTAGTAAGGATGAAAGGATAATAGTTCATATCAGTAATTTCAGACCTGTAAAGCGAATAGAAGATGTTATTTTAATCTTTGATAAAATATTAAAGAAAGTGCCTGCCAAATTACTTTTAGTAGGCGAAGGCCCAGAACGTGAGAAAGTAAATAATTTAGTCAAAAAACTAAATATTAGAGATAAAGTTCATTTTTTAGGAAACAGCCAAGATGTCAACAAAATTTTATGTTACGCCGATTTATTTTTGTTGCCCTCAGAAACCGAAAGTTTTGGTTTGTCGGCTTTAGAAGCTATGGCCGCTAAAACACCTGTTATCTCTACCAATTCAGGTGGATTGCCAGAGATAAATGTAGCGGGTGTAACAGGTTATTTAAGTAATGTTGGTGATGTAGATCAAATGGCAACCAATGCTTTAAAAATACTTAAGGATGATGCCACTTTAAGCACATTTAAACAAAATGCTTTTACACATGCCCAAACTTTTGAATTAGAGATTATCTTGCCTCAGTACGAGACTATTTACAGGCATGTAAAAAAGGGTTGCTGCTAAGAAATATAGTAATTAAGCGCATCAATTATGGCCGCTTCGCTTACCTCGCAATTTAATTTATATTCACCTACTCGGTTGATTAAAACAAACTTTACAATCCCTTTTTTAGCTTTTTTATCGTGTTTTAAAAGTTCTAAAAGGCTTGGGTATTCTGATTCTGATAAGTCTACTTTCCCGAAATAAGTCAGTATAAAATCTTTAATTTTATCGGCTTCAGTTTTGTCAAATTCGCAGTAGCGACATGACAGATTTAACACAGTAACCATGCCCACAGCTATGGCTTCGCCATGGGTTAAATTTTGTTTGTTTTTATTTTTTAAAAAATAGGATTCAACGGCATGCCCCATGCTGTGTCCAAAATTTAAAACTTTTCTTAAATCTTGTTCGTTGGGATCTTCTAAAACCACCTCATTTTTAATGGCAACAGAACGGTAAATAATATCCTTTAGAGAGCTGTCATTTTGTGAAGAATTGTTCAAAATGGTTTGGTAAAGTTCTTTATCGTAAGACAAACCGTATTTAATAATTTCTGACATTCCAGAACGTATTTCACGTGGGTCTAAAGTGCTTAAATAGTCTGTATCAATTATAATCATCTGTGGGGTTGAAAAACAGCCCACTTGGTTTTTAAGTGCCCCTAAATTAACACCTGTTTTGCCACCTATAGAAGCATCTACCATACCCAGTAGGGTGGTAGGAATATTTATAAAATGAATGCCACGCTTGAGTGTGGCCGCAACAAAGCCTCCCAGGTCGGTTACCACACCGCCGCCTAAATTAACAAGCAGAGAATCTCTATCGGCTTCTAAATCACAAAGTTGTTGCCATAAATTTTGGCAGGTTTCAAAATCTTTATGGTTTTCTCCTCCTTTAATTTCTAAAAGAATAAGCTTATCAAAATTATTTATTTTACTTTTTAAAAGCGGTAAACAGTATTTTTTGGTGTTTGTGTCTGCAAGTAAAAACACCTTTGAATAAGTGTTGTTTTTAATAATGGCATCTAATTCAGAATAGCCTGTTTTATCAAAAAATATAGAATAATTATCTGCTTCAATAGCTTTCATAAAAAAATTGAATTTCGGTGCAAAATAACCATAAAAATTTAAAAAAATCGCATCTGCAATTGGTATCTTTGTTGAAAATAAAAAAAATGGAAAATATTTTCAATAATACAGAAATTGCTTTTTCGTTAAAATCTGATTCTGAGCTAGAACGCGCCTATTTTTTGTTTAGAATGATTAAGAGCGAACCCTTGGTAAGAATTGGTACTGCCGCTACTAATTTTGCCATAAAAGCCCACTTGCCTGTTGAGGGTCTTATCCGATCTACAGTTTTCGATCATTTTTGTGGTGGCGTAACTGAAGAAGATTGTATGAGTACTATTGAAAATATGTTTACAAAAAATGTACATGCCGTTTTAGATTACTCAGTTGAAGGTGCAGAGGTAGAATCGCAATTTGATTTAGCCATGAATAAAACATTGGCCAATATCGATTTTGCCAAAGAAAAGTTGAGCATTCCATTTGCGGTATTCAAACCTTCTGGTTTCGGAAGGCTGGCACTGTACCAAAAAGTATCTGAATGTATTGAACTTAGTGATCGTGAAATAACGGAGTGGCAAACCGTAAAAGAGCGCTATAATACTGTAAGCCAGCACGCTTTTGATAATGGTGTTAAATTACTAATTGATGCTGAGGAATCTTGGATGCAAAATTCTGCCGATGATCTTATTGAAGAGATGATGCAAAAATACAACAAGCAAAAAGTGATTGTTTTTGGTACCCTTCAATTATACCGTTGGGACAGATTAGATTATCTAAAAGAATTGCACAAACGTGCTAAGGAGCAAGGATTTTATATTGGGATGAAATTGGTTCGGGGCGCCTATATGGAAAAAGAGCGCGAACGGGCTGAAGAAAAAGGCTATAAATCGCCTATTTGCAATACAAAAGAAGATACAGATCTTAATTATGACAATGTGGTGAGATATATGTTAAAACATATAGATGAAATGGAGATTTTTGAAGGCACTCATAACGAGGAGAGTACTTTTTTATTGATGCAACTTATTGAAGAATACAAATTACATAAAAACGATTCACGTATATGGTTTGGTCAGTTGTATGGTATGAGTGATCATATTAGTTACAATTTATCAAAGAGTGGTTATAATGTAGCAAAATACTTACCTTACGGCCCAGTTAAAGATGTGATGCCGTATTTAATTCGGCGTGCCGAAGAGAATACATCGGTTGCTGGTCAAACAAGTAGAGAACTTGAACTTTTAAAAAGAGAGAGAAAGCGCCGCAAATTATAATTTGAATGAATAGCAGGCTTATCGTATTTTTTTGTTTTTTAATGGCCTTAGATGTGTATACATTTTATGGTTTAAAAACATTAGTAACCAGGTTTGAAAATCAGAGGTTGTGGCGCTATTCTTACTTCTTACTGATAATTATAGCCTATATAGGTACAGTTTTCTTAATTAATTATTTTGTTAAAAAGCCTTTGCATATTTCGGTTTTAAGAAACTTAATAATAGGTTTCGCTTTTTCTTTTATCATTTTTAAAATACTATTCAGCCTTTTCTTACTTATTGATGATTTTTCAAGAATTTTAGGCTTTGCTACTAATAATCTGGCCAAACTGATTGGTAATCCAAAAGACGTTACTTATCCGCAAAGGCGTAAATTTATTGGACAAATAGGGCTTGGTTTGGCGGCAATTCCTTTTTTATCGATGCTGTATGGCATCACCAAAGGAAAATACAATTATAAGGTTAAGCATATTAAATTAAAATTAAAAAACCTGCCAAAAGCATTTGATGGGTTTAAACTCGTGCATATTTCCGATATTCACTCAGGTAGTTTTGACAGTATTGAAGATGTACAACGTGGTATTGATCTGATAAATGAACAAAATGCCGATTTAATTTGCTTTACTGGCGATTTAGTCAACAATGATTCAAGAGAAATAGCGCCGTTTATTAGTGATTTTAAAAAGCTGAAGAGCAAGTATGGCCTGTTTTCATCACTTGGAAATCACGATTATGGCGATTATAAAAAATGGCCTTCAGAACAAGCTAAAAAAGATAATCTGGCATTGCTATTTAAACATCATAAAGAAATAGGTTTTAAATTACTAAATAACGAAGCAGCTTATATTAATAAAGATGGCGAAAAGCTAGCTATTGTTGGCGTAGAAAATTGGGGGAAACCTCCATTTCCACAACATGGCAATTTAGATAAAGCGCTGGAAAAAATAGAAGAAACTGATTTTAAAATCCTTTTATCACACGATCCAACACATTGGGATTATAAGGTTTTAAAACACCCTACATTTATTGATTTAACCTTGTCAGGACACACACATGGCATGCAATTTGGTATAGAAATACCAGGATTTAAATGGAGCCCGATAAAATATTTTTATCCACGTTGGGCTGGATTATACCAAGAGAAACAGCAATTTTTATACGTAAATAGGGGATTCGGATTTTTAGGTTTTCCTGGGCGCGTGGGTATTTGGCCTGAAATTACCAGCATTGAATTGACAGCGGTATAAAATCAAAAACAATTCATTTTCAATAATTTAATTCATATTATTCTTTTATTAAAATAATGCCTGCAGATGGTTAATAATCAAAAATTAACATTACTTTTGCACGCTCAAAATATAAGGAATGCAATCAATTAGAAATATAGCCATAATAGCCCACGTTGATCATGGCAAGACTACTTTAGTAGATAAAATAATAGATCAAGCCAAAATTTTGGATGAACGTAAAGTGCGTACCGAATTATTATTAGACAGTAATGATTTAGAACGCGAAAGGGGGATTACCATTTTATCAAAAAATGTTTCTATCAATTATAAAAATGTTAAAATTAATGTGATAGATACACCCGGTCATGCCGATTTTGGTGGCGAAGTAGAGCGTGTATTAAAAATGGCAGATGGTGTTTTACTTTTGGTTGATGCCTTTGAAGGAGCCATGCCACAGACACGATTTGTTTTGGGGAAAGCCCTCGAATTGGGCCTAAAACCCATTGTGGTAATTAATAAAGTTGATAAAGAAAATTGCACACCTGATATTGTGCACGAAAATGTTTTCGATTTGATGTTTGCCCTTGATGCTACTGAAGATCAATTGGATTTTAAAACAATCTACGGATCAGCAAAACAAGGCTGGATGAGCGAAGACCACCTAAAACCTACAGACAATATAATTCCGTTGTTAGATACTATAATAAGTGAAATTCCTGAGGCACCCTATCGTGAAGGAACACCTCAAATGCAAATCACATCACTAGATTTTTCATCCTTTACAGGAAGGATAGCTATTGGCCGTGTTTTTAGGGGCGATTTAGAAATTTCTAAAAGTTATATTCTTTGCAAAAGAGATGGTTCAAAGATTAAAGTTAGAATTAAAGAACTTCATATTTTCGAAGGATTGGGTAAAGCAAAAGTTAGCAAGGTAAGAAGTGGCGATATATGTGCCATTACTGGGATAGAAGGTTTTGAAATTGGCGATACCATTGCCGATAGCCTAAAACCAGAGGCTTTGCCAAGAATTAGCATAGACGAGCCTACCATGAGCATGCTGTTTACTATTAACAATTCGCCTTTTTATGGCAAAGATGGCAAATATGTAACCTCAAGACATCTTAGAGATCGCTTGTTTAAAGAGACTGAAAAAAACTTAGCCTTACGTGTTGAAGAAACAGATTCGGAAGATAAGTTTAACGTTTTCGGACGTGGTATTTTACACCTCTCGGTTTTGATAGAAACCATGCGTAGAGAAGGATATGAGTTACAAGTAGGACGTCCGCAAGTAATAATAAAAGAAGTAGATGGTAAAAAACATGAGCCGTATGAAATTTTGGTCATTGATGTGCCTGAATCTGGATCTAGTAAAGCCATAAATTTAGTCTCTTTGCGTAAAGGTGATTTAATGGTAATGGAACCAAAAGGCGATTTACAACATTTAGAATTCGATATTCCCTCTCGCGGTTTAATAGGCCTGCGAAATAAACTTTTAACGGCCACGCAAGGCGAAGCCATTATCAATCACAGGCTGAGAGGATTTGATGTGTTTAAAGGAGAAATAGGCAATAATCTAAATGGCGCTATTGTGTCTTCTGAAACTGGTAAAGCCACCGCTTATGCCATAGACAGGCTTCAAGACAGAGGTCGCTTTTTTATCGATCCAAACGAAGAAATATACAAAGGGCAAGTTGTAGGAGAAAATAACAAGCAAGAAGATATGAGTGTTAACCTTATTAAAGGTAAAAAACTGACCAATGTACGTAAATCTGGTACAGATGAAAGCGCTAAGATATTCCCTAAAGTCGATTTTTCTCTTGAAGAATGTATGGAGTATATTAAAGATGATGAATATTTAGAAATAACACCACTTAATTTGCGCATAAGAAAAATTAATTTTAGATAAACGGGGCATTAAAGTTTTGTTAAAAGCCATGAGATTCTATCAGAAAGAACTTTATAGGCCGATAAAATTCGTTTAAATTTGTAAATTGCAACGCAAAATTAAAATAGATGAGATTAAAAAATAGTATCGCAATTTTTATCATAGGCTTGGCGCTTTTTTCAGCTTGTAAAAAAACAAAGACCATAACAACACCCAGTGTTAATCCTGCGGAGCAATCACTAAAAGATAATGATTCTTTAGTGCATTACCTTGAGACACATTATTTAAATAATGATGGTAATATTTGGACAATTACTGGTGCCGAGCGCCCTTTGTACGATGATGTTATAACACAAGAAATTACCCGGAAGGATGTAGCCTATAAATTGTATTATCTATCACAAGCAGAAGGAGTAACCATTGCCCCAACACGTTCCGATTCTATTTTGGTAAAATACAGTGGGTTTTTATTAGACAGCACTAAATTCGATTCGAGGGTTTTAACTTGGATAGATTTAACAGCAGTTATTCAAGGTTGGAAATATGGCTTTGTACATTTTAAAGGCGGTCACAAAATTATTAATGCTGACGAATCTTTATCGTATGAAAATCAAGGAAAAGGCTTTTTCTTTATTCCTTCAGGTTTGGCTTATGGAGAAGCGTCACTGGGCGGAATACCTGCAAATAACCCATTGATTTTTAAGGTAGAATTAAATGATGTTAACCCAGCAGATCATGATGGTGATGGTGTTTTATCTAATCTAGAAGATTTAGATCATGATGGCGAAGTTTCTAACGATGATACCGATGGCGATTTAATAGCAAACTATGTAGACTCAGATGATGATGGCGATAGCATTTTAACAAAAAATGAAGATGTAAATGGTAATGGCAGTGTTTTAGATGATGATACAGATGGCGATGGGATTCCAAATTATTTGGATAATGATGATGATGGTGATGGCAAATTAACAATAAAAGAAGACGCTAATAATGATGGCGATTTAACCAATGACGACTCTGATGGTGATGGTATTCCCGATTATTTAGATAGCGATTCTTAAATAGTAAAATAGAACTAACAAAAAAGGCGGACCAAATGGTTCGCCTTTTTTGTTATAGGGTGGGTATGTAATTAAAGTAAATTATACGATACACTAAATATTATTTGGTTGGGTCTGTTGTCTAAATTCAAATTTGATAAAGAAGATATTAAAATAGCAGTCAAGTTATTAGAGAAGCCTTTTTCCCAGCGGGCATCTATTCCAAAATTTCCGAATTCTAAACCCACCCCTACCTGGGTGCCTAAAGAAAACTTATTAAAATTCACACTGCCAATATCAGTTGTTTTAAAATTAGACTTTAATATATATTGAAAAGAAGGGCCTCCAAAAAGATGAAGAGGGCCAAATTTTTTATCTAATAAAATGGGAATATCAATTTTTTTAGTTTTTAAAGTTGTTGAACTATTTAATTGATATTCATTTTTGATCTCTGTATAAACCAATTCTGGTCTTAGAGAAAATCCAGCCAAACCAAAACGTGTCCAAATTCCTAAATGAAAACCAGCTTTGTTATTTGCTCCATGGGTGACGTCTATTATATCACCACTGTTAATTACTTCAGTAATATTACCAGAAAAGTTATAATTTACGCCTCCTTTAAATCCAAATTTTACTTGTGAAAATAAAAAAGTACTCGATAGAATAAAAACGATTACTACTAAATGTTTTTTCATGATTGAAATGATTTTTTACTAAAACGAAATTTTAGAGTGTTTATTTTCTGGCAATTACCTTTTTAGCCGCTTCAACAATGGCTGCTTTATTTAAATTGTATTTATCCATTAATTGATCTGGAGTGCCAGACTCTCCAAAACTATCTTTTACAGCTACAAACTCTTGTGGTGAAGGCAAGTTTTGTGCCAAAGTGCGTGCAACACTTTCGCCTAAGCCACCAAGCATGTTGTGCTCTTCGGCTGTAACAATACATTTGGTTTTTAAAACAGAAGCCAAAATGGCGTTTTCGTCCAATGGTTTGATGGTATGTATATTGATAACTTCTGCACTTATCCCCATTTCATCTAAAAGTTCTGAAGCTTGTAGTGCCTCCCATACCAGATGGCCTGTTGCCACAATAGTAATGTCTTTTCCTTCGGTTAGTTTAACAGCTTTTCCTATTTCAAAATTTTGATTTTCGGGTGTAAACACAGGTACTTTTGGGCGTCCAAAACGCAAATACACAGGCCCATTATAATCTGCTATAGCAATGGTAGCCGCCTTGGTTTGGTTATAATCACAGGTGTTAATTACGGTCATACCTGGCAACATTTTCATCAAACCAATATCTTCTAAAATTTGATGAGTCGCGCCATCTTCACCTAAAGTAAGTCCTGCATGAGAAGCGCAAATTTTTACATTTTTACCAGAATAAGCTACTGCTTGGCGGATTTGATCATAAACACGACCTGTAGAGAAATTGGCAAAAGTTCCTGTAAAAGGAATTTTACCACCAATGGTTAAACCAGCAGCCATACCAATCATATTGGCTTCGGCAATACCTGTTTGAAAAAAGCGCTCAGGGTGATTTTTGGCGAAATCATCCATTTTTAAAGACCCTATCAAATCGGCACATAAGGCCACCACATTGGGATTGGTTTTTCCTAATTCTGTTAGTCCCGCTCCAAAACCAGATCGGGTATCTTTTTTTTCTGTAAAAGTGTATTTTTTCATAGTGAATTTATATTTGACAAAAGTAAGAATTATAATGATTTACAATTTAGAAACGAAGCAATTCTTCATACAATTTATGAACAGGAAATCCCATGACATTAAAATAACTGCCTTTTATTTTTTTTACGCCCACATAGCCTATCCATTCTTGTATGCCATAGCTCCCCGCTTTGTCAAGAGGATTGAATTTTTTTAAATAATAGGCTATTGATTCAGGACTTAACGTATTAAAATAGACCTTTGTAATACAGCTAAATATCTTTTCTTTTGTTGCATTTTTTAAACATACTGATGTTATAACCAAATGTTTATGGCCGGATAGTTTTTTGAGCATTTCTTCGGCTTGTTGCAAATTTTTGGGTTTACCTAAAGCGGTATTTTTAAACCATACGATGGTATCTGCTGTAATGAGGATGTCATTTTTGTTTAAATCAGTAAAAGCTTTGGCCTTTTTTAAAGCTAAAAAGTTGGTAATTTTTTCGCGCTTTAAATGTCTTGGATAGGTCTCTTCAACTTCTTTGAGCTGAATGCTAAAGTCTAAGCCCAATTCTTTTAAAAAAGTTTGACGTCTGGGAGAACCCGATGCCAGTATTATATTTTTACCTTTTAATGTTTTACTATCCATATTGGTTTAACAAACTTATTAAAGTTATAGAAACCAATCCAAACAGCATTATTACTTTTAACAAGCTGCTTATTTTTTGAAAATGTTTCTTCTCTTTGGCTTTTATAACGGCAACAAAGGTAACAATAGCAGGAACCAACACAAATGTTATCATATAAATAAAAACGATATAATTATGCAAAAAATACGTTGTTATATAAACAGAAACGCTCATTATTAATAAGAATAGGAGTCCGTTTACTATTAACTTTGTACTATGAATTCCCCAAACTTTTACAATCGATTTTATTTGTCCTTTAGAATCGCCTTTTACATCTTCAATATCTTTGACTATTTCTCTAATAAGATTAATTAAAAAGGCAAAAAAAGTATAATATAAAACAAGCTTAAAAACAACAAGTTGAGATGGCGCATTAGCTATATTGGTATTTGGAAGTATATCGAACACACCAACTATAAGAACACTCAAACCTACCAATACAGCTACCAGAACATTTTTAATTATGAATAATTTCTTCCAATAAATGGCATATTGCAAGAGGCTAAAGGCTGTTAATAAAAAGAATAAAAAGTAGGTTTCTCGTTGAATTCTATGAGATAGGTAATAGCCTAAACTTAATCCTATTACATTAAAAGCAATATAAAGCTGGGTGGCTATTTTTTCAGAGATAAATTTATTTACAATTACTTTATTGGGTTTGTTAACATTGTCTAATTCAACATCGTAAATATCATTTATTATATAACCTGCTGCTGCAATACAAAGTGTGGCCCCCATCAGTATTAAAAAATATGTATGCGATAAACTTAGAGAAATACCAGAAATATTCAAGAAAGTGTATTTAAAAAGCAATTGGCACAGTGCTAGAATAAGCAAGTTTTTATAACGAATAAGTTTAAAAAAAGCAAATATCATGCGTTAAATTGCTTTTTCAACCGGTCTAAATCGCGTTTGTTGTCTTTGTCTTTTAAAACTTCTCGCTTGTCGAATGTCTTCTTACCTTTACAAAGGGCTATTTCTAGTTTTGCCCAGCCTTTGTCTGTCATAAAAAGGCGCAGAGGAACAATTGTTAAGCCCACATTTTTAACTTCTCTTTGTAATTTTTTAAGCTCGCGTTTTTGCAGTAACAAACGCCTTTCACTTTTTGGTTTATGATTGAAGTAATTGCCATACATATATTCTTCAATATACATATTTATGACAAAGAGTTCTCCTTTGTCATTGAATTCGCAAAAGCTTTCAGTTATCCGTGCTTGGCTATTTCTGATAGATTTTATCTCTGTGCCTGTCAATTGAATTCCAGCAATGTACTTGTCTAAAAATTCGTATTCAAAACGGGCTTTCTTATTTTGGATATTTATCTTCTTCTGCATTAGGCAAAGGTACTAAATAAAAGAAATCGGGTAGGCGCTTACTTTAAATTTAAACTGTCTGCTACTGTTTTAAAATATATAATGCGCTCAAAGCTCTCTTTGGCTTTGCTGTAGTAAAAAGCATAGTCAGAAAGCGATGTGGTAAGTTGGTAAGAAGCGTGGACTTTTGCATTGTAATTGCGTGTTAATAACCACTGTACTTGATTGTCTTTTAAAAACTGTTTTAAAGATGCCGTCTTGATTCTGGCTTCTGGCTTAAGTGATTTTATTTTGGTATCGAGTTTCCCCAATAAAACTTTATAAGATTTATTTAACAGGTCTTGAGAGTCCCCATACACATCAAAAACACACTCATTTTTAGATTTTTGTAACTGGAGGGTGTCGCAAGCTGCAAGATTTAAATTTTGTGATTGCGACAGATTAATACCCATTACAAACACAAATAAACTTAAATACTTGATAACGTCAGATTGCATAACAACTAGTTTGTTGGAGGTGTAATCATAATATGGGCTTTGTAAGTTTCTGGAAACATCAACCAAGGACCGCCAGGTACTTGTGGCGACAAGGGTAATCCTGTACTTTTAGCTGAAGCCCAAGGAATATAGACCACATAGCGTATATGGCCATGCTCTATTTTTTTAGTATTTGTATTAAATTTTGCTTTGTTTCCGTAAAGAACATATAATGTACTGGGGTGAGAAGGTACTTTTAGCAAACCCGATTTTGCCTCAGAAGTGCGAATATCTTCAATTTCTTTGTGTGTTTTCCCTTCTTTTTTAAGTGCTCTTCCACGTGCCATCATCGGCTCTAAATCTTTGTGATAACAAGCAACACTAAACGATTTATTTTTCGGATTATTGGCCAAACATACAAAATTACCAGTTCCTTTTCTTAAAATAACTTGTATTCCCTGAGCGTTGTAACCAATAACAGTAGCCAACGAACGCTCACTTTTTGGGGCTATTTGTGTTGCCGAAATAATTTGATTGGCTTTGCTCAATATATTTTGTGCCTTTAAAGGCAATACAGTCAACAAAAGGAATAGCAGTTTAAAATAAACTTTCATAGAGGTCAATTTTTAGTGGCTTTAGATTTGTTGATTTTAATAAATAATTCTTGTGTTTTAGAATTTAAATCCATAGTAATCTTATCGCCTTCTTGCAAATTGGCATTTACAATTTCTGAAGCCAAAGTATCTTCAATATATTTTTGAATGGCACGCTTTAGCGGACGGGCGCCATATTGTTTATCAAATCCTTTGTCAACAATAAAATTCTTAGCTTTTTTAGATAAATCAAGCGTATAGCCCAAATCATTAATACGCTGTAGTAGTTTTTTTAATTCTAAATCTATAATTTTATGAATATCGGCTTTTTCTAAAGTATTAAAAATGATGACATCATCAACTCTATTTAAAAATTCGGGCGCAAAAGTCTTTTTTAAAGCATTTTCGATGACACTTTTGCTGTAGGCGCTTTCTTGATCTTTTTTAGATGAGGTACCAAAGCCAACACCTTGGCCAAAGTCTTTGAGCTGTCTTGAACCAATATTAGAAGTCATAATAATAATGGTATTTCTAAAATCTATTTTTCGACCTAAACTATCTGTTAAGAACCCATCATCCAATACCTGAAGCAACATGTTAAACACATCTGGATGTGCCTTTTCAATTTCGTCTAGCAGTACAACAGCATAAGGTTTGCGCCTTATCTTTTCTGTTAATTGCCCACCTTCTTCATAACCTACATACCCTGGAGGAGAACCTATTAAGCGGGTAATGGCGAATTTTTCCATATACTCACTCATATCAATTCGCACAAGTGCGTCTTCTGAATCAAATAATTCTGAGGCCAGAATTTTAGCTAATTGTGTTTTGCCAACGCCTGTTTGGCCTAAAAATATAAATGTGCCTATGGGTTTATTAGGGTCTTTTAATCCAACTCTGTTACGCTGAATAGCCTTGACAACCTTTTTTACAGCTTCTTGCTGGCCAATTACTTTTGAAGTTATAAGGTTATCTAAATCGGCCAACCTCATACTTTCGGCTTGCGCCACACGGTTTACAGGTATGCCAGTCATCATAGAAACAACTTCTGCCACATTATCTTCTGTAACACTTACTCTATTTTGTTTGCTTAATTCTTCCCATTTTAGTTGCTCTCTTAAAAGCTCTTTTTCTATGTGCTTTTCGTCATCTCTTAATTTTGCAGCTTCTTCAAATTTCTGGCTTTTAACGACATTATTTTTAAGCGTACGCACGTCTTCTAACTGCTTCTCTAACACGGTGATTTGTTCGGGTACCACAATATTGGTGATATGAATTCTAGAGCCCGATTCATCAAGAGCATCAATAGCCTTGTCTGGTAAATAGCGGTCTGTCATATACCTATTCGTTAAATTAACACAAGCATTTATAGCTCCTTCTGTATAAGACACGTTGTGGTGGTCTTCGTATTTGTTTTTAATATTATTAAGAATTTCAATGGTCTCTTCAACAGATGTAGGCTCTACCAATATTTTTTGAAAACGGCGTTCTAAAGCGCCATCTTTTTCTATATTTTGTCTAAATTCGTCAAGGGTAGTGGCACCAATACATTGAATTTCGCCTCTTGCCAAAGCCGGTTTTAGCATATTTGAAGCGTCAAGAGAACCTGTGGCACCTCCCGCACCTACAATGGTATGAATTTCGTCTATAAAGAGAATGATATCATCATTCTTTTCAAGCTCATTCATTAAAGCTTTCATGCGCTCTTCAAACTGACCTCTGTATTTTGTACCTGCTACTAAGCTTGCCAAGTCTAATGAAACAACACGTTTGTTAAACAAAATGCGTGAAACTTTTTTTTGAACGATACGCAAAGCCAATCCTTCGGCTATGGCAGATTTACCAACGCCGGGCTCCCCAATTAAAAGGGGATTATTCTTTTTACGGCGGCTCAGTATTTGAGACACGCGTTCAATTTCTTTTTGGCGCCCTACAACAGCATCTAACTTTCCGTTTTCGGCTAAAAATGTCAAATTGCGCCCAAAATTATCTAAAACGGGCGTTTTGGATTTTTTAGAAGGTATTGCTTTGGGGTTTTCAAAAGGGTTTTCTTTAGAATCGCCAAAATCTTCGGAAGAGAATTCTGCCTTTGGAGTGGGCAAATCTTCTGATTGCTCATCATTGGTTGCAAAAAACTGTACAAATAAAGCTTTCACTTCGTTATAGTCAATATCAAACCTATTCAATATTTTGGTAGTAGGGTCTGCTTCGTTACGCAAAATACAAAGCAATAAATGCGCTGTACTTATGGCATCATTTTTATAAAGTTTGGCCTCTAAGAAGGTTGTTTTTAAGGCTTTTTCTGCTTGCTTTGTAAGGTGCAGACTCTTTTTAGTAAGCCCCTCGCTAAAAATACTCTCAGCAGCATTTAATTTTTCAATATTAATCCTAAGTCTTTTAAAATCAATCTCTAAAGTATTTAAAATGTCAATTGCTTCTCCTTCATTTTTACGAAGAATTCCTAAAATTAGGTGTTCAGTCCCAATATAATCATGTCCCAAACGCAAGGCTTCTTCTTTGCTGTAGGCAATAACATCTTTTACTTTTGGTGAAAAATTATCGTCCATAAAATATAACTTTATATATGTAAAATTAGTAGATTTTTTTGGTTTATCATTACAAATACCGAACCGAATGTAAAATTATGAATTAAATATTTAGTTATTACCTATAATATTGTTAAAATATACAGCCAATTGTTAATAAAATTCATCAAAAAAAGAAGCCCTTTTGTTTTAAAAAAAAGAGCTAATTGTTGTATATTGCGTGATTGTTATTAAAAAAATAAATAGTAAGAATTTATGGCTGAAGGAGAAAAATTAATTCCTGTAATTATTGAAGATGAAATGAAATCTTCGTACATAGATTATTCTATGTCAGTAATCGTTTCGAGAGCATTACCAGATGTTAGAGATGGTTTAAAACCCGTTCATAGAAGGGTTTTATTTGGGATGCATGAATTGGGAGTTAGAGCAACAGGAGGTTATAAAAAATCGGCCAGAATTGTTGGTGAGGTTTTAGGTAAATACCACCCACATGGCGATACCTCTGTATATGATGCTATGGTGCGTATGGCACAAGAGTGGAGTATGCGCTATCAACTTGTTGATGGTCAGGGTAACTTTGGGTCTGTAGATGGCGATAGTCCAGCAGCAATGCGTTATACGGAAGTTAAAATGCGTAAAATATCTGAAGATATGCTTGCAGATATTGACAAAGATACCGTAGAGCACCGCCTAAATTTTGATGATACTTTAAAAGAACCTACTGTACTGCCTTCTAGAATTCCTGGATTATTAGTTAATGGTGCTTCAGGTATTGCTGTTGGAATGGCTACAAATATGCCACCGCATAATTTAACTGAAGTTATTGAAGGCATTATTGCATATATAAGTGATAATGAAATAAGTATTGAAGGCTTGATGCAGTACATAAAAGCACCCGACTTTCCAACAGGAGGTACTATTTATGGCTACGAGGGTGTAAGAGAAGCTTTTTTAACAGGTAGAGGCAGAATAGTTATGCGCGCCAAAACATCTTTTGAAGAAGTCAATGGCCGTGACTGTATTGTAGTTACTGAGATTCCATATCAAATCAACAAAGCAGATATGATTAAAAAAACTGCTGATATGGTGAATGATAAAAAGTTAGAAGGTATTGCCTCTATTCGCGATGAATCGGATAGAAATGGCATGCGTATTGTTTATGTGCTTAAGCGCGATGCAATTCCCAATATTGTACTCAATAAATTATACAAATACACATCGCTTCAAACATCATTTAGCGTAAATAATATTGCTTTGGTTAACGGAAGGCCAGAGATGTTGAATCTAAAAGATTTGATTAAGCACTTTGTAAACCACCGTCATGAAGTGGTTGTTAGACGTACAGAATTTGAACTTAAAAAGGCTGAAGCCAGAGCTCATATTTTAGAAGGGCTTATAATTGCATCTGATAATATTGACAAAGTTATTGCACTCATAAGGGGGTCTAAAAATGCCGATGAGGCCAAAACAAAACTTATGACCACTTTCGAATTGACCGAAATTCAATCTAAAGCGATAGTTGAGATGAGATTGCGTCAATTAACAGGTTTAGAGCAAGATAAATTAAGGTCAGAGTTCGATCAAATAATGGAACTCATTAAAGACCTAAAAAATATCTTAGAAAATGAGTCCAGAAGAATGGCCATTATTAAAGAAGAGCTTATAAGTGTAAAAGATAAATACGGAGACGTAAGACGTTCGGTAATTGAATACGCAGGTGGCGATGTGAGTATTGAAGATATGATTCCTGACTCTCAAGTTGTTTTAACAATTTCGCATGCAGGTTATATTAAAAGAACCGACTTATCAGAATACAAATTACAAAATAGAGGCGGTAGAGGCCAAAAAGGTGTTTCTACACGAAATGAAGATTTCTTAGAACACTTGTTTGTAGCCACCAAGCACCAATATATGTTATTCTTTACCCAAAAGGGTAAAGTCTTTTGGATGCGCGTGTACGAAATACCCGAAGGTAATAAGACCTCAAAAGGCCGTGCTTTTCAGAATCTAATCAATATTGAGCAGGACGATAAAGTTAAAGCCTTTATTTGCACACAAGATTTAAAAGACGAAGACTATATAAATAACAATTATGTGGTTATGGCAACCAAAAAAGGCCAGACTAAAAAAACTTTGTTAGAGCAATATTCGCGTCCCAGAACAAATGGTATCAATGCCATTACTATTAGAGAAGACGATGAATTGCTAGAAGCCAAACTAACCAATGGCGAGTCTCATATAATGCTTGCTGTAAAATCAGGAAAAGCCATTCGTTTTGAAGAAAGCAAAACCAGACCAATGGGTAGAAATGCATCGGGCGTACGGGGTATAAAACTTGCAAATGAACAGGACGAAGTTGTTGGTATGATTACAATTGACGATTTAAACTCAGAAGTTCTTGTGGTCTCCGAAAATGGGTATGGAAAACGCTCAAGTGTTGATGATTATAGGATAACTAACAGAGGGGGTAAAGGCGTTAAAACAATTAATGTAACCGAAAAAACAGGTAATTTGGTGGCTATTAAAAATGTATCTGATGCAGATGACTTAATGATTATCAATAAATCTGGGCTTACAATCAGAATGGCAGTATCAGATTTACGGATAATGGGGCGCGCCACACAAGGTGTAAAACTCATCAATATTAAAGAAGACGATTCAATAGCCGCTGTGGCACGGGTGGTGCATGAAGAAGAAGTAGCTGATGAAAATACTGACATAAATAATCAAGAAGAAAATAATCAAATAGAAGAATAACAAATATTTTAAACATGAAAAATCAATTTTTATTAGGACTAATGTTTCTTGCTACATTAACAGCAGTTGGACAAAAGAACGAACTAAAAGCAACAGCTAAAGCTTTAAAATCAGGCGATATAGTAGCTGCAAAATCGGCTATTACACAAGCAGAGGCTTTAATAGCTAATGCTGACAACAAGCTAAAAGCTAAATTTTATTTTTTAAAAGGGAAAACATATGCAGAAATTGCCAAGAAACAAATTTCTCTTGATAAAAATGCCTATGATATTGCCGCCAAATCATTTACTGATTTGATTGCCTTTGAGAAAAAAGTAGGCAGGAGTACGTACACAAAAGAGGCGGCTCCTTTGTTTAATGCACTCATTGCAGATTTGAAAAACATTGCCGTAAAACAGTACAATTCAAAAGACTATCGGGCTTCTGCTATAAACTTTAATAAAATTTATGAAATGAGTCCTTTAGATACTTTTATGCTCGACAATGCAGCCAATGCAGCCCATTTGGCCAAAGATTTTAAATTGGCACTTGGCTATTATGTAAAATTAAATGATTTAGGCTATACAGGCGTATCTACAGAATATACTGCCAAGAGCGTAGAAACAGGAAAGTATGAAACTTTTACAACAAAATCTGAAAGAGACTTGATGGTGAAAGTTAAAAAATATACCGACCCCAAAGACAAAACCTCAGACTCAAGATCTATTGCTATTTCAAAAAATATTGCTTACCTCTATAGCCAACTAGGTGAAAATGGAAAAGGCTTAGAAGTCCTTAAAAAGGCCAGAGAATTGGCTCCTGACGACTATAATCTGTTGTTAGCTGAAGCCGATTTACAAATTAAAATGGGCAATAGAGACAAATTTGGTGAATTGATGAATTTGGCAATCAAAAAGAATCCCGATAATCCTGTTTTATACTTTAACCTCGGTGTAATTAACAGTGAACAAAACAAAGACGAAGAAGCTATAAAATATTATAAAAAAGCCATTGAGTTAAAGGCAGACTATTTTGATGCTTATATTAATTTAGCGAGTGTGCTTCGTAAAGATGAAAGTAAAATTATTGATGAAATGAACAATAGCTTAAGTGATTTTGACAAGTACGATCAACTTAAAGCTAAATTGTCTGATTTATATAAAGTTGTATTGCCTTATTACGAAAAAGCTTATGGAATTAAAAATGACGATATTTCAATTATTCAAACTTTAATGGGTATTTATGAAAACCTTGAAATGGATGATAAGTACAAAACTTTGAGAGCCTCTTACGACTTATTGCGTGGCAAATAAGCAAAAACTTAAGAACCTAAAAAAAGTCCTAATTTTAAATAGTTAGGGCTTTTTTTTAAAGCATTTTTTTTATAACTCTAAGCTTATGTGTATGTCGCTTGGTATCTGTATTAAAAATACCACTGTGGTCTAGTTTGTCAATACGTACCTTGCCATGCGCATGTATAATATGATGGTCAGATAGAATGATTCCGACATGAATTATTTGTCCTTCATCATTATCAAAGAAAGCCAAATCACCGGGTTCGCTTTCTTCTATAAAACTTAAAGCTTCACCTTGACTGGCTTGCTGCGATGCATCTCTCAATATTTTATAACCATTAATTTTATACACCATTTGTGTAAACCCAGAACAGTCAATTCCAAAAGGGGTTCTTCCGCCCCATAAATAGGGTGCATTTAAATACATAAAAGCTGTATCAATAAGTTTTTCTTTAGATAAACGCTTATTAAAAACACTTCCTTCGTAAGAATATGTAATATTATTTAAAGTTGTCTTTAAGTTTTTAAAAAATGGCAAAACTGCGCCCAATGATAGGGTGAGCATATCGCTCTTATTGAAGCTTAAAAAGTTGACCAAATCGCCCACTAAAACCTGAGGAAGTTTGTTCAAATCTCTATAATCTGACTCAGACAGGGCAATTTGTTGTTTATTGTCTATCCAACCTTCATAAGCATCAAACGAAAGTTTTATATTTAGCCAATTGGCAGCAGAGCCTACAACTTCAAAGGTTTCACCAAATAAAACTTGCGAAACCATTTCGGCAGAATCGCTAGGCGCAGACCTAAGTGCAATACTATTTAAAATACAAATTCCGTAAAGCATTTATTCTTATATATTTTCTATAATTATAGCACTGGCACCACCACCACCATTGCAAATAGAAGCTGCGCCTATTTTGGCTTTATTTTGTTTTAAAACATTAATTAAAGTCACCACAATTCTGCTACCAGAACAGCCAAGTGGGTGTCCTAAAGCAACGGCACCACCATTTACATTCACATTTTTAGGATTGATACCCAATATTTTGGTATTGGCCAATCCTACCACGGCAAAAGCTTCGTTAAATTCAAAATAATCAATGTCGTCAATTTTAAGATTGGCTTTTTTTAAAGCTTTTGGCATTGCCTTTGAAGGCGATGTTGTAAACCACTCAGGAGCCTGAGAAGCATCGGCATAACTCACAATACAGGCCAAAGGTTTTAAACCAAGCGATTTGGCTTTGTCTTCGCTCATCAAAATTAGCGCTGAAGCTCCATCGTTTAAAGTAGAAGCATTGGCGGCAGTTACAGTGCCTTCTTTTCCAAAAGCAGGTCTTAATTGTGCTATTTTATCAAAATTAACATTCGAAAATTCTTCGTCTTTTGAAACCAAAATTGGATTCCCTCTGCGTTGAGGCACTTCAACAGGAATAACTTCATCAGCAAAATGACCATCTGCCCATGCTTTGGCAGCACGTGTATATGATTCTATTGCAAAATTATCTTGATCCTCTCGGGTAAAATTATGTGTGTCTGCACATAAATCGCCACAAGTGCCCATGTGTTTTTCATCATATACATTTACCAAGCCATCTTTTAACATGCCATCAATTAAATTGATATTCCCAATTTTTTTACCATTGCGGGCTTGGATGTAATGTGGAATCTGACTCATATTCTCCATACCACCTGCCACAACAATTTCGGCATCGCCACAAGCAATAGCTTGCGAAGCAAACATAATGGCTTTCATGCCAGAAGCACAAACTTTATTTACAGTTGTACAAGGAACAGTGTTGGGAATACCAGCAAAAAGGGCTGCTTGCTTTGCAGGTGCTTGACCCGTATTGGCTTGAACAACATGCCCCATAAATACTTCATCAATTAAAGTTGAATCTAGTTTGATTTTATCAAGGGCGCCCTTTATGGCTATTGAACCTAATTTGGTAGCAGAAACGCTAGAAAGGCTTCCCAAAAAACTGCCAATAGGGGTGCGTACAGCAGATACTATGACTATTTTTTTTTTCATTATTTTTATGATAAGGATATTTAAATCTTATGCGAAAATAAGGATTTAAACTCAAAATAAGAAGCCCTGGCTTTAAATAAGCTCGGGTGTTTGCATATTAAAATTTTAAAATAGCAATTATAATTTTTTAAAAAAGAGTATTTTTGATAAATATTAAATTTTTACCGAGAATTAATTGTACAAAGTATTGTTCTTAATTATTAATTTAATAGTATAAAAATTCAAAATACGTGAAAAACTTTATCAATAAAATTTATCAAAACCACTCTTTAGTTTATAAGGTATTCCTTTTAATAATAACCACGGTATCTATTATTTATCTCTTTCCTAAAGGCGGACAATTTAAATATGAGTTTAGAAAAGGCAAACCATGGCAGTACGAAAACTATTATGCCCCTTTTGATTTTGGTATTCAGAAATCTGATAAAGAAGTGGCTGCAGAAAAAGAACAACTAAAAAATAATTTTAAATTATTTTTTAGAAACAACTTAGAGGTTGTAAATAACGTAAATACAGATTATAATACCAAGATTAATTTATTACTACAAGACTCTGTTTTTAACAATTACGATAAGGATAGCATTTTAAAATTTGGATTAAATTTCTTGAAATATATTTATAAAAGGGGGTATTTAGATGAGAATAGCAAGGTTTTAAAACAGAATAAACAGGTTACAATAATTACAAATAACACCGCAAACGATGTGTATTACAACACTTTGTTAAAAACACAAGATTTGCAACAAACATTAGATTCCTATATTTCTAAAAGTTCTTTTTTAGAACTTAGGACTCCCTTAAGTGTCTTATTTTACGATATTTTAAAACCCAATATTTTTTATGATAAAGATTTAACAGATAAAGCTTTAAACGAAGCTTATAAAAATATTTCGTACACAAAAGGTTTTGTAGCCGAAAAAGAGCGGATTATTTCTAAAGGTGATGTGGTAGAAGGCAGGAGTTTAGAGATTCTAAGTTCCTTGAAAAAAGAGTACGAATCGCAACTTTGGAGCGAATCTAACTACAATTGGATTGTTTTTGGATACACCCTTTTGGTGGCATTGGCAATGCTTATGCTTTTACTTTTTATCAAAAAGTACCGCCCCATGATTTACGAAAACAATGTAAAAGTGAGTTTTATATTTTTTAATGTTTTACTGATGGTTTTGCTCACAACACTGGTTATAAAATTCAAGTCTAATTATGTTTATATAGTCCCTCTTGTTATACTACCATTGGTTCTAAAAGCCTTTTTTGATGCACGTTTGGGCCTTTTTGCCCATGTATTAACAGTGCTTTTATTAGGCTTTATCGTTCCCAACAGTTTTGAGTTTTTATTTTTACAAATAATAGCAGGTATTGTTACCATATTAACAGTTTCTGAGCTTTATAAACGTGCCAATTTGTTTATATCGGTAAGTCAAATTACCATAGTTTATTTTATTGCTTATTTTGCTTTTTCTGTAATTAAAGAAGGAAATGCGGGGAATTTAGAATTTCTAAAATTCGAACTATTCGCCGCAAATGGTGTACTCACACTATTTGTATTGCCATTGATATTCTTTTATGAAAAGATTTTTGGTTTGGTTTCTGATGAAACCTTACGCGAGTTGGCCGATTCAAACTCCAAACTGCTGCGCGAATTGTCTGAAAAAGCCCCAGGAACTTTTCAACATTCATTACAAGTTGCCAATTTAGCAGAAGCTTCTGCAACAGAAATAAACGCAAATTCTATGCTGGTAAGAACAGGAGCACTGTATCATGATATCGGCAAAATGCTGAATCCCATGTATTTTACCGAAAATCAATCTACCAGTGTCAATCCGCATTTCGATTTATCGCCAAAAGACAGTGCTAAAATTATCATAGACCATGTTATTAAAGGTATTGAATTGGCCAAAAAAAATAATTTACCCGATAGGATTATTGATTTTATACGCACACATCACGGAACATCATTGACCTATTACTTTTATAAATTAGAAGAAGAACGCAATATGGGCGATTTAAAGGAAGCTGATTTTAGGTATCCTGGTCCAATACCTTTTTCTAGAGAGACAGCCATCTTAATGATGTGTGATGCTTGCGAGGCTGCTTCAAAAAGTTTAAAAGAACCCACGGGATTATCTATAGATAATTTGGTAGAAAAAATCATCAATGGTCAAATGGCGCAAAATCAATTTATGAATGCCGATATTACCTTTAAGGAAATTGAAAGTATTAAGAAAGTAATTAAAAAGAAGCTCAAAAATATTTATCATTTGAGAATTGAATACCCTGAATAATAAATCTAAGAAAAGGTTGTTAAATACCAATACAAATAATACATTTGCACTCGCAAAAATTAAGTTCTTTGTAAAATATAAGTAGGAGAGGTGCCAGAGTGGTAATGGAGCAGATTGCTAATCTGTCGACGGGTAACTGTCGCCAGGGTTCGAATCCCTGTCTCTCCGCAATAATTGAATATAACCACGTTAAGGCGTGGTTAATATTTTTTTAACTGATGACCAATTCGGGGTGTAGCGTAGCCCGGTCATAAGCGTCCCGTAGGGCGGGAAGGCCGCCACGCTTGAGGCGTGACCACCCAAGATAAAATAATATGGAATATTGTGTTTACATATTATACAGTAAAAAAAGATTAAAATATTATGTTGGTCAAACACATAATATCAAGGAGAGGTTAGAAAGGCATAATAATGGTATTGTGAGTTCAACAAAAAATGGTTTTCCTTGGGAGTTGATTAAGACAATTGAAGTAGAGAGTAGGTCTGAAGCCATGAAGTTGGAGAAGAAAATAAAAAAAAGAGGAATTGAAAGATTCCTTAAAGATAATCAATTCGGGGTGTAGCGTAGCCCGGTTATCGCGCCACGTTTGGGACGTGGAGGCCGCAGGTTCGAATCCTGCCACCCCGACAAGTAAGAGAGGCCGTCACGCCGAAAAGCGTGACCACCCCGATAAATAGGAAAAATTACAGGTTCTCCCGAAGTGTCGGGACTAGTGCAACTAAAGGTCAGAAACAACTTAAATGTTTCAAAAAATGGTGGCATAGCTCAGCTGGATAGAGCACCTGCCTTCTAAGCAGGCGGTCCTAGGTTCGAATCCTAGTGCCATCACAAATGGACATTTCATATAATGTCAAAACCTTGTAAATCATAGGATTTACAAGGTTTTATGGTTTTTAGGCTATCATTTAAATTGATATGAATTGGGTTTAAAAGTTCACAAATGCAAAAAACGGTGAAAGTGAACCAAAGGCGAAAAAGGGGCCAAGCTCAAAGTAGCATCACCGGCCACACGGTCAAAAGCTTTTGTATAATCTACAAACAGGGTTGAGCCTATTTTACCGTTAATGTTAAAATCAAAGCCCTCTAAAAGACTTAAATCACCGTCTTGAATGGTTCTTAAACCACGGTCGTTGGTGGTGTCTGTTTTCACAACTTTCAATAAGTCGGTAGTCAGGCGACTCACAACACGTTTGTCTTTTGCCTGGAGTAAGAGATAACGAATTGCATTGCGCAATACTTTACCACCTTTTCCGGCACGTCCGAATTCAGAGCCATTTTCACGGATCCTCTGAAAGGCAGGGTCGTTAGCAATTCTGTTGGCATCCACACCGCCTTTGGCACGTGCAAGATGTCCAGCAGATGTTTTGTAAAAAGAAATATCGTCGATAGTTCTTTTTAATTTGATAATACCAGTCTGTCTAGCCATAATAAATAATTTTAAAATTTCAACAAAATAATGTAGCTTTATACTGTAATTGAAAATGCCCTATCCTTCCGAGCCGTTTGCTACTTTTTTTACCGAATTAAAACAAGTAATCACAGTAGGATGGTGTATGGATAGTGTATAGATAGTGTATGGATAAAGCCTAGATAAAGTATCAAATGAAGATTATAAGAGCCTGTATCTATCCAAAAGACATTCAGTGTATCACTGGCAGAAGTGAACGCTATGGCCGCGCACTTTTAAACAAAATAAAAGCCCATTTCGACAAGAAAAAACACCAATTTGTAACGGTAGAAGAATTTGCGGAATATACTGGTATTAAGATAGATATAATAAATGAGTACATATAGCATCAACTAAAAAGGGGCTAATTCGGTTACCCTTATTCCGGAATAGATTTTAAATACCTGTATAACAGCAATATACAATCAAAGTTAATCCCTCATTATCATAAATTAAAAAATTTCATTTACTTTGTGAACCAGATTATTTATGAAAAACATCAAAAAATTCCCAAGCAAATATGCCATCCGATTTCTTGTAAGATTGGTATTTGCAGTATTCACAAAACTTTTTAGAATTAAAAAGAATATGCCTGTCGAAGTGCAAAAACTAAAACCACCTTATTTGGTTTTGGGCAATCATGTGGGCTATTGGGATCCTTTTATAATGGGTTATTTCTTACCTTACTTTACACATTTTATCTCTTCAGATACCACACTTCGCAGTCCAATAATCCGATTTTTTATCACGCGTTTGGGTACCATTCCCATAAAAAAAAACAGACGTGATACCAAAGCCATAAGGGGTATAATTTCGGTGATTAAACAAGGAGAGAATGTGGGTATATTTCCCGAAGCGTTGAGAAGTTGGACGGGGAGTAATTTTAAAATAGATGCTTCTATTGTTAAACTCATTAAGTTTTTAAAAGTTCCTGTGGTAGTTCCTGTTATAAAAGGCATGAGTCTTTTTAACCCACGTTGGTCAACTAGATTGAGATATACCAGAGTAGAGGTAGACTATAAATTGGTATTTACTACCGACACTTTAGAGCAGTTGTCTCATAATGAGATTTACGAGAAATTGAATGCCGCACTCTATCATGATGAAGTGGCCTATCAGCAAAAGAGAATGCAAAAGATATTTTCTTTAAACAAGGCGCAGCACATTGGTCATGCCTTATATGTGTGTCCAAGTTGCCATGCTATTGATAGTTTTAGAGCTGTTAGAAATGATTTTAGTTGTGCTGATTGCCATTACGATATTCATATTGACAAATATGGTTTTTATAAGCGTATTTCTAAAGGGAAATTATTTTTTGACAACATAAGAGATTGGTATAATTGGGAAGAGATATGGTTGCTAAAACATGTCGACAATAAATTTGATGCTAAAAGTATGGATGTCATTTTTGAAGATAAAAATTCAAAATTCTTTTACAGCAGTTCTGATGGCAAAATGGATTTCATAGATACTGTAAATCTTAAATTATACATTGATAAAATCGAAATAGAAAGCCTTTCCGGAAAGAAAGAAATCATTCTAAATTTTGATGACTTACAAACCATTAATCCGCAAATAAATGAACGAATAGAAATTTATTATGCCGATGAAGCTTACCGTTTTGTGGGAGGAAGATCGGGTGTTTCTGGGCTTAAATGGGAAGTAGCTGTTAATGCCTTGTGGAAAAAATTGGGGCAGAACCATAAATTATCGGTTTATATTGAGCAAACTTTGTAGAATAAAATTGTGTGATTTTTCTATAAAACATATTTACTTTTTATAAATAAGTCTGCCTTGCAAATATGTTCTCAGAACCTGTGTTTGGCTAATTTTACTTTTTGAAATGTCAAATATATTTTGATTTATAACAATAAAATCGGCTTCTTTTCCTACTTCTAAAGTCCCAACTTTATCCTCCTGACGCATTACATAAGCCGCATTAATTGTGTAGGCTTTTACAACTTCTTCAAGTGTTAATTCTTGCGGATATCTGGTAACAGCATTTTGCATTCCTACAAAGGGGTTTAATGAGCTAACATCCCAATCACTGCTCAAGGTTATTCTGGCATTGGCTAACTTTAAACTCTTTAAGGGAATTATATTATTGTTTAGCGATGGGGTAACAAATTCATCATTTTCATGCCACCTTTCTGGTTTGCTAAAATTTCCTGCTACTTGTGCATCGGCAGTGACATTTAACTGATTAAAACGATTGTAATCCGAAGGGTTTACATATTCAACATGTGTCAACCTATGCCTGCCAAGAGAAGTACCACTTTGTGCAATGGCATTTAAAGCTTCATTAACACCTCTGTTACCGATAGTATGGATATGAAAATCGAAGCCTATGGGTTCTAATGCCGCAATATATTTAGCCATTCTATCTTGCGACACATAGTTTAAACCATTATTTGTGGGCAGTTCAAAAAAGTCTAACAAATAATTGTCTTGCATGGCAGCAGTTGTATTAATTATTATCCCATCGGCGTATAGTTTTATCTGATTTATTTTAAGCAAACTATTTGGGTCATTTGAATAGAGTGATTTTAGTGTGTTTATTTGTGTATCATCATCCTCATCTGGATATAGCCAGAGACCAAGATTCACCCTAACAGTCAATTTCCCATTATCTTCTACACGTTTCCACGTAAGGTGATGGTTTCTTTTCCAGTAAGTACGCGCATCGCAAATAGAAGTAATGCCATTTTTGGATAAAAGTGGAAGGCTGTAGTTAATAAGACCCTCATAATCATTTTGCTCGCTGTTGGGTATCGACGCTATTGCCAAATCAACAATTAAGTTACCAGAGTTATCAATCAATAGGCCATTTGGGTTGCCGTTACTATCTTTCATTATGATACCTCCTTGCGGATTGGGTGAATTTCTATCGATACCAGCCAATTCTAAGGCTTTGCTGTTTACCCACATAGAATGAGATGTTTGCTCCATAATAGCTATGGGCTTGGTGGTAGAGATGGCATCTAGAATCTCAATAGGTTCTCTTGTGGCATCAAAAAGAGTAAATATATCAAAACCCCAACCGAGTATCCAAGCCGCATTCTGGTTTCTCTTAACGGCGCGTCTTATGGCGGGCGCATAATTTTCGGGGTTGGTTTCTGTTTCATTTAACACGAATTGAAAATTGTCTGATGCGGCTTCTAAAGGATGCATGTGTACATCGTGAATACCTGGCATAACCATCCTATTTTGCAAATCAATAACTTCTGAATTCTTTTTGGCCTTATTTTTAACTTCGGCATTTGTACCAATTGCTATTATTTTTCCGTTTTCAATAAGCATTGCCTCCGCCCAAGGTTGGTTACTGTTTACGGTGTAAATCTTAGCATTGATAAAAACCTGCTGTTTGCTTTCTAATGGATTTATTGGTGTCTTATCTTTATTACAAGAAAATAGGTTAAAAGCAATAAGAAAAATTATAATATTCATTTTAATAATCTGTGTCATTTGTTTTAAGAATGTTGTATTATTTAGAGGCCTTTGGTAATTTTAAGTGATTTATAAAAATGCAATCTACCAAAATAAATACATACAAATATGTCATAATATGTATTATTTTAAATTTGCTGGTGAATAGATTGTCTAAACATTAATCCTTAATTTAGCCTCTTAAAATTATTTTATGAAAATAATAGCCATGATTCCGGCACGATACCAAGCTTCTCGATTTCCGGGTAAGCTCATGCAAGATTTGGGAGGCAAACCTGTTATTGTGCGTACGTATCAAGCTGCTGTTAACACACAATTATTTGATGCCGTTTATGTGGTAACTGACAGTCTGCTTATTTTTGACACAATTACAGCACAAGGCGGAAAGGCCATTATGAGCAAAAAAGAACACCACAGTGGGAGCGATCGGATTGCTGAGGCTGTAGCCGATAGGGATGTAGATGTGGTCGTAAATGTACAAGGCGATGAGCCTTTTACAAAAGCGGCAACTTTAGCAGCCCTTTTAGAAGTCTTTAAAAACGATACAGAAAACAAAATAGCCTTGGCTTCTTTGATGACACCTTTAACCGATAAACAAGAAATTGACAATCCCAATAATGTAAAAGTAACTGTAGATGGTGCAGGATTTGCTTTAAATTTTTCGCGTAAACCTATCGCGTCAAAGCATAAGGCACAGGAGACTTATTACAAACATATTGGCATTTACGCTTTTAGAAAAGAAGCCCTAATACAGTTTACACACTTGCCCATGGCGCCTTTAGAAAAGGAAGAACGTTTAGAGAATCTGCGTTTTATCCATTACAATATGCCTATTAAAATGATTGAAACCCAATACAATCCTATTGGTATCGACACGCCAGAAGATTTAGAAAATGCCAAAAAATTACTAGACAATTAATACCTATTTTGTCTTGACCTCAGTTCGGGTAATCCCAATAACTATCGGGATTGTATCGCGAACCAGAAGGCTTTGTTTAAAACTATTCTCGATACATTTTTTGTTCCGCGTCTCTTCGCCTTTTTTCAAAATTACATTTTGAAAAGTATAGAGAAGTATCTCACAAAAAACACGCGAATTGACATAGCTAAGAGCTGTTTATATAAAAACCAATGAAATGCCTAACAGGTTAACATATATTTTAAGATATTTGCATTTGTAAAAGCAACAAGACATAATATTATGGCGGTTAAACCAAGCATACCTAAAGGAACGAGAGATTTTTCTCCAAACGTAGTGGCCCAACGAAACCATATTTTTAGTACCATAAAAGCTTCGTTTGAGTTGTTTGGCTTTCAGCCGATAGAAACGCCAGCCTTTGAAAACAGCAGTACCCTTATGGGAAAATACGGCGAAGAAGGCGATAGGTTAATATTTAAGATTTTGAATTCGGGTGATTATTTGAACAAAGCTTCAGATGTTGATTTATCTTCAAAAAACTCTCAAAAACTAACGCCTCAAATTTCAGAAAAAGCCTTGCGTTACGACCTCACCGTGCCTTTTGCACGTTATGTGGTACAACACCAAAACGACATTATTTTCCCGTTTAAACGCTACCAAATGCAGCCTGTTTGGCGTGCAGACCGGCCACAAAAAGGCCGTTTTAGAGAATTCTATCAGTGTGATGCCGATGTGGTGGGCAGTACTTCACTATGGCAAGAAGTGAGTTTTGTACAGTTGTATGATGATGTTTTTACCAAATTAAAATTCAGCAATACAGTCATAAAGCTCAACAACCGCAAAATATTATCGGGTATTGCAGAAATTATGGGTGCTAAAGACAAACTTATCGATTTTACTGTGGCTTTAGACAAACTTGATAAGATTGGTATTGAAGGCATAACCAAAGAAATGTTGGGTAAAGGTATTAGCCATAAAGCCATAGATAAGTTGCAACCTCTGTTTAATTTAAAGGGTTCAAATCAAGAAAAATTAGCAAGTTTGCGGGCTATGTTATCGGCTTCAGCCGAAGGTTTAAAAGGGGTAGATGAGTTGCAATTTGTTGTAGATACTGTTACAGAAGTAGGTTTGCAATCGGCAAATTTAGAGATAGATGTTACCTTAGCAAGAGGCTTAAATTATTATACAGGGGCTATTATAGAAGTCGAAATTCCCAGTGTAAAAGTAGGCTCGGTAGGGGGTGGCGGTCGTTATGACGATTTAACAGGTATTTTTGGGCTAAAAGGTATTAGTGGTGTGGGCATTTCGTTTGGTTTAGACCGTATTTATTTGGCTTTAGAAGCATTAAATTTATTTGAAGCGGTGGTTTTACCAAAACCAAAAGTGCTTTTTATAAACTTTGGCAAAAAAGAAGCACTGTACGCTGTAAAAACGATTAAAGTTTTGCGTCAAAACAACATACAAGCAGAGTTTTATCCTGAGGCGGCTAAAATGAAAAAACAATTTGGATATGCCGATAAAAGAGCCATTCCTTTTGTAGTTTTGGCGGGTAGTACAGAAATTGAAGCCCAACAATTTACACTAAAAAATATGCAAAGTGGCGCACAGCAGAATTGTACCTTAGAAGAACTACAAGAAATACTAAAGAATGCGTAACTTTGCCAACTAAATTTAAGTATAATGTTTGAAGGAAAGAATGGTAAAAGCCATAATGAATTTGATGATTTAGGCGATGATCATATAAGCACATCGGCTGAAACACCTATGCGTGCTGATGCTTTTAAACTATCAACCGAAGATAAAATCAAAACCATTGAAAATGCTTTTGAGCATATATTACACACTTTAGGCTTAGATTTGACAGATGATAGTTTAAAAGGAACACCAAGACGTGTGGCAAAAGCTTTTGTTAATGAGTTGTTTTCTGGATTGAATCCCGACAAGAAGCCAAGACTGTCAACTTTTGATAATAATTATAAGTACGGTGAGATGTTGGTTGAAAAAAACATTGTTTTGTACACCACTTGTGAGCATCATTTATTACCTATTATTGGTCGGGCACATGTGGCCTATATATCAAAAGGGAAAGTGATTGGCTTGTCAAAAATGAACAGAATAGTAGATTATTATGCCAAACGCCCCCAAGTACAAGAGCGTTTAACCATGCAGGTTGTACAAGCTTTACAAGAAGCCTTAGGCACACCCGATGTGGCTTGTGTTATAGATGCCAAGCACCTGTGTGTAAATTCAAGGGGAATTAGAGATATTGCGAGCAGTACTGTTACTGCCGAATTTGGCGGCGCTTTTAAAAACGAAAACACTAAGAAAGAATTTATAGATTATATAAAATTGGAAACCGATTTTAACTTGAAATAACAAAATTCAAAACAGATTTGATTAAAAATACGCTAAAAGGCGTATTTTTTGCTTTAAAACAGATTTTTCAATAGGCTAATTTTATTTTTCATATTTTTAGAGCATAAAAAATCAGAAAATCTAAATAAAATGAAAAATATCAGCCTATTAGTATTGCTTATAACTTTTGTTACAAATGGTTTTGCACAAGAACAATTTACAACAGGTTTACTGTTGAGCAAAGATAAGTACGAAAGTGTTATGCAGTTGGCGCCGCTAACAACACGTAGCTTTGATAACATCCCTTCAAGTATAAGTTTAAAGGCTTACGCTCCAACACCTTTAAGCCAAGGACGCCAGCCTTCGTGTGTGGGTTGGGCTAGTGGGTATGCTGCCCGTACAATATCGTATGCTGTAAAGAAAAATTGGGCTAACAACACTACTTTGATAAATCAAAATATTTTTTCGCCTGCTTTTGTGTACAATATCATAAAATTTAAAGACGATGTTAATTGTCAAAAAGGCTCTTATGTTGCCGATGCCATGCGCCTCATTAAAAACTATGGCATCACAAAACTGACAGACTTTCCTTATACCGATCAAAAATGTATGTCTAAACCTTCTAATTATGGCATGAAATTGGCCGCTCAAAATAAAATAGAAACATTTGTACGATTGTCCAATTGGGATAATGTCTCTAATTTAGCTCAAAAGGTTAAAAAAGCATTGGCCAATAAAAATCCTGTGGTTATTGGCATGCGTATTTCGAGTTCTTTTTATAAAGTGAGCGACGTGTGGAGTGGCGTGCAAGTTGGTAAAATTGGTGGTCATGCCATGGTTGTTATAGGTTATGACGATTATAAATATGGAGGCGCTTTTGAGTTGATGAATTCTTGGGGCACACGCTGGGCTAACAATGGTTTTGCTTGGGTACGCTATGCCGATTTTAATAAATATGTAAAGACAGCCTATGTAATGGTAGATGCCATTAAAACACCAGCACCAAAACCAGAGCCCAAACCTAAAGTAACACCCAAACCAGAAGTTATTGTACTAAAAGGTTCTTTGAGTTTACAATTGAGCGATGGCTCGTTAATGCCTGTAAAATTATCTGATGAAGCCACAAGAAATTTCAATATTGTGGCGGCTGAAAAAACAACATATTCTGTTACCAAACCTTATGGTTCGGGCACACAATTCCGCATCCGCTTTCAAAGCGAAAAGCCTGCTTATATTTATTTAATTGGCTATGGTTCTGGCGATAAATCGGTTAACACACTTTATCCTTTTGACAAGTACAGCCCTTATTTTGGATTTAACAACAGCGAAGTAGCCATCCCTAGTGAAGATTATTTTATTGAAATAGACAATGTGCCAGGCAGAGATGTTTTGTGTATTTTGTACAGCACAAAACCTATTGATATAGACAAGGCTGTTGAAAGTATTAAGTATGGTAAAGGGTCGTTTACATCAAAAGTAAAAAGTTACTTCAAAACAGATTTATACAAAGGAGAAGAAGTTAAATTTGATAAAAATAGTATTGCTTTTAAAGCGATCTCAGCCAATAAATATTCAAATATTGTTCCTCTATTTATAAGTATTAACCACAAATAATAAAGCCATGACAAAACGTATTTTAACTTTTGCCGTTCTCTTTTTAATCTCAAGTGCACTTTACTCTCAAGTACTAAAAGCACCCTTTTTTGATGGCTTTGAAAACAATAATAATAAATGGAATACTGATAAAAACAGTAAAATAGACATCAATGTAAAAAATGGCAGTTATAATTTCAAACATAAAAGGAAAACGTCGGGCTGGGAAGTTAATAAAACATTTGATTTAAATACAAATAGAGATTTTAAAATTGAAGCATTGATTGTTAAAAAATCAGGTGTTGACAATATGGGCTACGGCTTAATGTGGGGCAGAAAAGATGGCGACAATTATTTCTCATTCAATATTACCAGTGGCGGCTATTATAGAATATCAAGAAGCAAAAACGGCAACTTTAAAAATCTTGTAAAATGGACCAAGTCAAGTGCTGTTAAAACAGGCGATGGAAAATACAATATCTTGAAGATTGAAAAGAAAGGCAAGAAAATTAATTATTATATAAATGATAAAAAGGTAGAAACCTTAAATTTTGAATCTTTTTATGGTGATAAAATAGGCTTTTTGGTTTACGGAAAACAGGCTGTTGAAATAAATTATCTTTCTGTTTACTACCTCAATAAAAGCAAGCCAAAACCAAAGTCTCTTATTGTAAGTACTAAGGTTGGAAAGTTGTCTTTTTTTGATGGTTTTGAAAACAACAATAATCTTTGGCCAGTTTCTAATAAAAGTTCGGGCGTAATTAAAGTAAGTGGTGGCAGTTATAATCTTAATTATAAAAAGGACAAAGGTTCTCTTGAAGCGTTCAAACCACTTGAAATAAACGAGAATAAGGATTTTAAAATAGAGGCATTAATTGTAAAAAAATCAGGTATTGGCGATTATGGCTATGGCCTCATATGGGGTAGAAAAGACAGTGATAATTATCTGTCATTCAATATTACTGGAAATGGCAATTACAGGATTTCTAAAAAAGAAAAGGGCACTTATAAAAATTTAGTTACTTGGACGTCATCAAGCGAAATAAAAACGGGCGATGGGGTATATAACATTCTAAAGATTGAGAAAATTGGCAATAGAACCTATTATTATATCAATGACAAATTGGTTGAAACACTAGATTATAAGCCTTTATTTGGCAATCAAGTAGGTTTTGTTGTTTACCACGCACAAGCCATTGAGGTTAATTATCTCTCTGTTTATTATTTAAAGAAAAACAAGCCAAAACCCAAGCCTAAAGTTATTGTAAACAATAATAACGATTATCAAAACGATGTTATTTTTAACGATAAGTTTAATTCTAATTTAAACGATTGGGCTGTTGCCGATAATGAAAATGCCACTTTAAGTGTTAAAAATGGATATTACAATTTTAAACATAAACGTGATAAACTTGGTTGGACCTCATCAAAAACCATTAAAATTAACGAGTCTAAAGATTTTGAGATAGAAGCCGATATTAAAAAAGTGGCTGGTATTCAAAACAATGGTTTTGGTATTATTTGGGGCAGAAAAGATAGCGATAATGAATTCCAGTTCTTCATTTCGGGAGATGGTTCCTATTACATTAAATATTATGAAGATAATGAACTTAACGTTATTAAAAAATGGACGGTAAGTAGTTATATCAATACAGGAAATGGTGCTACAAACAAACTAAAAATAAGAAAGATAGGCAATCAATACAAGTATTATATCAATGATAATTTTGTTACACAAGGTGATGCCGTATCATTTTTTGGCGACCGTATAGGATTTATAATATATGGAAACCAATCAATTGCAGTAAACACATTAAATGTGAGTTATATAAATAAAAAGATAAAATCTTCTGATTATTTATTCTATGATGAGTTTAGCACCAATGCAAATAATTGGGCAGAAAGCAAAACCAAAGATTACGATTTTAATTTTTCTGGAGGTAAGTATTATTTAGAACACAAACGGAAATCAGGAGGTTGGTCAACTTCAATAGAGAAATATTTTGACGAGAATAGAGATTACGAGATTGAAGCCAAAATATTAAAAATAAGCGGTATCCAAAACAATGGTTTTGGTATTATTTGGGGACGTAAAGGATCGGGCAATACGCTAGAATTCGATATCGCTTCAAATGGTTTGTACTCTGTTGACAGATCCGATAATTCAAAACGCGATAATCTGATAGATTGGACATCGAGTTCTTATGTTAAAAAAGGTAATTATGCTTACAACACGCTTAAAATAAGAAAACAAAACGGGGTGGTTAAGTTTTATATAAACGGAAGCTACGTCAATCAGGTTAACAATATGAAGTTTTTAGGCAACCGTATTGGCTTTATAATATACGACAATCAAAAAATAGCAATTGACTATCTTAAAATAAAATATATAGATAAAACAGTTGAACCAGACGTTGTTATTACAAGAAAAAAAGAAGCGTGGAGCGATACATTTTCAAATAATAATAACGATTGGGCTACAGGAAATAAAGATGAGTACAACCTGAGTTTTTCGGGTGGTTACTATAATTTTGAACACAAAAGAACATCAGGGGGGTGGTCAACAACGCTAGTAAATGAAATAGATCAAACCAGAAGTTTTGAAATTAGCACAGAAATTAAAAAGATATCGGGTGCACAAAATTACGGCTATGGTTTTGTATGGGGTAGAAAAGATTCTAAAAACCAGTTTAACTTTACCCTTTCTGGAGGCGGTAGTTTTAAAATTAAAAAGGTTGAACGCGATAACACAACGCTTTTGCAAGATTGGAAAAGCAGTCCCTATATTAACAAAGGTAATAATGTTACAAACACATTGAGCATCCGTAAAATTAACAGCACACTCAATTTTTATATCAATAATAACTTTGTAGCTTCTAAAGAATTTACCCCCTTCTTAGGCAACCGTTTGGGCTTTATTGTTTTTTCAAATCAGAAAATAGCCATTAACAATTTAACGGTTAAATATATTAAAGACAACATTACAAACAGCCCGCCAACTATTGTTATTACTGAGCCTGCTGTTACACGAGGCTTTAAAATTGTCAAAGCCAAGCGCATTACTGTAAGGGGTAAAGCCACCGATTCTGATGGTATATATGAGGTTACCATTAATGGTGTTGATGCGGCCCTGCAGGCCGATGGTAGTTTTGTGGCACAGGTACCTTTGCGTGTGGGCGATAATAATTTGAATGTTAAAGCAACCGATTTAAAATACACTTCAACACTAACCAAATTTATTATCAAACGCGAGGTAAAACCCATTGTTATTATTGATCCTGTTGTTGATAACAATAATACTAAAAAGAAAAAAATAGTAACAGATGGCGGTAATTATTACGCCCTGTTGATTGGTATAAGTGATTACGACGATTCAAGTATTGTGAGTTTGGATGGCATGCCTACCGACGATATTCAGAATCTAGCCGATGCTTTAATAGGCTATTACACTTTTAAAGATGAAAATGTCGAAATATTGTCAAATCCAACACGTTCTAAAATCATTCGTGCTTTCGACAGGTTGAAAAAGAAAATTAGCCCAAAAGATAATTTACTTATTTTTTATGCAGGCCATGGTATTTTTGATAAAGATGATAATTTAGGTTATTGGCTACCTGCCGATGCCGAAAAAGCCTATACAGATAATTGGATAAACAATGCTGTGATTAGAGACAATATAAAGCGTATCAAATCAAAACACACCCTTTTAATTTCTGATGCCTGTTTTAGTGGTAGCATATTTAAAACAAGGTCTATAAGCCTCAATACTGCTACTAAAAGTATTCAAAAGAAATATGCTTTACCCAGCCGTAAAGCCATTACCAGTGGTACTTTAAAAACGGTTCCCAATATAAGTGTCTTTATGAAATACTTGTTAGACCGTTTAGAAACCAATACTGACGCCTATTTGGCTGCACGCAGATTATTTGGCAGAATAGAAGAGCCTGTAGGAAACAACAGTCCCAATACACCACAATACGGCACCATTCAAGGTGTGGGTGATGAAGGCGGCGATTTTATTTTTATACGTAAAAACTAAATTAGAACTGTCACTTCGCGTGTTCTGAACCTGGCGCTAGGCAGGCTTGTTTAAGAAAGTATCGAGAAATATTGATTTTGACCTAAAGGTCAAAATAAAACTAGCGAAATGCCTCGTATGCTTGCGTCGAGGATAGTTAGTTTTAAAATATTTCTTTACTTAAAGAGATTCTAAAAACGCCATGGTATCTACACCATCGGCATAATCCCATAATTTAGGCTGTTGCGTTGTGCCAAATGGGACAGCTTTTTTTATACCACACTGTGTCACAACACACTGTATTTTATCAGCGTCATTATTTATTTTTCGCTCAAGCTGATGTAAATTGTCGTAATACTCATAAAATAGCGTGGCAATAGGCGAGGCGTAACTAGGATCTTCTTTGAGCATTAAAAAACCATTTTCAAGCAATTTAAATTCGCTCATTAAATAGACCGCTTTGTTATAATCGTAATTGTTCTGGTATTTCTGATAATTGATTAATTCTTTATGTTGGTAAACTGCTTTGAATAATTGGTCAAAATCGTAGTTTTTAGGCACATATAATTTAGACACGCTTCTACAGCCTAAGCCAAAGTATCTAAAAATGTCTTCGCCCAATAATGTGAGTTCCTCATAAGTTTCATTGCCAGTTAATACGGCAACAGAATTCCGACTCTTTCTTATAATATTTGGATATTTTTCAAAATAGTAATCAAAATAGCGTGCGGTATTGTTACTTCCTGTGGCAATTACAGCATCAAATTTTTCTAATTTTTTATTGGTAAAGGAGATAAAATCTTTAAATTTAGGGGCTACATACTCCAAATATTTTGCTAAAAGAGGCAGCAAATGTTTGTCGTTACGCGATTGTTTTACCAATACTTTATGACCTGCTATTAGGGCCGAAATAAAATCGTGAAAACCGACAAGCGGAATGTTGCCAGCCATGATAATAGCCACTGTTTTAGAAATATTTTTATCTAAAGTGTAATTTGATGTCCAATACCTTAAATTATTATTTGTCAGCTCAGTACTCCAAATTTTACAAGCGTAAATTAATTGCGATTTGGTAAACCAAGCATTGAATTCTTGTTGGCGTTTTAATTGCAGGCTAAAGGCTTCAAAATATTGATTATCCTTATCGGGACAACCATTCTTTTTGAAATTTTCGGTTGAAAATTGGGCTAAAAATTGGCCTAATTTTTCGAAGGCAATAATTCTGTCTGTTAAGGTCATTTGTAAAAAGTATAATATGCAATAATACCCATATATTTGCGCGTACAAATTTAACAAAAATACCATGGCAATAATTATAACTGACGCATGTATTAATTGTGGAGCTTGCGAACCTGAGTGTCCTAACAATGCCATTTATGAGTCGGCCGAAGATTGGCGTTATAAAGATGGTACAATATTAAACGGTAAAGTTGTGTTACCCAATGGTAAAGAAGTTGATGCAGAAACTGATAATGAACCTATTTCATATGAATATTACTTTATTGTTCCAGATAAATGTACCGAGTGTAAAGGCTTTCATGACGAACCCCAATGTGCCGCAGTGTGTCCTGTAGATTGTTGTGTCCCTGATGAGGATTGTGTAGAAACAGAAATGGAATTACTTTCTAAAAAGGAATTTTTACACAAAGATTAATCTGAATTAAATAGTCAATTTTGCTTTTGAAATAGCTTTTTCAAACGAATTGAATATATTGTGACTATCTATAAGATCGGTAATATGACTCTTTTTTAGATCTTTTAATACCTGAGAGTTTACACCAGATAAAATAACCGTTACATCGCTTTCTACTTTAAATATTTTTAATACTTCAAAGAGGTTGTGTAATCCTGTGGCGTCAACAAAAGGCACGTGACGCATTCTTAAAATTAATACTTTGCTTTTAAAACCCAAATTTTTAATGGTTTGCGCATATTGTTTAGCAGATCCGAAAAACAAAGGACCACTAATTTCGTAAATATTTACACCCTCTGGTAAATCAGAATAATCATCTAAAATATCACTATCAATATCTCCGGGTAACTGACCTAATTTTGACATACGCCTCATAAATAATAGCGACGACAAGACAATGCCTATTTCTATTGCTATTGTTAAATCTACCAAAACTGTTAGAAGGAAAGTACTCAATAAGATAATTATATCGAAAGATGACCCTTTTAAAATTGATTTAAAAGAGCGCCATTCACTCATATTATAAGCCACAATAATTAAAACGCCCGCTAAAACAGACATCGGAATTAATTTAGCCCACTGTCCAAAAAACAGCATAATCAATAAAAGGGTGGTTGCATGAACCATACCAGCAATAGGTGTTCTGCCGCCATTTTTAACATTGGTAGCTGTTCTGGCAATGGCTCCTGTAGCAGGAATACCTCCAAATATAGGCGTGATAATATTGGCAATACCTTGAGCAATCAATTCGGTATTAGAGCGGTGATTACCACTTATCATACCATCAGAAACTACAGCAGATAAAAGAGATTCTATACCACCTAAAATAGCAATTGTAAGCGCGGGAGATAAATAAATATATAAGGAGCTAAATTCAATTTTTGGAAATCCAAAACTAAAATGATTGGGAATTTCACCAAAAAAAGATTCAATAGTTGTTACGGGTAAATCAAATATTTGAACTGCAGCCGTTAATAATATGATGGCAATAAATGAACCTGGAACTTTAGATTTTATTTTTGTAAATATTAATATTGTAAGTATTGAAACCAATGTTATACCTAGGGCATAAAAATTGACTGTCTCTATTCTCTCATAAAAAAGCATCCATTTGTCAATAAAAGCAGAAGGAACTTTGTCTATATCTAAGCCTAAGGCATCTTTAACTTGAGTTGATAAAATAACTAAAGCAATTCCACTTGTAAATCCAACAACCAAAGAATGCGGAAAATATTTTAACAAAGAACCCAGTTTTAATAAACCAAATAATATTAAAATAACACCTGCCATAACAGATGAAATAATAAGACCGTCCAAGCCATATTTTTCGACAATTCCAAAAAGTATAATAATATAGGCGCCTGTTGGACCACCTATTTGTACTCTGCTGCCTCCAAATAATGAAATAATAAAACCAGCTATAATAGCAGTAATGAGCCCTTTTTCTGGCGACACACCAGAAGCTACAGCAAAAGCAATAGCCAAGGGTAAAGCGACAATACCCACAACAATACCAGCAAATGCATCAGAAGCTATTTGCTTTTTTGAAATACCAGATTTTAATAAACTGAAAAACTTAGGTCTAAAGATAGAATCCATTACTATTAATTTAAATAAGGGCACAAAATTAATTTAAAAACTAAATAATAAGTGCAGTAAAAGATATTTATTAATTTTAAATGCGATGTACATTTTTTTAAATTAGGGTCTCTTTAAGCAGTTTGGCTTTTATCAGTAATATTAAAACTTATAATCTTCGCGTACAGGGCAAAAAGTATCGGTAAGTTTACAATGGCTAAGAGCCTTGCCTTTATGAACAGCATTGGGTGGAATAACCACAATGCTGCCTGCTGTGCACATGGTTGTTTTACCGTTAATGGTTAATTCTAATTGGCCCTCAAGTACCTGTGTAGTTTGCTCGTGAATATGGGCGTGTTCTGGCAATACCGCACCTGCTTCTATTTCCCAAAAAGCGATAGTAAAATTTTTGGCATGTACAAAACGTCCTCTAAAACCTGGTATTATCTCTTTGGAGTCAATTTCTGAAATCTTGTAAAACATATATCTATTTGTTTAAAAAACAAGCATCTGCTTTAATAGTCTACTTTAATTTTATTGCTCATAAATTAGCGACATTCTTGTAAAAAAATCACAAACTCAATTTTACCCTCTGCGCCTCTCTAATAGAATCATCATCATTAGTCCCAATAGCACTCTTTCATTGTCATCGTCAATATTTTTTATTTTTGATATTTCAAATTTCCTTCCAAAAAATGAGGGTTCTTTTTTTAAGCGCATTACAATTTCCTCTTTGTTGTCTATCACTTTATAAGACGGATTGAAAAGATACCCTGTCAATATACTCAGTATGGGTATTTGTCCCAACACAAAATCCATAACCTTTACCCAACCATTTTCTTCTCTAATTTGATATTGGCGTTTTTTGTTTTGGTCAAATATTTCATACTGGGCCTTCCAAATAGATGCCCAACCCTTACGTGCAATTTTTCCAATTTCTTTTCCATAATTATCAGTTATGCTGTAGGCTGCAGAAAAGTCAATCCATCTATCGGCTTTAATTTTATAATTTATCTTGGCTTTATTTTCATCTTCGTAAATGCTAATATCTTCTTTCAGTTTAAACATTTTTTGCCTTACATAAGCAAATGTTTTTCCGTTGGCATCTTTAGCAGTAAAATCATTGGCAAGGGTAGAAATGTTAAAAACGAATTTAACAGGGAACTTTAATTCTTTCATATTTGAATGATGGTTTTTTTAAGCTCCTTAAAAGTACAATATTATTTTTTTGTAAAAGGCTTACAATTGATATATTTTGCTAAATAAAGTACGAATTTAGCATTTGCAAAACACCATTAATTTGCCGTACTTCACCTTAATTAAAAAACCAGCTTATGAAAACACGTAGAAACTTTATCAAAATTTCAGCTTTAGGAAGCGCAGCACTTGTAACAAGTTCATGTATGTCATCAGAAAAAGACAATAAAACCCCTGTAAAACATCCTAAAAAAATCTTAAAACCCATTGTTATTTCTACTTGGCGTCATGGCATACAAGCCAATGCCGATGCTTGGGAAATTTTAAATAGAGGAGGCAAAGCTATTGATGCCGTAGAAAAAGGGGTGATGGTGGTAGAATCTGATCCCAGCAATCAAAGTGTAGGCTTTGGCGGATTACCCGATAGAGACGGCTTTGTAACTTTAGATGCCTGTATCATGGATGAAAATAATAGTTGTGGTGCTGTGGCTTTTTTACAAAATATTGAAAATCCCATTGCTGTAGCGCGCAAGGTGATGGATGAAACACCTCATGTATTACTTGTGGGTGAGGGGGCTTTGCAATTTGCCAAAGAAAAAGGTTTTAAAACAATCAATTTATTGACAAAAAAGTCTAAAAAAGCGTGGGAAGAATGGAAAATGAAATCGAAATACACGCCAGTAATCAACAGTGAAAACCATGATACCATTGGGATGTTGGCATTAGATAGCAATGGTAATTTATCAGGTGCTTGTACAACAAGTGGGATGGCTTATAAATTACATGGCAGGGTAGGCGATTCGCCTATTATAGGTGCAGGCCTTTTTGTAGATAACGAAGTTGGAGCAGCCTGTGCTACTGGTGTGGGTGAGGCCGTGATGCGTATTGCGGGAAGCGCTATAGTTGTTGAATTAATGCGCAATGGTATGAGTCCAAACGAAGCTTGTAAAACGGCAGTAGAACGCATTATTAAAAAACATAAAAGTTTAAAAAACTTACAAGTAGGTTTTTTGGCTTTAAACAAGAATGGAGAAGTGGGAGGCTATAGCATTTATGCGGGCTTTAATTATGCTGTACAATCAGAGACCCAAACAACACTGTTAGATGCAAAATACAATAGAGAACGGGACTAACCATTTTTTTTAAAATTTTGCAAAGACTGAAAAGGCAAACACGTCTTAACCTTTAGATTAGCAAACCAATAAAAGCATTTAAATTTGTTAGAAGAAAAAGAATGGGGTGAACTAGTTCTTAGCATAGTTTTAAAGAACTACGGCTCGTATTAGTCCCCATTCTTTTAAATCCGGTTACAAAGGACCAAATAGAATTTAAGATCCGATTACAGTCGGTATACCTTATAAAGGTTTTAGTCAACGTAACCATTTTAATAAACTTAAATACAAAGTTATGAGAATTAAACAAACAATTGGTATTGACATCAGTAAATTAACATTTGATGTTCGTATTCACGAGACTCTGCAAAAAGCAGAGACGTGGTTATCTTATGATGCTTGTAACAACTAATATAGAGATTGCCCGCCCGAACGTACCTTTTCGGTACGGGCAGGCCGCAGTTTTTTTCAAAAACTTCGCAAAGATGGAAAGGACAAACATGTCTTAACGAACTTTGCGTAGCAAAGTGTGGTTATCCCGCCACGGCGGGCAGGCTCAGGAAACATTGTAACAATTTATAATGAGATTGCTTCATCCCGATTTATCGGGATTCGCAAAGACGTTTTTTAACATGTTATTCTAAGATCTTATACAGTTTTTTCATACCAACCGTTGCAGGTTCTGCAATAATGGTCAAATTATCAAACTTATTTTTAGACACATTAGGTTTGGGATCAATAAAATAAATAGGTGTCCCATTTTTAACAGCATAAATTAAATTTGCAGCAGGATATACCTGCATAGATGTGCCCATAATAATTAAAATGTCAGCTGATTGTGTTATTTTTTCGGCAATAGCCAAATTCGGAACAGCCTCACCAAACCACACTATATGTGGGCGCAGTTGAGAATTTAGTTCGCATACATCGCCCAATTTTAAATCGCTATCCCAATTGTAAACTAAAGATTCTTTAACTGTACTTCTTACTTTTCGTAATTCGCCATGTAAATGAATAACATTCTTGCTGCCAGACCTTTCATGTAAGTCATCAACATTTTGAGTGATAATGCATACTTCAAATTTATCTTCTAATGCGCTGAGTAAATTATGGGCTTTATTAGGCCGTACATTTAACAGTTGTTGCCGCCTTTGGTTGTAAAAATCCAAAACCAATTCGGGATTTTTATGCCAAGCTTGAGGTGTTGCTACTTCTTGAATGTTGTGTCCTTCCCATAAGCCATCGGCATCTCTAAATGTTTTTATACCCGATTCAGCACTCATTCCAGCCCCAGTAAGTACAACAATTTTTTTTCTTCGATTCATAGCCAAAACATTTCCTTGATAAATTTACAATTAAATCTAAAACGATACAGTATATTTGCACCGCAAAAAATCATTTTTATGAAAGCTGGAATTGTAGGATTGCCAAACGTAGGGAAATCAACTTTATTCAATTGTCTGTCAAATGCCAAGGCACAAAGCGCCAATTTTCCGTTTTGTACCATCGAGCCCAATATTGGTGTGGTAAACGTACCAGATGCACGCCTTAGCGCCTTAGAATCTATCGTTAATCCAGAGCGTGTTATGCCCGCAACTGTTGATATTGTTGATATTGCAGGCTTGGTTAAAGGCGCCAGTAAAGGCGAAGGTTTGGGTAATAAATTCTTAGCAAACATCAGAGAAACCGATGCCATTATCCATGTTTTGCGCTGTTTTGACAATGATAATATTGTGCACGTTGACACGGATATAAACCCAGTTCGCGACAAAGAAACCATTGATATTGAATTGCAGATAAAAGATCTTGAAAGCGTAGAAAAACGCTTAGAACGTGTTAAAAAGGCTGCCAGAACAGGCGATAAATTGGCACAAAAAGAACTCGTGATTTTAAATAAAGTAAAAGAAAGTCTGGAAAGTGCGGTATCTGTTAGAGAGATAGCATTAGACAAAAGTGATAGAGAAGCCTACGTAAAAACATTGCAATTGCTAACAGATAAGCCTGTGTTATATGTGTGTAATGTTGACGAGGCATCTGCGAAAGACGGTAATGATTATGTTACTCAAGTTAAAGAAGCCGTTAAAAATGAAGAGGCCGAAGTAATTGTATTGGCTGTCGCTACTGAAGCCGATATAACAGAACTCGACACTTTTGAAGAACGCCAAATGTTTTTAGAAGATTTAGGTTTGGATGAGGCTGGTGCATCAAAACTGATTCGTGCTGCTTATAAATTACTAAATTTACAAACCTATTTTACGGCGGGTGTTAAAGAAGTAAGGGCATGGACTATTAATATTGGCGATACAGCACCACAAGCAGCAGGGGTTATTCATACCGATTTTGAACGTGGTTTTATCCGTGCCGAAGTGATGAAATATGATGATTACGTCACCCTTGGTTCTGAAGCCAAAGTAAAAGAAGCTGGTAAACTGGCTGTAGAAGGAAAAGAGTATATCGTTCAAGATGGTGATATTATGAACTTTAGATTTAATGTGTAGAATTTATTGTCAGTTCGAGCGCAGTCGAGAACATTATTTAAGGATATATGAAATTTGAGCTTAAAGGAAACGATGTTAACAGCCAAGCCAGAGCTGGCACCATTACAACTGATCACGGTGCCATTCAAACACCCATTTTTATGCCTGTGGGTACAGTAGCATCCGTAAAAGGGGTACATCAGCAAGAGCTCAAAAACGATATCAAAGCCCCTATAATTTTAGGCAATACCTACCACTTGTATTTACGCCCCAAAATGCCCATTTTAGAACAGGCCGGCGGTTTGCATAAATTTATGAATTGGGATGGCAATATTTTAACCGATAGTGGTGGTTACCAAGTTTATTCCTTGTCTGCCCGACGTAAAATTAAAGAAGAAGGTGTCAAATTTAAATCGCATATCGATGGGTCATACCACATATTTACACCAGAAAATGTGATGGAAGTACAGCGCAGTATAGGTGCCGATATTATCATGGCATTTGATGAGTGTACACCGTACCCTTGCGATTATCAATATGCTAAAAACTCGATGCATATGACACATCGTTGGTTAGACAGATGTATAGCGCATCTTAAAGAATTACCTTTTAAATACAGCCATTCGCAAGCTTTTTTTCCAATTGTACAGGGCAGCACCTATAAAGATTTAAGAGCGCAATCGGCTGAATATATAGCCAATGCTGGCGCCGAAGGCAATGCTATTGGAGGCCTATCGGTTGGGGAGCCCGCCGAAGAAATGTACGCCATGACAGAATTGGTTTGCAATATATTACCCAAAGACAAGCCACGTTATTTAATGGGTGTGGGCACCCCCATCAATATTTTAGAAAACATCGCTTTGGGTATTGATATGTTTGATTGTGTAATGCCCACACGCAATGCCCGTAATGGGATGTTGTTTACAGCAAATGGCACTATAAACCTAAGAAATAAGAAATGGGAAAATGATTTTTCACCTTTAGATGAAATGGGCATCACAACAGTTGATACCTTATATTCTAAAGCTTACTTACGTCATTTATTTGCTGCCAATGAATATTTGGGAAAACAAATTGCCTCCATCAATAATTTAGGCTTTTATATTTGGTTGGTTGGTGAAGCAAGAAAGCATATCTTAGC
>JAKIUU010000019.1 GCA_021647405.1 Flavobacteriaceae bacterium
ATTTCAAATGCCATCGTTTTGAATTTTATCTGTTAATGCGATGAATTGCGCGACCGATAATTGTTCGGGACGTTGCGCAAATATAACATCTTCTCTTAACTTATCAGATAAATTAAACGATTTTAAGCTGTTGCGCAATGTTTTGCGGCGTTGGTTAAAAGCCGTTTTTACGACGCGAAAAAATAAAGTTTCGTCAACCGGTAGTTTATAATTGTCTTTACGGCGCATCAACAACACGCCAGAATTGACTTTTGGAGGTGGGTTAAAAACCGTAGGCGCTACGGTAAATAAATAACTTACCTCATAAAACGCTTGGGTTAAAACCGATAAAATACCATAGACTTTTGAACCTTCTTTGTGGGCGATGCGTTGGGCGACTTCTTTTTGAAACATTCCACAAAGTTCTGGTATGTATTGTCTGTTTTCCAGCGTTTTAAAAACAATTTGTGTAGAAATATTATAAGGAAAATTACCAATAATGGCCACTTGCTTTTGTTTAAAGTAAGTGCTTAAATCGAATTTTAAAAAATCGGCTTCAATAATGTTGTTGGCTAAGTTTAAAAAACGAACTTTGAGATAAGTTACCGATTCAGCATCGATTTCTATAACATAGGTATCTGTTTTTTTTGGAAGTAAAAATTGGGTTAAAACCCCCATACCGGGACCAATTTCTAATACATTTTTATAGCCAGTTAAGGTTAGCGCATTGGCTATTTTTTGAGCAATGCTTTCGTCTTTTAAAAAATGTTGACCGAGGTGTTTTTTAGCGCGTACTGTCATAATTTAATACTCAGAAATAATTTCCAGTTCGGTTCTAAAAGCCACAAATTTACCGTCAAAGGCTTTGTTTTGGTTTCTTAAGCGGGTAGCATCTTCATCGTAATATCTTTGTAGCGTCGCTTTGTCTTTGGTGGTGTATTGTACAGAGTAGGTAAGGCCGCCCATTTCTTCTTTAACTAAGACATGTGTGAGTTTGGCTGCGGTAAATTTTTTGGTAGCCAACATAGCAGGTATGTGTTCTGTTTGCATCCACTTTAACCATGTATCATGAATAGACTCGTCAATATTTATGGTAACATTGTATATGTACATGTGGTTTAATTTAGGGGTTCAGGGCGCAGTTTTCTAAATTTATTCCTTGCCTCAACTAAATAAATACTGGCGGGGTAATCGAAAATTATTTTTTCGTAAAATTGTGCTGCTTTTGTAGGGTCAAATAATTTTTTTTGATATAATTGTGCCAAACTAAAACAGGCGTCATCGGCTAAAATACTTTCTTTATCTTGTTTTAAAATTTTGAGATAATTGGCTTCGGCTTTATCAAATTCCTTCAGTTTTGTAAATAATTGTGCTTGTTTGTTAAGTGCATATATTTTTATGGGGTATTTTTTAAATTTTTGTATCACGGCGCTCAATGTGTCTATGGCCATTTCTTCTTTGTTTTGAAGCGCTAATAACTCGGCTGCAGCATAACTTTTTAAGGATTGTGGCTTATCGGTTTGGTTGTTGTTAGCTATGAGTAGGCTTAGCTTTAAAGCATCGTTGGCAATGCGTTGTGAAGTCTCGCTTTTTAAAACTTTGAGTTGGGTTTGTGCCCAATCAAAATCGCCTTTATAATAAGAGGTCTGTGCTATTTTAAAAGTGGCTTGTTGTGCTAAAGCAGAATTTTTAAAATTTAATTTTATTTGGGTATAGGTTATTAAGGCTTGATTTAATTGATTGGAAAAAACAAAAATATCGGCTAATTTTAATTTTAACGCCCCTTTTTGATAGCTGTCTAGATTTAGTTTTAAAGGGCGTTTAATTAGATTTATAGCCGCGTTTGGGCGGTTTAATTTATAGCTTAAAAAACTTGCATATTCATGTTGAATGTTGAGCGTTTCTTTGTTGAAGCCAAATTTTAAAATAAGATTCTGAAATTTTAAATTTATTTGCTGTAATTCTTTTGGCGTGTCTTTAGTGGCGATTTCTGTTTTTAAGAGATACAAATTGGCTAGAATTTTTAAAGTTATTTGCTGGGTGTTTTTGAGAACGAACTCAAAACATTGCGAAGAGGTATTAAAAACAGACTCATTATATGCTATTTTACCCAATACAATAATGCGATTTAAATCGCCTGGTTTTCGTTTAAAAAGGGCCTTTTCTTGAATAAAAGCTTTATTGTAACGTTTTTCTTGCATAAACAACCAACTCAATAAAATATTCCAAGAAGTGTCTGGGTTGTTCTGTAAACGCTGTATTAACAGTGTTTTAAATAAAATATTATTTTCGTTTTTGGCGTCATCTGTAATAAATTTACCGATATATCGTAAAATTGAAAGCGTGTAAGATTTGTCTTTTTCAACAATCTTCAAAAAGCCGTCAAACATACTGTTTATGGCACCTTGCTCACCATAAATTAAGGCTATTTGTAAGTTAAAATTCAATTCAGAATTTATACGCATGGCTGTTTGGTAGGTCTTTAATGCGTAATCTAGCAGGTTGTTGTCTTGAAATAATTTGCCAGTATTGTATCCTAAATTAGGGTCTTTCTCAACAGATTTAAGTGCTAAATCATAATAAAAATTGGCTTTTTTATCTTGGTTTTGCAATGCATAATTATAGCCTAGCTCTACATTAAGTTGCTTTTGTTTTGGATATTTTTGCAGTCGTTTTAAAATAATTTCTTGTGCCGCGTTGTACTTTTCTAATTGCTGATAGCTCGACACTAGAAATTTAAAATAATCGGTTCTATAGCTGTGTTTTTGATGAAGGATTTTGTAAAGTTCAATGGCTTTTTCATACTGTCCAGATTGGTAAAAGGTTCTTGCCATTCTGGGGCTTTGAGCCGATGTTGCCAAACAGATAAATGTAAAAATTGTAATTAAAAATGCCTTCATAAAGGTTTTTATGTTGTTTCAAAGATACAAAACAAGTGTTAAAGTTTCTTTAAAATGACTGGTTTTTGATTTGTTTGTGTGTAACATTTCGGCACTATTCTTGTCTTAAGTATAAATAACATTAAAGAACCAAAATTATGAACGCCCTTATTTTAAAATATCTGACCACAAAAAGCAAAGCACAACAATTTATGAACAATGGCCAAATTACCGATTATATAAACACTTTGGTAGAATTAAATCAACAAAAACGCTTGTTGAAATTGGCTATAGCCAACTAATCTATTTTTGAAAATCCAGTATAGCTTTGTAATACTTCGGGAATAACGATGCCATCTTCGGTTTGATGATTTTCCAATATTCCCGCCAACACACGTGGTAAAGCTAACGAACTTCCGTTAAGCGTATGAGCCAATTGTGTTTTTCCTGCTGCATTTTTATAGCGCAATTTTAAACGATTGGCCTGAAAAGTTTCGAAATTAGAAACCGAACTTATTTCTAACCAACGCTTTTGGGCGGTAGAATAAATTTCAAAATCGTAAGTTATGGCCGATGTAAATCCCAAATCGCCTCCGCATAAGCGTAAAATCCGATAAGGTAATTTCAATTCGTTTAAAATAGATTTGATATGTGCAACCATAGTGTCGAGTGCCGGGTAAGAATTTTCGGGTTTTTCTAAACGCACAATCTCAACTTTATCAAATTGATGCAAGCGATTTAACCCTCTTACATGCGCGCCATACGAACCTGCTTCGCGTCTAAAACAAGGTGTGTAAGCTGTGCACATAACAGGAAAATCAGACTCATTTAAAATGACATCTCTAAAAAAATTGGTAACAGGTACTTCGGCTGTAGGTATTAAATACAAATCGTCTTTGGCATCGTGATACATTTGCCCTTCTTTGTCAGGCAACTGCCCTGTGCCAAAACCCGATTCGGCATTTACCAAATACGGCGGTTGGTATTCTGTGTATCCAGCAGCGGTATTTTTATCTAAAAAATAACTGATTAAGGCCCGTTGTAATTTGGCGCCTTTGCCTTTATAAACAGGAAAACCAGCCCCTGTTATTTTATTGCCTAAGTCAAAATCTATAATGTCGTATTTTTTGGCCAGATCCCAATGAGGAACCGCATTTTTGTGTAAAATAGGAATTTCACCTTGCTCTAAAACACATAAATTGTCGGTTTCTGAAGTGCCTGCGGGCACCAATTCGTTGGGGATATTTGGTATTTGATATAGCAGTTCTTGTAATTCAAGAGTCACTTTGTTTAATTGTTCTGACAGGTCTTTTGAGGCTGTCTTTAACTGACTTGTTTTTTCTTTTAAAAGTGTGGCTTTTTGAGATTCGCCAGATTTGTACAAAGCACCAATTTCTTTAGAAAAGGTGTTTATATCGGCTAAGGTGCTGTCTAATTGTGCTTGGGTACGGCGTCTTAATGCATCTGACGAAAGCACATTTTCAATTACAGTCGCGGCATTTTTAAAATTGCGTTTGGCCAAGCCTTGTAACACTTTGGTTTTGTTATCTCTGATAAAAGCTACTTGTAACATTATGCTGTTGTTTGATTTAAAGGAGCAAATTTAAACAATTATAAAGTTAATTTTTAGGGATTGAATCGATATATTTTCTAGCGGCCAAAGCATCTGATTTTATTTGAATTTTGAGTTCTTGTAAAGAAGCGAATTTTAGTTCATCGCGTAGGCGGTATAAGAGGTAAATTTTTAATTTCTTGCCGTATAAATCGCCTTTAAAATCGAGTAAATAGGTTTCAATTGTTTGGTTTTTTCCATTTACAGTTGGGCGAAATCCGATGTTCATAATGCCGTAAAGGGTTTTGCCCTTTACAGCTGTTTTTATCACATAAACACCTGTTTTTGGAATGAGTTTATAGGATTCTTCAATATGCAGATTTACCGTAGGAAAATCAAGTGTCTTGCCCAATCCTTGTCCTTTTATTACTTTTCCAGAGAGCATATAATGATAACCGAGATATTTGTTAGCAGTGGTAATATTACCATTGGCAAGTGCCGCTCTTATCTTTGTTGAGCTCACCGCAACATCTTCAATATCTTGTTGGGCAATTTGTACAATTTCATAGTTGTATAATTCGCTGTATTCTTTTAATTGGTCAAAATCACCTTCACGATTTCTGCCAAATTGATGGTCGTAACCTACAATTAATAATTTTGTATTTAGATGATTTACTAAAATGTTACGTACAAAGTCTAAAGCGCTTAAACGCGAAAAGTCTTTTGAAAAAGCTTCAATTACCAAGCAATTAATTCCAAATTCTTCAAATAGGGCAATGCGTTCGTCAATTGTGTTGAGTAACTTTAGAGTGTCGTTATCCTGTAAAACCATTCGCGGATGCGGAAATAGGGTAAAGACCACAGCGTCTAAATTGTGCTGTTTGCTGTGCGCTTTTAACTGGGTTAGTATTTTTTTATGACCCATATGTAAGCCGTCAAAAGTACCAATGGTTACTGCAGAACCTTTTTTGTTTGATTTAAATGCTTTGTAAGAGTGGAATATTTTCAAAATCTATGGCTTAAGTTGTATTTTTTGATCAATAAAATTAAGAACTTGTGGCAGATTATTGAGCGCAATATGCGCTTTTATTTTTAGTGTATGGGCTGATAAATTAACAGAAAGTTGTCCCTTATCTATCTTGTGGAAACCAATATAATCGCGGCAAAAACAAAAGCGTGCAAACCAAATATTTATTGGGGAGTTCTTTAAAGTGCTTAGATTTAGATGCTGTTTTTGATTGGGTATTTCAATAAATAAAACTTCACGATAGCCAGCATCGGCAACATTTTTAGGTGTTTTTTTAACCGACTCGAATTTGAGAACGAGGTTTAGTCCTTTTTTTTGAGTGATGTAATTTACGCCATCAGCTTCCTGTTTTACAGATAATTCTGAGTGTGGCGTAAGCGTTAGAGTTATGTTATTATCTTTTGAGTTGGGTAACTTCTCAGTTGTAATTTTAGAGACAACAGGTTTGTTTGTGACGCAAGAAGAATTGAGTATAAAACATATAATAAATACAATTTTAAAGATTACGGAACGCATAAAAGAGGTCAATAAAAAATTAATTAGATTTGTCAAAAATAAATGAATTAATGAAGAACCTTATAAGAATTATATTATTTTCTATTTTCTTTTTTTCTGTGCAACATGTATTTTCACAAACCAAAGGTGTATGGGCAATATCTGATGTACACACAGAGTCCTCTAAAATTTTACAACGCACCACTTCTCCAAAACACTATAAAAATTATAAGTTAGATATAAATAAGCTTAAAAAAGATTTGTTAAATGCGCCTTTGCGGAAATCGAAATTTAGCAAGTCTAAAACCATTGTTACCTTTCCAGACGCTTCAGGTAAGTTAATAAAGTTTGCTATTCTTGAAGCACCTGTTATGGCATCAGAACTGGCTAAAAAATTCCCAAACAATAAATCTTATATGGGCAGAAGCCTTAGCGACAAAAGTTTAAGTATCCGCTTTAGCGTAAACCAGTTGGGTGTTTATGCCATGATTTTTAAAGCAGGGAAAAAGGTAGAATATATAGACCCTATTAATAAAGACAGGTCTCAGTATATGGTGTATCGCAGATTAGATTTACCAAAAAAAGAACAAGGATTTGTCTGTTTAACAAAAGAAACCAAAGGTTTAAACATACCGCCAACAGTTTTTAAAATTTTTAATGCCAATGATGCCAAGTTGCGTACTTTTAGGTTGGCATTGGCAACCACACATCAGTATTCACAATATCATGTTAATCAAGCAGGTTTGAGCTTAGCTACCAATGCACAAAAAAAGGCCGCTGTTATGGCAGCCATTACAACAACCATGACACGTGTTAATGGTATTTTTGAAAATGATGTGGCACTAACAATGGTTTTAGTGGCTAATAATGACCAACTCATTTATCTAAATAGTTTTGTAGATCCTTATACAAATAGCGATGGAAGTGCCATGTTAGGCGAAAACCAAACCAATATTGATAATATAATAGGGACTGCTAATTACGATATTGGCCATGTATTTAGTACAGGTGGTGGTGGCGTAGCCGTATTAAATTCACCTTGTACGTCTTCTAAAGCACAGGGTGTTACGGGACAAACCAATCCTGTGGGCGACGCTTTTGATATAGATTTTGTAGCCCACGAAATGGGGCATCAGTTTGGCGCAACCCATACTTTTAATGGAGATGCGGGAAGTTGCGGGGGAGGTAACCGTACAAATTCTACGGCCGTAGAACCAGGCAGTGGCAGCACTATTATGGCCTATGCGGGTATTTGTTTTCCTCAGAATGTTCAAAATCACAGCGATGCTTATTTTCACAGCGTGAGTATACAACAGATGTATAGCAATATTTTTGTTGGGTTAGGTACTTGTGCCGTTCAGTCTTCATTGGTTAACAATCTTAATGCACCTTTGGTTAATGCTGGTAGCGATGTTATTATTCCAAAATCAACACCTTTTAAATTGACAGCTGTGGCTTCTGATGCCGATAATAACACGCTAACTTATGCTTGGGAACAAACGGACACTCAGGTTACAACAATTCCGCCTGTTGCCACAGCTACAGGGGGTGCTGTATTTAGATCGGTATCGCCAACCATATCAGCAACACGTTATTTTCCTGATATAAATACAGTTTTATCGGGTCAAACGGCCAATGCTTGGGAAGTTGTTCCCAGTGTTGCAAGAACTTTAAATTTTGACATCACCGTAAGGGATAATGTAAGTGGTGGTGGGCAAACAGCAAGAGATGCCAAACGCGTTACCGTGGATGGCACTTCGGGACCGTTTGTAGTAACTTCTCAAAGCACAGCTGTAACTTACGATGTGGGTTCTACACAAAGTATTAATTGGAATGTGGCCAATACAAATTTGGCTCCTGTAAATTGCACCCATGTTGATATATTATTGTCTACAGATGGCGGGCAAACTTATCCCATTACTTTGGCTTCAAATGTTCAAAACAATGGCAGTGTTGATGTGCTCATACCTAACAACCCTACTGCTACTGCCCGCATAATGGTTGCAGGTGTAAACAATGCGTTTTTTAATGTTAATACATCAGATTTTGCCATTCAAGAAGCTGGTTTTGCATTGTTGCCACAAAAAAATTCAACCGATGCTTGTTCTGGTAGCAATATTGTAATTAATTACACCTTCAATTCTTTTGCTGGATTTTCTGAAACAACCACATTTTCAGCTTTAAACTTGCCAAGTGGTGTAAATGCCAATTTTAATCCGATAAGTACCTCAGTTAATGGTACAAATATACAGGTGACTTTGTCGGGTATAACCGATGCCGTTTTAGGAAGTAATACCATTACAATACAAGCTTTGTCGCCTTCGCTTACCAGAACGGTCAATACAAACTTACAAGTTTACAGTAGCAGTTTTAACACACAAACTTTACTAACGCCAAGTAATGGAAGTATTGGTGTAAGCGTAAACCCTATGCTAACTTGGGCAAGCGAGAGCAATGCCAAAACCTATGACTTGCAAGTTGCGACCGATATGAATTTTAGCACGATAATATCCTCAATAAATACAGGGAGCACAAATTATACTTTAAGTAATTTAATTGAAGCCACAGCTTACTATTGGCGGGTTAGATCTGTAAACCCTTGTGGAACAGGTAATTTTTCGTCAACTTCGGTTTTTGTTACTTACCAACAGGTTTGTAATACCACTTCTTATTCAGGAACCCCTATTGCTATACCCGATAATAGCACAATTGGCGCATCTTCTACTCTAAGTATTCCCGATAATGTTGTGATAACCGATATAAATATTGGGGTTAATATAACCCATGCATGGATAGGAGATGTTAAATTAAATGTTACGAGTCCAGCCAATAAAACAGTTCAGTTATTGGCTTCTGCTTTTTGTGCGCCTCCAAATATGAATGTTGTTTTTGATGACAGCGGTACTAATGCTGTTTGCAATGTGTCGGCTCCAGGCTATTCTGGAATAACAAAACCAGCAGAAACACTTTCTGTTTTTAATGGTGATAATGCCCAAGGCAATTGGGTGCTTTTTGCAGAAGATCAAGGGGCTAATGATATCGGTTCAATAATAAGTTGGAATGTTGAGGTATGTAGCGTGATTGGCGTGCCATTGGCCGTTAAAAATACAAATATTGAAAATTTTAGGATGTGGCCAAATCCCAGTAATGGGTTGCTAAATATTAGCATGCCAAATCTTAATGCCGATAAAATATCTGTTCAAATATTTGATACTTTGGGTAGAGATATCAAACATTTTAATTACAATTCTAATGTTATATTTAATGAAATTTTAAATCTTAAAGGACTTCAAAAAGGGGTGCTTTTTATTAAGATAATTAAAGGAAACCAACTCCTCATTAAAAAAATAATCCTGAATTAGCATATATAGGATTGGGATATTTTAATTTTTTCTCATTGAGAAAGTAAAGCTTCTTTTTTAAGAAGATTTTAACAAAAATTAAAAAAAAATTGTATTTTGCACTAGTTTTAACATAAATAATCAATATAAAACAATTATGAAAAAGTTATTTAGCATTGTTTTTGTGCTTTTTTTAGGGACTTCCCTATTTGCACAGACAACAGTTACTGGTACAGTAAAAGACGCAAAGTCTGGAGAAACTTTACCTGGAGTAAGTATTAAAGTAGCGGGTAAATCCTTAGGTACCACCACAGATTTTGATGGCAAATTTACCCTTGGGGTTAGTCAAGCCACACCATTTAAGATAGAAGTGTCTTATATTGGTTACGCAACACAATCTTTTGAAGTTACCCAAAACAACATGAATTTAGATGTTTCTTTAAAAGAAGAAAGCAACCGATTAGATGAAATCGTTGTGTCTGCTTCTAGAACACCTGAGAGTATTAGGGAGTCTCCTGTAACCATAGAGCGTATGGATATAAGAGATATTAAAAAATCTACAGCACCCGATTTTTATTCTGGTTTAGAAAATTTAAAAGGTGTTGATTTAAATACCAGTAGTTTAACCTTTAAATCAGTTAATACACGTGGTTTTGCAACTTTTGCAAACACACGATTTGTGCAATTGGTAGACGGTATGGACAATGCCTCACCAGCATTAAACTTCGTTATGGGTAATTTATTAGGTATTAATGAACTAGATGTTAATAGTATTGAATTACTGCCTGGAGCTTCATCTGCATTGTATGGTGCCAATGCCTTTAATGGTATTTTATTTATGACAAGTAAAAATCCGTTTGAAAATCAAGGTGTCAGTTCTTATTTTAGAACAGGAATAACTGTTCAAAATGCGGCTGGGAATAATGATTTTTATGATGTAGGTTTTCGTGCTGCCACTGCGTTTAGCGAAAAATTTGCGGCAAAAACATCATTTTCTTATATGACAGGAACAGAGTGGTATGCCACAGATTTAAATCAGTATGATGATACCTCAACACCTATAGGCGAAGCGGATGCTATCCTTCCTTTTGGATCTAGTTACGCACATGACGCCTTAAATATTTATGGTGACGAAGTAGCTACAGATATTCATAATGTTGCTTTGGCAATGGAAGCAGGTGGATTGCTACCTCCAGGGGTAAGTGCATTTATACCATCTGATGTTGTTGGCCGTACAGGATATAAAGAGCAAGATTTGACAGACTATGTAGCCAAAAGTGCCAAATTCGATGTCTCATTAAATTTTAGACCTTTTGCCAATGATTTAGAAATTGTTTGGAATTCAAGAATAGGTTTTGGTAACACCATATATCAAGGTGCTAACAGATATCAGTTGAAAAACTTTTTGATGCAACAACACAAATTAGAAATTAAAGATGATGATTTCTTTATAAGAGGTTATTCTACATCAGAAACGGCAGGAGATTCTTATGACATGCGTTTTACAGGTATCAATATGAATAAAGTGGGTGCCAGTACATGGTTTGGAACTTATGTAGGTGCTTATTTACAAGGCGTATTGGCTGGAGCCCCTTCAGAGGTAGCTCACGCGGGTGCAAGACAATATGCTGATGCAACGCTAACACCACAACCAGGAACGGCTGCATTTAAAACCCTTTTTAATAAAGTTACATCTGATCCCGATATTTCAACAGGATCAAAATTTTTAGATGATACCAAAATGTATGTAGGTGAGGGTAATTATAATTTCTCAAGACTTTTAAATGACGAAGTTGATTTGCAAGTAGGCGGATCTTACAGACAATATTCATTAAACTCAGGAGGCACAATTTTTACAGATTACGATGGTTCTATTGATTATAAAGAATATGGAGCCTATATGCAAGCCAGTAAAAAGTTTTCTGATGACAGATTAAAATTAACCGCTTCTTTACGTTATGATAAAAATGAATATTTTAATGGCAATGTGTCTCCAAGAGCATCAATAGTCTATTCTGCAGGAGATCACAAACAACACAATTTTAGAGCTTCTTATCAAACAGGTTTTAGAAACCCAGATACCCAAGCTTTATTTATAGGGTTTAATGTGGGACGCGCTATTTTAGTAGGTTCTTCACCAAACAACCTCGACAGAAGATTACCAGGTACTGCTTTAACAGGAAGAGATGTTTATAATGATTCTTATACCTTAAGTTCATTGTTTGCTTTTGCAGCCAGTGGAGATCCTTCAAAATTGGTATCTACAGTTACCCCATTGGTTAAACCAGAGGAAGTAACAGCGTATGATATTGGTTACAGAGGTTCAGTAGGAGCTGTTTCGCTTGATATTAATGCCTATTATAACAGTTATAAAGGCTTTATAAGTAACAGAACAGTTGTGACACCTAATTCAGGTAGCACTAGCGATTTATCAGGAGTTATTGATATAGCAACAGGAAACTACACTGTTTTCCAAACCTATACAAATTCTACTGCAGATATTTCTTCTTACGGATTGAACATCGGATTGGATACAAAATTTAATGATAAATTTAATTTAGGATTTAATTATACCTATGCACAATTTAATTTTAATCAAGCATCAGATGCCGATTTTAAAGCAGGGTTTAATACACCACAACACAAATTAAAAGTTTCATTTGGAAGCACAAATCTATTTGAAAGAGTTGGCTTTAACATCAATGCAAGATGGAGCGATAAGTATTTGTGGCAAGCCTCTATAGCCAATGCCATGATGCCATCAAGAACTGTAATTGATGCGCAAATTAATTATTCTATACCTAAAATGAAATCTGTCTTTAAAATTGGCGGATCTAATTTAGGCGGTAAAGAGTATCAAAGTGCTGTAGGTACAGGTAATATAGGATCACAATTCTATGTTTCTTGGGTAATAAACCAATAAAAAACACAGTTAATTTATAACTTAATAGTTTTAAAAACGCCCCGCATTGCGGGGCGTTTTTTTTTGAAGTAAATGCTTTATTCGTAATAATATAAATTATTGATAAACCTGTTTTTATTTCTAAAAAAAAGGCTTATTTTTGCAACTTCAAATTTATAAATAAATAAAGGCGTAACGCTAAGTAAAAAACCATAAAAGTAATGACTAAAGTTACAGGAAAAGTTGCCCAAATTATCGGCCCTGTTTTAGATGTAGAATTTTCATCAGAAGCCGAATTACCAAGAATTTACGACTCCTTAGAAATAACCAAAAAAGACGGTTCTACTTTGGTGTTAGAAGTTGAACAGCATATAGGAGAAGATACTGTGCGTTGTATTGCCATGGATTCTACCGATGGTTTGCAACGCGGACAAGAAGTTCGTGCTACAGGTAATCCGATTAAAATGCCAGTAGGAAATGATATTTATGGCCGTTTGTTTAATGTTACAGGAGATCCTATTGATGGTTTAGAAGCCTTGCCAAAAGACGGTATTAATGGTTTGCCAATTCATAGAGATGCGCCAAAATTTGAAGATTTATCAACAGCTACTGAAGTACTTTTTACAGGTATTAAAGTAATCGATTTAATTGAGCCTTATTCAAAAGGAGGTAAAATTGGCCTATTTGGTGGTGCTGGTGTTGGTAAAACAGTATTGATTCAAGAACTGATTAACAATATCGCAAAAGGCCATGGTGGTTTGTCTGTATTTGCAGGTGTGGGAGAACGCACGCGTGAAGGAAATGATTTACTACGAGAGATGTTAGAGTCGGGTATTATAAAATACGGCGAAGAATTTGACAAGTCTATGGAGGAAGGCGGTTGGGATCTTGAAAAAGTAGATATGAAACTTTTAAAAGAATCAAAACTTACTTTTGTCTTTGGTCAAATGAATGAACCTCCAGGAGCACGCGCTCGTGTGGCTTTATCTGGTTTAGCCATTGCAGAATATTTTAGAGATGGTGCTGGCGACGGTCAGGGTAAAGACATCTTATTCTTTATTGACAATATCTTTAGATTTACACAAGCTGGTTCAGAGGTGTCGGCATTATTAGGTCGCATGCCCTCAGCAGTGGGGTATCAGCCAACTTTAGCTACAGAAATGGGGACTATGCAAGAGCGTATCACATCAACAAAAACAGGATCAATTACATCGGTTCAAGCCGTATATGTGCCTGCAGATGATTTAACAGATCCAGCACCTGCAACAACTTTTGCGCATTTAGATGCCACAACTGTATTGTCGAGAAAAATTGCCGAGTTGGGTATTTATCCAGCAGTTGACCCGTTAGATTCTACTTCGCGTATTTTGACACGCGAAATCTTAGGCGATGAGCATTACGATACTGCACAACGCGTAAAAGAAACACTTCAAAAATATAAAGAACTTCAAGATATTATTGCTATTTTGGGTATGGATGAATTAAGTGAAGAAGATAAATTAATAGTGCATCGCGCCCGTCGGGTACAACGTTTCTTATCACAACCATTCCATGTTGCCGAACAATTTACAGGTATTCCAGGTGTTTTAGTCGATATTAAAGACACAATTAAAGGCTTTAATATGATTATGGATGGCGAATTAGATAAATACCCAGAAGCCGCGTTTAACTTAAGAGGCTCAATCCAAGATGCTATTGACGCTGGCGAAAAAATGTTGGCCGAAGTAGCTTAACTTAAAACTATAGAAAGTATGTTCTTAGAAATTGTAACACCCGAAGCCACTTTGTGCAAATCAGATGTAGATTCTGTTTTGGTGCCTGGTATTGAAGGTGAATTTCAAATGTTAAACAATCATGCGCCTGTAGTGTCTTCCTTAATGAAAGGGACTATTAAAATTTATGGTGAAATTTCTATTGATGATGAATATCAAGATAGATTTACTGAGGGTAAAGACAATGGGAAATGGTTGGCCATTGAAAGTGGTACCATTGAAATGAATGACAATAAAGTGATTATTTTGGTTGACTAAAATAGTATTCAAAAAAAAAGCCTTGTTTTGAAATTTCAAACAAGGCTTTTTTAAGTAAAGAAATATTTTAAAACTAACTATCCTCGACGCAAAGCATACGAGGCATTTCGCTAGTTTTATTTTGACCTTTAGGTCAAAAATCAATATTTCTTACTTAGATTCCCGCTTTCGCGAGAATGACAATTTCAACGGAAACCTCGATGCAGAGCATCGAGGAATTCTTTTCGATTAAAAAGTTGTGCTAAAATTTAGAGAATATCCAGTAGTTCTGGGTACAAATCTACAAACGCCACCAACACATAATAAGCCCCCACGCTGACGCCCGTAATTTAATGCTAAGCGACTTTTATTTTTAGAATAGCTACCTCCAAAATTATAATAATGAATTTTCTCAGCATCATTAGTATTGCCATAGTTATATAAATCTGACACATAAAATGATATGTCTTTATAGTAAACTTCTGATGACGCCGACCACCAATTTTTAGAATCATTAGGTGTTTGTAAGTGTTCTATTTTTACGCGAATACTGGTTAGATTTGTTAATTTATAGGAGGTTTCACTTAAAAAAAGCCAAGCATTTATCTGATCAAAATTGTCTTCAAGTAATTCTTTGTTGTAATAAATAACCATAAATGTGCTTAGTGTGGTTAATTTTTTAGACCACTTTTTCCGAATTTCAAGATTTAAATCGCTGAAATATTTAGCACCAAAACTCAAGTATTTACTGGTATAAGTTCTGTTGTCTAAATCATAAATAGCATCTAAACCGTACCATATAGCATAATTTAGAGCCAATTGGGTGCCGTATTTACCTCCTAATGTAGTACCGCGTTTAAATTTATAAAAAGCATCTATTTGATAACCAATTTCGCCAGATTTTCCAGAGGGACTAAATGCCAATTGGGGTTGCGATTGATAGACATATATATTGGCCAAACTAAAATCTTGCTGCTTGGTTAAACTTGGTAAGTAATTGACTCGTTGGTCATTAAAAATATTTTGATTAACATTCCTATTGAGATAAAAAGTCATGTTTTCTAGGCGTCTAAAAGTGGCATCTACACTAAAATTTTTGTAAGTAAAACCGGTATTAAATAATAAGGCATTTCCATCAAATAAACGGTTATCGAATACATTTTCAAATTTTACCAAGGCGTCTTTTTTCTTGTAAACATATTCTATGTTGCTGTAAAATGTATTTTTATTAAAATGGAAGGCATTGGAAAAAGCACCCGTAGTTTTATTAAACTTAGGATTCGTTTTTACACTGTTTTGGTAGCGTGCCACATAACTAAATTCATAACTGAGGGCAGAGTTTTTTAATTTAAGAATTTCTGAAATCGACACAATTGAATTGATACCGTAAATGTGCCCTTTTGATAAATCAAAACCTTTGCGTTGTTTGCCATAAAATCCTTTTAAGCTTAAAAAGGATGTAGGCTTATAATGCAGTAAGCCCCCAAAAATAGCATTGTTAATACCTAATTGGCGGTCTTCATAAGCTCTAAAAATTAGCCCACTGGCAAATTGTTCGTAAAAATAGCCTAAAGTGCTATTAAACTTGTCGGTCTCATAGTTTACAGAAAAGGTAGCGATGTTTAAAGAACTGGTAAAATTTGGCGAAAAGTTGAGCAGTGCTTGGGGGGCATAAGATTCAAATTGTACTTGCATTGTAAAATGATCATAATTGTAATTGACATTTAAATATGAATTTGATCTAAGAGCATTTCCCGCTGTAAATTTACCTGTGCGATTATCGTTTACATACCATTGCGAGTTGGTTTCAAATCCAATATTTAAAAAGGATTTGTCTTGTGCAATACCCAATATAGATGAACATATAAAAAAAGCAGTTATAAAATATTTCATGATACGGGTTTGATTATTGAATATTTTGGATTAAAATATCAAAAATAGCATCTTCATTACCAGGGGTGTAACCAGAGTGTTGGTAAACTATTTTACCTTTTTTTAATATGATAATTTCGGGAATGTTTGAAATATTTAAGGCCCTTTTAAGCTTCTGGTTGGTGTCTAATAAAATTTTATAGGGCCATTGATGGCTTTTTACAAATGGTTTAACTCTTGAAATTGTTCTATAATCATCTATAGAAACAGCTATAATTTTAACGCCAGTTTGCTTTTGCCAATCACTATAAAGTTCTTTTATTTCGTCTAATTCATAAATGCAGTTAGAACACCAAGTAGCCCAAAAACTTATTATAACAAGGGGCTCTTTTTCGAGTAATTTTATTTGAAACCCCTTATTTTCAAGAGTCTTTAATGATATGTAGGGCAAGCTTTGGGCATAAGTAGCCGAAAAAAGCAGTAATGTAAAAATTAGAGCTGGTAATTGTCGCATAAAATAAATTTCTCTATAATTGAGATTTAAGTCATGCAAACAGTCGGTTTTCTACACGAAAACTTACAAATATTTCAGGGTAATAAATAGGATATTTACGGTATTTATCTACCTAAAAAGCTTATAAATATCATTGCCATTGGCAAACAATAAAAGTGCAATTAAAATTACAAATCCTACTATTTGGGCGTATTCTAAAAATTTATCGCTGGGTTTTTTACGTGTTATCATTTCGAATAAGGTAAACATAACATGCCCCCCATCTAAAGCAGGAATAGGCAACAAATTCATAACCCCGAGAATGAGCGATAAAAAGGCTGTAATACTCCAAAAGGCTTGCCAATTCCATTCAGATGGGAATATACTGCCAATGGCAATAAAACCACCAACACCTTTGTAAGCGCCTGTACTTGGATTAAAAATAGCTTTTAGTTGCTTTACATAGTCCATCATTTTATCTTTAGATTTATGGAGCCCTGCAGGGAAGGATTGTGCTAAAGAATACTCTTTTGTTTTAAAATCATAGAGGTTAAGTTTTTCTAAATCAGCAAAACTAAACGGGTATAAACCCACGCCAATTTTGCCTTTATCGTTTATAATCAAATTAAGCGATTTGGTTTGTCCGTTTCGTTTAACAGATACGGTAATTTTCTGCCCTTTTAATTTCTGTAAAATGGGAGAAGCTTCATCAAAATAACTTATGGGTGTGCCATTAATGGCTATAATTTGATCTTTAAGTTGTAATCCGCTGTCAAGATTTAATGAAGTTTTAGAAATAGATCCTATAACAAATGGATACCTCAATCCGATAAAATGCTTTTGATCGGCATCAATAATTTGAGAAATAAAATTGTTAGGTATATCTAGAGTTGTTACAGTGCCTTGACGATCTATAGTAACAGTTTTACCAAATAAAATTTTTAATTGGATGTCCGAAAAGTTTTTAATACGCTCAGCATCTACACGCAAAATTTTATCGCCGTCTTTAAGACCTAGTTTGTAGCCAATAGAATCGGTTATCATAACGCCATCTTTTAGATTTTCATTAGGTAAAAATTTGTCGCCATAAGCATAAGCCATACCAATATAAATGGCTATAGCCAAAATAAAGTTTACCGTAACGCCTCCCAACATAATAATTAAACGTTGCCACGCTGGTTTAGATCTAAACTCCCATGGTTGTGGTGGTTTTTTCATCTGCTCTTTGTCCATGCTTTCGTCTATCATTCCTGATATTTTTACATAGCCACCTAGCGGAAGCCAACCTATACCGTATTCGGTACCGCCTTTTTTAAAGCTAAAAAGTTTTTTACCCCAAGCGTCAAAAAACAAGTAGAATTTTTCCACACGAATTTTAAATAATTTTGCAGGCAGATAATGCCCAAATTCGTGTAAAACAATTAACAAAGAAAGGCTTAGTATAAATTGAGATATTTTTATAAATAATTCCATGTGGTATTTTCTATATCTTTAAAGATGAAGTGCAAATGTACAGTTTTCTCAATAGATTTTGAGACCTTATAAAAGTCAATAATTTGTTAAATATTAAGTTTTATTAAATATTGAAGGCATAGAGACTTATAGTTGTAAATTTGTCGACCAAATCGTTTAAAATGGAATTTCTTAAGTTTTTTAAAAAATCACTCCCAGTGTTGATTTTTATGTTTGTTTTTTCAGCTGTGTCTATCTTTGTGTTTTATAAAATACAAACACCAAAAGTAAAATTACCGATAATTAACCCAATTGATGTCAATCCAAGATTGGTAGACCCATCTGTAAGGCTCGTTAGAAACAGGCATAAAATAAAGTCCTTTAATATGATTGATCAGAATGGCGACAGTATTTCAGCCCTTACTTATAAGAATAAAATTTATGTGGCCGATTTCTTTTTTACCCGTTGCGAGTCTATTTGTCCAATTATGACCAATTATATGACACAGGTTCAAGATGCTTATAAAACAGATGATGAGATTATGTTTTTGTCATTTTCGGTAACACCAAGTATAGACAGTATTTCTGTTCTAAAAGAGTATGCCTTAAAAAATGGCGTAATAGATACTAAATGGCATTTGGTAACAGGAAATAAAAAAGATATATATAAATTGGCAAGACAATCATTTTTGGCAGCTTTAGATAAAGGCGATGGCGGAAAACAAGATTTTATTCATACAGAACAATTTGTACTTGTTGACAAGCAACAACGAATCAGAGGTTTTTATGACGGTACAGATAAAAAGCAGGTGAATCAACTTATTGAAGACATAAGAATTTTAAAAAAAGAGTACAAAAAACAGTGATATAAATCATGGTTTAAAGCATTTTAAAATGAGTATATTTGCCCTTATTTATAATCAATCTTAATAAAGTTGAAAACAACGGTAGCCAAATTAAAAGTAGGAGAGCGTGGGCGTATTGAACAAATAGCCATCGAGAGTATTCCTCTAAACTTACTCGAAATGGGTTGCTTGCCAGGTAAAGAGATAGAACTCATACAAGTTGCTCCGTTTAATGACCCACTTTATATTAGAGTTAACGGAAGTCATTTGGCCATACGAAGAGATGTGGCTGCCAAAATTCAAATTACTAAGTTATAACCAATTGGGATGAGTAATGCAAAGATTATTAAAATTGCCTTAGTCGGAAATCCTAATACAGGCAAAACGTCTTTGTTTAATCAATTAACGGGGTTAAAGCAAAATGTTGGCAATTATCCAGGTATTACTGTAGATAGAAAAGAAGGTTTTTTTAAACTCAATGCAACAACTTCTGCTTCTATAATCGATTTGCCAGGAACGTATAGTATCAATCCCACTACTTTAGACGAAAATATTGTTCTCGAAACATTATTCCACCCAGCAAAGAATGAGGCTCCAGATGTGGTTGTTATGGTTGCTGATGTAGAGAATTTAAAACGAAATTTATTACTTTTCTCACAGTTAAAAGATTTAGAAATACCCATCATTTTAGCCATAAACATGGCCGATCAGATGAAAAGAAAAGGGATTTCTATAGATATAGAAGCCCTTAAAACAGATTTAGATACCGAAGTTTTACTAATAAGCGCCCGAAAAAATCAAGGCATAGACACTCTTAAAAAACACATATTAAATTATAAAAAAATAAGTACCCAAGCCCTAGATGGCTTGTCAATAAAAATTGACAAAGAATTTTTTGGCGCTCTTAAAGAAACATTTCCTAACAAATCTTTATACCAAGCTTGGCTCACAATTACACAGTTCCACAATTTAAAAAATTTAAGCATTATAGAAAAAGAGGCTGCACAGGAATTTTTAAATTGCCACAACAAAGTCAAACACCTGCAGCATAAAGAGACTATCTTAAGATATCAAAAAATTAATAATATTTTAAAAAAAGATTATAAAGTAGACCGTTTAAAAGGCAGCGATTTACGTGCCAAACTAGACAAAGTACTTATGCACCGTGTTTTTGGGTATGTCATCTTTTTTTTAGTCCTTTTTCTCATTTTCGAATCTATTTTTGATTGGGCTATTGGGCCAATGAATTTTATTGACAACTTATTTTTACAACTCAGTAATTGGACTGAAATGCAATTGCCTCCGGGTGTTTTAACCAATTTAATAGTTCATGGTATCATTCCAGGTTTAGGTGGTATTGCCATTTTTATACCTCAGATAGCCATATTATTTTTATTTATTGCCGTTTTAGAAGAAACAGGCTATATGAGTCGTGTTGTGTTTTTGATGGATAAAATTATGCGCTTGTTTGGTTTGAACGGTAAAAGTGTGGTTCCGTTAATGTCTGGTACTGCTTGTGCCATTCCAGCTATTATGGCCGCCCGAAATATAAGCAGTTGGAAAGAACGGCTTATAACCATTTTGGTAACGCCTTTTATTACCTGTTCAGCCAGATTGCCTATTTATGCAATTATTATCTCACTTATTATCCCGAATGAACGTCTGTTTGGTATTTTGAGTTTACAGGCTACAGTATTGATGTTGTTATATTTAATAGGATTTTTAACGGCAATTATTTCTGCTTTTATATTAGATAAAACTTTAAAAATTAAAAAAAGAGCTTTCTTTATTGTCGAGATGCCCAATTACAAATTGCCATCACCTAAAAATGTAGCTTACACTGTAATCGAAAAAACAAAAGCCTTTATTTTTGGCGCTGGAAAAATAATTTTAGCATTGTCAATTGTGTTGTGGTTTCTAGCTTCAAATGGGCCTTCAAAATTTAAAGATGCCGAACAAATTGTAACACAAGACAACCCTGAATTAAATACAACAAGTCCAGATTTTAATCAAAAAGTAGGTTCGTATAAATTAGAGCATTCATATATTGGTTATATGGGAAAAGCCATCGAACCTATTATAAAACCTTTGGGTTACGATTGGAAAATAGGCATTGCCCTTATAAGTTCATTTGCTGCAAGAGAAGTATTTGTAGGAACCTTAGCGACCATATACAGCGTAGAAAATGAAGGCGATACAGAGACCATAAGAGAGCGTATGAAAAAGGAAATAAACCAAGATACAGGAAAACCATTATTCGATTTCCCAACTGGTATGTCATTGCTTTTGTACTATGTTTTTGCCATGCAATGTATGAGTACTTTGGCTGTTGTAAAACGCGAAACCAATTCTTGGAAGTGGCCCATTCTTCAACTCTTTTTTATGACAGGTATTGCCTATCTCGTTTCATTTACCATCTATACCTTTTTATCGTAAAGACAAAAAAATACCTAAATGCTTTAAGAGGAGTTTAAAACAAGACCTTTTCATAAAACTATTGGTAGCATCAATTAATAAAATGTTCTTATATTTACCGCTTAAACCCACTTAATTTTTAAGGCATGAATTACGGCAAAGAATTTAAAAAATACGCAATAAAACAACAAGGCATAAATAGTTTACATTACGATAATTTAGTAAGTAGTGTTACCCCATATATTATAGAAGAGCGTCAGTTAAACGTTGCACAAATGGATGTGTTTTCGCGTTTAATGATGGATAGAATTATATTTTTAGGAACCGCTATTGACGACCATGTAGCCAATATTATACAAGCACAATTGTTATTTTTAGAAAGTGTTGACGCTTCTAAAGATATTTCTATTTACATAAATTCACCTGGTGGGGGCGTATATGCTGGATTAGGTATGTACGATACCATGCAGTTTATAAAACCCAATGTGGCCACTATTTGTACAGGTATGGCTGCTTCAATGGCCGCTGTTTTGATGTGTGCCGGACAAAAAGGAAAACGCTCTGCTTTACCACATTCTAGAATTATGATTCACCAACCTTTAGGGGGTACCCAAGGCCAAGCCAGCGATATTGAAATTACAACACGCGAAATTTTAAAATTAAAAGGCGAACTGTATCAAATTATAGCCAAACATTCTGGGCAAACAATTAAAAAAGTAGAAAAAGACAGCGACCGCGATTATTGGATGAAAGCCGATGAAGCCAAAACTTATGGTATGATTGACGAAATATTAAAAAGAGCTTAATTAAAAAAAGATGGCAAAAGAAGAATTAACCTGTTCGTTTTGTGGTAGAAAAAAAGCAGAAACCAATTTATTGATAGCGGGTTTAGATGCGCATATATGCGATAGGTGTATAGAACAAGCTCATGGCATTGTATTGGAAGAAACAAATGAGTCTGATACCAAAAGCTTAGCTGCCGAACTGATATTAAAGAAACCCAGAGAAATAAAAGAATTCTTAGACCAGTATATTATTGGGCAAATTCAATCTAAAAAAGTCATGTCGGTTGCGGTCTATAACCACTACAAACGACTGCTTCAAAAAACAACCGAAAATGATGTTGAAATAGAGAAGAGCAATATTATTTTAGTCGGCGAAACGGGTACAGGAAAAACACTTATCGCCAGAACCATTGCACGGATGCTAAATGTGCCATTTGCCATTGTAGATGCTACCGTTTTAACCGAAGCGGGTTATGTAGGCGAAGATGTTGAAACCATTTTAACACGTCTTTTACAAGCCGCCGATTACAACAAAGAAAAAGCCGAAAAAGGCATTGTTTTTATTGACGAAATTGATAAAATTGCCCGTAAAAGTGACAACCCTTCTATTACAAGAGATGTTTCTGGCGAAGGCGTACAACAAGCCCTGTTAAAATTACTCGAAGGAAGTGTTGTTAATGTGCCACCAAAAGGCGGCCGCAAACATCCCGATCAAAAATTTATAGAAATAGACACCCAAAACATCTTATTTATTGCAGGAGGTGCCTTTGATGGCGTAGATAAAATTATCAGCAAACGCCTAAACATGCAGGCTGTTGGTTACAGTGCCTCTATTAGCGATCATAAAATTGAAAAAGACAATTTATTACAATATATCATTCCTAAAGATTTAAAAGATTTTGGATTGATTCCTGAAATTATTGGCCGTTTGCCAGTATTGTCTTACATGAATCCGCTTGATGAAGTTACCCTCAGATCTATTTTAACCGATCCTAAAAATGCCATTACAAAACAATACGAAAAACTTTTTGAAATGGATGGTATTACATTAAAATTTGAAGAAAGCGCTTTAAAATATATCGTAAATGAAGCGGTTGAATACAGATTGGGCGCACGCGGATTACGCTCTTTATGTGAAGCTATTTTAACCGATGCCATGTTTGAGATGCCAGGAACCAAAACAAAAACTTTGAGCATTAATAAAAAATATGCTGTAAATAAATTAACCAAATCAACACTTAAAAAACTAAAAGCTGTTTCTTAAACAGAAGTTTTTTTAGCTTTATAAATTGTTGGCAATTTATTATCTGTTTGTAAATATAAATGATTAACAGAACCACCATAGATACTATTTTTCAAACAGCCCAAGTAGATGAGGTTATAGGTGAATTTGTACATTTAAAAAAAGCAGGGAGTAATTTTAAAGGCCTCAGTCCTTTTTCTGATGAGAAAACACCCTCGTTTATGGTGTCGCCAGCCAAGCAAATTTGGAAAGATTTTAGTTCGGGAAAAGGCGGTAACGTTGTTACATTTTTAATGGAGCACGAGCATTATACCTACCCAGAGGCACTTCGTTATTTGGCCAAAAAGTACAATATAGAAATTGAAGAAACCGAACAAACAGACGAACAAAAAGAAGAAGCCGATGCACGCGAAAGTATGTTTTTGGTCACACAATTTGCCAGCAACTATTTTCACGATAATCTTACCAAATCAACACAAGGCAAAGCCATTGGATTGAGCTATTTTGTAGAACGGGGATTTACAGAAGAGTCTATAGAAAAGTTCAGATTGGGTTATGCCATTAATGAAAGTAGCGCCTTCACAAAAGCAGCTCTTGACAAAGGTTTTAAATTAGACTTTTTAGAAAAAACGGGGCTTACAATTGTAAGAGATAACCGCTCTTTCGACCGTTTTAAAGGCCGTGTTATTTTCCCTATTTTAAGTATGAGCGGCCGCGTTTTGGGCTTTGGTGGCCGCATTTTAACATCCGACAAAAATGTAGCCAAATACCTTAATTCACCCGAAAGCGAAATTTATCATAAGAGTAAAGTTCTGTACGGTATTTACAATGCAAAACAAGCCATTTCTAAAGCCGATAATTGTTATTTGGTTGAAGGTTATACCGATGTTATCTCGTTGTATCAGAACGGAATAGAGAATGTGGTATCTTCATCTGGAACAGCTTTAACCCCCGATCAAATTAGGCTTATTAGCCGCTTAACAAAAAGTATAACAGTGCTTTATGATGGCGATGCAGCAGGTATAAAAGCATCGTTTAGAGGAATTGATTTAATATTAGCCGAAGGCTTAAATGTAAAAGTCCTCACTTTTCCTGATGGCGATGATCCCGATAGTTTTGCACGTAAAAATTCAAACGAAGAATTAAAGTATTTTTTAGACACCCAAGCCAAAGATTTTATTTCTTTTAAAGTGTCACTTTTGCTAGAAGAAGCGCAAAACGATCCCATTAAAAAAGCAAATCTTATCCGAGACATCGTAGCCAGTATTTCTAAGATTCCCGATATGATTCAGCGGGAAGTTTATGTGCAAGAATGTGCCAGAATTATGACTATTTCTGAAAGTGTTTTGTTTAATGAGTTGGCACAAATCAGTAAGAAAAAAGGCACAGAAAGTTTAAGACGTTTAAAACAAGATCAAAACAATGCTTTTAAAGTTGTTAAACAAGAAGCCGCTGCTAAAATAGATACACTTTATAATTTAGAACGCGAAATCATTAAAATTTTAGTGCTTTACGGCAATGAAAAGACAGAGTTTGTAGATTATATAAATGTTACCAATACCGACGATACCCAAGTTATAGAAAAACAAATTATAAGCAATACAGTTGCTCAAGAAATATATTTGCAATTACAAGAAGACGAGATTGAGTTTACAAATCCGTTATTTAAAAGTATTTACTACGAAATAATAAATCAATTAAATCAAGACGAAAGCATTTCTTTAGAGGCTTTTATCACACATGAATCGGCTAAAGTTTCCCAAACTATTACCGATGTTTTAATGGATGATGAAGAGTATATTTTAAGTGATTGGAACCGTAAAAATATTTTCCCAAAAAGCAAAAAAGATTCTCTGTCTAAATTGGTAACCGATGCCATTTTAAATTTGCGCCGTATTTTAATTGAACATAAAATTGCCGACCTCCAAAAAGAGGTTCAAGAGGAACCTCAAATACAAATTTTAGAAAATGTTGTTAATTACACCCGCTTAAAACAATTGCTTTACGACAAGTTGAATAGGGTGGTTTAAAAAGAGTGCTCAGTAATCAGTGTTCAGTTTTATATTTATTTTCGACGAGTGTTTTTATTAGATTAGTTATAAATCTCTCCGTTAGCGTAGCGCCCCTTATTTGTTCGTGCTATTTAATTATTTTAATTCATTCGGGATCTCACAAACAGGAATAGGTATCATTTTATGTTTATTAGCATTGTGAAGTTTGGTGTAAATAGCAAACACCTCTTTTTGACGGTTTGTAAAATCTGATGAAACGTGATTTTTATCGGCCATATCCATGGCCCATTCTAATTCTGGGTAAGAGGCGCCAATTTGGTCTTCGTCTGTACGGTCATCACCCCAAAGACCATCGGTAGGAGGAGCTACTATAATATCTTTATTAACTCCTAAATATTTGGCAAGGGCATAAACTTCGGTTTTGGTTAAATCGGCAATCGGACTCAAATCTACACCACCATCGCCATATTTTGTGAAAAATCCCACACCAAAATCTTCTACTTTATTACCAGTACCTGACACCAAATAGTTATGTAATCCGGCAAAATAATACAAAGTGGTCATCCGTAAACGGGCACGTGTATTTACCAAAGCCATAAGCCTGTCTTCTTCGTTTTCTATCACAGGAAAAGCTTTAATTAATCCGTCGTACACATCCGATAAAGCTACTTTTTCAAACCTTACCCAATGGTGTCTTTTCTGTAACCATTCAATATGTGCGTGGGCGCGATCAATCTGATTTTGTGATTGGTGGATTGGCATGTCTACACACAAAGTAGGGAACCCAGTTAAAGCGCAAAGTGTTGAGGTTACAGCCGAGTCTATCCCTCCTGAAACACCAACTACAAAACCCTTAGATTGCGATTTTTGCACGTAGGTTTTTAACCAGTTAACAATATGATTTGTGATGTTTTCTGTCGGCATGTATGAAACTTTTAGTAGTTTTGTTCCCTACAAAAATAGGAATTTATTTATTGTTTAAAGGGTGATTTTTATGAGATATTTAAAACATTTTTTCTTTGCGGTATTAATCGCTGCATCGCTTGTAAACTGTACCCCTAAAAGCAAATTGGCTATTGATACCTCTGCCATAACAGTGGATTTTGAAGTCGTGCGTTTTGACAGTATTTTTTATAGCTCAAAACCGCATGATTTTGCAAAAATTAAATCGGCATATCCTTATATGTTGTCTGGCAGCACACCAGATAGCGTGTGGGTAAACGAAATGGGAAATCCCGATTCTCAATTTTTATTTCAAGAAGTACAAAAAGTATTTCCCGATTTTAACCGGCAAACAGATTTACTAAGCCAATTGTTTAAACATGTTAAATACTATTATCCAAAATTTAAAGCCCCAAAAGTAGTCACCTTAATTTCTGATATAGATTATAATAACAAGGTAATTTATGCAGATAGTTTGTTGTTGCTGTCTTTAGATATGTATTTGGGAAACAATCATTCGGTATACCAAAATTTCCCTAAATATATTAAGGCCAGTTACACAAAGGCGTATTTACCAGTTGATGTGGCTAAAGCCATTGTTTTAAAAAGTTTGCCAAATCAAACATCGCGTATATTTATCAGTAAGTGTATTCAGCAAGGCAAACTACTTTATGCAAGCAAGGCTTTTTTACCCAATCTACCCGATACCCTTTTAATGGGTTACACTAAAATGCAAATTGATTGGGCTCGGGCCAATCAAGAATCTGTTTGGAAATATTTTGTAGAAAATAACATGATATTTAATACGGATAAAGACTTGGTTAGGCGCTTTTTAATTGAGGCACCCTTTTCAAAATTTTATTTAGAAAATGATAAAGATACGCCAGGGCGTATAGGGGCTTTTATAGGTTTTAAAATTGTTGAATCGTTTGTAAAAAACAACAATGTATCCCTTGTAAAAATGCTGCAAACACCCAATGAAATACTATTTAAAAATTCAAAATACAAACCCAGAAACTGATGACAACAAAATCTTCAAAAATAGAGTTTAATGTAAGTTTAGACGAAAATCAAATTCCCGAAACCATACATTGGACAGCGGAAGATAATAATATTTCTAACGCCGAAACAAAAGCTATTTTATTGTCTGTTTGGGACAATAAAAATAGAGAGACTTTAAAAATGGATTTGTGGACTAAAGAAATGCCTTTGCAAGATATGAAGCTGTTTTTTTACCAAACCCTAAAATCTTTAGCCGACACCTTTAAACGGGCTACTAACGACGAGAAAATGAGTGCCACCATGCACGATTTTTGTGATTATTTTGCCGAAAAGCAAGGCCTAAAAAGTAAAAAAGACTAAAGCTTAGAGCTGGGTTCAAATTGCTGAATAGCTTGAATAACCTGCGTGTAGTCTTGGGGATTGTTTACAAAATCGAGCTCAGATATATCTATAATAAGGGCATTTAAATGCGGCTCCGATTTTATAAAATTGCTGTAGCCTTGGTGAATTTCATCCAGATAGTTTGCCGTGATATCTTGTTCGTAGTCGCGCCCCCGTTTTTTAATGTTTTCTAACAGCCTTTCTGTGTTTTGGTAGAGGTACACATACAAATCGGGCTTGGTAATTTCTTTGTACATCAAGTCAAACATACGGCGGTACAGATTGTACTCTTCGTGCGCTAAAGTCACTTGTGCAAAGATGAGCGATTTAAATATGTAATAATCAGAAACAATAAAGTTTTTAAACAAATCGAACTGCGCCAAATCATCAGAAAGTTGTTGGTAGCGGTCTGCCAGAAAACTCATTTCTAACGGAAAGGCATAGCGGTCTTTGTCTTTGTAAAATTTCGGCAGAAATGGATTGTCGGCAAAGCGCTCTAAGACTGTTTTGGCATTAAAATCGGCTGACATTAGTTTGACCAAAGAGGTCTTTCCTGCACCAATATTCCCTTCTATAGCAATGTAATTATACTTTTCTACCAAAGAAACAGGCCGGTTTATGGTGAGGTCTAATTTTTCTATTTCAGAATCATCACTGCAACCGTGTTGCAAATCGGTTAAAATTGTTTTTTTAGTAATGGGATGTATCAAATTAGGCGCAATTTCGGTAAGAGGAACCATTACAAACTTGCGATTAAGCATGTTTTTATGGGGCACGTTAAGTGATTCAGAAACGATAACTTCATCGTCAAAAAGTAAAATATCTATGTCGATTAACCGCGACAGATAGTCTTTAGAATCGGCTCTAATTCTGCCTAATTTTTGCTCAATAGCCAAAAGTTTTTCCAACAGCATATCAGCCTGTAAATACGTCGATAGTTTTAGGCAAATATTTAGAAAATCAGGTCCTTTAAAGCCCCAAGAAGCCGTTTTGTAAACCGATGAGATATTTTGTACAGTACCTGTGTTAAGAGCTATTAAATCTACGGCATTTTGTAGATTTAATAGGCGGTTTCCACGGTTGCTACCCAATGACAAATATGCGGTTTGTTGTATTTTCATTTATGATTTACAAAATAACTAAAACTATCGCATAAAATTTTATCTTTACAGCGTAACTTATAAACATTATACCCTTTTTTTATGAATTTTTTAAAAAATATTGTCGCCACTATTTTAGGTGTTATTATAGCCTTTTTTTTAATGAGTATCATCTCTATTTTTATTGTAGGTGCCATAGGTTCTGCTTTTGGAGATAAAGGAAAAGTTACCGTAGATAACAATGCGGTATTGGTTGTAAATTTAGAAGAAGAATTGCGCGATTATTACAGTGTGTCAGACCCTTTATCGGATGCCTTAGACATAGATAACAATAAAATAATGAGCCTAAATAAGGTGTTAATTGCCTTAGATAATGCCAAAACAGATGACCGTATAAAAGGCATTAGCATCGAGTCTAAAGGGGTTCATGCCGGATTTGCACAAATGTTGGCCATTCGCAATAAATTGATAGATTTTAAAACTTCGGGCAAGTTTATTACCGCTTATGCCAATGGCTATTCTCAAAAGAATTATTATATGAGTTCTGTGGCCGATTCGGTTTTTATAAACCCTGTTGGAAATATCGATTTTAAAGGTTTATCGGCCGAAATATTATACTATAAAGATTTTCAAGAAAAGTACGGTATTAAAATGGAAGTCATCCGTCATGGCAAATACAAAAGTGCTGTTGAGCCTTTTTTAGAAAATAAAATGAGTGCCGCCAACAGAGAGCAAATCACCTCGTTTTTAAAATCTATTTGGCAAACAATGCTTGCCGATATAGCCAAAAGTCGCCAAAAGTCGGTAAAAGAATTGAACACAATGGCCGATAATTTAGGCCTTAGAAATATAAAATTAGCCTTAAAAAATAAAATGATTGATGGCGCTTTGTATTACGACGAATACATTTCTAAACTAAAGACAGCAGTAGGTACAGAAGATTCTAAAAAGCTTGCAAGTGTAAGTCTAGAAGATTATATTAAAAGTGGTAAGGGACGTATCATCTCTAAAGCCAAAGATAAAATTGCTGTTATTTATGCCTATGGCGAAATTAAGAACGGAAAGGGAAATGAAAATTACATCGGACCAGAAACGATTATTAAATATCTTAAAAAAGCACGAAAAAGCAAACGAATCAAGGCTGTTGTTTTACGTGTCAATTCGCCCGGAGGTAGTGGTTTGGCTTCTGATATTATTTGGCGTGAAATTGCATTGACAAAAAAAGAAAAACCAGTAGTGGTTTCTATGGGCAATTACGCTGCTTCGGGCGGTTATTATATTGCCTGCAATGCCGATAAGATTTTTGCACAACCCAACACCATAACAGGCTCAATAGGGGTATTTGGCATAGTACCAAATGTGAGTGGATTTGCTAAAAATATAGGTATTAACCCACAACAAGTAGGAACCAATAAAAAGGCAGAAAATTACAGTGTCTATAGACCGATGACAGCTGATTTTAGAACAGAAATTACAGAATATATTGAAGAATTTTATACCAATTTTGTGACAAAAGTAGCCCAAGGAAGGCATAAGACTTTTGCAGAGATTGATGCCATTGCCCAAGGACGTGTATGGACAGGTGCGCAGGCGTTTAAAAATGGTTTGGTAGATGAATTGGGTGGCCTAGATGAGGCGGTTATTGCTGCTGCCGAACTCGCTAACACCACCGATTATAAACGTGTGAATTACCCCAACTTTACAAAAGACTTTAAAGATGCTTTTAAAGACATACCATTTATCAGTTTAAAACAAAGTCTTAAAACCGAATTGGGTGCAGACAATATTCAATTATACGAACAACTAAAAAGCATTACGCAATTAAACGGTATTCAGGCGCGTGTGCCTTTTATAATGACGATAAAATAAAAAAGACCTACTGGGTTTTTAAAACCTAGTAGGTCTAATAGTAGTTGAAGGATATAAAATGTTTATTCAAACACAATGGCATCACAAGATTTGCCACTTGTATAATATAAGGCATCAATTTGTTGTTTACTATACATTTTTTTATATTTCTTAGCAAACTTCATTAAGTCTTGTTCTATACTATTATTTATAATACCTGCTGTCAAAAAAGACTTCCATTTTATGCCTCCACGTTTACTTTGAGATACAGTAAAGTTTTTATAAGGCTCACACATTACATACGTTGGGATACCGTTTAGTCTGTGAACTTTTGCTTTGAGCTTTGTTTCAGATGTAGGTGTGTCAGTAAATTTAATAGCGGTAATGTTTTTCCCACTGGTATAAATAACCGCGTCGATAGTTTTACCGTCTTTTGTAGCCTTTTTTACAATTCCTTTTATAAATTTTCCAACTTTAGCAGAAATCCCTTTATTTATTATTCCAGCTGTTAAGTAACTGCCCCAATTAATACTTTGCCCTTTACCGTAAACTATTTCGTATGGTCTAACAGGTTCATTTAAGATATAAGCCTCAACACCGTTTACGATATAGACTTCAGCAAAATATTTACGTTGAGAAAATGTGTTGAATGTTGTTAAGAATAGTGCAATTAAGATTACTAGCTTTTTCATTATGGATGGATTTACAGTTATTGTTTTGAGTTATATTATCTTTTATATAAAAAGTGACTTTTTATATAAAAGGTTTTTGATTATTCGAGGAGGGATAATAATCAGAGAACGAATATATAAAATTCCATAAAAGAAACCTATAAAAGATACATAAAATATGATGTTTCTGTTTTGAAGTTAAAAAAGATATTTGTAGTACTAAAAATGGATAAAAGAAACCTACAAATAGCTGAACGTATTAAAAAGCTTAGAATAGAGAAGGGCTATATAAGCCATGAATTTTTTGCTTGGGAAAACAATATTCCAAGAGTTCAATATTGGCGTATGGAAAAAGGTACCAATTTTACCATAAGAACACTACTTCGTATCTTAGATGTTCATAAAATGACATTAGAAGAATTTTTTAAAGGAATAGATTAATTATTCCCTTTCCTCAGGGTAGGGATTGGTTTTTTTTAGAAAAGCCTAGTAGGTCTAATAGTTTATAATTCAACAAACGTAATCCCCAAATTATAAGTGTCTGATCGCAAAGTCTCTGATAGCTCTGGATAACAGTTAGTCAATCTCTTGTGATACACTTTTGAATTGGTAGATTTAGAAAACACCTCGCCTATAATGATGTTTTTTATCAATTGATTTGAGTGCATCAATTTTAATTTTTGTTGTAAAGCTATTTTTATTTTGCCGCCTTTGCCCGAAGACCCATAACCGTGAATAATTTTTAGTAAACCAATAGACCGATTTTTTGCACTTGTAAAAGCGCTATCAAAACGCTCTAAAGCCTCTTTAACAAAAGGCATACCCGCTTCAATATTGATAGTTTCCACCTCTTTTTTTATAGATTTTTGTTCTTGTTTGATAAACAGAAAAGCGTGGTTACAATATGGACAAAGGTTTAAATGTTTTGCTACAGGATTTCCACAAAAGTCACATGTTTTCATAAGCTTAAAAGTAATGAAAAGAATAGAAATAAAAGCGTCAATTTTGGGAAGACTTCCCCTCCTTTTGGGGAGGCTATCTGCTGTTGGCGGCAGGGGCTAGGGTTGGGATTTTTAAAACCTCACAAAGCTATAAGTGTATTTGTTTTATGCTTCTAGTAATTAAGGCAGAAAAGTACAAGCCATAGTATGTCTTTAACAAAAGGGAAAATCTTTCTAAAATAAATGTGAATACCTTATAGTGAATGATTTATAATTTTTTTGTACATTTGAGAGCCAACCAAAAATCATTACTCAAATTAATCTTAAAACCAAATTTAAACGTGATTAAATATTAATAACAACATCACATAAATATAATCTAGTAGTACCAAGTTAACTCGGGAAGTGTTTTTAATGGCATTAATTTAAGTCTTAAAATTTAACCATTATGAAAAAACTCATTCCTATTTTTTTTGTTCTGGCTCTATTTCAGCTAAGCCAGGCACAAGTAAGAGACAAAGCAGTAGACAAACCTCCTGTTAAAACTAAAAGAAACAAAAACAAAACAGGTAACATTGGTGTAAGTATCGATTTAACAAGTATCTTCCGTTCTTTAAAGAAAAATAAAAACTGTAATAAACTCCGTATTATTTTTCCGGTGAACGGATCGAAGTTTAAATCTAAAATTACAAGCCCGCCTTTACTTAGGTGGAAATCTTCCAAGCCAAAGCTCGTTAATTCGTATACTGTACAATTGGTACGTGTTAACAAACGAAAAAAAACCATTCTTTATCAGGCAAAAACAGACAAGACCCAAATGCCATGGCCTAAACAGGTGCCTTGGAAAACCCTAAATAAAGGCAAAACAACTTACCAATGGTACGTTATGGCAGTTGTTAAGCCGGAAAAAAAATGTAAAAATATTGTAGAGCAGACTAAATTTATTGTAACATCAGAAGGCCAACTTTATGCTGTAGATAAAACGGATGATCCTAAAATTAGTGTTTCAGTGATTAAAAGAACAGGTAGAAATCCACAAACTGGAAAAGAAATTACGACTAAAAAGGACAAAGAGAGTGATAAAGAATACCAAAAGAGGAAGTTATTAAATTTAGATCCAAAAAATAACAGCACTTTTAAAAAAGTATCCGATATAGAGGCTTTTACTTGGGAGTTAATGGGTGATAAAATAGATAATCCTCATTATGTTATAGAAGTGGTTAAACTGGATAAGACCAATAAACCCCAACGTACATTTATTGCAAAAATAGCGACGACACATATTAAACCTAATGCTCTTTTTAGAGACGCTCAACTTAGTAGTGGCCAATACAGATGGGAAGTTACTGAAACCACAACAGGCATTACGTCAACGCCAAGCTTTTACACCTTGTCTAATTGTGATATTAATTTGGCTATTTCAAATGAAAATATTGAATGTTTAGGCTATGTGGGTGCTGATATAAAATATAAAATTTGTTTCGATTCATCTTATTCTAGCACTTCTGGTGATTTGACATTTGCAAATTCTGGTAGCGGATTATTAGTATATGACCAAGATGGTTTTAACTTGCCATACAATTTAACAATTCCAAATCCAACCTTAATAACTCAGATTGGTTCAGCACCAAGTACTGTAAGTTACTGTTTTGAAATAACGGTTCCTTATTTAAATGGTAATAATAATCCTGTAACAGCTATTGATTTTGGATTACAAGGAGACGATTTAGATCCTTCAAGTTATATTTGCCAACCATCAGCTCACTTAATTTTTGACAATTTACCTAGCTGTATTTGCAATGAATGTGATAATATTCAGTTTTTGTTAGATGATTTTGCTGTTACACCAAATGGTAACACAGGAAATCAGTTCAATTTTAGTGGTAATATTAATGTGAATGTTCCTATTTATGGTTTAGAGTTTCAGATTCAATCGTATTCTTACACTGCAAATCCAGGAGCTTGTACTGAAGGCGTTAGTAGTGTTGAAGAATCTGGAATGATTTTAATGCCAGGGACTACAATTAACGGTTCAACTTCTTTGCAATTATTTAATGAAACAGCTTCTGGCAGTTCTAATTCAAATAACAATGCAACTAAAGATATAAAATATACGAGCAATTCCCCATTAACAGGTCCAATTCCTGTCAATTTAACCATTGGCTTGCCTGGTCCACTATCGGGTCTTTCGCCGAGTTGCTGCCCTATAGAATATAACGTATGTATTAAAGTAAGAATCTTTTATGAAGATGGCACATGTAAAACGTGTGAGTTTAAACGTTGTTTCACCTTTAATAACCAATAAATAATACGATTATGAAAAATATAAAATATAATATACAAAATGTTATTCTTTTAGTTTTCCTATTAATATCATTTATTGGAAACGCGCAAAAAGCAAAAGATTGTATTGATTTTGAAGATGGTAATAATTCCAACTGGTTTGGGTTTGGATTGAGTAGTCAGCCTGATGTTACGACCCCTAATCCTAATGACTCAAACCCTACATCATATTTATCATTTACAGATGGTAGTGGTGGGTCTGTTGCCGTTAATTACAAAGATTTTAATGGTAATTGGCTATTAAAAGGAAAAGATGGTTGTATCTGTTTTGATTACCGTGTAAACTGGAAGTCATCTGTTGGGACGACACACACAGGACCAAGTGTAGCCATTTTTCAAGATTTAACGTCACCAATTTTAAATTCACAGCAAGACTATACTTCTCTTTTACATGCTCAGAATCCGCATCAATCCAGAATTTATGCCTTTTTTGTTGCAAATTCGTCATCCCCGATACAAAATAATATTTGGGCACACTATTGCTTACCCATTACGAAAGCGACAGGGACTAGCTTGCCGTCAAATAGTTACGGAACATGGAAAATAAGGAAGGGCGCAAATAGCACAGCTTTATTAACAGGTAGTGTAGCCGTAACAGCTTGGAATTTATTAATTACAAATGTTACGGGTCTACTTTTAGACTCAGATTATAATGGTAGCCCAAGTGAAGTAGTATCTTTTGATAATTTTTGTTGGAATTGTGTAGGCAACACACAGCCTGCTTCTGTACCTTGTTGTGATATACCCGATTTTGAAGCATCGCTTATAGAAAACAACGGTAATTTTAGTATAAACATTAATGGTGGAGCTGTACCCATTCAAGAAGTGGAAATCTCTATGATGGATTATCATGTAGATTATTCAAATAAAGACTGTAAACCGGATGATATGGGAAATTTTGGGATTTTATCTTCATCTACAACGAGTTTACAAACATTGCTTTTAAATACAAATGACAATAATACCAGTAGTTTAACCTGGTTGCTTGGTTCACCAGCCGTAATTAACAGTAATATACAATTAAATATTGTAGATCCTTTAACATTAAATTTAGATTGCTGTAAAGTTACCTACTCATTCTGTTTAAAAGTAAGGGTTAAAGACGTGAATTGTAATGTTTGCGAAAAAATTATTTGCTATACGCCACCCAAACCGACTTGTGATATAAAATTAGACAATAAAGGCATCAAGAAAAAATATTGTATTGGAGATACAATACCCATATCATGGACAGGAACAAGCCCTTCTGGATTAGTGAATATTTATTTGATTGACAAAACCAATTGGGTTACTTATCAAACAATAGCAACTGGTTTACCTGATACAGGGTCGTATAATTTTACCATTCCAACAAATATTCCATGCAAACCGATAAGATCATGGCAATTTTATATTGAAGATTCTCAAAAAAATTGTTACAATTATGGCAGTTCTTTTGTCATTGATTGTTGTCAACAAACGGGATGTGATTGTGGCAAATGGAAAACAAATTTTGTAACAATAAACGAAAAGATAAAACCCATTAATACACCTAAAGTTAAGAAAATAATACCTCCTTATTTAGGTCTTAAAGTAGCTTGTGGTGATACAATTAGATTAAAAGCTTTTAGTTTCTTTTCTTTTAAGGCTCCTGTTTATAATTGTGCAACAGCAAACTGTAACGCTAGTTATAAATGGAAACTATATAAAAATAATGGTAAAATGAAATCAGGAACAGGTAAAACATTCAGCCATAATTTTAACACTTATGGTATTTATAAAATTGTTTTTACACCCAGTTGCGGGTCAAAGACCTGTTCTTCGTGTCAAATTAATGTGATTGTAGAAAAAAAAGTTTCAATAGGTCCAAATAATAATCCAGGAGATTATATTGGGAATCAGTATAAAGGTGAAGTAACCAACCCAAAAACAGGTAGAACGTGGATGGATAGAAACCTTGGGGCAAGTCATGTTGCTACTAGTAGTACTGATTCATTGGCCTTTGGCGATTTATACCAATGGGGTCGTTTAACCGATGGTCATGAAAAAAGAACGAGTGGCACTACAGCTAATTTGAGCAGCAGTGACGACCCCGGGCATGGTAACTTCATAATGTCAAACAATGGCGACTGGCGTATATTAGATAATAATAATTTATGGCAAGGCGTAAACGGTATTAACAATCCTTGCCCTAGTGGATTCCGTTTACCGACTTCAGCAGAATTAAATGCTGAACGTTTAAGTTGGATAACGAATGATGCAGCTGGTGCTTTTGCATCCCCTTTAAAATGGGTGTTGGCAGGTGATAGAATAACTAACGGCACTATTTTACATATCAATTCAAGAGGAATATATTTTTCTAGCTCAATTTATTTACCATATGCTAACTCAAATAAAGTTCTTGAAATAAAAAATAATAACTCTCATATTACTAATACTGAGAAATCTTATGGTTTTAGTGTGCGATGTATTAAAGACTAATACATTAATAACGTGTATAAAAGATTATAATGTGTTTGTTTTTAATACGTGGATTATTATTGAAGGTTCACGCTAAGTGAAATCCTCATTAAAATTTAAAGCAATTTATTTATTTATTTACGGATTTTTTCAAACCGTACAAAACTGTAATCGTATTTATTTTTATCATCAGCTTTAAAATCTTGTCGAGAAGTTTCTTTCCAAATTATTAAGTCTATTTCAGGAAAAAACACATCGCCTTCAAAAGTATAATGTACAAATGTCAGGTCGAGTACATCGGCTACAGCCATAGCTTGTTGGTAAATTTGAGCACCGCCTAAAATAAAGGTATTGTCATCGGCTTTAGCGGCATCAATAGCTTCTTTTAAAGAATGAACAACTACACAGCCTTCAGGGTTAAAATCGGTATTTCTAGTTACCACAATATTAGTGCGATTGGGGAGTGGTTTTCCTAAAGATTGATATGTTTTACGACCCATAATAACACAATGGCCAGTAGTGGTTTTTTTAAACCGTTTTAAATCGGCCGGCAAATGCCAGATTAATTTGTTGTCTTTACCCAATACATTGTTATTCGCTATGGCGGCTATAAGTGTTAACATAAATATTACAGGGCTTTTAAATTATTTTCGTCAATCCACCCTATTTTGCCATCGGCTAGTTTTATTTTTTGCCATGTGTCAACTTGTTCTAAAATCATAACCTTGGTGCCTTCGTGAAGTTCGAAAGCATCGTTACTGTTAGGTGTGGGGGCTTCTTTAACGGGTGCCCGAAGTGCAAAAATAATGGCAGGTTTGTTGTTTTTGGCATAAGTATATCCGCTGTAAGCAAAAGTAAAACTCGCCACTAAAATAACAATACACATTAGGGCGCTAATAAAATATAGACGCTTGCGCGAAGGCGAGAACGAAAAGTAATAACTCAAAAATAAAAGGACAAATAAAATACTTGAAAAAATAGCAATAAGAGCCCAAGAGTCGTATTTAAAAGCTCTAATATATTGTTGGTCTAACTTTTGAAAAAAACTCATAGGCAACACGTCAATTTTATCTATAGTCATGCGGTTGGCAAAAGCCAAATTGTATTTAGCATCTTCGTTACCGGGGTCTAGTTTTAGTGTTTTTTCGTAATAATATATGGCCGGTGCCACCTCGCTGCTTTTGTAATAGGCATTGGCCATATTATAAAACAAATCGGCTGAAATAACATTTTGGGTTTCAATTTTTTTGTAGGCTTCTATGGCTTCTTTATAAGCTTCTTGTTTGTAAAAATTGTTACCAGCTACAAAAAGGCTGTCGGCTTTTTGTGCAGAAACTACAGAACCTAAAAAAACAAATACAACAATACTTAAAACAGTTGTTTTAGTATTTAAATTTTCGAGATATTTTAAAAGAGGCCTTGTCATTTTAAAGTTGTTTGTCTAATTGGGCTATTATGCGTTTGGCGCGGTTGTAATCTTCTTCTATTTTTACATTGGTAGAGGGTGTATATCGCGCAAAATCAGAATCGGTTAAAACCGTAATAAAAGTATCAATATGCTCTTGATTTACTTTTCTTTCTTGTAAAAGGGACGCAATTTTATCTTTGCTTATTTCTGAGGTTTCTACACGTAAAGTGGCTTTTAAATAATTGTGCAGCGCTTTTTCTAAAGCGATATAAAAAGCTTCTTTGTTACCCATTTCTTTTTTGGCTTTAGATAAATATTTACGGGCCAATTTATCGGCCTTACGCCGTTTATTCCCCAAAACGTCGTTGGCACGTTCTTTTTGCTTTTTACCCACAACGATGGCAATAGGAATAAAGATAAAAGGAATTAAAAGCCACAAATAAAATTGTGATGTGCCAAATAATACGGGTTTTATAGTGCTGTTGAATTTTGTTTTAGTATGGATATAACGTATGCCACTGCCACTGTATTTTATATTTTGTTTGGCAGAAGTAATTACCATGTTTCCAGGATTTTTACCATAAGAGGCTTCAATTAAAATATCGGGCGAATTTAAGACATGGTATGTCTTGTCTGCCGGATTAAAAAAAGAAAAACTTAAAATCGGAATTTTATATTTGCCCTTAAATTGGGGTACAATGGTGTATTGGTCGTAAATTTTACCCTGCATGCCGCGTTGGGTAGTGCTAATTTTTTCTTTGTGTTCGGGTTCGTAAACTTCGAGACCGTTTGGGGCACTCAACTTGGGTAAATCTATCAATTTTAAGTTGCCATGGCCTTGTATTTCTACTTTTATTTGGGCGGTCTCATTTAGTTTGAGGCTTGTTTTATCGGCCAAGACTTTAAAGTTATAATCGCCTACAGCACCGTTAAAGTTGGTGGGTTTTCCTTCTAAAGGTAAGGGTTTAACATCTATTGTTTTTTTGCCTGTGGTAACAACATAGGTTACGTTGTTGTACATCATATTGCCAAATAAATCACGGCGTCTGATGGGTACCCCTGCCGTAATTTCAATTTCCATGGGGTCTATAATGAGTTTGCCCGATTTTTGGGGAATGAGTACCGATTTTTTAACGATGACATATTTATGGGGTTGCCCTTGATAAGAGCCTTGTTGTACTACCAAGTTTTTAACGTCTATATTTTGATTCCAAAAGCCGTTAAAGGCAGGCGATTGTGTTTCGCGTGTGTTTCTTACACTTACCTTGTTTACGTTGACGTATAATTTGTAAACCACAACAATACTTTGCCCCACAAAAGGATGTGTTTTTGATATTTGGGCTACCAAATGGATGTTTTGAGACGCAATATACCGCGGATCATTAACGTCTTTAGGTATGGCCACAGCATTGGTTACAGCTACTTTTAATGTGTTAGATTTTATAATGGCGCCGTTGTATTCTACACTGGCTGATGCTATTGTTAAATTGCCTTTTTTTGTAGGCTGGATAATATAACTATAAGTTAGAGAATATGATGTTCTGCCATTAATCATAGAAAAATTACTAGATTGACTTGGGCCTGCCAAAACCGTAAAATTTTTAAAAGAAGGGGGTGTAAAATTATCGGCGCCCTGTTTGTCAATGGTAAAATCGATTTTAAGACGTTCGTTAAGACCCACCCTAAACTTATTTACAGACGCCTTAAAAGTTACTTGTGCCAAAGCAGCATTTGCAACTAAAAAAAGTAGTAATAAGGTATGGATTCTTTTAAATTTCATTGTCTGCATATATATTTGCAAGTAACATATTTATTGTGGTTGTTACCAATCTTTTGCACGTTTTATTTTTCTGCCTTTTACCCGTTTGGCATTCATTTTCTTTTGGGTTTTCTTTTCTTCATTATTCATGGCCTCTAACAATTGTTTCATTTTTTGAGGCGTCATTTGTCCTTTTCTAGGCTGTTGTTTTTGCTTTTTCTTGTCTTTGTTTTTATCCTTATCTGATTTGTCCTTTTTCTTGTCTTTATTGTCCTTCTTTTTTTTGTCTTTGTCTTTTCCGCCCTTGTCTTTGTTTTTTTTCTTATCTTTATTGTCCTTGTTTTTTTTATCCTTGTTCTTCTTTTTATCTTTATTTTTCTTTTTTTCGTTTAGTTTCTTTTGAAGTAATTTTTGCGCTAGGGCCAGATTATAGCGGGTGTTTTCGTCTTTGGGATTATTTCTAAGTGCATTTTTAAAGGCCTGAACGGCTTTGCTATATTGTTTCTGTTTTATTTGCAAATTACCTATATTGTGATAAGCATCAGCCTTGGCTGTTTTGGAAGTTGCTGTTTTGGCATTTAATTCAAATTGAGGCAGGGCGTCTTTATAATTTTTTTGTTTATAAATGGCATTACCTAAGTTAAAAACAGCTTTAGAATAATGAGTGTTTTTATCGAGTGCTTTTTTATACAGCGCTTGGGCTTCGCTGTAATTTTTAGCAGCGTACTGTTTGTTTCCAGCTCTTAAAAAAACTCTTGCTTGAGCAATGTCTAATGGTTTCTCTTTTTTTTCTTGAGCAATTAAAACAGTGCTAAAACTTAAAAATAATATAATAATTATACTTCTCATTTCGACTCGTTAAATAAATCTATTTGTTTTAACCATTCGGTTTTCTTTTCCATCATAAAACTGTCTAGAATTAAAAAGAAAAGTGCCAAGGCTATAAACCACTGAAACTGATCTTTATAATCTGAAAATTGTTTTGTCTCAAACTTGTGTTTTTGAGCGTTTACAATAATATTTTCCATAAAATCTACAGAGGTGTCGGTAATATTACCATCTATATAACTGCCATTACCTTCTTTTGCAATGGTTTTAAGAACATCCGTATGGCGTTTAGAAATAACAACATCGCCTTTTTGATCTTTTTTATAGCCATTAAAGATACCATTAATACGCATGGGTATGGGTTTCCCTTTTTCGGTGCCAATACCTATGGTAAATATTTTTATTCCTGAATCGGCAGCTTTTTTAGCCAAAGTGTTGGTATTGCTCTCATGATCTTCGCCATCCGACAGGATAACCAAATATTTATTGGTTTGGTCTTTGTTGTCGTAAAAAGTTAAGGCACGATTAATGGCTTCGTTAATGGCAGTTCCCTGCGATGACACCATATCTGGATTGGCATTTTGAAGAAACATTTTAGCCGCAGCCAAATCGGTTGTGATAGGCAAAAGCGGATACGAATTGCCCGCATAAACAATAATGCCAACGCGGTCGCTCCCCAATTTGTCTATTATTTTAGTGATGATTTGTTTTGCTTTTTCTAATCGGTTAGGGGCAATATCTTCGGTCAACATACTTTTAGAGACATCTAGCGCAAAAACAACATCAACCCCTTCGCGTTTTATTGTTTTTAGTTTTACACCCATCTTAGGATTTACAAGCGCAATACTTATAAAAGCAATTGATATGATAATGCTTATCATTTTTATTGTCGATTTAAACACAGATGTGTCTGGACTTAATTTTGAAAATAAATGGGTATTGGCAAAGGCTTTTTGTCGGCGTTTTTTAAGCCAAAAAGAAGTGAAATAAACGAGAACCACCACTGGTATTGCCAGTAGTAAATAAAAATAGAGTGGTTCTTCTAATCTGTACATTTTTATCTGTAATTTAAAATTAATTTACACCAAACTTCTGAATAGTGTAAATCGTAAAAGTGTTTCTAACAATATAAATAAACCTGCAAATAGCACTAAGATTCTATACTTTTCTGAATAATTATAGTATTTAAACTCTTCAATTTTTGTTGTTTCTAATTTATTAATTTCGTCATAAATAGCTGCCAAACTTTTGTTATTGGTAGCTCTAAAATACTTTCCTTCGGTTTGTTTGGCTATGTGTTTTAGCAAATCTTCATCAATTTCTACTTTGGCATAATCAAATTTTAATTTTCCATTTATGTCTTTTGCTACGGGAAACAATGCCATTCCGTTTGTGCCTAAACCAATGGTATAAACTTTAATACCTAAATATTTTGCCAATTCTGAAGCTGTTTTAGGATCAACAAAACCAGTATTATTGACACCATCTGTCAATAAAATGATGACTTTACTTTTGGCCTTGCTGTCTTTTAATCGGTTAACGGCAGAGCCCAGCCCCATTCCTATAGCGGTGCCGTTATCTAATTCGCCCCAATGTATATTTCTAATAGTGTTGGTAATAATGCGTTTGTCACTGGTAATAGGTGTTTGTGTAAAACTTTCGCCAGCATAAACCACAATACCAATGCGGTCGTTTGGACGTTCGTTTACAAAACGTTCGGCTACTTTTTTAAGTGCTTCAAGGCGGTTTGGTTTTAAATCGCGCGCCAACATACTTGCCGATACATCAATTGCCATAACAATATCAATGCCTCTTACGGTTTTTGATTTTTTGCTTACAGCCACATTTCGGGGTCTTGCCAACGCCATAATAAGCAAGCTTAAGGCCAATAACCGAAACACATATAATATTGGTTTTAGTTTTGGCAGTATGGATTGATGCGCTTTAAAAGCCTGAATACTCGGTATTTTTAAAGTAGCTTGGTCTTTTTTGCGGTTTTTAAAAAACCAGTAGCCAAGAAGAGGTATTACAAGTAATAGCCATAACAACAACGGATTTGTAAATTCAAAATTAGTCATCTGCAGCCTCCTTTTTCTCTTTGGGTTTTAATCCGTTTAAAATAAATTCTGCCAGCAGTCTGTCTGATTCAGATTGGTGCAAATTGGGTTTGTATTTTGCAAATTTTACCAAATCGGCAGATTTTAAAAGGGCACTTAATTTGTTAAGTGTTTCTTTATCAATATCTAATTTGCTTGAACTATTAAAATCTGTTATGGTTGTAAGTAATTCGTTTGTGGTTGATTCTAAAGCAGGAATAGACAAATCGGCTTCGATATAACGTCTGATTATTTCGATTAATTCAATATAAAAATCTTTTAATCTTTGGGCTTTAATAAGTTGTTTGCTGTCTAAAGTTTTTAGACTATCCATTGCTATAATAAAGGGTGGTACAACAGGTTTTTCTATTAATTTCACTACTTTTTTACGCAATAAAAAGAACAACCCAATGGCTATTAAAATTAAAGCACCAATAAGCCACCATAAATAGGGGCGGGCATCAATTAAAGCAAAGGGTTCTTTTTTAATGGGTTTTATGGGGAATAATTGCTGTTTGGTGGTGTCTACTTTTACAGTGGCTACATTAATGATAATAGAATCGGTTAAGAATTTTTTGTTATTTATTATGACTTTTTGTTGTGGAATAACCCAACGGCCACTGTCAAAACCCGTCAGTCTGTATTTTTTAATAAGCCTATTTGCGAGGGTATCAATGGGCATTGATTCAATCACTTCAATTTTACCCAAGCTGTCTTTTAATATGGGGAAAGTAATTGCGGTTGTATTTAAAACACTTATGCTGTAATCAAATTGTTCGCCTATTCTTATAGAAGTTGTGTCGGTACTAACTTCTAGTGTTGGTTTTTTTTGCGAGAATCCGTAAAAAGACAGCAATAAAAATACGAATATGTGTAATTTATTTTTCATTATCTGGCTCCTTTATTTTTAAAATAAAGCAATAATTTCTTTACGTAGCTCTCATTGGTTTCTGTATTTATAAAGCCAGCACCACTGCGCTTAAAAGCATTTTCGAAATAGTTTTTGTTTTTGAGGTAATGACTTTTATAAGCGGTTCTAACTTTTTTAGAAGCGGTGTTTACCAAAAGAATTTCTTGTGTTTCGGTGTCTTGAACAGGAACCATGCCTATATTTGGTATTGCGACCTCGTGTTTGTCAAAAACCCGAATACCTGTTACATCGTGTTTGTTGCCAACAATTTTTAATGTTTGCTCGTAATTGACATCTATAAAATCGGATAAAACAAAAAGGATGACTTTCTTCTTGGTTACATTTGATAAAAATTTAAGTGCTTCAGTGATGTTTGTTTTGGTGCTTTTTGGATGAAATTCTATGAGTTCTCTAATAATGCGCAAAACATGCGAGCGTCCTTTTTTTGGTGGAATAAACAATTCGATTTCATCCGAAAATAAAAGCAAACCCACTTTGTCATTGTTCTGAGTTGCCGAAAAAGCCAAGGTGGCTGCAATTTCGGTAATTACCTCTTTTTTGAATAATTGTGTTGTGCCAAAATGTTCTGAATTACTTACATCTACCATAAGCATCATGGTTAATTCGCGTTCTTCTTCAAACACTTTTACAAATGGTTCGTTATAACGCGCTGTTACATTCCAATCAATACTTCTGATGTCATCACCATAACTGTATTGCCTTACTTCGCTAAAAGTCATCCCCCGCCCTTTAAAAGAGCTGTGGTATTCGCCTGAGAAAATATGATCAGACAAGCGTCTGGTCTTTATTTCAATTTTACGAACCTTTTTAAGAATTTCTTTAGTTTCCATTGGATATTATTGCTCTGTTTTCGCTATAAAAAAAGTAAGTTAACCTAATTAAGTTGGGTTTATCTCAATTGAAATCTAAGGTACTTCAACTTGGTTAAGAATTTTTTGAACAATGTCTTCCGATGTAATATTTTCGGCCTCAGCTTCATAAGTAATGCCAATTCTATGACGCAAAACATCAAGTGCTACGGCGCGAACATCTTCGGGAATTACGTAGCCTCTGTGTTTTATAAAAGTGTAACACTTAGTGGCCATAGCCAAATTAATACTGCCCCTAGGCGAGGCGCCAAAACTTATTAATGGCTTAAGATTTGCCAAACCAAATTTTTCTGGGTAACGTGTAGCGAAAATAATATCTAAGATGTACTTTTCTATTTTTTCATCCATATAAACCTCCTTAATCATTTTGCGGGCATTTAAAATTTGTTTTATTGAGGTTACAGGATTTACTTGAGGAAAGCTATTGTTTAAGTTTTGACGCATGATGAGCTGTTCTTCGTTAATGGCAGGGTAGTCAATTACTGTTTTTAACATAAACCTGTCAACTTGGGCTTCGGGCAATGGATAGGTTCCTTCTTGTTCTATTGGGTTTTGAGTAGCCATAACCAAAAAAGGCTCTTCTAATTTAAAAGTAGTATCGCCTATGGTTATCTGACGTTCTTGCATGGCTTCTAACAAAGCCGATTGCACTTTGGCAGGAGCGCGATTTATTTCGTCGGCCAGTATGAAATTTGCAAAAATAGGCCCCTTTTTAATTGAGAATTTATTCTCTTTAATGTTGTAAATCATAGTGCCTGTAATATCTGCAGGCAGTAAATCGGGTGTAAATTGTACGCGGCTAAAAGAGCCGTCAATGGCTTTGGCAAGGGTGTTTATGGCCAAAGTTTTAGCCAAACCAGGAACCCCTTCTAAAAGGATGTGCCCGTTGCCAAGTAAACCTATTAACAGACGTTCTATCATGTGCTTTTGCCCCACAATAACTTTGTTCATCTCTAGAATTAAAAGTTCAACAAAAGCACTTTCTTTTTCTATTTTTTCATTGATAGCTCTAACATCAATAGTTGTGTTTTGTTCCTCCATTTATAAATATTTTAGGGTTGTTATTTTTTTAATCGGTGAACAAAATTACTATTTAAATTATTATGTCATGTTAAAATTTGGTTAAACATAGATATGTCATTAAGAACGCTTCTTATTTGATTGTATATTAATAAAAATCTTCTAACATTCTTTAGCTTTTTATAAATAATATTTTGTATATCCGTAAACACTAATAATTAATGCTTATCTTTAGAGAAAATAAAGATATGAATATATTTAGTTTTACAGCTCATTTTGATAGCGAAGAATCGTGCAGAAATCATTTTAAAGAAGAACGCGATAAAATAGGTGTTGTATGT
>JAKIUU010000020.1 GCA_021647405.1 Flavobacteriaceae bacterium
GGGAAGACAACAAAATCCTAAACATCACCGCTACGGTAGATGCTGGTACAGCCGGAACAACGATAACCAATACCACAGGTGTTGGTGCAGGCGACCAAAATGACCCAAGTACCACAGGCGACAGTTTGTCGGCTGCTATAACGGTCTTACAAAATATAGATTTGGTGACTACCAAAACGGTAAACAATGCGAGCCCTTCAGAAGGCGATACGGTTGTGTATACCATTAGGGTAGAGAATCCGAGCCTTGTAGATGCCACCAATGTGAGTTTAACCGATGTGTTGCCCACAGGCGTTACCTATGTAAGCGACGATGCTTCGGGCGCTTATGTAAGCAGTACAGGTGTTTGGACAGTAGGCAGTGTTTTGTGGGAAGACAACAAAATCCTAAACATCACCGCTACGGTAGATGCTGGTACAGCCGGAACAACGATAACCAATACCACAGGTGTTGGTGCAGGCGACCAAAATGACCCAAGTACCACAGGCGACAGTTTATCGGCCAGTATAACGGTTACAAATGCCGATTTGGTAACAGTTTTAGCGGTAGATAATGCAACACCAAATGAAGGCGATAGTATTGTTTATTCAATTGTGATAACAAATAATGGACCTAGTGATGCTACTAATGTCAGTTTAACCGATGTCTTGCCAGCAGGCGTTACCTATGTAAGCGATGATGCTTCGGGTGCTTATGTAAGCAGCACAGGTGTTTGGACGGCAGGCAGTTTAAGCGCAGGTAGCTCAATAACCTTAAACATTACTGCTATGGTAAATGCCGGTACAGATGGTACAACTATTACCAATACAACTACCCTTGCTCTTGGCGATCAAAAAGATTTAACGGCTTTGGGAGATGTTTTAACTGTAGCTATTAGCCCACTAGCCATAGTTGATTTGAGTTTGACCAGTACCATTGTTACAAATGCGACTCAAATTTCGGCCGGCGATGAAATAGTATTCGAAATAGTTGTAAGGAATGATGGTTTTTCTGAAGCCACAGGCGTTGCAGTTACAGACTTAATTCAGTCGGGCTTTTCATTTGTAAGTGCAACAGTTACGCAAGGTACTTATGATGAAATGTCGGGTATTTGGAACATAGGGTCTATCCTTTCGGGCGGATCAACTACACTGAGAATAACCGTTTCTGTTTTAGGAATAGGAGATTGGTCTAATGATGCGGCTGTAACAGCAGCAGATCAACAAGATATAGATTCAATCGTCAATAATAATAACAACTCAGAAGACGATCAACAACAATTAACTATTTCGCCAGTAGTCTCTTTAAATATTGTTAATGGATTTACCCCTAATGGTGATGGTATTAATGATGTATTTGATGTTAAATATTTAGAAATATTATACCCTAATTTCAAAATGGAAATTAGAAACAGATGGGGTAATGTTGTTTACAGATACCAACATAATGGCAATCCTAATCAAACCCCGCAATGGTGGGATGGCACTTCTAACGTGGGGTACAACGGGAATGGTGTGTTGCCAACAGGAACATATTTTTACACTATTTATTTCAACAGTAGTAGCCGTAAACCAAAAACCAGTTGGGTTTATTTAAGAAGATAAAAGAGACTTTAGACAAAAAATGGAAAAATATTAAATAAAAAATATGAAACAGATAAAATTAATTTTAGTAATTATAGCATTGTTAGGGCTTACAGTAACCTTTGCACAACAAGATGCGCAATATACCCAATATACGTATAGCATGAATATTTTAAACCCGGCTTATGCGGGTTCAAGAGGCGTAACAAGTATTGGTTTAATGGCCAGATCGCAATGGGTAGGCGTAGAAGGTGCCCCCAAAACACTTACAGCTTCTATCCATGCCCCTGTTGGCAATTCTGTAGGTTTGGGTTTTTCAATTATTCACGATGAAATTGGTCCGGCAAAAGAGGATAATATTTATATAGATTATTCTTATACGATAAGAACTTCAGAAAAAGGAAAATTGGCTTTTGGGTTAAAAGGTGGATTTAACATATTAAATGTAAATAGTTTAATTACAAATGATCCAGATCCATTAAATGAAAAACTCAATAAGACAACCGTGGGTTTAGGCGCCGGTATTTACTATTACACAGAACGATATTATTTAGGGTTCTCTATTCCAAATTTTTTAGAGACACTTCATTTAGATAAAAACGCGGGTCTAAATAGTACGGCTTCTGAAAGAAAGCATTATTTTTTAACAACAGGATATGTTTTTGATTTGACTGACGACATCAAATTTAAGCCTTCAACAATGTTAAAGGCTGCTTCTGGCGCCCCTTTGTCTTTAGATATTTCTGCCAACTTATTGTTTCAAGAAAAATTTGAATTAGGGCTTTCATATAGATTAGATGATTCTATTAGCGCCATTGCAAATATTCGTATTAATTCTAATATGCGGATAGGTTATGCCTATGATTATACAACTTCTCAGTTGAGTAATTTTAATTCAGGTACTCACGAAGTACTAATATTGTTTGATTTGAATAAGAGAAAAGTAAAGAGCCCCAGATTTTTTTAAGAGAAATTTTTAAATATGAAAAAAATAACAGTATTATTATTGTTTGGCACATTTTTTTTAAACAATATTCAAGCACAGGTTTACACTGTTAAAAAAAGTAATGTAAACACTAAGTACTCAGATTTTGGCATTACATATTATGGCGATACGGCTGTTGTGTTTTCATCATCACGAAAAAATAAATTCACAAAGAACAGATTGTGGGCTAAGAACAAGCAACCTTATTTAGACCTGTATTTAGGAAGTTTAGATAAAGAGGGTAAGATTGTTGATGTCAAATATTTTTCAAAAGAACTAAACTCAAAATTTCATGAGTCTAATGTGGCTTTTAGTAAAGATTTTAAGACAATATATTTTTCAAGAAATAATTATTTAGATAAAAGAACTAGAAATAATAAATCTGGAATAAATTTAATACAATTATACAGGGCTCAAATTAATGACAATGGTATTTGGTCTGATATAGAACCCTTACCCTTTAATAGCGATAATTACCAAACAGGACATCCTGTTTTAAATAATAAAGGCGATAAATTATATTTTGTTTCAGATATGCCCGGTTCTATTGGTCTAACCGATATTTATGTAGTGGCTATAAATACTGATGGCTCTTTTGGAAAACCTAAGAATTTAGGAAGTACCATTAACACAAAGAATAGCGAATTATTCCCTTTTATAGACGAAAACGATGTCTTGTATTACGCATCGAATGGTTTGAATGCCACATCTGATCTAGATATTTATATGGCGAAGCCAGATAAAAAGAATAATTATTCTTCTCCAGTGAGATTAAAATCTCCTATAAACAGCGATAAAGATGATTTTGCTTTTGTACTTAAAAAAGGAGGGAAACAAGGTTTTTTGTCGTCAAATAGAGAGGGTGGCAAAGGCGATGATGACATATACCGTTTTTTAGTTAAAATTGTGAAACCTATAAAAGTAGTTGAGAGCCCTTGCATTGATGTAATAAAAGGTATTGCTGTAAATAAAGAAACACACCAACCCTTAGTTGGCGTAAAAATATTTCTTATCAATAACAAAAAGGTGCCTGTTGATAGTTTGGTAACTACCAGTGATGGTGTTTTTAAATTTAAAACAGATTGTGGTAAATCGTATAATGTAATTGGTAATATAAAAGGTTTCAAACCAGAAAGTAAATCGCCTGCAACTATAGATAATAAATTAAAGAAAAGAACACTTGAATTTATTCCAGAATTTGTCATTAAAAATAAAAAAACACTGGTTAAAATAAATAAGATATATTTTAATAACAACTCTTCATTACTAACAAATAAAGCAAAAATTGAGCTGCTTAAAGTGGTTAAATTAATGAATAAATATCCCAATATGAAAATAAAAGCGGCCTCTTATACAGATTTAAGGGGGGCGCGCAAGTATAACCTATGGCTATCAGAAAGAAGGGCTAAATCTACAGTAACTTATTTAATTGCCATGGGTATAAATCCTCATAGAATTACATATAAAGGTTATGGCGAAACACAGCTTGTTAGTAAATGTTCAAATGGGGTACAGTGTACAGAAAGAGAATACCAATTAGACAGAAGAACAGAATTTATTATTGTTAATTTAGAGGCTATTAAATAATAAATTGTTATCCAAATAAGTTTATTTTTTTTAATAAATCAGCCTTGTATTTTGAACCAATGGGGATGGTGTTATTTCCTATTTTTACTGTAAAAGAATCTATGGTATCTATAAACCCCGTATTAATTATGTAGCTTTTGTGGATGCGGATAAATTTGTTGTTTAAATTTTCTATAATATTGTTTAAGTTTCCTCTAATGGTATAAGACGAATTATTTTTTAATCTAATTTTTGTATAAACGTGTTCGCTTTTTAGATACAGTATATTGTCAAATTTTATTTTTTTATAGGCGCCTTTATCTTTTATAAATAAAGCTTCTTTAATTATAAAATTGTCTTTTTTTACCCCGTCAATTTTCTTTCTGAAATTAAACAATACAATCTCTAAAGCAGAAAACAGGTCTTCTTTGGTAAAAGGTTTTACTAAAAAAGCAGGAGGCCTTGTGTATTTAACTTCATTTATTGTTGCTTTGTCAGAATTAGAGCTTAAAAATATAAATGGAAAATCGTAATCTTCACGAATTTTATGGGCCAAATCAATACCGGTTTTACGGCCGCTTAATTGAATATCTAAGATAGCAATATCGGGCTTGCTCAATTCAATCTGCGCCACAGCTTCGGTATAACTTATGGCGGGTTCTAGAACGTCATAACCCAACTCTTCTAAAGTGTCACATAAATTATCAGCAATAATAATTTCGTCTTCAACTATTAAGATTTTTACTTTCTCCATAGCTAATTTAATTGTTTTCTTAGGGCGGTGTCTTTAAAAAGAATTTCGAAAACAGCACCGTTTTTATTTATTTGAGTAACAGATCCTTGTAGTTGTTTGGTCAATCTTGTGACCAATCTTAATCCGAGACTTTTAATTTTTTCGAGATTAATATCTTTCTTTAAACCGGGACCATTATCAGAAACAGTCAACTTATAAAATGCTTTATTTTCTTTTTTAATTGTAATATTTAGAATATGATTGCCACTTGTTTTAAATGCATATTTATAGGCATTTGTAACCAATTCGTTTATAATTAAACCTAAAGGAATAGCCGTATCAATATCAAATTGCATGTTTTTTGAATTTATGATGGTCTTGATATTTTTATTAGAGGCATATACCGTTGATAATTCTTGGACTAAGAGGTGGACATATTCATCAAAATCAACCAATCCGGTTTCGTTTTGATACAGTTTTTGATGTATTAATGCCATCGATTTAATGCGGTTTTTACCATCGTTAGCCAAATTTAAAGCTTTTTCATCCTCAATATCTTTTGTTTGTAACTCTAACAAACTAGAAACAATCTGAAAATTATTTTTGACACGGTGGTGAACCTCTTTTAACAAAAGCCCTTTTTCTTTTTCCTTTAGAACGATAGCATCGCGTTGTTTGGCAATTTCTATATTTTTTTCTTTTAATAGTTTTTGTTGTTTTATCATTTTAAGAATGATTGTTAACAAAAACGCTAAAATTAATATGGCTAATATGCTGATGATGCCATACAAATCTGATTTCTCTTTTTCATGTGCAATTTCTAACTCTTTCTCTTTAACAGCCTGTTCTGTTTGAAAATTAGCCAATGATGTTGCCAAATCTTCTGAATATATCTTACGTGTTAAGCCAACACTTTCAGATTCATAGTCGTAAGCTTCGCTTAAAAACCCCTTAGATTTTAATAATTTGGCACTCTGATTTAAAACGAAGTAAAAACTATTCGAGTTTAATACATCCTTACTTTCTTGGTAAATCTTTTTACAAAAAGAAATGTAATCTTTTACACCAAAACGGTTGAAAACAGTTTTTGTGAAGGGTGATTTTTCGTCAAAATATCTTAAAAAATTTGCAAAAAGAGAATAACTTTGAATGCGATTGGGACTGTTATATAGGGTGTTTAATAAGGTTATAACCCGTTTGGTATGGCCTCCCTTATACATATAAGCGTCAATTAGTTTTATAAGTGTGGATGCATAAAAAGGGCTTTTATTTTGTAAGGTTTTTTCTAAATCAAAGCTTTTTTCACTCTTGGTAATATATGCGTCTAGATTGCGCTCTGCAATTAAAAAATCGCAAAGGGTGTTTAAGTATATAATTTGTAGTATAGGATCCTCTAATTTTTCAGATTTTTTTAAACCACTAATACAGAGTTTTTTACCTTTTTTTACTTTGTTCTCTATTAGTAATAATACAATTTTATGTGTTTGGAGAAGTAAGTTAGCTTTAATTGAGGAGACCTCATTATTATCGAACGATTTGGTGTATTTTTCAAGTTTGTTGTATTGCAATGAGGCTTGTCTTATTGCACCTTTATCTCTTAATTTGGTAATGAATAACCATTTTAAATAAACAAAATCTAAATTTATATGTTTTGATTTTTGTGGATCAGGTAATTCCTTAATAAAACGAGATAATTTGTTAAAATCGCCGTTATCTCTATTAAAGGCAATATTTAAAACAAAAGTGTAATAGTCTTTGTAACTACCTTTGCTTATTGTTACCCTTTTTAAAGCAGACAAATAATCTGAAGGCCTTATGTCTTTTTGCTTAGAGATATAAATTAAGGCAGAGTCTAATTTTTTATTTAAAATAAAATCTTCTATTTTATTGACTTGGACGCTTTGTTGGGAGTAAGTGAAACAGGAGAATAGAATTATCAATAAATGGTATCTAATAAATTTCATTTAGCAGTTTTACAGTTGGTTTATATCAAAGGTATAAAATTATATTGATTCAGTTCGTAAAAATCTGCACATGCGGATTTGCAAACTGCGTACAAATAACTATTCAATATAGTACAAGAATCAAAAAAAATCAAGTTCTCTTTTTATCTATAAAATGGGCAATTCCTGCAAACAAAAAGTAAAATACCAAGGCCGATACGGTAAGTGATTTAATAGCGTCATTAGTCGGTAAGACAAAGAGGTTTAAATAATTTATCAGTAGTAAAAAAGTGACAAAAACAGTTGCGGTATAGCGGCTCGTTTTAGAAACGGCTTTTGTTTTTTTGAGATAGTAAACCAAACCTAAAATAAGTAAAGCAGCTTCTGTAAGATAGGTTAATATTTTACTGTGCCACAAGCCAAAACCAAATTTTGGCTGGCCGTTTATTAAAGGTAAGTCGGGGGTGTGTACAATTAAATCTGTAAACCAATGCGATAAAACAGCCAAAGCCATAACAAGTGCAATGCGTTTTGAGGCGGCCTTATTTTTGGCTAAGACAAAACGGTACACAACATAAAACAAAAGCGCCCAAACAAAGCTTCCCAACAAACCATGAGTAAAGGGGTAGAAGTCCATATTAAAATCGTTAACGGCGGTAAAGCCTTTTACAAATTTAAGATGCTCTAAACCCGCTACTACAAACGGAAAGAATAATATATCAACAAATTGCGTGGCGATAAAAAGCATACCCAAAGAGGCGTTTTTTTCTTTGCCTTTTAAGGCAAAAGCTACTGCGTAATGACCTATAAACATAATTTTTTTTAAAATTGCAATAGCTCCAAATGTACTTAATATTTTTTTTAAATCGCACAACTGATTTTTATCATTTTTTGTTATGAAGTTTAACCGCAACTTTATAAAAAATAAACAACATAATTGTGAATATTAAAATCAAGGAACCCGTTTCAAAAATTATGACAAAAAATGTCATAACACTTGACGTTGATAAAGATTTGTCAGATGCTTGTTGCTTGTTTTTAAATAATAAAATTAGACACTTACCAATTGTTAAAGGCAAAAAAATGGTAGGTATTTTAAGTTATAACGATGTAATGCGTATTAGTTTTGGCGAAGTTTATGACGATAAATCTGTTATTGATTATACAATATATAAAATATTAACAATTAGTCAGTTAATGAATGAAAATCCCGTTAAGGTTAAACCCGATGACAGCATTAAAAAAGTTATTAAAATACTTGTTAAGAATAAATTTCATGCCCTTCCGATTGTTGAAAGTCGGAGATTGGCGGGTATGGTAAGTACAACCGATTTGTTAAAATATTTAATGACCTAATTAAAATATAACTGCACTTTATTGACTATGGTTTTGGCTAATTTATAATTAGATTGGTGTGTCCAACCCGCTATATGTGGACTCAAAATTACTTTGTCTGACGCCATTAAATAACGCATAGCTTCTGGCAACTCTGAGCTAAATAATTGTTCGAAAGATGTCTTTTCATATTCAAGCACATCCAAGCACGCGCCTAAAATTTTTTTATTTTCGATAGCTCTTACCAAATCTTCTGTAACAACCGACTGTCCTCTGGCGGTATTTATAAAGTAAAAGGGCTTTTTAAATTTATTGATAAAAGTTGTGTTTACCATATTTTTTGTTAAAGATGTTAGGGGTGTATGAAGGCTTAAAACATCGGTTTCTGCAAAAAATTGGTCTTGTGTAACTTGGATAGCACAATTGTTGCCCACGTTTGGCAAAATATCGTAACAGATAACTTTTACATCAAAACCCTTTAATTTTTTGGCGAAGGATTTTCCCATATTGCCATAACCAATTATACCCACAGTTTTGCCTTCAAGTTCAATACCACGGTTTTCGGCTCTCAACCAAATACCCCGTCTTACTTCGCGGTCGGCACGGTTTAAATTGTTGAGTAAACAAAGTAGCATTCCTAATGCATGCTCTCCTACGGCATTGCAATTACCCTCGGGTGCAGATATAAGTTTAATGTTTTTTTCTTCAGCATAAGCGATATCTATATTTTCTAAACCAGCACCAACACGACCTATAAATTTTAAACCTGTAGCAGTGTTGATAAAGGTTTTATCGATATTAAACCGGCTTCTAATTACAATACCTTGATACTGATTTATTTTTTTTTCAATATCTGATTTTGAAGATGTAAAATCTTCATCACAAGTATGACCAAGTTGTTCTAAACCGCTTTTGAGGATGGCATGGTTTGTATCGAGTAATAAAATTTTCATACAATGGAATATGTTGTAAAAGTAAAAAACCTCAAGGTATAAATACCAAGAGGTTTTGTTTTTATTTGATTTTGAAGAGGTCTCTCTCAAGACTTCGACGCCGCTCAGTCTGACAAAAATTTAATTGTTCAACACTTCCACACTACCTTAAACATTTGACTTTTCTTCGTTCAGCCTAATTGTTTAAAGCTTCGGCACCACCAACTATCTCCAATATTTCGTTGGTAATAGCCGCTTGACGGGCTTTGTTGTAGGTTAAAAGCAACCCATCTCTTAACTCAGTAGCATTGTCAGTTGCTTTATGCATGGCTGTCATACGGGCGCCGTGTTCTGAAGCAAAAGAATCTCTAACGGCTTTATACAATTGCATTTTTAATGATTTTGGCATTAAACGCGTAACAATAGCCGATTGATTGGGCTCAAAGATATAATTTAAACTGCTGCTATTTTCAGACGCTGTAGGTACTAGTGGTAAAAATTGCTCTACCTGTATCAATTGTGTGGCTGCATTTTTAAATTGGTTGTAAACAAGCTCAACTTTATCATAAGTACCATCGACAAAAAGTTGCATAAGCTCTTCGGCAATAATACTGGCATTGTTAAAAGTTAAATCGTCATACAACGCGTTATGATTGCCTATAATATTAAATTGCTTAGATAGAATATCGTTTCCTTTTTTACCGATAGTGTATAAATCAACTTTTTTATCGGTGTATTTGGTTTTAGAAATACGAATGGTCTCTTTAATAATATTTGAATTAAATCCACCACAAAGCCCGCGATTAGAAGTAATTGAAACTATTAGCACATTGTTAACTTCACGTTGTTCACTGTAAGGGCTGTCAATATTTTCTGTATTGGCACTTAAATTCTGCAATAATTCTGTCAATTTATTGGCGTAAGGGCGCATGGCAATAATAGCGTCTTGCGCTTTTTTTAACTTAGCAGCAGATACCATTTTCATGGCGCTGGTAATCTGCATAGTAGAACCTATAGAAGCTATTCTGTTACGTATTTCTTTTAAGTTTGCCATTATTTTTAATTATGAATTTAGAATTCAGAATTTTAAAATTAATATTTAGAAGATAAATCTGCAGCTACTTTTTCTACAGTTTTAATAGCTTCGTCAGTTAATTTACCTGCTTTAAATGAAGCGAGAACATCTGGGTGTTTTGTGTTTAAAAATACCAAGAAATCACTTTCAAATTCTTTAATTTTTTCTACAGGTACTTTTCTTAATAAGTCTTTAGAACCGGCATAGATAATAGCTACTTGATCTTCTACTTTGTAAGGATCGTTTTGCGCTTGTTTTAAAATCTCAACATTGCGTTTCCCTTTTTCAATAACATTCATAGTGGCCGCATCTAAATCTGAACCAAACTTAGCGAAAGCTTCGAGTTCTCTATATTGTGCTTGATCCAATTTTAAAGTACCAGCCACTTTTTTCATCGATTTAATCTGGGCATTACCACCCACACGCGATACAGAAATACCTACGTTAATAGCAGGCCTTACCCCCGAGTTAAATAAATCGCCATCTAAAAATATTTGACCATCAGTAATAGAAATTACATTGGTAGGAATATAAGCAGATACATCACCAGCTTGTGTTTCAATAATAGGTAAAGCTGTTAAAGAACCGCCTCCTTTTACTTTATTTTTAAGCGCGTCTGGCACATCATTCATTTTTTTTGCAATGGTATTATCACCAATTACTTTTGCAGCACGTTCTAATAAACGAGAGTGTAAGTAAAACACATCACCCGGATAGGCTTCACGTCCTGGAGGACGTCTTAATAAAAGAGAAATTTCTCTATATGCTACGGCTTGTTTAGATAAATCATCATAAATAATTAAAGCTGGGCGACCAGTATCTCTAAAATACTCACCAATAGAGGCACCAGAAAAAGGCGCATATACTTGCATGGCAGCAGGGTCTGATGCATTTGCAGCCACTATAGTTGTGTAAGCAAGGGCACCGCGTTCTTCTAACATTTTGGCGATGGCTGCAACAGTAGATGCTTTTTGACCGATGGCTACGTATATACAATACACGGGCTCACCAGCGTCGTAAAATTCTTTTTGATTTAAAATGGTGTCAATGGCAACAGTAGATTTACCTGTTTGGCGGTCGCCAATAATCAACTCACGTTGGCCACGGCCAATGGGAATCATGGCATCAATGGCTTTAATACCTGTTTGAAGCGGTTCGGTTACTGGTTCACGAAAGATTACACCTGGTGCTTTACGCTCTAAAGGCATTTCAAAAGTCTCTCCTTCAATAGGGCCTTTGCCATCTATAGGTAAACCAAGTGTATCTACAACACGCCCAATAATGCCTTCGCCAACACGTAAAGAGGCAATGCGTTCTGTTCTTTTTACAATTGAGCCTTCACGGATGTCATGAGAAGCTCCTAAAAGTACAACACCAACATTGTCTTCTTCAAGGTTAAGAACAATAGCTTCTAAGCCACTTTCAAATTCTACCAATTCACCGTATTGCACGTTTGATAAACCATAAACCCGGGCAATACCATCTCCTACTTGAAGAACGGTTCCAACTTCATCTAATGAAGCTTGTGCTTCAAATCCAGATAATTGTTCTTTTAAAATCGCTGAAACTTCAGCTGGTTTAACTTCTGCCATAATTGTTGCTTTTATCTTTTAAATATATTTTATTAAAGTTTTGATATATAATGATTGTCTTCAAATTCTCTTTTTAAGAGATTGAGTTTTCCGTTAACACTGGCATCGTATTGTTTGTCGCCAACACGTAAAATAAACCCGCCAATAATACTGGGGTCTACAGTGTTTTTAATGGTGACAGCTTTATTTGTAAGTGTTTTTAATTTGTCTAATATTTTACTTTCTAATTCTTTAGTCAGGGGTGTAGCAGTAGTCACTTTAGCTACTTCTATATCCATATCAAAGTCGAATATAATGGCATATTCTTTAGCAACAGCCAAAAGAAGATTCAAACGTTTTTTTTCTATAAGTAAGTTTATTAAGCCTTGTGTTATACCATTTATTTTGGTGTCAAAAACTTGGGTTAAAATATTTTTTTTAACATCAGATTTTATGACGGGATTTTGCAAGGCAATTTTTAGGTCGTTGTTAGACTCTAAAGTACTGGCAATTAAAAGCAAATCGGCATTAACTGTTTCGGCTAGATTTTTTTCTTTAGCTAGGTTTAAAACGGCTTTGGCGTATCTTAATGCGGCTCTTGTTCCTTTCATAGTATTATAAACTCAGGTCTTTTAGCATTTTTTCTATAAGAGCTGTTTGTTTTTCTTCTGACGACAATTCTTGTTGTACCACTTTTTTGGCAATACCGATTGACAATTCGGCTACCTGATTTTTCAATTCAATGATAGCGGCTTGCTTTTCGTTAGAAATACTTTCTCTGGCTTGCGCAATCATTTTAGTGGCTTGTTCTTGCGCTTCATCTTTGGCATCGGTAATCATTTTATTTTTGATATCTCTAGCGTCTTTTAAAAGCAATTCGCGTTCTGCACGGGCTTCTTTTAAAATCTGCTCGTTGGCCGATTTTAAATTGTGCATTTCTTTACGGGCTTTTTCGGCTTCGCCAAGGGCATCTTTAATACCTTCTTCACGCTCACTAACGGCATCTAAAATTGGTTTCCAAGCAAATTTTCTTAATAATAGCAATAAGGCTATAAATAACAATGTTTGCCAAAAAAACAATCCGTAAGAAAAGTCGTTTATTAATTTTTCCATAATTAGAATAAAATTTGTTTTAAAAAATTAATAAAAAGCTGTAACCAACCGTTACAGCTTTTTATTTTTAAAATTAAACTGCAAATAATGCTGCAAAAGCAAGACCTTCTACAAGGGCTGCTGCAATTAGCATAGCAGTTTGAATTTTTCCAAAGGCTTCAGGTTGACGGGCAATTGCATCCATGGCTGAACCACCGATTCTACCAATACCAATACCTGCACCTATTACAATTAGGCCTGCGCCTACCATTACTGGAATCTCCATAATATATATATTAATTAATTAAACATTCAATTTTAGTGTTCTTCGCTGTGTTCTTCGGTGGCAAAACCAAAATACAAAGCAGATAACATTGTGAAAATATAAGCTTGTAAAATGGCTACTAATAATTCTAAAATAGAAATCACAAGCGCTAGTCCAAAACTTAAAGTTCCCCCTATATAGCTTTTAAATACAAATAATAACCCTAAAATGCTATAAATAACAATGTGTCCTGCAAAAATATTGGCATACAAACGCATCATTAAAGCAAAGGGTTTTATAAATACGCCCAACAATTCAATGGGTGCTAATATTATTTTCATTGGAACCGGTACACCGGGCATCCAAAAAATATGTTTCCAATAATTTTTATTCGATGAAAATTGTGTTATCAGAAAGGTCAGTATGGCTAAAGCTGCTGTAACAGCCAAATTACCTGTAATATTCATCCCAAAAGGGGTGATACCAATTAAATTAGAAAACCATATAAAAAAGAATACAGTCAATAAAAAGGGCATATACCTTTTGTATTTTTTTTCGCCAATACTTGGTATGGCTACTTCGTCTCTTATATAAATAACGAGTGGTTCGAAAAAACGCCCGACACCTGTTGGAATAGCCCCATTTTTAGCATATGATTTGGCTAAATTGCTAAAAATTAAAAAGATTATTAATGATACTATTAAAATGCCAAATACTCCTTTTGTAATAGAAAAATCTAAAGGTTTGGCATTGGTAGGATGGAGGTGCTCATTTAATGATAAAGTACCGCTAGCATCGGTTTTGTAAATTTTATTGTGATATAATTTGTAGTAATTGCCATTAACTTCGGCTACTTTTTTACCGTGATCGAATTTTGATGACATAAATACATGAAGGCCATTGTCTATTAAAATAACAGGTAATGAAAAGCCGTGGTACACTCCAGTCTCTGAATCCGCATTAAAATCAAAATAATAAGAATCTTTTACGTGATGTCTGATGTCTTCTTTAATCTTTGTTTTAAGGTCTTTTTTCGCTTCCGGTTTTTGCGGGTCTGTTTCGTGTTGTGAATAGCTGTTTAGGCTTAATAAAAAGACCGAAATCAGTAAAAAGTTTCTAAGAATATTCTTTTGCATATCAGACAAATAATAGTGACTGTAAAATTTGTGCAAATGTAGGATTTTAGTTGCAGAACAAAAAACCTTTTTTTTATATTTTTTTAGGGTTTTTTAGGGCTCGGGGGTTTTGTATTCTAGAGCTTTTAAAACTTTAATAATTTTTAGTGTTTCAGCCACTAAGCAAATAAGGTAAGGGATAAAAAAAGCGGCAAATTCCGCTTTTGAAATAATGCCATCTGCCTTGTAATGTGGGTAAAAAAACACAAAAAATATAAAAAACTTTATAAAGCTTCCTCCAATAAAAATAAACCCTATTTGATATTTAAGTACTTCTTTAAAATTATAGATAAAAAGGTAGATACCAAAAGCTAAAAAATAGTTTAGAACATAGGCTTGCACAAGGTAATGTGCAAAAAGGGGTAGCGCAAATGTATTCAGTAGAAACAGATGGGCTATAAAGACCCCAATAAGTATAACGGCTAATTTTAGACCAAAAATTAAAATATTTTTCATGTTATTTTTTATTCAGGCGGTTTAGCTGCTTTATTATGAGATATAACGATAAAATCATTCCAATAATAATAAAGCTAAGTGTGATATAATTCTTATCCAGTCTGTAATGGGTGTCGAGCTTTTTACCAAAATAGGCCGCTGCATAAAAGGTTATGCCCATCTGAAAAGCCAATCCAGTAAATTGCAGATAATTTCTAAGCTGTTTTTTCGGTTTGGACATCTTTATGGGGTATTTAATATGCTCCTTTTTATAATATTATACCGGTATTTTGAAAAGGTATGGCTGTTGCATTTTTTATACAGAAGGCATAATTTACAGTATTTATTTTATACTCTTTAAATATACATCGAGATTTTTATGCTGTTGTACTTTGTTGTAAATAGGTTGCGAAATTACAAAAAATTCGTTTGGCAGTGTGTTTTTATATTTCTTATGTAAAAATTTTACAAAATCTTCTGAGCTGTAACGACTTGAAAATCCTTTTATTAAAAATAATTTGGTGGTTCTGTCGTACTGTTTTTTTACCATTGAGAGTTGCGAAAATTCTTCTTCGTAGATAATGGTTCTCAGGCTGTTTTCGAGTTTGCTAACATCGGCATTTTTTTTAATTCGGAAGGCCAAATACCATCCTTTGTCTTTGGGTGTTGTAAAATTATCGGCTTCGGCTAAATCCTTTTTTATAAGATTTCGGGTTTTTTTAGCCTTTTTACCCTCAACAGTATTAGGATATTCTAAGGCTATTACCTTTATTAATGAATCAAACTTTTTAAGGCCATCTAATTTTATAATGGTATAGGCTTGTAAAAGTTTTAATTTAGGGATTATTGGTAAGCCTTGGTATGTTTTTAAAGCAATTGTAATTAAACTATCTGCCACTATTAAACTATCGGACTTGTACTTATTGTAAAGCGATTTGTATTTGGTTTCGGGCGCATTTTTATCCGTAAAAGAGAGCGCACTATTGGGATTGTTTATTATTTGTGCATAATGCGATTTCGGATAATTTTCTGTAATAAATGCTTTTTCGTCAGCTGCTTTAATACTGTCTGTAAGACTGTAAATTTTGTACAAATGATAATGCACAGGAATTATTAAATTTTTATTGGGTTCAAAAGTTAAAAGTGTTTCTAGTCTTTCTGAGGCCAATGTATAATCTTTAAATTGCTCTTTATAAATGAGTCCCAATTGGTAGTAGGCATCATTGCGCTGTTTGGCAATGCTGTCTACTTGTTTTGCTGATTTGGGCAATCTGTTTAAATAATAATCAAGATTATATTTTAGCGTAGTTACAGTGGCGACACTGTCTTTTTTTTCTGTTTTTGTAGTAACATTGAAATCCGATTGGTCTGAATAGCGCCAGTTGTCTGACAATTTTCTGTTTCCCCAAAGTTTAAAAAATTCTTGTTTCCCAAATCCTGTTAATTGGCTGTTGTAAAAATAGAATGATCCGCCAGAAGTTTTACTACTTGTAATGGCATTTTGTTGGTCTAGAATTTGTTGTTGTATTTTTAATTGTTCTTGGGCAATGGAATCTTTTTCGCGCTTTTTTAAATAGTCAATATGGGTGTTAAATAATGTGATTTGCGCAGCACTATCAAGCGCCGAAACTCTTAAAATGCTGTCATTTGTATTTGCAATGGCGTTGTAATAAATAACATCGTCTAATTTTTTACGTTGGCGTATAATTTGTCTAATTTTTCGTACAGTTTTGTCTTTGGCAGTGTTTATAACACTGTCGTAATAAGCACCAGAGGTAACGTATTTTTTATTGATAAAATTAATAATACCCAACTGCTCATAATTTAGCAATTTTTGATAGGCATTTGTTTTAGGTGCTTTGAGCGATAAATTAAAATACCCAGTAGCCTTGTCTAAATTCGTATTTTTAGTTTCAACAATGCCCATCTGGTAATAGATGGCATCTAGGTAGGGTTTGTTGTCGTAGTTTTCTGCCAGTTTTTGGAGTGTTTCTAATAAAATATCGGCATTTGTGGTGTCAGAAGCTTGGTAGTTTTTGGCTATTTCTATTTGCGCCTGAATTCTAAATTTATAAGGGGCTTTTTTTAAATTCATCAATTTGTTAAAGACTGTATTTGACGAATCTAAAAATTGTTGTTCTCTATAAATCTGTCCTAACACAAATAAATTTCGGGCATTTTGAATAGGGTTTAAAGCAATTTCTGTAGCCAATTTTAGATGCTTTACAACTTGCTCAACACTGTCTATTTGGTTAAAAGCCATTGCGATAACGGTATGTGCATCCGCAACAATATTTTGAGGTAAATCGTTATAACGAATCATTTTATTTAAACCATCAATAGCGTAAATTTCGTTTTGCAAGCGCACCTGTGTTTTGCCTTGCCAAATACGGGTTTCAAAAATTAAATTGGCTTTGCTATTTTCTTTAATGGTGTGGTTAAAAGCATCTAATGCAGGTACAAAGCGCTGTGTATAATAGCGCGTTTTTCCCAATAATAAATAGGCGTCATCAATTTGTGGGTTGTGTTCAACACCTCTTATATTTATGCTGTGCGTTTGTACTGCTTTTACAGCTTTTTCTTCGGCCAGTTCAAAATATTTGAATTTTTTGGTAGCATTTAAATTAAAACGCGGGCGTAAAGTTTCTTCTTTAATAAGAAGAGGTTCTATGGGGATGCGTTCGTAAAAATTATCATTATAAGTTTCTTCAATTTCTTTTAATCCTTTTTCTAAGGCGATGTTGCCATTGTAAAGCACATTAAATTTGGTGCTTAGGGCATTTATATTGCGACTCACAAAAGTATTTTTTGTAGGGCTACACGATAGCGCCAAAGAAAAAACTATTGCCAGTGTTATGCTATAAATAAAATATTTTTTCAAAAATGAAGCGATTTAGCTTTAAGATTAACTATTTACTCGCGTAAATATTGCTTTTGATTATTAAAAAGACAAATATAATAAAAGATACTAGGTTTTTTGAAGTTTATTGTATTCTGGATATTCTTTTGCTATAATATCTTCTATTTTCGGCGGAATAATTTTTATAGCGATATAAAAGAAAAAACCCGATAAGACAAAAAATAAAGCAAAACCAATCCGCATATAAAAGTTAGGCGAATTAACTCTGTGAAGGTTTATCATCATTTGAAATGGAATTTGTAATAAAAAGTAAGTGCCACCAAGGGTATTAGTTGTTGTTTCGAAAACCCATTTTTTGCCTGTTTCCTTTTGATGTCTTTTTAATTTACGTTGTTGTACGATAGAAAAACCAAAAGGAATGAGCAGATAAATCAAAGCTAAAACCAAAAGTGTAAATTTATTGATAAAAGGCAAACTAAAAAGATTGTATAAAACACCAATTAAACCAATAGTCAACACAATTTTGGGCAGTTTAAAATAGTGTTTGTAAAATGACCACACCAGCTTCCAATACTTTTTATTTAAGGCTTTGTGTTTTTCTGTAATCACGTCGTGAAAACCAAAAACGCCAAATTTTTTAAAAGCCCTGTTTTTAGCTTCACTAAAAGTGAGTTGTGGTTTTTCAGCCAAAATATTTTCAATATCATTAGCCAAATGGTCAACCAATTCGGTTTGTAAATCGTGCCACTCTACAAAATGTTGCCGTGTAAAGTGGTAAAGTTCTTGTATTTGGTCTTTGCTAAGTGTCATCAGTCCAAACTAAATTTAGGATTGATAAAAGTTTGCATGGTATTTAAAAAAGCTTCTAACTCAGCCATTTTAGTCACCGTTTCTTTGGTGCCGTGTTCGGTAAGTTTGTAGTATTTGCGTAAGCGGTTGCCAATATTTACAATTTCTACTTCTAATAAACCCTCGGCTTCTAGTTTGTGTAGGGCAGGATAGAGGGCACCTTCGGTAATGTTGAGTTCGCCTTTTGTGAGTTCTTTTACTTTTTGGGTAATTTCGTAACCATACATTTTATCTTGCGATTCGAGCAATTTTAAAATAATGGTTTGTAAAGAGCCTTTGTACAATTTCTGATTTCCCATAAGGCAAATATACATAACTTACTTATGCATGTTAGATTTTAAATATTAAAAAAAATCAATCTTTTTTATAGCCAACTTTAGTCCTAGGTTTTTGGTTAACTTTTTTATCTAATAATTCATCTAAATAAGTAAAAACCAATTCTATGTTTTTGTTTTGATCGGTGAGTTTTTTCTTAATATTTTCTATTTCAAGTTTTAAATTGAGATTGTCAACCAACATTTCGCGCATTTTTGTAAAGACGCGAATAATTCTAATATTCACAGCAATAGCTCTTTCACTATTTAAAACAGAAGAAAGCATTAAAATGCCGTGTTCAGAAAAAGCAAAAGGTAAATTTCTTCTTCCTCCCCAACTTGAGGTCGCAAATTGCGACTTCAAGTCTAACCATTCCTCTTTAGTTAGTTGAAACATGAAATCTTTAGGAAAGCGAGTTGTATTTCTTTTAGCTTGTTCGTTAAGTCTTTTGGTTTCTACTTTATAAAGTTCTGCTAAATCACTATCTAACATTACCTTTTGATTGCGAATCAAAAAGATTTTATTGGTGATTAGCTCATTTGGAATAGAAATTTCTTTATCCATTTTGATAATATTTTACCCAAAAATATCATTCAGTACTTTAGCCAATCTTAGTCCCCCTTTTTGTAATTGAAAGCGTACAGTACTTAAATAATCATAAGAATAACGGTAATACAATTTATCGCCATTATTGGCAGAGCCATAAACAGTTTTGGCTAAGGCTTGCGATTCGTAAACCCAATCTAAAAGTGTTCCTTTTTGTAGGGCTTGTACTTGGGCTTTAGAAAGTTTATCGGCATTTTTAGCCAATTCTGTATAACTCATGTTATAACTGTCTATCATATTGCTGTCCCATACGCGGTGTAGGTTACTGGGTTTATTAAACCATTTCACTTTAATGTCATTACCGCCTCTATCTTCGCCGCGTCCAACGTGCAGAGGTTGGTGCAAATCGCCCATAAAGTGAATCAACATTTTAAGATAAAATGTTTTGTCTTTTTTTGATGATTTGCCATCTTTTAAAACGGCAAGACACGTTTCAATAGCTTGAATCAAATCGCCTTTTTTATTGGCTTTAGAACGGTCGTATTTGGTATCAAAATCAAAATTCACATAATGCCAAGGCGAATATTTACGGTATTTGTTATCCGATTTAATTTCGTCGGCAAAAGTGCTGTAAAAAGCCAAACTGTGACCCTTAAGTATTTTGTTAATGGCTTTTTTAGACTTTTTAGTCAAGTACTTTTCGGCAATAGCCCCCACGGTTCTATGGCCTGTAGCGCCCCATTTGGGTTTGTTGGCTTGAAGGGCTATACTTATTGAAAATATTGCGATAAGTGAATAGGTGATCTTTGCTTTCATAAATTTATTTTTGGCTAAGTTAAAAAATATAACAGTAAATTTAATTGGATTTTTAATAATTTATTATATATCTTTGTGATATCAAAATAATATTAAAACAAATTTATTATGAAAAAAGAAAAAATAATCAGACCTTCAAGTGGTTATGCCATGTTGTTTGTAAATATTCTGGCTTTAGTCCTTGGTATTTTTGGATTGGTACGGATGGGCAATGCATGGTTTGTTGTGCTTTTATTGGTATTTATTTTTACCTTACCAGGGTTCTTTTTGGTAAATCCAAACACTTCAAAAGTGCTTTTATTGTTCGGAAAATACATTGGTTCTGTCAAAGACAACGGTTTCTATTGGGCCAACCCATTTTACACAAAACGCTTTATGTCTCTCCGTGCCAGTAATTTTGACAGTGAGCGTGTTAAGGTGAATGATAAATTAGGAAATCCCATTATGATTAGCACCATTTTGGTATGGCGTGTAAAAGACACCTATAAAGCTGCTTTTGAAGTTGATAATCACGAAAATTTTGTGCGGGTACAAAGCGATGCAGCCGTCAGAAAATTGGCAAGTATGTATCCTTATGATAATTTTGAAGACGAAGGATCAAAAGAAGCCATAACCTTGCGTTCTAGTTTAAACGAAGTGAGTAAAGCTTTAGAAGAAGAGATAGAAGAACGTTTGCAGATTGCAGGAATTGAAGTGCTAGAAGCACGGATAGCCTATTTGGCTTATGCGCAAGAAATAGCACAAGCCATGTTAAAACGCCAACAAGCTACAGCCATTATTGCGGCGCGTCATAAAATTGTTGAAGGCGCGGTGAGTATGGTAGAAATGGCTTTAGATCATTTAAGAAAAAATAATATTGTGGAATTAGATGAAGAGCGTAAAGCGGCTATGGTGAGTAATTTAATGGTGGTGTTGTGTTCAGATAAAGATGCCAGCCCTGTTTTAAATACAGGTACTCTAAACCATTAAAGTCACAAAAATGAAAGAATATAAAATCATAAAAGTAGGGATGTTTAAAAAAGACGTCGATCTTTTAGGAGATTTAAATCAGAGTGGTCGTGAAGGTTGGAAAGTTGTAAGCACAGCCCATGAACACGGAAGGTTTGCTAAGGTACTTTTGGAACGCGATAAAAACAGAATGTCTTAATATGAAAAAGATATTTAAAAGCAAAATTACAAGAAGTATCGCCATTGGTTTGACTATCGGTTTTGGTATGGGTGTCGCATTAAAAAGTTTTGCTATTGGTGCAGGTATTGGCGTGGCCTTTGGTGCGGCTTTCGATTTACTAATTAAGAAAGATAAGCGTCATAAAAACTTATAACATACAGATGTTGATTAATTGGTTTAAAAAATATGACAACAGGCCTAAATTAAAAATTAAGCCTACAGCTTTTGATATCATTATCGATGCTATTTCTTTTGTTTTATTATTGCTGATGGGGCTTATGATTTTTCAAAATTACAGCGACTTGCCCAATAGTATTCCAACACATTTTGGAATTGTTGGTGCGGTTGACGAATATGGGCGTAAACAAATGATATGGTTGCTACCTGGAATCGGATTTATAGCATTTGTAGGAATGGCGATTTTAAACAAATTTCCTCATAAATTTAATTACTTGGTAAACATTACACAACAAAATGCCAAACAACAATATACCATTGGCACACGCATTGTTAGATTTACAAATCTATTTGTGATGGCTGTCTTCTTTTACATTTCCAATAAAACACTTAATATTGCGCTTCATAAATCGCCACCAAGTTTAGAAGTTTGGTTTGCCCCCACAATTTTAAGTGTTATAATTGTCGGAATAATAGTTATTGTAATAACATCCGTTTTAAAGAAGATTTAAGATGTCAAAAAAGAAAGCATTTGCATTGCGTATTAATGAAGACTTGATGAAAGCTGTTGAGAAATGGGCTGCTGATGAGTTTAGATCTACCAATGGGCAAATTGAGTGGATGTTGAGTAAAAGTTTAAAAGAGGCCAAGCGCTTGCCCAATAAAAAATTACCTTCTTAAAAAAATAGTTAGAAGCTGTCTTTTTTAACTACATTTGGATTCAAATTTTTTGTTGTATGAAATTTAATATATATGCGTTTATATTACTATTTTTTGTAAGCATTTCGTGGTCTCAAACCAAATCGCCCAAAAGTTTTTTAGGTTATGAGCTTGGTTCTCGCTTTACGCGATGCGATAAAGTGGTAGATTATTTTAAATATGTTGCCAAAGCCAATACCAATGTTAAGTTGGTTAATTATGGCGAAACATACGAGCACCGCCCTTTGGAATTGGCATTTATAACTTCACCAGAAAATTTTGCTCATTTAGAAAGTATTCGTGCCAATCATTTAAAAGAAACGGGACTTTTATCTGGAGAATCTACTACAAACAAAATTGCTATTGTTTGGCTGTCTTATAATGTTCATGGTAACGAAGCTTCAAGTACCGAGGCTTCTATGAAAACGCTTTTTGCTTTAGTAGATCCTAAAAATAAGGACATAAAAGAGTGGCTAAAAAATACGGTGGTTATTTTAGACCCATGTCTTAATCCTGATGGCAGAGAACGCTATGTAAGTTGGTATAATCAAAAAGCAAATAATCCTTACAATATAAACCCTGATGATGTTGAGCATCACGAACCTTGGCCTGGTGGACGTGTCAATCATTATTTATTCGATTTAAACCGCGATTGGGCTTGGATTTCGCAAACTGAATCGGCCGCACGTATAAAAATATATAATAAATGGTTGCCCAATGTGCATGTCGATTTTCATGAACAAGGCATCAATGATCCTTATTATTTTGCACCTGGAGCCGAACCTTACCATGAAGTGATTACCAAATTTCAGCGCGATTTTCAAGTAAAAGTGGGTAAAAATAACGCCAAATATTTTGATAAAAATGGCTGGTTGTATTTTACAAAAGAATTTTTTGATTTGTTGTATCCCAGTTATGGCGATACCTATCCCATGTACAATGGCGCTGTTGGTATGACATACGAGCAGGCGGGTCACAGCAGAGCAGGTCTTGGTATTGTTACCAGAGGCGAAGACATTCTTACTTTAAAAGACCGCATAGCCCATCATTACACCACAAGTTTATCTACCATAGAGGTGGCTTCAAATAATGCACAACAATTGGCAGATGAATTCAGAAAATATTTTAAAGAGTCTAAAAATAATCCGAAAGGGAAATACCAATCTTATGTTATTAAAGGAAGTAATGGTAGAGATAAATTGAATAGTTTGATAGTCTTGCTAGATGCACATAAAATAAGATATGGAAATCCAAAAAAAATGGCACAAGTAACAGGTTTTAGCTATCAAGACAATAGAACTAAAAAGACAAATTTACAGCCTGCCGATTTGATTATAAATTTGGCCCAACCCAAAGCAAAATTAGTAAAAGCCTTATTCGAACCGCAAACAAAATTAAACGATTCGGCAACTTACGATATCACGGCGTGGGCACTGCCTTATGCACATGGCTTAGAAGCTTTAGCCCTAAGGCATAAAATAAACACCTCTCTTTATAAGGCTTTGCCAAAAGAAGAATCAAAAGTGGCTACAACTATTCCATATGCTTATTTGGCAAAGTGGGATGCTGTTAAAGATGCCGAATTCTTAGCCTATTTATTACAGGAAAAAGTAAAAGTACGTTTTGCCAAAAAGCCCTTTGAAATAAATAAGAAGAGCTATAAGGCAGGGACCTTAATTATCACTAAAAAAGGCAATAAAAAGGCACATAATTTTAATAAAATTGTGATTGATGCTTCTAAAAAATACGACAGAACGATTACAGCTGTAAATACTGGATTTGTAGATCGAGGTAAAGATTTTGGGTCGTCTGGTGTCTCTTTTATCAAAAAACCAAATATTGCTGTCTTAACAGGAAAAGAAGTGTCGCCCAATAGTTTTGGAGAGATTTGGCATTTTTTTGAACAGCAATTGCATTATCCTGTAACCAATATTGGCACCGATTATTTTGCCCATATAGACTTATATTCGTACAATGTACTGGTGATTCCCAATGGCCATTATTCAAAAACCTTAAATAAAGATAATCTGGGTAAAATCCAAGATTGGATTAAAGCAGGCGGTAAATTAATTGTAATTGACCACGCTATTAACCCTTTTGCTAAAAGCGGTGATTTTGCTGTTTCACATTTTGCATCTAATAAAGCCAAAGCTGAAGCAGCCGATTTTAAAGAGACCTTTCAAGAAGAATTGGCATTAATGCCCTTTGAGGATCAAGAACGCAGTAGTCTTTCTAACAATATTACCGGCAGCGTTTTTAAAGCCACGTTAGACAATACCCACCCTTTGGGTTTTGGATATCCAAAACACTATTACACTTTAAAATTAAATACCAACCTATTTTCTTATTTAGACAAAGGATATAATGTGAGTGTAATTAAAAATAAATCTGATTTGGTAAGCGGATTTGTAGGTAAAAATGCCCTTCAAAAAACCGAAAAATCACTGGTTTTTGGAGTGGAACAAAAGGGCAAAGGTCAGGTAATTTATTTGGCCGATAATCCCTTGTTTAGAAGCTTTTGGCAAAATGGCAAACTGATATTTTGCAATGCCCTATTTTTTGTAGGCCAGCAATAGAAACATTTTTATTATCAAATTAAAGGTTAAAACCCTGCAATTTCATTACAGTTACTTTAGTTTCTATAAATATATTCAATAAAATCCCAAATATCAATAATCAAATTACAAATAAATTACAAAACACACTATTCAAAATCCAATACTTTCGTTAAGGTCTGTCATATTATTTGATATTGTTTGATCTTTGTAAATTGTTTTTTGGTACTTACTAAACGAATTTTATTCGCAACTTAAAACCTATGGATTTTCAATCCATAGTGGTTTAGTTTTTGAGGATTATTTTATTTAGACAATAAGTTTGCTTATATTAATTAATGCAAATTGTATCGCAATAGCGTAAAATATTAGCAAGTAAGAAGTATATTTGTAACCGGTAAACCATAATCAATTTTTAATGAAAAGAATACTATTTATAGGCGTTATATTATTTAGCTTGTTGTCTTGTAATTCTAAACAGGGCTCAATGCAAGTACAAGTTGAAGTGCAGGGACTTAAAAAAGGAACTGTTTACCTTCAAAAAGTGGCCGATACTTTAATGATATCAGTAGATTCTGTAACGGTTAATGGCACTGATAAATTAACCTTATCGGATGAGATAACAAGCCCAGAAATGTATTATATAAGCATGGCTAATTTTGATAAAAAAATCCTATTCTTTGGCGAAAAGGGTATTATTAAGATAAGTACCAAGTTGGATAAATTCGATATAGCCGCTAAAATTACGGGTTCTAAAAATCAGAAATTATTAGACCAATATCACAAAATAATTACCAAGTTTAACCACCAACAACTCGATTTAATTGAGGCCAATTTTAAAGCACAAAAAGCCAGAGACCAAAAAGTGCTCGACAGTATTGACAAAGTGTCAAAAAGACTTATCAAACGCCGCTATTTATACGCCACAAATTTTGCGGTTACACATCCCAAAAGCGAGGTTTCGGCCTATATTGCTTTGGCCGATTTATACAATGCCAACATCACTTTGTTAGACACCATTAACAATTCGCTTTCTAAAAAAGTAAAAGCCTCAAAATATGGCAAACAATTAGCTAAGTTTATTGCTGATATTAAAAAGGAAGAGGAGTAGAAAAAAGGTGCTTATTGGGTTAATGTATGGAAATTTTTGATCATTTTAGGGGGGTAAAATTAATTGATAATAAGTTTTTTAGAGGCTATATTTTTACCTTCTAAATTTTTAATAACAACTAAATAAAGGCCTTTTTTAAGATAAGATATATTTATATTTTTATCAAAAGAAGTTTTTTGTAAAACACCTTTTGTGTCATAAATATTTATTTCTACTTCTTGGTTAGTGTTAATCATTAAAACATTATTTGCAGGGTTTGGATAAATAAAATTACTTTTCAAATCCTGCTTACCTATACCCAATAAATTACTTGTTGACAAACTATATAATGCAGATATTTTGCCAAAAGGGTCTTCTTCGGCTGTTAGATAAAAGTAATTATCGCTTTTATAGGTTACACTTTCTATTTGATTTGAAAAACCAGTTGGGGGCTGAATTATATATTTGTTTATAGTGCCATTTGAAAATAAATTTCCCGAAAAATTAGATAATAACACAATAAAAGGGATGCTTGCTGCTGAATATCCAGATAATATAATTTGATTTGAATTCGGAATATAATCTGCCCCAGTAATTAATCCCTCTACATTTATTTGATCTATTTTATTTAGAGAATAAGTACCTATAACTTTTGGTATTTCATAAATGCTTGTCCATTTATCGCCCCAATTTTTTGTAAAAATATAAAGTTTATTACCTTTAGAGATTAAAGCTTCTGCATCAAAATTTGTGGCAAACGTAGCAGCTGTAAAATCGGTTTGATCGGCATAACTAAAATTGATAATTTCTGCATTGACATTGTTGTTATTTAAATAATCTGAAATAAGAATTTTATAGATCTTTAAGTCAACTCTGTTGCCATTGTTATTGCCAAAATCGCCAATATAAATATAGGTGTCGTCTTTTGTGATGTCTTCCCAATCGGTATTAGTAGCATTGTTAATAATTATTTTTCTAGTAGTATTGCCAGAGAGGCTATCCAATTCGTATAAGGCAGCTTCATTTCCAGAATCATTATGAGTTATAATTTTATTGTTGAGATAAATAAGTCCAGAAGATTCTTTTAGGGTACTTTCTAATTGTATTACTAAATTTAACTGCTGACTTTGACCTAAATTAGGTAATAGAATAAATGATAATAAATAGATATAAAACTTCATTGAAAATTCAAATTAATTATTAATCCTATAAATTAATAGTTGTAAAAATACCAATTAAAGTTTATCAACCCAATCGGCCAAAGCCTTGCCAATACCATGTGGGTTGTCTTCTTGAATAAAATGCAGGCCTTTCCCCATATCTTTTAACAGGATGTTTTTAAAGTTATTGGCAATCCACGCCACATCATTTTTACGTATAAGCAGCCCTGGTTTGGCATACAAACACAATTTAGGAATAGTACTTTCTTTAAGCCAATTGTGATAAGAAGCCACAGCTTGGTGTACGTCATCGGGTTGGCCGTCAAACGGAATTTGGGTAGGCCAAACCTGTAAAGGTTTTCTGCTTTTAATAGTAAGATAGGGTGCTTCGTAAACCTTTAATTCGGCTTTAGAAAGTGGGCGTATTATGGTACCAGGAAGTAATTTTTTAACAAATACATTGCCCACACGGGTTAGCAGCCAACCAATAACAGGCATTCTCAACATTTTAAAATTGCGGCGCATGGCCTTAGGAATGGCATGCCATTTTACCGTTTTGTAAATGGCTTCCATAAAAGCGATGCCTTTAATATTATTTTGGTGTTTGTTGGCATAATGAAAACCAAGTCCCGAACCCCAATCGTGGATAACCAAAGTGATGTTTTTGAGATCTAATTTTTCAATAAACGTATTCAAATAATCGCAATGGTCAAAAAAAGTATACCCAATATTGGGCTTTTCTGATTTGCCCATACCTATTAAGTCGGGGGCAATACAGCGCCCTTTTTTAGTGAGATACGGAATGATATTTCGCCATAAATACGCAGAGGTGGGGTTGCCATGTAAAAACAGAATGGGGTCTCCGTGTCCTTCATCAATATAATGCATTTTACTGCCGTTTATGGCAATAAATTTTGATTCGAATGGAAATTCCGAAGAGATTTTTGTATTCACTTTAAATCTTTATTAGTTTAATTTAGCGCGCAGACTCCACTCGTATTCATAATGCGAAACATCAATTCCTTCGGCATTAACCCCAACCGATTTTAAGGTGACTTGTTGCCATGCGCCATCTTGTAAAGTTTTGGCAATGGCCTTGTCTATTTTCTCACCATCAAGGCATGTAAATGTTATTTTTCCTGTAGCTTTTTTGGTAAAATCGCCAGTGTGTTTTGTTACCAACATGCTGATGGGTGTTTTTTGAGCGCCTATTTTCTGAATAATTAAAGAACCTGTTGACAATTCAGAGGCCATAGATTGTACCGCAAAATACATTGAGTTAAATGGGTTTTGATTTAGCCACCTGTGGGTAACAGTAACAACTGCTTTAACATCGCTTATAGCACGTAAACGCACGCCACATAAGTAAGCCGAAGGAAGTTTAAATAGTAAAAATAGGTTTGTTTTACGTGTAGCGCTAGACATGATTTGTATATTAATGAGTTCACAATATAAGCATAATTTAGAAAAATCAATATGTTAAATAAATGTTAAAATATAGTACTTTGTATTGCATAGTATTATCCTTTGTATATATATTTGCATAAACAAATACTAAATTGGATAAATCATGAGTGTTACAAACGATAATAACAATGCCTTTTTAATCCATATTTCTGCTTTTGCAGGCTATGTTTTTCCATTTGGCAGTGTGTTATTACCACTAATATTATGGAATGTAAGAAAAGACAAGAGTCCTGAATTAGACAAGCATGGTAAAGGCGCAGTCAATTTTAATTTAAGCTATTACCTGTACAGTTTTACTTTAGGAATAACTTTAGTGCCTTTTACATTTGGCACTCTTTTTAGCCACCTAAGTCGATTTGGCAATTTAGACCATTTCAATTTTAACATGCCAAATATTTTTGGCTTTATAGGTTTTTCATCCTTATTTTCTTTTTTAATACTGGCCAAATTTATACTTATAGTAGTGGCGGCTGTAAAAGCAAGTAGGGGTGAATTATACCATTATCCGTTAAGTATTAAATTTTTAAAATAACAAATTATGAGCGGCGTACTAACCTTAGTAATACTCTGTGTAATGACACTTCTTAAAGTTCTTTTATAAGATTTTAAGAATTAAAAAAACAATAATACAATGAAGATAGAAAACACAAAAGCTCAAATGCGCAAGGGCGTCTTAGAGTATTGCATTTTAACCATTTTAAACAATGGCGACGCCTATACTTCTGAAATCCTCGTGCAATTAAAAGAAGCCAAGATGATTGTTGTAGAAGGAACCATATACCCCTTGTTAACACGTTTAAAAAACGTAGGCTTGTTAAATTACAGATGGGAAGAATCAACCTCTGGCCCTCCACGAAAATATTATGCCTTAACCGAGAGCGGAAAATTATTTTTAAAGGGTCTAGAAAGCACTTGGAATGACTTAGTGGCTGCAGTAAACTTATTAACACAAAATAAAAATACCAAATCATGAATAAAACGATAAATATTAATTTAGGAGGATTGTTCTTTCATATAGACGAAATGGCTTTCCAAAAGTTGAAACGCTATCTTGATACTATCAGACGTTCTTTAAGCGATGATCCTAAGGGGCGAGATGAGATTATTTCTGATATAGAATTGCGTATCAGCGAGCTGCTTTCAGAAAAAATTAAAGACCCACGTCAGGTTGTTGGCGAGGCCGATATTGATGAAGTTATTGCCATTATGGGGCAACCAGAAGACTATGTTTTTGAAGACGAAACCTATGCTGATTACACCAGACCTGGTAGTAGCTACAGCACCTATAATAGTAAAAAACTTTTTAGAGATGGCGATGATAAATTTTTAGGAGGTGTGGCAGCAGGTATTGCACATTATTTTGGAATAGAATCTATATGGGTAAGATTGGCTTGGTTGGTTTTGGCCTTTGGTTTGGGATTTGGATTCTTACTTTATATAATTTTATGGATTTTATTACCAGAAGCTAAAACCACAGCAGAAAAATTGCAGATGGAAGGCGAAGCCGTAAACATCAGCACCATCGAAAAAAAAATTCGTGACGAGTTTCAAGATGTTTCCGAAAGGGCTAAAAGAGGTTTTGACGAAGTGTCGGGTAAAGTTAAAGACAGTCTTGAAGGTGCTTCAGAGAAAGTTAAAGAGGGTTTAAAAGACGCAAAAACAAGAGTTAAGCAAGATCAGATAAAATCAGGTTTACAAGAATTTATAGATGTAATAGGTAAAATTATAGCCACATTATTTTCTATTGTGGGTAAATTTGTAGGGATCATATTAATCATTGTGGCCTTAAGTACCCTTGTAGGGTTGACAGTAGGATTGTTTACTGCGGGAACTTTAGATATTTTTGGATTTGATTGGTTTTGGCTTGAAGACGCCAATTTTATAAACACAGTAGGTTTGCCAGTTTGGGGGGTATCTTTAGCAGTCTTGTTATTGGTAGGAATTCCTTTTTTGATGCTATTTTTCTTAGGGATGTTTATTTTATCAAGCCGCTCTAAAACGCCAGGCAGGGTAACATGGTATGTTTTGTTAGGCCTTTGGTTAATTACCATTATTGCACTCATCGTTTTTGGCGCAAAACAAACGGCAAACTTTGCTTTTGAAGGCTATAATATCGAAAATCAAAATATAAACATTACACAGGTTGATACGCTGCGTATAAATATGGTTGACAACCAAGATTTTGCAAATGCTACTTATTTGCATAATTGGAGGAATAGCTATAAACGTGTTTTAACAGATGACAATAAAAATAAACTGTATTCTAATGATGTCAGATTAGATATCAGATTGTCTGATACAGATTCTAGTTTTGTTAAGATTAGAAAAGAAGCCGAAGGAATTAACAGAATTGTGGCGCAAGAGAATGCCAAAAAAATTGACTATCAATTTAATTTAACAGATGCTACTTTAAATTTTAATGGCTATTTTTTGACAGATTTTGGAACAAAATTCAGAGATCAGGTGCTAGATGTGTCTCTGTATATTCCTGTAGGTAAAATCATTTATATAGATAATTCAACACGGTCATTTTTAAGACATGTTGAAAATACAACCGATATTTATGATGGCGATATGCCCGCACATTATTATAAAATGACCTTAAAAGGTTTGGATTGTTTAGATTGTTATTCAGATTAACTAAAATAAATTTATTATGAAAACACTTTATAAAAGTATGGCATTACTGCTGTTTTTTGTAAGCGCAACATCTTGTTTGTTTCAAGGAATAAAGGGTAATGGCCATGTGGTTACAGAAAATAGAAATTTGATTCAAAAATTCACATCATTAAAAGTTGGACAAGGTATTGAGGTGTATTTAACAACAGAAGACCAAACAAAAATAGTGGTAGAAGCCGATAAAAATATAATGGATTTACTCAGAACTGAAGTCGAAAATGGCACACTTAGAATTTATTTTTCAAAACAAGTAAGGAGTGCTAGCTCAAAGAAAGTGTACTTAAGCACTTCGTTTTTATCAGAAATAAATACGAGTAGTGGCGCTTTTGTAAAATTTGAGAATTCGCTTAAAGCGGATAATTTGGTGTTAAAAGCCAGTAGTGGCAGTGGTATTCATGGGACTGTATTTGTAACCGACTTAAAATGTAAAGCCAGTAGTGGTGCCGATATCAAACTGCAAGGAAAGGCTAAAAATCTCAAGGCCAATGCCAGCAGTGGAAGCGATATAAAAGCTTACGATTTGGAGGTAGAGTACGCCAATGCACGCGCTTCAAGTGGTGCCAGCATCAAAATAAATGTAACCAAAAATATTTACGCAAAATCCAGTAGTGGCGGCCGTGTAAAATACAGAGGAAATCCAACGCAAGGAAGTAGAACGGAATCAAAAGAGATGATAGTTCTGTAAAATATTATGAGGTACTAAATTGATGGTAGAAATAATTAAGAAAATATTGTTTAAGAGTGTTTTAATCATAATACTTCTCCACGCACTCATTCCGCATAAGCATAGTGACGAAATGAGTAAAGAGGAGCATTTCGAATTCCATCAAGACAATGTTGGCTTTATTAATATTTTAAAGATTTTTTTTCATGAAAGTGATGATGAAAATTTGGATAATTTATACTTTGTTCAATACAATCTTGATAAACCACAACAAAATAAGAGTACTTTAAACTTTGTAACAGTTGAAGATAATACCAGCTTTAAGCGAGATAAGCCCTCAATACCTTTAAGGGACGACAAAGGCGCTTTATTAAAGAATTTTATTATTGAAATTAATAGGCAAAGAGGGCCGCCAACTTTTTATAGCTCTTAGAAACAAAAATTAATTATCAATAATAAAAATACACAAAACATGGATGCTACACATCTTCATTTAATATTAACCCACTTTCCAATTGTGGGCACTGTAATTGGAATCGGAATATTGGCTTATGGCCAATATTCAAAAAACAATGCCATAATAAAAGTGGCATTGGTAACTTTTATATTAATGGCCATTTTCACTATTCCTGTTTACCTAACAGGAGAAGATTCGGAAGAAACGGTTGAACACATTGCAGGGGTTTCAGAAAATTTAATCGAAAATCACGAAGAATTGGCCGAAAAAGCCATTTTACTTATGGGTTTATTAGCGGCCTTATCAGCCATTAGCTTTTTTGCGATAATGAGAGAACTTTCGTTTGCAAAAACAATCACTTTAATAACCTTAATAGTTTCGTTTATAACATTTGGCGTTTTTGCACAAGTTGGCAATTTAGGTGGTCAAATTCGCCATTCCGAAATCAGAGCAAATAACCCCAATATGGTCAATAAAAAAGGAGAGACCGAAAAGGGAATATTTAAAGAGAAAGAAAAAGAACATGACGATGACGATGATTAAAGGAAGTTAAATAAGATACAAACAAGAAGCCACCTTAAAAGAGGTGGCTTCTTTATTTTATAAAAGACGGAAAGGCTTTAAATCAAACTGCCTAAATAACGTTCGGCATCAAGCGCGGCCATACAGCCAGTACCTGCAGCGGTAACAGCTTGGCGGTATTCCTTATCTTGTACGTCGCCAGCGGCAAAAATACCGGGTAAATTTGTTTTTGTCGATTTGCCTTGGGTAATTAAATAACCTGTTTCATCCATATCTAAAATTTCTTTAAATATGTCGGTATTGGGTTTGTGGCCAATGGCAATAAATACACCCGTAACATCAATCACTTCTTTGTCACCTGTTTTATTATTGACAGCGCGCACGCCTTCAACAACAGAGTCTCCTAAAACTTCGTCAATTTCAGTATTGTATTTAACCTCAATATTGGCAGTTTTATCAACACGATGTTGCATGGCTTTTGAAGCGCGCATATAATCTTTACGAACCAAAATGGTTACTTTATTACAGATATTAGATAAGTAAGTAGCCTCTTCTGCAGCGGTATCACCGGCGCCAACTACTACAACATCTTGTCCTTTATAAAAGAAACCATCGCAGGTTGCGCAGGCAGAAACGCCGCCGCCTATTAAACGTTGCTCGCTTTCTAAGCCTAAATATTTGGCTGTGGCTCCTGTTGAGATAATAACGGTTTCTGCTTCAATTGTTTTGTCATCATCAACTGTAACCTTATGAATACCGCCCATTTCTGAACTAAAATTAACATCGGTTATTAAACCAAAGCGCACTTCGGTACCAAAACGTTCGGCTTGTTTTTTCAAATCTTCCATCATGGCTGTTCCGTCAGTGCCATCGGGGTAACCAGGAAAATTATCAACCTCAGTAGTAGTTGTAAGTTGACCACCCATTTGCATTCCTGTGTACATAACAGGTTTTAAGTCGGCTCTGGCCGCATAAATAGCTGCTGTATAACCAGCAGGTCCCGAACCAATTATTAAACATTTTATATGTTCTGTATTTTCTGACATGATAATCTTGTTTTATTTGATGTACAAATGTACGAGAAATCTTGTTTTTAAAAGCTTCTTTTAGATTACTTTTTGTGATGTTTGTATAGCCAATTTTTATAGTTAGTTTTGTAACTATAGAAGCTTTATTGGCCTTATTCGTTAGTTAAAACGGTGTACTTTAGTACAAGACTTTCAGTTTCTAAGATTTTAATGTTTGAAGTTTGGTGTCCGAATCCTGAAGTAATTTACTTCAAGCTCCCGTCTTCCGTCTTCAACTCCTAGCAATAATTTTAAAATTGAAATTTCATTCTACATGTAAACCTATGTGCTTTCAGTGCATAGTGGTTTAGTTAAACATATTTTCGGCTACCCATTTTGCCAGAAGCATAATCGTTTCATAAGGATTTACTTTTACTGAGGTAGGAAACAAAGACGCATCACACACATAAATTGATTTTGTGCCGTAAACTTTACCATAAATATTGCAAACAGAATTTTCAGAATCAGAACCCATTCTGGCACCTCCTTGTGGATGGGCACTCGATAAAGGCGTTTTATTTAAATTCAGGTATTTTTCTGAGATGAGTTCGTCTATTTTATCGACATCGGTTTTTATCAGGGGTAATTTTTTAGATGCTGGCAAAAGTGTTTTTACGCAACCCGCCGCAAAAAATAGTTTAGCCGATTCTTGCAAAGCTTTGACAAGTGATTTTTTAGATTGTTCACTCAAAGTGTAATCTAAAATGCGTTCCCCTTTTTTATTTATCGTTATTCTGTTTTTGAATTCGGCTTTGTCATGAGCTAAAATTAAAATGGACATCATTTTGTCGTAATCACTCATGGCATCTTGGTGCAAGATGCCATAACTCGGATTGTTTTTAGCGGTAATACCGGGATAATAAAAAGAAGTTTCTAATAAAAAGCCATCGGTTTCTGAAAAATAATCAGAATAAACAGTCTTGGGGAAACCACTGTAATTTGAAATGGATTTTTTAAGAATACCGTTGACATTAAAAACAGGATGCAAGGTTAGGTACCTGCCAATATTTTTATTTTTTAAGCCTAATTTTTTAGCAGAACGCAACAAAATAACAGGGGTATTGAGAACACCTGCTGCAATGATTATTTTTTTTGCTTTAAACAGATATTCCCCATTTTCTATTGTGTTTGCGATGGTATTTTGAGGCGCTTCTTTTACAATGGCATTGACTTTATTTTCTGCAACAGCTTGCACTTCTGTATTGCAAAATATTTTTACATGACGCTTTAAGATTCTTGGAATCTGAACCTCCAAAGCCCCCTGTTTTGCACCTGTTGGGCAACCCAGATTACAAAAGCCTTGTTGTTTACAGTTTTTGGAATTTATCTTTAGACGTTTTACTGGGATGCCTAGTTCTGCAGCGCCTTTTTGAAAAATCAGGTTGTTTTCATTATCCCAACTTTTAGGCAGTTCGTGTATCGATAAATCGGTTTCAATTTCATCCAATGAGCTTGATACATAGCCATCTGATAGAAAATTTAAACCATGATTCTCACGCCAATCGTCTAAGATACTTTTTGGCGGTCTAAATGATACGCCTGTATAAACAGAAGAGCTTCCGCCCAAAGTTTTTGCTGCCGCCACACCAATTTGTAAGTTTTTTGATAAGACTGCGCCGTTGTTAAAATAAAAGGCAGTCATGTCAATTTCACTTTGTGTAAATTGTTCTTTTGTGCGGTTTGGACCAGATTCTAAAATGGCGATTTTCAGATTTTTATGTTTTCGGGTTAAATAATCTGTAAAAGTGGCACCACCCACACCAGAACCAATAACAACAATATCAAATTCTAGGGTGTGGTTCATTATCTAATGGAATTGGTGTAATTAATTTGTGGCCAAATTTGTTCTAATCCGTAATAAGAAATTAAAGTTAATGAGCGCAAGCCTGTTAAACCTGCTACAATTTTTCCAATAGGAAATTGAAAAAGACCATCGATAAATATTTTTCTTTTGGGGTAGCTTAGTTTGTCAAAAGATTTAAAATTGTAAACCAAACTCAACAAAGTAATAACCTCAATCAATAACTTTATTTTTGAGGAAGCGTTGTATTCTAAGTTGCTGATTATTTTATTAAAATTGATGAAAAAAGCCTCGTTTAAATCTTTTTTATGACGTAAGTCGGGCACAATAACTTCTGCAAATAAAATAACACTATGTTTAAATTTAGTATCATTCATTTGCTTATTTTTCTAACAGATGTCGTTTCATTGCCCTGCCTATAAACCGTACTTTTTCTTTAAAACTAAAGCGTGCTAAATTGACTTTAATCACACCCTTGGTCATATAGGTTTTTTTAGTGTAATCAATAATTACATCTACAATTACAGGCCTGTTTTTCGCTGCCTCTTTAAAGGCTTCCTGAATAACCTGTTCAATTTCTGTATTATTTGACATTTTAAAATAAGCAGCACCACAAGCATTGGCCATGCCTTTAATATTAATATTGCCAATTACAGTAGCTACTTTTCGCTTAAGCGGAATTTTTTGAAATTGCGAAATTTGTCCCAATTCGCCATCGTGAAAAACGAAATATACCACCCCTTTTTTATAAGTACTTGCGGTAAGTGTTTCCATGCCAGTCATTAGAAAGCCACCGTCGCCAACAATACCTACAACCTTATTTTTAGGATTCATAAATTTGGCTCCTATGGCTGCTGGCACACAAAATCCCATACAGTTAAAATCGGTTGGCGACACAAAATGCCTTGAACGATTAACAGGAAGTAATTCGGCTGCTAAGTAGGTGTGCTTGCCATCGTCAACAACAAAATAGGTGTCGTCATCAGTGTGTTTGGTCAAGGCTTCAAAAAAGAAACCCGGCGAAACTTTATCGGCCAATGGGTTCTCTTTCCATTCATTAAAATATTTTTCTTTTTCTGCTTTTATCATGTCAGTTAAAGCAGCTGTATTTTTTTGTTTGGTAATTTTTTCCAATTCTTCAGAGAGCGCTTTTAAAGTCTCTTGAGCATCTCCTTCAATGCTAATTTTTGTGGGGTAATTTTTATCAAAAACTTGAGGGTTTATATCTATATGAACCAAATTTTCAGGTACTTTTACGCCATAACTTCCTGTGGCTATTTCAGAAAATCGCACACCTACGGCCAGCATGGCATCACAATTTTTAAACGCTTTTTGAGCGGCAGGCACAGAATTTGGTCCAAATCCAAAGCCTGTGTGTAGCGGGTTAGAAGCCGGAAAAGAGGCTTTTCCTTGTAGTGTTGTAGCAACTGGCGCACCTAGAATTTTGGCTATTTCCAGAGTGTATTTTGTGGCATTGGCGGCACCCCATCCCACGTAAATTCCAGGGTGGGCAGCTTTAGAAAGTAATAAGGCTGTTTCCTTAATTTTTTGAGGGTCTAAAGTTGGGTTTTGATAGCTTTTGGTATAAGGTAAAAATTTATCTACATCGCCTTTAAACATTTGAATTTCCATTGGGATTTCAATAAAAACAGGTCCAGGTTCGCCAGAAGTTGCCATATCATAAGCTTTGTAAATAGTCGAAATAATATCGTTATGCGATGCAATTTTAAAATAGCCTTTGGTTATTTCTTTTACCAAGTTTTCTTGACTTAGCTGATGTAATTGATAATGCCGTCCGCTATCTTGTCGGGTACCCCCCGAAATGATTAACATCGGAATACCATCTAAAAAGGCCTCGCCAATACCACTCATTGCGTTGGTTGTTCCAGCAGCTGGAACCGTCATCAAAGTGCCAATACTATTTGAAGTACAAGACACTCCAAGGGCCATAAATGATGCGCCACCTTCGTGTGTAACCAGAACAGGTTCAATTTGTTTAGAGCTGTTTAATTCGTCATATAATTCTATATTGTGAACACCTGGGATGCCAAATGTATATTTAACACCGATCTGTTCTAAAGCGTAAACCGCTAATTGTGCGCCTGTTTTTTTCATTTTTATTTGTTTTTAATAAGTCCTACAAGGTTCTAAAAACCTTGCAGGGCATTTAATTTCACAACCTGCAAGGTTTTTAGAACCTTGTAGGTTAATTTTATAAGAATAATATTTTATTCAAAACTATATTTTTCACTCAATTGGATACTTTTATATTTATGAACGTATTTAAAGTTATCAATATCATCAAATAAATCAATAACCTCATTATAATTTATAAGATTTGATTGTTTGGAAATTATTTCGCTATAAGATGAAAATTTATAGTTTTTAAAATTATCTATAAAACCATGTTTTTGTGGGTTTAAATGGCAATATATAATTAAATTTTTAAGATAATCCTCAGTGTCTAATTTAATTCTTTTAAAATGTTTTTCAAATAAACTACCCGTCCTATTATTTGCTTTATTGAAAGCTTTTGCATATGCATTAAAAAAATTAGAAAATTTTTGAGTAACCAGTTTACCATCTTCATTAATTCTTACTACGAAATGAAAATGATTTTTTAATAAACAGTAGCTATAAACTGAGATATTTTTGGATAGATGTCTTGAAAAAAGTTTTAAGAAATAAAGATAATTACCCTTATTCATAAACATATTGGTACTATTGATACCTCTGTTATAAATATGATAATAATAATCTTTTTCTAGGGCTTCTAATTTCATTTTTTAAAACGTAAAATACATTTATACTATACCTGCAAGGTTTTTTTTAACCTTGTAGTTATTCTCTTCTTTTAGACCTACAAGGTTTTTGAAACCTTGCAGGTTTGGTGTGTTTTATTTATTTACGATATGATTCGCGGCTTTTTGTGCCGTAAAAATACATGTGGCTAAAAAGGTTCCTTCTAAAGCGCGTTTGCCATGCGAACCGCCACCGCCAAAACCTGCGGCTTCGCCAACGGCATACAAATTATCAAAAGCACTTTGTTTGTTATTGTTATCGGGTGTTTTTAAAACCTGAGAATTTAAATTTGTTTGGATACCTCCCAAGCTTTTTCTTGACAAAATAAATTCGCGAATTGCAATTAGAGGATAGGCCTTTTTCTGATTTAATCTTTGCGGTTTTAAAGTCCTTTTTTTATCGCCTTTATATTCTCGGGTATGATTTATAAGCCTAATTTGCTCGTCATTCCAGATATTTTTACCACGGTCAAAATTGTTGTCGTAGCTGTCAATTGATTTTTGCAACGCTTCAGTAGAAACATCATTTGTACCCGTTAGGGCATTCATTTTTTCTGCCAATTCTTCAATACTGTTTGCGGTTATATAATTTGGCGAGTCTTTTTCTAATGTTTTTATCAGATGTTTATTGCCTTTTAAAACGGAATATAAAAATGAAAAGATTTTCTTGTTTTTAATACCTTCATTAAATTCAGACCCCGAAACGCCCAATTCTTTATACGCAATTTTTTTATTGAGAATTTGCCACGAATACTGTTTTTTTTGTTCACATATTTTAGTTACCAAATAGCGTGTGTCAAATGATGTTACCAAAGGCCTTGGTCCCATGCGTTCACCTTTATAATTTAACCATAAAGCTGATTTTGGAGGCACCAAACTCAATCCGTGATTGTCTCTTTTTGGATAAGGATGCGGAATACCAGCGGCATAATTCCACATTAAATTTAAATTGGTGACATTTCCACCGAGTTGATTAACCTTGTCGTGAATTAATCCGTCAGAAAATTGATGAGATCCATTAAGAATCACTTTAGGCGGTTTATGCCAATCTTTATGCCAATGTTGCCTCACTTTTTCCATAGAGCCATTAATACCACCAGTGGCCACAACAAAATTATCGGCATAACAAACAAATGGTTTATTGGTGTTTTCGTCAAGACCGTTGATGCCTATAATTTTATTATTTTCTATGATAAAATCTGCTGCTTTATGTTGAAAATAAACCTGTAAATTTTGATAATTTGGATGTGCTATTAAATCCTTCATAATAGCTTCAATTAGTCCATAGCCTGTTCCCCAAACCATATGAAATCGTGGGGCAGAGTTGCCAGTTTGCTCTAAACCACGTTCAACCCAATGAACCACCGGAAAGAACTTAACTTTTTTAGACCTTACCCAATCGTAAATTTTATGTGTAGATTCTAAAAATTCGTTGGCCCATTTTTTACCCCAAATTTCATTTGTATCAAATTCGGCAAACGAAAACCAGTCTTTTTTTGCCAAATCTATAGTGTCTTTTATATTAGAAAAGCGTTGTTGAGGCGAGTTTATAAAAAACATACCACCAAACGATTCTTTGGCCAATCCGCCAAAGTTTTTTTCTAAGTCACGTTCAATTATAATGACTTTTTTATTGGCATTTAGCAATTCAATAGCTGTAGTAATTCCAGATATACCACCACCTATTATGACTGTATCTGTACAATATTTATTTTCAGTCATAAGTTAAAATGAATAAGATAATTATAATTTTTATAAAGATATTAAAATACCTAGAATTGGCAATCAAGATTATATAAATATGCCACAAACATATTTTTTAAAGTAGTACTTGCGAAATGTATTTTAAGCATTATATTTGCACCCGCTTTAACAAGCGAAGAAGAGGAATTGAAAGATTCCTTAAAGATAATCAATTCGGGGTGTAGCGTAGCCCGGTTATCGCGCCACGTTTGGGACGTGGAGGCCGCAGGTTCGAATCCTGCCACCCCGACAAGTAAGAGAGGCCGTCACGCCGGAAAGCGTGACCACCCCACAAAAAATAGGGAAAGTTGCAGGTTCTCCCGAAGCATCGGGACTGCCACCCCGACAGTAAAAAACTTGTTATGATTGTAACAGGTTTTTTATTTTAAAAGCTGTTCTAAAATTTTTATTTCATGAACAATATCTTACTTTTGCAAACTTAACTTTTGGGATTAGTCTTGAGGCCCGGTTAGCGTATCACGCCTTCGGCGTGATGGTCGTCACGCTGAAAGCGTGATCAACCCGACTGGTGAGGTTGAGTTTAAAATAAAAAGATAGAATAAAGATAATTTATTCGGGATGTGGCGCAGTCCGGTTAGCGTACACGGCTGGGGGCCGTGTGGTCGCAGGTTCAAATCCTGTCATCCCGACTAAGCAAAAAAGTGATGCATTGCATCACTTTTTTTGTGCCAAAAAACGCCTCAAATTTATTTGTATAAGTGCATTTGGCACAAAAAAAGACAAAGGCGATAGCCTTCTTTTTTATTTACCACGAGGGTTTATTAGGATTATATAAATCCTGTCATAAATTTGATATAAAAAACATAATTGATTGTATTTTTGTATTTGGTAGTATATCATTTAGATACGTTGTATGGTGTTAAACACAACATAAACACAACATATTTAATTTTAATAAAATGTAATGACTAATATTTTGTAAAAAAAACCTTCTTAGAGCTTGTATTTAGTATACTCTTAATTTTAAAAGATATCAAATATTTTTATGTGTTGAGTTTTTGTATATCGCGTTAAGTTAAAACCAATAGGTTTTGTCTTTAACTTTAGAGAAACTTTAAAACCATAGATTATGATAAAAAAAAGTACATTTTTTGTTTTACTATTTGTATGCTCATTAACTTTCTCTCAAAGTAGCACACACATAGATTTTGAGAGTGCTCTCAATGGCAATAATTGGATATGGACTAATTTTAATGGCGGATCAGCAGTTAGTATTGTTGCAAATCCGAGTGCAACAGGGATAAATACATCATCAAATGTAGCCAAGATTACAATTTTGCAGTTAGGAGACCTCTGGGCAGGAGCTTGGACATCAGATATTGGTACATTCAATTTAACAGTTTCTAATGCCGTTGTAAAAATGATGGTTTACAAATCTGTGATTAGTGATGTACACCTTAAAATAGAGACGGCCACAGGCACTAATGTTGAAATAGCTGTAGCTAATACTGTCACAAATCAATGGGAAGAGTTAACATTTGATTTTAGCTCTTTAGTCGATTTAATGAGTGCAACAAAACTAGTTGTTATGCCCGATTGGAGAAATACACGTACTCAAGATGATATAGTGTACTTTGATAATGTCTCTTTCTCTACAGGAACATCTCCATCAGCCCCAAATACAGCTGCCCCAACGCCACCAAGTAGAGTAAGTAGTGATGTTATTTCAATTTTTAGCGATGCTTATACCAATGTAACAGGAACCGATTTTAATCCAAATTGGGGGCAGTCAACAGTTACGTCGCAAATTTTGATTGGAGGTAATAACACGTTAAAGTACGCGGGTCTTAACTATCAAGGCACACAATTTACACCACAAGATGCAACAGCCATGACACATTTACATTTAGATTATTGGACTACTGACGGTACAAGTCTTGATTGGTATCTTATTAATTCTCTAGGCGGAGCAGGTGAAAAATTTGTGAGCATAGCACCATTAGTTAAAGACACATGGAAAAGTTTAGATATTTCATTGGCAGATTATACAAATCAAACATTTTCGTTAGCTGACATTTTTCAATTTAAAGCTGTAGGTAATGGTACTTTCTATTTAGACAATATTTATTTTTATAAACAGGCAGTTGCTGGAATTAATGATTTGGATGTTACTAAATTTAATGTGTATCCTAATCCAGTAGGAAATCAATTGAAAATAAAATCGAT
>JAKIUU010000021.1 GCA_021647405.1 Flavobacteriaceae bacterium
TTTCAGGAATAATTTTTAGTTTTTCTTTAAACTTTTTAGCCTCACTATATTTATTTTCGTTGTAGGCTTTCTCAAGATTGTAAAAAATTACAGAAGCTTCATTAACTCTTTCTTCTTTATGTTTTTTGTAAAAGTATGATGCGACTATAACCAAAATTATCCCTACAAATACTCCTAGTATTAGGAATTTATACTTTTTTAATCTTTCATACAGAATATAAACTTTATATTCAAACTCTTTATAAATTCAAAATCATCAATCCATTTAACATTCATATTATCACAAACGTGAGGGATTTTAATTTTAGTTTGTTTTTTGATAAAATCTTTTTTTTCCTTAGTTACCACAATATCATTTTCTTTCATTGCGTTAGCAATTACCCAAGGGTCAGCTTTAGAGTGAATTCCATTACTTGAAACTAAATATTTATGGTCTGGATTTGATGCATATATTTCTTTAAGACAGTTTGTTACTTCTCCATCAATTTTTTTAATCGGAATATCGCTGTTTTTTAGCCATTCGAATAGGTTATCTTCTCCTTTCTCAATTTCTTCATAAACCAATTCAGAAATAAAAATCACACCTCTTTTGCCTAAATTATTTAAAACCTCCCAATATGAAGGGCAAATTTCAGGTGAGTAATATTTTTGCCAAGCTTGAATAAGGATATTAGCATCAATACAATAAATTATTTTTTCATCTTCGAACATTAGACAAGCAGTTTTTCAAATTTTTGGAATTTATTTATCTGCGTGTTAAGAAGATTACTTGCAATTGAAGGTGACAATGAACCATTATTAAAAGAATCTATTACAATTCTTGTAAACAGTTTACTGTTTTTATTCAATCTAAGAAGGTAAGCGTCTGGACCACTTTTTCTTTCTTTTTGCTTTTCCTTTTTAATCTTTTCTCTTTCCAAAAATTTCTCAAATTCATCTTGAGCTTCTTGTTTCAGAACTTTATATTTAGATTGAGGAATTAAATTTAAGTTTAAAGCTCTTACTAATAAGGCAAAAGAACTTACTCCAAGCTCTTTTGCTTGTTTAAAAATCAAATTGTTTGATTCAAATGTATCAGTTCCAAATTGGGTAATTATTTCCGTTGGTATTAATGCATTAGCTGCAACTTGGTTGCAGAATAATTCTACTGGATGAAATTTTGATTTAGGTTTGTCGCTAAAGTCAATATCTATTTCATTTGATATGCCTGATTTAGCTATCCAAATATGGGCTAATTCGTGGACTAGTGTGAAAAGTTGTGGTGCATTCCAATTTTTTGAATTTACAAAAACAAAAGGCGCAAATTTGTCGGCAATGGCAAATCCTTGTATTAAATCTCTATCTAAAACTAATCTTGAATGTAAGTAGCTCGTACGAGATATAAATATTCCTGCTGCTTCTGCTTTATCAATCCATTCATTAATAGGTGTTTTTTGATAATTGTTTGGACTAATCTTTAAGGTGTACAATATATCTTTCGCAACAATTTCTGGATTATCATTTATAGAATATTTACCAACAAATGGAAGTTTGTCCTCTCCAATTTTTTCAAATAATTCACTTATCCAATTCTGTTTTTCTTGAACATCTCGAATAATGAATAACGAAGCTGTATCCAATTTTTGAGAATTATCCCTTCTATAATCCTGAAGTGGTTGAAAGTCTTTTGGAATTTCTGGCAAAAAGAAAAGTGAAAATGGTCTTCTAAAATCTTTTGCCAAGATTTGTGCTTGTCGAATAGTCGGAAAATCATTTCTGTCTTCCCAAGTCAAATACCTTTCTGGTGATACTGAAACTTTTTTGGCAGCATCTTCCACAGAGATTCTGGCAGATTCTCTAGCCCACTTTAAAATCTCGGATGTTATAAATGCTTTATCAGCCATTACTTTTTTATACAAAGATAAAATTTTAATTCAGAATGTAATTTTTTTTCAACTTACACACAACTCGTAACACCCCAACAAATATAACTATTTATTAGCTTGAAATCAAGAGACTTGTATTTTAAAAAAGACTAACTTAAATAAACCTCTGCCGCTTTAAGGGCCGCTACTATACCCGCTGGGTTTTTACCACCTGCGGTGGCAAAAAAGGCTTGACCTCCGCCACCACCCTGTATGTGTGTGCCCAATTCGCGAATAATAGTCCCGGCATTGAGTTTTTTAGCAGCTACCAATTCTTTAGAAATATACAAAGAGAGGAGGGCTTTGCCATGTGCATTAGCACCTGCTAAAAAGAACAGATTGTCTATTTCGGCACCCAATTCAAAAGCCAGTGTTTTTATGCCATTGGCCTCTAAATCTACAGTAGTCGCTAAAAAGTTAACACCGTTTATAGTAGTAATGTTGTTTTTTAAAGCGGCTTTTAAATTTTTGGCTTTGTCTTTTAGTAAGCTTTCTACCTGTCTTTTTAAAAGGACATTTTCTTCTTGTAAACGGCTCACAGCTTTTATAGGATTGCCCGTTTGTTTTAAAGCGGCTTTAAGTGTATTAAAATCGCTGTCAAGTTGTTTAAAATAGTGTTTGGCAGCCTCGCCTGTAATGGCTTCAATACGACGCACACCCGCAGCAATGGCACTTTCTGAAGTTATTTTAAAATACCAAATAGCACTGGTGTTATTTACATGTGTACCGCCACATAATTCTTTAGAATCGGCAAATTGAATCATCCTAACGGTATCGCCGTATTTTTCGCCAAACAAAGCCATAGCCCCTTGTTTTTGGGCTTCTTTTATAGCAATACTACGGTGTTCTTTAAGTGGAATCTGCGCCTGTATTTTAGTGTTTACAAAATTAGAAACTTGATTAATTTCATCTGCGGTCATTTTGGCAAAATGCGAAAAGTCGAAGCGTAAATAATCAGCCATAACCGCCGACCCTTTTTGTTCTACATGAGTGCCTAACACTTCGCGTAAAGCTTGGTGTAATAAATGTGTGGCACTGTGGTTACAAGTGGTATTATAGCGCGCTTTCTCATCCACGTTAAGTGTGCCACCAACATTGACATCTTTAGGGCGGTTTTTGGTAATATGTAAAATAAGATTGTTCTCTTTTTTAGTGTCTAAAACAGCAATTTTTTCACTTGCAGAAGTTGTAAAATGACCACTGTCGCCAATTTGCCCACCCCCTTCTGGATAAAAAGGTGTGGTGTTAAAAACCAGCTGGTATTGTGTGCCTTCTTTTTTACTGCTCACTTTGCGGTAGCGTGTTATTTTAGCTGAAGCCGATAAGACATCATAGCCAACAAAATGGGTTGTTTCATCACTTATAATTTGCCAATCGGCTGTTTCTTGAGCTGCTGCAGACCGCGACCTGTCTTTTTGTTCTTGCATGGCTGTATTAAAATCAGCTTCGTTTAAACTGAGACCTCTTTCGCGTAAAATAAGTGCTGTTAAATCTTTCGGAAACCCATAGGTGTCGTACAGTTCAAAAGCCTTTTCTCCAGAAACAATTTTTCCTTTCGTACGGTTTATTATTTTATCTAAAAGTTGTAATCCCTGTTCGAGGGTTTTTAAAAATGAATTTTCCTCTTCTTTAATGACATTTTTAATCAGTTGTTTTTGGGCAATGATTTCTGGAAAATTTTCACCCATTTGTTCGCTCAAAACATCAACCAAATTATAGATAAAAGAATTTTTCTGATTTAAAAAAGTGTAACCATAACGGATGGCACGTCTCAAAATACGCCGAATAACATAACCAGCACCTGTATTTGAAGGCAATTGTCCGTCTGCTATAGCAAAAGCAACAGCGCGTACGTGGTCTGAAATAACGCGAATGGCAATATCGGTTTGTTCAGAGAGGCCATATTTTGTATTCGTTATTTTTTCGACACTGTTAATAAGAGGTGTAAAAACATCGGTATCATAATTAGATTTCACCCCTTGCATAACCATGCACAAACGTTCAAAACCCATACCTGTATCAATATGTTTTTGGGGTAAATTTTCTAAACTCCCATCGGCTTTGCGGTTGAATTCAATAAAAACGAGATTCCAAATTTCTACCACTTGTGGATGGTCTTTGTTTACCAAATTGCGCCCAGAGATTTTATCTTTTTCCTCTTGCGAACGTATGTCTACATGAATTTCGCTACACGGTCCACAGGGGCCTTGTGCGCCCATTTCCCAAAAGTTGTCTTTTTTGTTGCCATTTAAAATTTGCGTTTCGGGTACATGTTGCTTCCAATAATCAAAAGCTTCTTTATCAAAGGACAAATTATCAGATTCATCACCTTCAAAAACAGTGACGTATAAACTCGATTTGTCAATTTTAAAAACTTCTGTAAGTAATTCCCAAGCATAAGCAATGGCTTCTTTTTTAAAGTATCCGCCGGTCGGACGGGCAGGATCGCCAAAACTCCAATTGCCTAACATCTCAAACATCGTATGGTGGTAAGTATCAATACCCACTTCTTCTAAATCGTTGTGTTTTCCGCTTACGCGAAGGCATTTTTGTGTATTGGTTACACGTATGTCGGTAATTACTTTTTGTCCTAAAAAGTAATCTTTAAAAGGATTCATTCCTGCATTGGTAAACATTAAAGTAGGGTCGTTTTTAACGACTATAGGTGATGAAGCCACAACTTTATGCAGTTTACTTTTAAAGAATTCTAAAAATTGATGTCTAATTTCTTGCGATGTCATAGGTGTTAATAAATGCGCTTTTAGAAGCTGCGGTTTTAGTTTTTAAAGTTTTTGTAAATTTGCATCAATTAATGCATAAATCACATACTTTACAATGTATCTGTTATGCAAAAATAATATAAATTAACTTATGTCGAAAGTAAAATACTATTATGACCCTGATACCTTATCGTATCATAAAATTAAGGTAAAAAAAGAAGATAAGTTCAAAAATATATTGTTTGGATTTTTAGGTGTTCTTATTTTAATGTTTGCTGGATATATTGGATTTTCACAAATATTTGAATCATCAAAAGAGAAGGCTTTAAAGAGGGAGGTGGTTAATTTAAAATTAAACTATGGCCTTATTGAAAAAAAAATGTACCAAATTGAAGATGTGTTGGTCGGAGTACAACAAAGAGATAATGCTATTTACAGAACCTATTTTGAAGTAAATCCCATTCCCACAGAACAGAGAAAGGCGGGTTTTGGCGGTGTAAATAGGTATGAAGCTTTAGAGGGTTTTGAAAATTCGGCAATGATTATTGAGGCTTCTAAGAATCTAGATATTTTGTCTAAGCAACTTTATATTCAATCTAAATCTTTAGATGAAATAGTTAAACTGGCTAAGGATAAGGATAAATTTTTACAGTCTATTCCAGCCATTCAGCCTATTAAAAAAGAAGATTTATTGCGAATGGCCTCTGGTTATGGGTGGCGTATTGACCCTTTTACAAAGTCAAGAAAACGCCATAAAGGAATGGATTTTTCGGCCATTGTTGGTACCCCCGTTTATGCCACAGGAAATGGCAAGGTTGTACGCGCAGACAGGCGTGTATCGGGTTATGGAAAACACATTGAAATTGACCATGGTTTTGGTTATAAAACCTTGTACGCCCATTTGAGCAAATACAATGTAAGTCGTGGACAGCGTGTTAAACGTGGCGATATTATAGGCTATGTTGGTATGACAGGAAGAACTGCTGGACATCATTTGCACTACGAAATACATAAAAATAAAAAAGCTATAAATCCTATTAATTTTTATTACGGTAATTTAACGCCAGAAGAGTTTAAAGAAATGCAACGCATCGCTTCGCAAGAAGGTCAATCAGAAGATTAATGTTTGTAGAACTGCCAGATAAACGCTACTATAGCATAGGTTTAGTTGCCAAAGCTTTTAATGTAAATGTTTCATTAATAAGATTTTGGGAACAAGAGTTTGAGCTTATCAAACCAAAAAAGAATAAAAAAGGCAACCGTTTATTTACCAAAGACGACATAAAAAACTTACAACTAATCTACCGGTTGGTTAAAGAGAATGGTTATACTTTGGAAGGGGCTAAAAAGAAGCTTAAAGAAAAACCTAAAAAACTAAATACCGCCAATGAGGTTATTGTAAAATTAGAGGCTATTAAACAAGAATTAATTAAAATTGAAAAACACCTTTAATATAAATATCATTTCCAATTTCAGTATATTTGCTTCCCAACTTACTTCTAAATAATGACTCCTTATGGCCAATTCTTTTACATCTTCAGATGCTGGTGATTTTGATAAAAATGACACAACTCTCACAGTGGTTTTAGACGAAGAAATGCATACCATTACAGTAAAATCTGACGAAAGTATATTAGATGCAGCTTTAGATGCCGGTTTAGATGCACCGTATTCCTGTCAGGGAGGTGTATGTGCCAGTTGTATGGCACAGATTACAGAAGGTGCTGCCATTATGGATAACAATACCATTTTAACAGATGAAGAAATAAACGATGGCTTGATTTTAACTTGTCAGGCACACCCAACAACAAACACAATAGCCATAGATTATGATGCTGTTTAATTAATTTTATAAAATGGAGTTAAAAGATATTCTAAATGCCATTCCTTTAGGTATTGCCCTTTCTTTTATGATTGGTCCTGTGTTTTTTGTATTGCTTGAAACAAGTGTTCTTAAAGGCATTAAAGAAGCTGTTTTTTTTGATATAGGTGTTATAGTGTCTGATATTTTTTTTATTTCAATAGCCTATTTTGGAAGTCATCAAATTTTAGAAAAAATAAAGGACGATCCCAGTTTATTTGTTTTTGGGGGTATTATAATGCTTGTTTATGGTCTGATAAGTTTACTTAAAAAGAAAGAAAATATAATTATAGAAGATGTCAACTTAAAAGTGGTAAAAAAATACCTATTTTTAAGGCTCTTTTTTAAAGGCTTCTTTTTGAATTTTATCAATATAGGTGTACTTGCTTTTTGGATTGGTATGGTAGTGGTAGTTGGACCAAATGTAGGTATGAACCCCACCCGAATTTTTAACTTCTTCTTCGTTATAATCGTTTCTTATTTTACAGTAGATTTAATAAAAATTTATTTGGCCAAACAATTGCAATCAAAAATGACCCCAACCGTGGTAATAAAGATTAAACGTATTATGGGTGTCTTACTCATTGTCTTTGGCTTGTTTTTAATGTTAAAGGGTATGTTTCCCAAAAAAGTAGTTACAATTGTTGACACTGTAATAGAAAAGGTAAAATAATTTAAGTACCCGCTTCAATCTTTCTCCATCTTTAAGCTAAGAAATCATTTTTTTTAATGTTAAAATCTAGCGATTTCGCCAGAAAACTAGCGAAATCGCTAGATTGAAAACTAGCGAAATCGCTAGATGGAATATTTAAAAGTAAAAAAATAAGGCAAAAATTAATTTCTTTGATTTGTAAACGTCACTAATACAATATGTTAAATTTTTATAACTAGCGATTTTAGGTAATTTTAAAACTACCTAAAATCGCTAGCAATTAAAATAATGAAGTTTTATAGCTTTACCTTAGTAAAAAATGATGATTTAATTGTTGCATATTGATTGCCGATAGAATACTATTGGTTGGTTTTTATGTTTCATAAATTTAGTTAGTGTGTTTGAATTACAAACAGTATTAGATGAGAGAAGGTCAACTTTAGATACATTGATGACCGAATTGTTGGTGTCAGAAATAATAGAGAAAGAAGAATTATATTTTGATTCTGATACCTTATTAAATGAAGCCTTATGCCATACATTCTTGTCGCGTTTTGATAAGTATTATGGGGTTTTTATTTATAAAATAAAATTGGCAGACAATAAAGATATTGTTAAAGTTAAAGAGAGTTTTAAAAAATTTCAGCAATCAAACAAAATACTGAGAAATATTGATAAACGAAATATTTCTAAATTTAATGATACAGAAAGTGATGTGCTTTATGTAGGGATTAAAAGTCATAAATTAAAAATACGCATCAAACAGCATTTAGGCATAGGTCCCTCTAAGTCGTGGGCACTTCATTTAAACCATTGGATACCCAGAGGTGTTAGATTCAAAATGACTATTTATCAGATAGATTCAGAAAACACTGAATTTGTTAACTTTTTAGAACAGGGTTTTTGGGACCGTTTAAATCCGATGTTTGGCAGACGTAAAGAGGTGTAAATAACTTATTTTCCTGTACTGCCAAAACCACCAGCACCTCTTTCGGTAGCATCTAAAACATTTACTTCTTCCCATACAGCTTGCGCGTGTTTGGCTATGACCAATTGGGCAATACGTTCGCCGTCATTAATGGTAAAATTATCAGCAGAGAGATTTATCAAGATAACACCAATTTCACCACGGTAATCGGCGTCAATTGTGCCTGGTGTGTTTAAAACAGTAACCCCAAATTTAGCTGCCAAGCCACTGCGGGGTCTTACTTGTGCTTCGGCTCCTTTGGGTAGGGCAATAAATAAACCAGTCTTTACGATGGCTCTTTCAAGTGGTTTTAAAACGATGGCATCATCAATATTTGCTCTGATATCCATTCCTGCAGAAGATTGGGTTTCGTATTTTGGTAACCTGTGTTTTGATTTGTTAATTATGCGGACTTTCATGATTTGAGAATAGATTTTAGTTCCTTTTTTTCATTTACTATTACAAATGCTATAAATAAAAAGATAAAGAGTGTTGAGATTAAGTAGTTTTTATTAAAGTAATAATAAGAGGTAAATGACAAAGCTGTTGATAGGACAACATATAAAATTACTTTACCCATTTTATAAGGCACATTATAATATTTTTTACCATAAAAATATGATATAACCGTCATGGCACCATAGGCGAAAAATGTAGCCCATGCCGAGGCTAGAAATCCAATTATGGGAATAAAAATAAGGTTAAAAGAAATGGTTATTAAGGCACCAAAAATTGAAATATACATGCCGTACTTTGTTTTATCAGTCAGTTTATACCAAACCGATAAGTTGTTATAGATGCCTAAAAAAAGATTGGCTAAAAGTATTATAGGAACTATTGATAGTGCTTTATAGTATTCTGGTTTACCCAATAAAATAGAAGCGAATAAATTAATGTAAACCACTACTAAAAGCATAAACAGTGCCCCAACAATAGTAAACCAAGTTAAAATTTTGGCATAGATTTCTTTGGCATTTTTTTTATGAGCCTGATTAAAAAAGAAGGGTTCTGCGCCCAATCTAAATGCCATAATATATAAGGTCATAAACACCCCTAATTTATAACAAGCGGCATAAATACCCATATCTTCTTTTCCTATCATAGTACCTAAAAGTAGTTTGTCTAAATTTTCGTTTGTAATGTAGGCCAAACTTCCTACCATAATAGGCCACCCATAAGTCAACATTTTTTTTAGAATCATTGTATCAAATTCTAATTTAAACTTAAGAATAGAAGGGAGTAGCATTAAAAATGTAATCAGACTGGCTATTAAATTGGCTATAAAAATATAAACTACCGTAGGTGTTTGCGCATAAGACTTTGTTATTATTTCTGGAAGGTATATATTGTTTTTAATGGCATAGGGTACAAACCATAAAAAAAACACATTAACAAATGCGTAAATTATAATGTTAGATATTTTATAAAAAGCGAATTTTATTGGCTGATTTGTAACACGTAAATAAGCATATGGAATTACAACCAACAAATCTAGAGATGTAACCAGCGTCAATATTTTAAGATGTAGCGGATTGGCAAAACCTAACATTGTTGCCAGAGTTTGGTTAAACACAAATAAAAATCCTAGAAACAACAAGGTAGTACATAGCAATGTTATAAAAGAAGTAGAAATAATTTTCCCTTTCTCCTTTTCTTTAGAAAAGAATCTAAAAAAAGCGGTTTCCATACCAAAAGTTAAGAAAGCAATAAAGTAGGCAGCAAAGACAAAGTACCAGGTATTTTCGGCGTATTTTGTCGAAACCAATGTATTGGTATGTAATTTTGTCAACAATATATTTATAGCTCGGGGCAATACCGCAGCAATGCCATAAATAAAAGTATCTTTTAAAAAAGTTTTTAAAGTGCTCAAAAATAGATTTTAGAAATACAAATATAAAAAGAAAACCCTCACCAAAATGGTAAGGGTTTTTTTAATTTTATAAAGTATCTTAATTAAGCTTCAATAGGAACTATTGAGATATAAGATTTGTTGTCTTTTTTCTTGGTAAATTTTACGATGCCATCAACTTTTGCGTGTATTGTATGGTCTTTTCCCATATACACATTTTCTCCAGGATGGTGTTTTGTACCTCTTTGACGGATGATGATGTTTCCAGCAATAGCGCCCTGACCTCCAAAAATCTTAACACCTAGTCGTTTAGATTCTGATTCTCTACCGTTATTTGAACTACCTGCACCTTTTTTATGAGCCATGATATTTTGTTTTTACAGTTTGATTATTTTTTAGTTGTATCCTTTTTAGGAGCCGCTTTTTTTGCAGGTGCTTTTTTTACAACCTTAGCAGTTGCAGTTGCACTTGTTTTTTTAGCGGCAGCCTTTGGCTTAGCATCAGCTTTAGGAACCGTTTTTTCTTTGGTAACTTTTTTAGCAACAGCTTTTATAGGCGCTGCTTTTTTGGTACCAATACTTTCAATTTGGATGTGTGTTAAAGCTTGACGGTGTCCGTTTTTAACTTTATATCCTTTTCTTCGTTTCTTTTTAAAAACGATCACTTTGTCACCTTTTAAGTGACTTAAGATTGTGGCTTCTACAGAAGCATCTTTTATAGCTGGGGCGCCAATAGTTACTTTGCCATCGTCTAAAAGAAGTACTTTATCAAAACTAACTTTTGATCCTTCTTTATCTTGCAAACGATGTACAAATACCTTTTGGTCTTTTTTAACTTTAAACTGTTGCCCTGCTATCTCTACAATTGCATACATAAGTATTTGAAATTTACTTTAATTAATTATGTGCTTTTATGATTTTAAAAGCGGGTGCAAATATAAGGTTAATTTGTTTAATACCAAATTATTTTCACTATGCTTTTTAAGTGTCAAAATGTTAAAAATACAGACTAATAATTTAACTTAAAATTAGTTAAGTACGTATTTAAATTTATTATATTTGGTTACATTTAAAAAAAGTATTTATGAAATTAAAATTTTTTACCATTGTCAGTTTTTTCGCTTTAATGGCGATGACAACAATGGCCCAACAGGTTGAATTTGAGGAATATGATTTAGCTAATGGCTTGCATGTTATTTTACATCAAGACAATACGGCGCCTGTGGTAACAACTTCGGTTATGTACCATGTAGGGGCTAAAAATGAAAAAAATAAAAGGTCTGGTTTTGCCCATTTTTTTGAACATCTTTTATTTGAAGGAACCAAAAATATTGGACGTGGTGAGTGGTCTAAAATTGTAAATGCCAATGGCGGATATGATAATGCCAGTACTACAGACGACCGCACTTATTATTTCGAAACTTTCCCTTCTAACAATGTAGAGTTAGGTTTGTGGATGGAGGCCGAACGTATGCTCCATCCCATTATCAATAAAATAGGGGTTGACACACAAAACGAAGTGGTTAAAGAGGAAAAACGATTGCATTTTGATAACCAGCCTTATGGTCATTTTTTAGAGCAAGTTAAATTGAAATTGTTTTCAAAGCATCCTTATCAGCATACTACCATTGGCTCAATGGCCGATTTAGATGCGGCTACACTAGACGAATTTCTAGATTTTAATCACATGTATTATGCACCAAATAATGCCACACTAGTGGTTGCTGGCGATATTGATATTGCCAAAACAAAAGCAATGGTTGCTAAGTATTTTACAGACATCCCTAAAGGGAAAGCAGTTGCGTATACAAAAATTGAAGAATCCCCAATAACACAAGAAATAAAATCAGAATATTACGACCCAAATATTCAAATACCAGCTTTAGTGGCTGCTTATCGCACACCTTCTATGAAAGAACACGATGCCTATGTTTTAGACATGATATCTACACTTTTAAGCGATGGTAAAAGTTCTAGAATGTACAAGCAAATGGTAGATGTAGATAAAAAAGCACTACAAGTAGGGGCTATAAATTTGAGTCAAGAAGACTATGGTATGTACATTGTTTATGCTTTGCCAATGGGTAAAGTAAGTTTAGACGATGTGTTGGCCGATATGGAAACACAAATTAAAAAAGTTCAAACCGAATTAATATCAGAGAAAGAATATCAAAAGCTTCAAAATAAATTCGAAAATAATTTTGTCAATGCCAATTCAAGTATCCAAGGCATTGCCAATTCTTTGGCCAGATATCAGATGTTGTACGGCAATACCAATTTAATTAATGACGAAATCAAAATTTACCGCTCAATAACACGCGAAGAAATTAGAGATGTTGCCAAGAAATACTTAAACACTAACCAACGTCTTGTATTAAAATATTTACCCAAAGCTAAAGAAGACGCTAAAAAATAAAATTTATGAAAACTAAAATATTTGCCTTTGCGATAGTCTTTTTACTATCATTGTCAATAAGTGCCCAACTAGATAGAAGTATAAGACCCAAACAGGGCCCTGCTCCTAAAATAAATCTAGGAACCCCAAAGATGTTTACACTTAAAAACGGACTTCATGTTTTGGTAGTTGAAAATCATAAGCTACCACGTGTTTCAGCAACGTTAACAATAGACAATAGTCCTGCTATTTTTGGCGACAAAAAAGGGGTAGATGATTTGTTAGGGGCCATGCTCGGTAACGGAACAACCACTATTTCTAAAGATAAATTTAATGAAGAAGTCGACTTTTTAGGTGCGCGTATCAGCTTTTGGGATAGCGGAGCCAGTGCAAGATCGCTTTCTAAATACTTTGAAAGAGTATTGAGCCTTATGGCCGATGGTGTTATAAATCCAGTTTTTTCTCAAGAAGAGTTCGCTAATGAAAAAGACAAATTGCTTGAAAATTTAAAAAATCAAGATAAAGATGTTAAGGCCATTGCCAGACGCATTCAAAATATTGTAGCCTATGGTAAAAACCATCCTTATGGAGAATTTACATCTGAAAAATCTTTAAAAAATGTTGCTTTAAGCGATGTTACAGATTACTACAATACCTATTACAAACCTAATAACGCCTATTTGGTAGTAGTGGGTGACATCTCATTTAAACAAGCCAAAAAGCTGATAAAAAAGCAGTTTAAAAATTGGAAACCAGCTGATATTCCTGTTGTAACTTTACCAAAAAAGGCAGCGGTTAAAAAAACAACGCTTTATTTTGTCAACATGCCCAATACTGTTCAATCTGAAGTAGCCATCATAGAAACATCAAATCTCAATAAAAAACAACCCGATTATTTTGACATGCTTTTGGCTAACAAAATTTTAGGCGGTAGTGCTACAGCACGTTTGTTTATGAATTTGAGAGAAGACAAAGGTTTTACTTATGGTGCCTATTCCAGATTACAATTGCGTAAATACGCCCCCAGCAGGTTTAGCGCTTCGGCCAGTGTTAGAAATGCTGTTACCGATAGTGTTGTGGTTGAATTTATGAGTGAAATCAAAAAAATTCGTTCAGAAAAAGTAAGTACAACAGAGCTTAAAGAATCAATTGCCAATTATGTTGGAAGCTTTGTTATGGCACTCGAAAAACCACAAACCATTGCAAAATACGCCCTTAATATTCAACGCGAAAATTTGCCAGAAGATTTTTACACCACTTATTTGCAAAAATTAAATGCTGTTAAAGTTGATGGCGTACAGTTGGCTGCTAATAGATATCTTAAATTTAATAGAGAAGCCATTGTTATTGTAGGAAAGGCTTCAGATGTTTTGCCATCTCTAGAGCAATTACATTATCCTATTGTATATCTTGACAAAAATGGCAATACCACTAAAAAACCCGAAATTAACATACCTATTCCTGAGGGTGTTACAGCTACCTCTGTAATAAATAATTATTTAAAAGCCATTGGCGGTGTTGATAAAGTGAATGCGGTTAAAACTGTTTTGACCAATTACAGTGCCACCATACAGGGGATGAACTTAACTTTAGAAGTTAAAAGTGCGGCTCCAAATAGTGTTGCTGTTGCCATGTCTATGATGGGTAATGTCATGTCTAAACAAGTTTTTGATGGCGAAAAAGGCTATGCCGAAGGAAGAGGTCAAAAAATGGAAATTAAAGGTGATGATTTAGAAAGCATGAAATCAGACACAAAACCATTTAGCGAAAAAGGGTATTTAACAACAGCAAAACTTTTGAAAATTGAACCTGTTAATGGGGAAAATGCTTATGTATTACAAGTAACCAAAAACAAAAAGGCTTATTACAGTGTTAAAACAGGATTAAAACTTAAAGAAGTAGAGACACGTAAGTTGCCAAATGGTACCGATTTTGAACAAGCTGTTAATTTTGCCGATTATAAAGCCGTAGAGGGTATTTTATTGCCACATAGCATGGGTATGAAAATGGGCCCACAAACTTTAGATTTTAAATTAAATTCTGTTAAATTTAACGAAGGTGTTAGTGCCGGTGATTTTAAATAACAGATAATTTGTCTTTTTGAGCGGAGCCGGAAATAATACATTTCGACTCCGTTCAATGTGACATTGGTTTTTTTCTACTTCCTTCCCGATAAAAAGACGCCTCCAAAAATTATAAAAGAAGCCAGGATTTGAATGAGCACAAATTTTTCGCCATCTAAAACACCCCACATAACGGCAATAACAGGAATTAAATAAGTAACCGAAGAAGAGAAGAGTGGTGAGGCTATTTGGACCAATCTGTTAAACATGGTTTTGGCTAAAGCTGTGCCAAAAACAGACAAAATAAGCAGGTATAACAAAGAAGTATTAACAGATTTATCTGTGATTTGGTAGGTAGCAAAAAAATCAGAAAAATAAAGAATAATAAGTGCCGGAATAAACAAAACAGCAAAATTACCCGTGGCAATACTCAACGCGCTAACACCTTTTAATTGTTGTTTTAAAATATTGACATTTAAGGCATACAAAATAGAGGCTATTACGGGCAAAATAGCATAAAAGTAATTCTGATTTGTATTGACCTTTGCACTAGAAAGAATAAGAATAGCAGTACCAATAAATCCAATTAAGACACCAATCTTTTGATTTTTTGTAAATCTAAACCCAAAGAGTAAAGCCCCTACAATAAGCGTATTTAAGGGGGTTAAAGAGTTTAATATGGAACTGATAGAACTGTCGATCCCATTTATAGCAAAGGCAAATAAGTAGGCGGGTATAAAAGTCCCTAGAAGGGCTGTAATTACAATGGGCTTGTAGTGCTCTCGTTTAATCTGTAATAAACTTTTAAAACCAACTGAAAAAAGGGCAATACTGGTTATAATAAGTCTGAGAGCCCCTACTTGTACAGGACTTAAACCTACCAACGATTTTTTGATAAGAATAAAAGAACTGCCCCAAATTAAAGACAATACAATTAAATAAAACCAACTTTTTTTAGAATCGCTCATAGTTTACATGAAAGCGCAAAAATCAGAAAAAAATAATTAGAAATAGGAGGGAAGTAGCTTTACTTTTTCCACGAAATACTTTCTACCAAATGGCGCATTTCTATTTCTAAGTACTTTACAGCAGGGTAAATAGAATCGTAATTGGGAATGCTGTTAAAATAAACAGCTCCTGTTACAAAATTTTTAAGACTGTCAGTGGCGTGAAATTGCAATTGAGAAGCCGCATTACCCGTAACATTATAAAGTGTTGCATATACTTTTTTAGAAGTATCTATATAAGGCTGGCTGCTTATGGCATCTGCTTTAATGGCATGGCTGTAGGTCAATTTTTCGGCATCTTGTAAAAGAGCCTTGATATTGTTGCTAATGGGTTTGTAAGTAATATCTATTGAGGCTTTTAGGAGGGGATAATCAATAGTTATCCAACAATTATTTTTTACAGATACTTTGGCCAAATTAGAATATTCAAAACTAAAAGGGCAGTTGCCATTAAAAGAGGTATAAGTTACTTTAGGATACTGTAAGCTCAGTTGCGCCTTGGGTTTTGGTAAAGTTGATGCATTGTTTATACAGGCTGTTATTAAAAACAGGCTGGTAAAAACGGAAATGATTAAAGCCTTTTTAAACATTTTTTCTATCAAGTGTTACTTTAACTTGTTTGATGCGTTTTTTATCAAGAGATTCTACTGTAAATAATAATGATTTGTATTTGAGCTTGTCATCTTTTACAGGAAAGCGCCCTTTTAATTCGAGTAAAAACCCTGCTAAAGTCTCAGCTTCACCTTTGGCTTCTTCAATGAGGTCTTCTTCAATTTTGACTACTTGACAAAAATCTTTTAAAGAGGTTTTTCCTTCAAAAATAAAATTGTTTTTATCTATTTTAGAATAACTTAATTCGTCATTGTCAAACTCATCGCTAATTTCGCCTACAATTTCTTCAATAATATCTTCTAAAGATATGAGTCCAGAAGTGCCACCATATTCGTCTACAACAATGGCAACATGAATTTTCTTTTCTTGAAATTCTTTTAGTAAATCGTCTAATTTTTTATTCTCTGGAACGAAAAAAGGTGCGCGTAAAAGCTGAAACCAATCGAACTTCTTTTTATTTAAATGAGGCAGTAAATCTTTTGCGTAAAGCACCCCAACTATAGAATCTGTATTTTCTTTAAAAACAGGAATTCTAGAAAACCCATTTTTTACAATCTTTGGGATAATAGCGGCGTATTTTTCATCGTGAGCAAGGGTAAAAATATCCATTCTAGGAATCATAATTTGCCTTACCTCTGTATTTCCAAAACTCACAATACCTTTTAAAATTTTTTGCTCATCTTGAGAGGTATTTTCTTTTGTTAATTCGTAGGCTTGCGATAATTTTTCGACAGAAATTTCACTTGTTTTTTTTCTTAAACGTGTTTCAATACTATTGTTTAAGCCAATTAAAGGGTAGCTTAAAAATGACAATAAATAGTTTAAAGTATGAATTGGCCCTGCCATTCTAGAGGCAAATGACAATGCATTTCTATTGGCATAAATTTTTGGCAGTACTTCGCCAAACAGCAAGATTACAAAGGTAATGGCTATAAGTTCAATTAAGACTTTTAAATTGGCCGTAAAGTAGATAAAATCAACTTTTATACTGACAGTGCTAAAGTAGTGTTCAATTATTAAATGTGACAGAATTACAATGGCAATATTTATAAAATTATTTGAAATTAAAATGGTTGCTAATAATTTTTTGGGATGTTTTAAAAGCTTTACAACAAGAAGGTCCCTTCGTAATTTAGAAGCCGATGCTTTGTCTAAATTGGTTTGCGAAAGAGAGAAAAAAGCCACCTCAGACCCAGAAATTAGGGCAGAAAGAAGTAGCAATATAAGCAAGCTTCCTATATAAGCAAAAGGTGTCCAGCTTGTTAAAAAAGGTGAAATTAAAAATAGTAACGCAGGTTCGGGGTCCAAATTAAAAGACTTTTATTTTTAAAACGGCAGATCATCGCCTTTTTCTTCATCGGGCTTTACAACAGGATTATTATTGCCTGTGTCAGGTTTATTAACTACTGGGTTATTAGTAGTAGGGGCTTGTTTTTTTTTATCGGTTAAAAATGTCATATCAACAACATGAATTTCGGTTGTATAATGTTTTATTCCATCTTGCCCTTCCCATTGGCGGGTTTTTATTTTCCCTTCAACGTAAACTTTATCGCCTTTAGTAAGATATTTTTCACAGATTTCGGCTAATTTATTTTTAACAACAATGTTATGCCACTCTGTAGTGGTTACTTTTTCGCCTGTTTGGCGATTTGTATAAGTTTCGTTGGTAGCAATAGGAAATCTGCCAATGGCGTTACCGCCATCAAAATAATGCATTTTAATTTCGTCTCCCAGATGCCCAATTAGCATTACTTTATTAAGTGTTCCAGCCATTTTGTTTTTATTATTTTGTTTTTTATTAAATCAAAAGTAATGAAAAAATCAATGTGATGTAAAAGCATTTATAAAATTATGAATTAATGTAGGTACTGGGTATTTATCAATATCAGAGAAGTTAATTTTTGCCAAAGGATGCTGTGCCGTTTTTAGTATCCAAAATTTGGTGTAAATATGTTGATGGGTTAATTTGTGAACTATTTCTTTTTGATTAAAACACGAAATTTCTAAAGCTGTCTTTTCATCAAAAAGCGCTTTAAAAACAGGATGAGTTGTAAGAGTTGTTTGTTCTAATGAGTTGTTGCTTTCTGCCAGAGGGAATTCATATAAGTTTAACCAGATGCCTTTTTTTGTCCTTTTAGTTAAGACTGTGTTGTCATTATCCGTAAGGATAACCAAATAATTAAAATAGCGTTTTTTAACAGCTTTCTTCTTAATTTTTACAGGTAACGCAACAATGGTTTTGTGTTGTAACGCTGCACAATTATTGTTTATTGGGCATTCAGAACAATTAGGCTTATTGGGTTTGCATATAAGTGCCCCCAATTCCATTATGGCTTGATTGTAAATATCGGGCTTAGTTCTATCGAGCATTTGTTGTGCCAGATTGTTGAAATACTTGACGCCTAAAGTGCTGTTTATGGGCGTGTCACAATTAAAGTATCTAGAGAGGACTCTGTAAACATTGCCATCTACAACCGCAATAGGTTCTTTATAACAAATTGAAGCAATGGCTGCAGCAGTATAGGGACCTATGCCTTTCAATTTTAGCAAATCTTTATAAGTGGTTGGAAAAACACCCTTTAAATAGGCGTTTACATATTTGGCTGTTGTTAATAAGTTTCGGGCTCTGGAATAATATCCCAAACCTTGCCATAGTTTTAAAACAATTTCTTCATCAGTATTGGCCAAAGCCTCTAATGTTGGCATTTTGTTAATAAAACGATTAAAATAAGGCAAACCTTGTGCTACTGTAGTCTGCTGGAGCATAATTTCTGACAACCAAATCTTATAGGGATCTTCTGTTAAACGCCAAGGTAGCGCACGTTTATTTTGTAAATACCAGTAAATTAAGGGCTTGCGGAAATTCATATAGCTAGTTAGCGGGCAAAAATACATAATTTACCTATTAAAAATTAAGGGTTTAGCTTTTTTGTTTTCAAAGAATATATACTATATTTGCAGACTCTTAATCAAAATATAATAATTAAAAAAATAATTGACATGACAAAAGCAGAAATTGTAGTTAATATTTCAGAAAAAACTGGAATAGAAAAAGCAGATGTTTTAGCAACTGTAGAAGCATTTATGGAAGAAGTAAAAAACTCTTTAGTGAGTAATGACAATGTTTACCTTAGAGGATTTGGTAGTTTTATTGTAAAACAAAGAGCTGAAAAAACAGGTAGAAATATTACTAAAAACACTACTATTATTATTCCAGCACATAACATTCCTTCATTCAAACCAGCAAAAACATTTGTTGAGGGTGTTAAAACGAACGTTCCTGTTAAATAAAAATAGGATTTAATTTTAAATAATAAATAATATGCCAAGCGGTAAAAAAAGAAAGCGCAGCAAGATATCTACACATAAGCGTAAAAAAAGAAGTAGACAAAACAGACACAAGAAGAAAAAATAAGCTTTGGCTTATTTTTTCTTTTATAAGTGTATTAAAAGTTCTTTGACATGAAATTTGATTTTTAAACAAATCAAATTTTACCGTAAAAACACACATCCTGTGTAGTTTATTGTATAACTATCACGCTTAGTGCGTGATTAATAATAAAAATATGAAAACAGAATTAATCATTAGATCAAGTTCTGCTGATATTGATTTTGCCCTTTTAAAAGATGGCAAATTAAACGCATTACACAAAGAAAGTAATAAGAATAAATTTTCTGTAGGCGATGTCTTTTATGCTAAAATTAAAAAGATATTACCCAGCTTAAATGCAGCATTTGTTGATGTTGGGTACGAAAAAGATGCTTTTTTACATTATCATGATTTAGGCCCACAATTACTCTCTTTACAAAACTTCCAAAGTAGATTAACCACAGGTAAACAAAAAGATTTTACTTTAAATAATTTCCGTTTAGAAAAAGATATAAATAAGCACGGAAAAATTGAAAGTATTTTAAAAGCAGGTCAGTCGTTACTGGTTCAAATTGTTAAAGAACCTATTTCTACAAAAGGTCCAAGGATAAGTTCAGAATTATCAATTGCTGGACGTTTTATGGTTTTAGTTCCTTTTTCAGATCGCGTATCGGTATCTCAGAAAATTGAAGATACTAAAGAAAAAGAACGTTTAAAAAGACTGGCTAAAAGTATTAAACCCAAAGGATTTGGTATTATTTTGCGCACTGTTGCAAAAGATAAAAAAGTAGCTGAATTAGATAAAGATTTAGAAACTTCTTTAAAAAGATGGTACGCCATGTGTAAAGAAGTGACAAAGGCTAAACACCGCGCAAAAGTTTTGAGCGAATTAAATCGCGCTTCTTCTATTTTAAGAGATATTTTTAATGATTCTTTTACAAGTATTGTATGTAACAATGAGTTGCTGCACATTTCGTTAAGAGAATATATTAGCAGAATAGCTCCCGAAAAAGAATCCATCGTAAAATTATACGAATCCGATGTTCCCATTTTTGAAAATTATGGCATAGAACGGCAAATAAAAGGTGCCTTTGGACGCACTGTTTCTATGGCAAGAGGGGCATATTTAGTAATAGAGCATACCGAAGCTTTACATGTAATTGATGTAAATAGTGGTAACCGCTCTGGCAAAGGTTCTTCGCAAGCAGATGCCGCCTTAGAAGTTAATTTAGTTGCTGCTACAGAGATAGCCAGACAATTACAATTAAGAGATATGGGGGGAATTATTGTGGTTGACTTTATAGATATGCAAAGTGCTGACCATAGAAAACAGCTCTTTGAACATTTAAGAACCCAAATGAGTTTTGATAGAACCAAACACAAAATATTACCACCAAGTAAGTTTGGTCTTATTCAAATTACGCGTCAGCGCGTTAGACCCGCTATGGAAATTAAAACAACAGAGCCTAATCCGAATGTAAACGGACAAGTAGAAGCCCCAATTGTTTTGATTGATAAAATAGAGAATGTACTTGAACAAGTTATTCAGAGTAAAAAATGCCCTAATGGCATTGTTTTACATGTACATCCTTTTGTAGCGGCCTATATTAATGAGGGTTTGCCATCATTAAAACAAATATGGTTTTTTAAATACAAAAAGTGGATAAAAGTTTTACCTCGTGATGCTTATCAGTATTTAGAATTTAGATTTTTAGACAGACGTCAAAAATAATCTAATAATAAAATTATAGCCTATTGCCAATTTTGGTAATAGGCTTTTTTAATGAATTATTGTTACATTTGTTTACCAGATGAAGACAACCAAAACATATACTGTAAACGAGGCGAAACAGGCTTTAGAACATTATTGTGCCTATCAGGAACGTTGCCATATTGAGGTGCTTGCAAAACTCAATAATATGGGTATGATTCCGCAAGCACAAGAAATTATTATTTTACATCTTTTAAAAGAAAATTATCTCAATGAAGAACGTTTTGCGAAATCTTATGCCCGAGGAAAATTTTTAATAAAAAATTATGGCAGGATTAGGATTGAAAGGGGCCTTAAACAAAAGCAGATCTCAGCTTATCTGATTAATAAAGCCCTCCAAGAAATTGAGGAACAAAAATACCTTGAAACACTTAATATATTGCTTGAAAAGAAAGAAGCCTCAATTTCTGAATCGAATCCTTATAAAAAAAAGAAAAAAATTGTCGATTTCCTTTTACGGAAAGGCTATGAATATGCTCTGATAGAGGCTTCTATTAGAAAGTATATAAAAATTTAGCGCTTTTTATATTTAGCCAAGGCAATAGAATCATTAACGTTTTTTGCAGCCATAACAGGTTTTATGTCGGCGTTGGGGATGGTAACAGACAAAACATAGTGTTTAATTTTCCAATCGGTACCAACTTTTTGTATAACCCCCGAGCCACGACAAATACCCATCCAAGTATCTAATATTTCATCAAACCAAGCCATATCTCCTTGTTTATTGAGGTGAATGTTGCGTTTTAGTGGTTTAAAATTCCACGCTTTTTTTCTGTCAAAATAAGGTTTAGAAAAAGCAGCAAATTCTGTTTTTGTCCACACTTCACTTTCATCTGTACCAATAAAATAACCAAGACTGTCAATTTTATTAAAATAGGCGTCAAAATTGGCTTGGGAAGCATCTTTATGCCAATCATTCATAAAAGTATTTATGGCGGCAACAGTGTCAACTTTATTTATTTTGGGCTGTCTTTTACAATTGCAACTTATTAAAAAAGTTAAAGTAATTAATAGGAAGGCTAGGTTTTTCATTATTTATATAAGACACTTATATTGAATCTCTTAAAAGGTTAATCTCATTTTCAATCTGTTGTTGTATAACCATATTATTTAGCTTGGCATTGGTGGCATTAAAAGCATTTAAAATTTTTATAAGCTGGTTTTTAATATCTTTTTTAGTTAGATTCGGAATTGTTGTCATGTCTTTTAAGCGCATTGTTTCATTTTGCAAAACGTTTAGTCTGGCTTTAAAAGCAGGAATTTTATAAGCCGATATTCTAATAGAATCTTTTAACTGTTCTGCAAAAGTATTTAATTCGTCGGCATTGCCAAGAATATCGCTTGGGGTTGTTTTTAAAAAAAAATCAAACTCCTCTTTAAAATTGACATACTCTTTCCACCTGGCAGTTTTTTTAGAAGCCTTTATATTTAATTTTAAAGGTTTATCTATCAAAATAATAGTCTCTTTTTGGTGTAATTTTTCTTTAAAGTTCTGATTATTTTTATTTTCCTGACAAGCCGATATTCCTATAACTAGGAAAAAGAAAAGATATAATTTTGACAACATTTAAATCTATTTAAGTTTTGGCATATTACAAACTGTTTGCAAAGATAAAATTAAAATAAACATAATTTATATGCCTTTAATTTAACTATATTTTAATTTTTCTCGAGCAATATTATTTATCTTTGTAAGTGTTATTTTAAACGCTTAATTTGTAAATGAAACAACGTGTTTTAATTATAGGGGCTTGCGGCCAAATAGGTACAGAACTTACGCTAAAATTACGCCAAAAGTACGGAGTTACAAATGTTATTGCCTCAGATATTAAAGAAGGTTCGGCATCTCTAATGGCATCAGGCTTATTTGTAAAAATAGATGCTACCAATAGAATGCAGATTCTAAAAGTTCTTCAGGAGTATGCCATTACACAGGTATATATGATGGCAGCAACTTTATCGGCTACAGCCGAAAGAATACCGTTGAAAGCTTGGAACATAAATATGACTGCTTTACTTACCGTATTAGAATTGGGTAAAGAAGGATTTTACAAGCAATTGTTTTGGCCAAGCTCTATTGGTGCATTTGGGCCAACTTCTCCGCGTTTAAAAACACCACAAAATACCATTATGACACCTAGTACAGTTTACGGAATTAGTAAATATTCTGGCGAAATGTGGTGTCAATATTATGTGAATCAATATGGATTGGATGTGCGAACTGTGCGTTATCCTGGCATTGTGAGTTACAAAGCAGAACCAGGTGGTGGCACTACAGATTACGCTGTCGAAATTTATTTTGACGCACTTAAAAAAGGGGCATACACAAGTTTTTTATCAGAAGAAACCACCTTGCCGATGATGTATATAGACGATGCGATTAATGCCACTATAAGTTTGATGGCGTATCCTAAATTGAAGGAATATAAGGCTTATAATATTTCGGGAATTAGTTTTAATCCGAAAGAGATAGCAGCGTCAATTCGAAAAAAAATTCCAGACTTTAAAATGCGTTATAGACCCGACTTTAGACAAGCCATTGCCGATAGTTGGCCACAAAGTGTTGATGACAGTCAAGCTAAAGCCGATTGGCATTGGCAACCACAATTTGATTTAGAAAAAATAACGGCTATTATGTTGGCAAATTGTAAATAAAACTGAGCTCAGTCTGTTGTCAACTTTTCAATAAAACTTTCGATTGTTTCTGCATTTTCAACACTAAAACCTCCTATTCTTGTACGCCGTAACGCACTTAAGTGTGCACCAGATTTTAGTGCCAAACCAAAATCGTGCGCCAAAGAGCGGATATAGGTTCCTTTACCACAAACCACTTTAAAATCTATTTCGGGCATGTTTATTTGGGTTAATTCAAAAGACTTAATTTCTACTTTTCGCGATGCTATTTCTATAGTTTTACCCTCGCGAGCAATAGTGTATAAGCGTTTACCGTCTTTTTGAATGGCCGAGAAAAGCGGCGGTTTTTGATCAATTATGCCTATAAAATTTTGAAGGGTGTTGCTAAGTAATCCTTCGTCAATATGTGCTGTTGGAAAGGTCTGATTGATTTCTGATTCTAAATCGCAGGATGCCGTTGTTGCGCCCAGAGTAAAAGTGCCTGTATAGGTTTTTTCTTGGGCTTGGTAAGTGTTAATTTGTTTGGTAAATTTTCCTGTACAAATTATAAGTAATCCAGTAGCTAAAGGGTCTAAAGTTCCGGCATGCCCAACTTTTATTTTTTTAAATCCAAACTTTTTTTTAATGGCAAATCGCAATTTATTAACCACCTGAAAAGAGGTCCAGTTAAGAGGTTTGTCAATTAAAAGTACTTGTCCGTTTTGATAATCTTCGGCTGTCACCATTAAATCATGCTTAAAGGATAAAAATAGTTTATTATTAAGATAACAAGCCCAATAGTGATGCGGTAGTACCCAAAAATTTTAAATCCATTTTTACTTAAAAAGCTTATAAATGATTTGATGGCAAACATGGCGACTAAAAAAGCCACAATATTACCTATCAGTAACAAATTTATTTGTTCTGAAGACAGTACAAATCCGTCTTGATAATAATCGAACAATTTTTTAGCCGTTGCCCCAAACATAGTGGGTACAGCGAGGAAAAATGAAAATTCGGCTGCTGTTTTTCTATTTATTTTTTGGCTCATTCCACCCACAATAGACGCGCCACTTCTAGACACGCCAGGTATCATGGCAATGGTTTGAAAAAAACCAATTTTTAAAGCGGTTAAATAACTAATCTGGTCATTGTTTGGAGCTGTTTCTGACGATTTAAACCACCTATCTACCTTGAGTAAAATAAATCCGCCAATAACCAAAGAAATAGCAACAGTAATAGGACTTTCTAAAAGTTCATCAATAACATCATTTAGGAGTAAGCCCAAGACAACGGCAGGTAAAAAGGCTACTAAAAGTTTAAGATAAAAATCAACACTCTGAAAAAAACGTTTGAAATACAATACCACGACTGATAGTATGGCACCCAATTGTATGACGATGGTAAACAGTTTTGTAAAACCATCGCTGGCAATCCCCATAAACGAAGAGGTTATAATCATATGCCCTGTTGATGACACAGGAAGATATTCGGTAATACCTTCGATTATTGCCAACAAAATAGCTTGTAAATAGTTCATTTTTAAAAGTTGAGCTAGGTAATTGTTATTTCTTTTTAGGATTGGCTAAAATGGCAAATATTTGAATTCCTAAGCCAATTAAAACAAGTGTAGGAGCCAATCTTATACGTCTGGGGCTAAAAATCTCTTCATTAAAAGTATCGGGGCTACTGCTACTGCCACCAGACATTAGAATAAAACCGACAGCAATAAAAACAATGCCTACAAGCATAATTTGGTAATTGCGTTTGCCAAATAAAAATTTATTTTCCGGTTTATTGTTTGTCTTGCTTTTTTTTGTCATAGGTGTAATTTTAATAAAATAAATCGTTAGAGCGCAAATTTAAAAAACGTTGGGCGGCAAAAAAAGTACTGAGCCAAGTAATTAAAAAACTAAATATAAAAATGCTCCCAAGGACAATTCCTAAAAGGATTTTATCATCTAAAATATGTAAAATGGGTATGTATTTATCAATATAGTAAACTACAATACCCAAACCGATATTGGCAATAAAAGCGCCTAAAAAACCCAGTTTAATACTCCGCCAAATAAAAGGGCGGCGTATAAATCCTTTGGTAGCCCCAACCATTTGCATGGTTTTAATAATAAATCGTTTGGCATAAACAGATAATCTGATAGAACTATTTATCAAAAGCACAGAAAAAAATGTAAATACAGTACTTATAATGAGTATCCAAAGGCTGATGGTAGTGAGGTTTTTTGTTAATAAATTAATCAGAGGTTTGTCATAAGTCACATCGTCAATAAACATTTTTTTGTTGATGGCTGTAGCGATGCTGTCAATTTTAGCAGGCGTTACATAATCAGCTTTTAAGCGCAAGCTTATGGCATTTTGTAATGGATTATACCCCAGATATTCTACAAAATCTTCGCCAGTTGAAGCCATAAGGTCTTTGGCGGCTTGTTTTTTTGAAATAAAATGGACGCTTTTGCTGAAATGGGCTTTTTTTAACTGATTTTGAAGCGCATTTATAGAATCTTTTTCTGCGCTATTTTTGATAAAAATAGTGAGGGTAATTTTCTCTTTTAAAATATCACTTCCTTTTTTTGTATTGATTATAAGCAGCCCTAAAATACCTACCATAAAAAGAACCAAGCTTATACTAATGACCACAGAAATATAGGAAGACCTTAATCTGCGTTTTTGATAAGTTTCGAATGAAGCACTCATATATATCTATGAAATTGATGCAATATACTAATTATTTACGGTAAATCTTGACAGAGTTCTATCAAAACGCCATGGGTGTTTTTGGGGTGTATAAAAGCTACTAACTTGTTGTCGGCACCACGTTTGGGTTCTGTGTTAATAACGGTAAAGCCTTCCTTTTCTAGTCTTACAATTTCTGCCTTTATATCGTCAACAGCAAAGGCAACATGATGAATGCCCTCGCCTCTTTTTGCTATAAATTTAGCGATGGGACTTGAGTCATTTGTAGCTTCGAGAAGTTCAATTTTAGATTCTCCAACTTTAAAAAAAGCCGTTTTTACGCCTTCGCTTTCTACGTGTTCTGTTTTGTAGCTAGATACTCCCAAAAGCTTTTTGTAAAGCGTATCGGCAGTATTTAAATCATTTACGGCTATACCAATATGTTCAATTTTTTTCATTAAAAAATATATCTGTAGCAACAAAAATAAACATTATTAATGATTACTTTTGCAAAATGGAAACGAATCGACAAAAAAAAATTGCGGGTGTTATTCAAAAGGATTTGGCTATTCTCTTGCAAAATGATGCACGTAATGGCATGCCTGGTGTAATTTTATCGGTAACCAAGGTAAGTGTTACAACAGATTTAAGTATTGCAAAAGTATTTTTAAGCATTTTTCCAAACGATAAATGCAAACTTATTTTAGAAGGTATTAAGGCCAATGCACCGCAAATAAAACACCAAATAGCCTTGCGTACAAAGCATCAGTTGCGCCGCATGCCAGAACTTACATTTTTTTTAGACGACACCCTAGATTATATTGAAACCATTGATGTCGCTTTGCGCGGAGAGGATGGAAATCCGATAAAAGATTCCAGTATTTTACCAAGACGTAAAAAGATTTAATTTGAATTTTCCGTTTTACATTGCCAAGCGCTATTTATTTTCTAAGAGCCGCAATACGACCATAAATATTATTACGCGTATTGCATTGGTAGGTGTTATTATTGGCACAATGGCTTTGTTTATTGTGCTGTCTGTTTTTTCAGGATTAAAAGCCTTTAATATCAATTTTATCAGTGCGGCAGACCCCGATTTAAGCCTAATCGCAACGCAAGGAAAATCTTTTGTTTTTACCGATAGTTTGGCAATAATGCTTGAAGACAAAGCCATCGCACATTACACAAAATATATTGATGAACGGGCTTTTTTTAGCTATCAGGACAAACGTGTTATCGCTAATTTGAAAGGAGTTGACAGTGCTTTTGTAAACGTAATTAAATTAGATACCACAGTTTATGCAGGACATTGGTTGGATTATGGTGAATTAGATGAAACCATTGTTGGGAATCAGATTTCAAGGCAGTTAGGCATGCCTATAGATGATTTTATTAACCCGCTTAAAGTGTATGTGCCCAAACCTGGAAAGGGCTATATAAGCAATCCTAATAAAGCTTTTAAAATGTTGGCTTCTAGAGTAGTGGGTGCATTTTCTGTAACAGAAAATCTCGATAAAAAGTATGTGTTCAGCTCTTTAGAATTTGCGCAGGAGCTCCTCAATTATAAACCCAATCAAATAAGTGGTATTGCTCTGAAATTGCAAACAGATGTTGATCCCGATACCTATGTAAGTATTTTACAGAAAAGATTAGGAAACACTTATAAAGTTAAAACGAGAACCCAACTAAATGCTGTTTTTTACAAAATGTTAAATACAGAAAATCTGGTATCATATTTAATCTTTACACTCATTGTAATCATTGCCATATTTAATGTTATTGGCGCTATTGTTATGATGATTTTAGACAAAAAAGAGCATCTTAAAACTTTGTATAATTTAGGAACAACGCTTCCTCAGATTAAAAAGATATTTGTTTTACACGGACTGTTATTACAAGGTATTGGCATGTTAATAGGGCTTCTTTTAGGCATTATTTTGGTTGTCTTACAAATACATTTTGGTTTTTTGATGATAACTACAAATTTGGCTTATCCAGTTGTATTTAACATGGCTAACTTGCTAGTAGTTGTACTTACCATAACTTCTTTAGGTTATTTGGCAGCAAAATTAGCCAGCAATCGCATTGACGAAAAAGTTTTGGGCAATTAATTTTTAGGGAGTTTAATGGTGTACTTTTTTCGCGACCTGTTATTTAAATGGTTTTCGCGTAACCACGGATTGTATAATTTGAGCGTCTTATAATTAAGTTTTAAACCTTTGGCAAAAAGGGCAATATTATGTATGGGGGTATCTACCATTACAGAGTAAGTAGGTATGGGGTAGTATAAATCGGAGGCATCAAAAATAAAACCGTATTTTTCAGGATGCGTTAATATTTCTTTTACTGCGATAAGTCGGGGGATATACCTAGCCGTTTCATCGCCCACCAATAAATCGTAATAATTTGTCACTTTTTGTACTTTAATTTTTCGTGCTATGCCGCTAATACCATTATTGTAAGAGGCTGCGGCAAGTGTCCATGTGCCAAACTTTTCTTTGGCTTTTAAGAGGTAATTGCAAGCTACTTGGGTACTTAACTCAAGATTATAGCGCTCGTCAACATTGCTATTTACTTCTAACTTATCTTCTTTGGCTGTTGCTTTCATCAATTGCCAAAATCCTTTAGCCCCTTTTGGCGAGGTCACATTGTGCAAGCCACTTTCAATTACGGCTAAATATTTAAAATCTTCTGGAATTCCATTTTTTTTCAGGATGGGTAAAATAATAGGAAAGTATTTACGGGCATGCTTTATTAAGAGCAAACCATTTGATTGCCAATAGGTATTTACCAATAATTCCCTGTCCATGCGTTCTCTAATATCTGGTTTATTAATGGGAATTAACTCGCCTGCAAAATTTAAGTTTTCGGGTAATTTAATGGCTTTAATTTTATAGGTATCGCTTGTGTATTTTGGACCTGTATACACTATAGCCTTATCGGATGTGGCATTTATAAATATAAAAACAATCAGTATTAAACTTAAAATAATGTTTAAAGAAGAGACGTTTTTCATTGTGAATTTTGTTAGAATGGGCTGTTAAACGAACTAAAATCAAGACCTTTTAAGTCTTTTTTAGAAAGTGTAGGATGCGAAACTTCCCAATCTATATTTAATGTTTTGTCGTTCCAAAGCAAAGAAACTTCCGAAGTTGGATTGTAATAATCAGAGCATTTGTAATTTATAATGGTGTTGTTGGCTAAAGTTACAAAACCATGTGCAAAACCAACAGGAATGTACAATTGGTGTTTATTGTCTTGATTGAGGGCAATTTTAAAATGTTGCCCGTAGGTTTTAGATTCTTTTCTTAAGTCAACTACAACATCTAAAATACGCCCACTAATAACACGGATTAATTTGGCTTGTCCAAATGGAGGCTTTTGAAAGTGTAAACCACGAAGTACACCTTTTTCAGAGCAAGATTCGTTGTCTTGTACAAAGTCATCTTGTATTGTTTTTTTTATTTTCTCTTTGTTGTAACTTTCGAGAAAATACCCGCGATTATCTTTGAATACAGCTGGTTTTATAATAAAAAGCCCTTCTAAAGGCGTTGTAGTTATGGTCATGAATTTAGGATGCGATTTGGAATTCAAATTAAGGCTTAAAGGTAAAAAAGTTAAACCATATCACATAAAATTCTACTTATTTCTTTTGCCTTATTTAAAATCATGATATGCGTACCTTCTTTAATAGAGATATAGTTAGAAATGTATTTGACAGGAAAGACACCATCGGCCTCACCATGAATGTGAAATAAATTAGACGTTTTGTAGTTTTTTTTCCAGTGTAGAATGTTGTGGAAAGCCCAATCTAAATACCGGGCATCAGAAAAAGCCAAATATTTTTCGTAAAGAGCCACTTTCCTTTTAACACTGTCTCCAAAATTTTTCTTTGCAAAGACCTTAATTGACTTTAAATATTTTGTGGGAAAAAGTTTATAGATGCCCGTGTTTTTAGCAAATCCCATTCTGTTCGGAAATTCTTTTTCGCTTTTAACACTCGAAATAATGACAACAGCATTGCAGTTAATGTGACTTGCCATTTCTTGAACCATAATACCGCCAAAAGAAACCCCTACCAAAATAGGATTGGGTTCTTTTATCTCCATACATAAACGCTGTGCATAATTAGAAATACTCTCTTCAATACTTATCGGTATAAGCCATTTTAAAAAGTGACATTCGTATTTGTCTTTGGGCAGTTCTAAATATTCAAATATCTGCGGGCTGGCTGCCAAGCCAGGCATAAAATAGATATGCTTTTTTTTTTGTACCACTATAATTGTATTATTTTTGATTCGGTTTTGACATTTACTGTTTCCAAATACTCAAAGAGAACAGCCCCATCGGTGTCTATTTTTTTGAGTTTTATTTTGTGTAAAGTATTTATCAAATCAGGATTATAAGCTGTTTTAACTTTGACGTAGTTTTCAGTAAAACCATGCATAAAGCCATCTTTATTATCGGCTTCAAACAAAACAGTTAGACTGTTGCCAATCTGACTTTCATAAAAAGCACGTCGTTTTTTAACCGACAAACCTCTGAGCATTTTACTGCGTTTACGGCGCACATTTATCGGGACAACCCCATCCATTAAAACAGCCTCGGTATTGGGGCGTTCAGAATAAGTAAAGACATGTAAATATGAGATATCCAATGTATTTAAAAAATTATATGTTTCCAAAAATAGGGCATCGGTTTCACCTGGAAAACCTACAATAACATCAACACCAATACAGGCATGGGGCATGCTCTTTTTTATTTGTGCCACTCGGTTTACATAAGTATCTTTTAAATAACGGCGTTTCATTAACTTGAGTAATGCATCGCTTCCGCTCTGAAGTGGTATGTGAAAATGAGGCACAAAACTATTTGATTGCGCTACAAAACGTATGGTTTCGTCTTTTAATAAGTTAGGCTCAATAGACGAAATACGCAAGCGGCTAATACCTTCAACATTATCCAAAGCTTTGACCAAATCTAAAAAAGTATGTGCGTGTTTTTTATCGCCCAATTCACCTTTGCCATAATCGCCAATATTAACCCCCGTTAGCACGATTTCTTTTATGCCTTTACCGGCGATAATTTTTGCATTATTTATCACATTTTTCAAAGTGTCGCTTCGCGAAATACCTCTTGCCAATGGAATTGTGCAATAAGTACATTTATAATCGCAACCATCTTGTACTTTTAGAAAGGCACGGGTTCTGTCGCCAAAAGAATAGGCACTTTCGTAACTGTTGGCTTCTTCAATTTCGCAAGCGTGAACAGTACCCATATCGTTTTTTGTTAAATCGTTTATGTAATGGGTTACTTTAAATTTTTCTGTGGCGCCCAATACCAAATCAACACCATCTACTTGCGCTAAGGCTTCGGGGCTCAATTGTGCATAACAACCAACGGCAATTACAAAAGCTTTTGGATTTTGTTTTAAACACTGTTTTACAATTGTTTTAAAACGCTTGTCGGCATTTTCAGTTACCGAACAGGTATTGATTACGTAAATATCAGCATGGGTCTCAAAGGCAACACGTTCAAAGCCTTCGCCATTGAATTGTCTTGCAATGGTAGAGGTTTCAGAAAAATTTAGTTTGCATCCTAAAGTATAAAAAGCAACTTTGTTTTGTGTGTCCATTACCGTATATTTACAGGATTGCAAATTTACAATAATAATATTATTCATCGCTTTATGATTGCTGTTTTTGAGACTGAAAGACTAATTATTAGAAAATTGATATTGTGATTGTTATTACACCAAAGCCACCTTATTATGCTGTCATTTTTTCGACTTTACGCACAGATATTGATGAAGGATATATTGAAACAGCCCATAGAATGGAAACATTGGCGCAAAAACAAAAAGGCTACTTGAGAATTGAATCTGTAAGAAATGAGTTTGGAATAACGGTGTCTTATTGGAAAAGTTTGGAAGCCATTCAGCGATGGAAAAACAATATAGAACACACTTTAGCACGTAAAAAAGGTAAAGAATTGTGGTATAAAAAATACCAACTGCGAATTTGTAAAGTAGAATATGATTATGGCTTTGAAAAATAGACTTCAAAATTTAACACTATACATAGGTTTACTTTACCTAGTTGTAAGTTGTAATACTAAGTACCCACCTCTTGCAGGTTTAAAGGTTTTTAGATACAATGAGCACAGTAACATATCGTCATTAGATCCTGCCTTTGCCAAGACACTTGCCAATATTTGGGGTGTAAACCAGTTGTTTAATGGGTTGGTTCAATTAGACGACAGCCTCCATGTTGCGCCAGATATTGCTAAAAGTTGGGTGTTGAGCCCAGACGGAAAGACCTACACTTTTACCTTGCGTAAAGATGTGTTTTTTCACCAACATGAGTTGTTTGGAAAAGACAGCACACGGCATGTAGTAGCACAAGATTTTACCTATAGTTTTAACCGCTTAAAAGATCCAAAAGTGGCCTCACCTGGCGGTTGGATTTTACAAACTGTAAAGTCTTATAAAGCTGTAAACGATTCTGTTTTTCAAATAAATTTAACACAGGCTTTTCCGCCATTTTTAGGTTTATTGGCTATGAAATACTGCTCGGTTGTGCCCAAAGAAGCGGTAGATTATTTTGGCGATGAGTTTAGATCAAATCCCATTGGTACAGGCCCTTTTAAATTTAAGTTATGGGTAGAAAACACCAAGCTGGTTTATTTAAGGAATACGAACTATTACGAGTCCGATTCGGCGGGCAAACACTTGCCTTATTTAGATGCTGTTGCCATAACATTCTTACCCGATAAACAAAACGAATTTTTACAACTTATTCAAGGAAATCTTGATTTTATAACAGGTTTAGACCCATCGTATAAAGATGATATTATCGACTTTAATGGCCAGTTAAATCCGCAATATACCAATCAATTATATATGTTAACAGGGGCCTATTTGAATACAGAGTATTTGGGTTTTTTGATTGATTCCAAAAAAAATAATGCCATTCAAAATATCTGGCTACGGAAAGCCATTAACTACGGTTTTAACCGCCGTAAAATGATTCGTTTTTTGCGAAATGGTATTGGTACACCCGCAGTAAATGGATTTATTCCTAAAGGATTGCCTGCTTTTAACAATTTAAAAGGCTATAATTACAATCCAGAAAAAGCCAGAGAATACCTTAAAAAATACACCTTAGAAACAGGCGATACCAATCCTAGAATAAGTATTAATACCGATGCCAATTATTTAGATTTGTGTGAATACATACAACGCGAACTGCAAAAAATAGGACTAGAAGTGGCTGTAAATGTCAATCCACCAGCTACTTTAAGACAGGCAAAAGCCAACGGAAAATTTTCTGTTTTCCGCGCCAGTTGGATTGCTGACTATCCAGATTCTGAAAATTATTTATCACTTTTTTACAGTAAAAATTTGGCACCAAACGGGCCCAATTATACCCATTTTAACAATGCAGCGTTTGATGCACTTTACGAAAGAAGTTTTAGTGCAGTGACTTTAAATGAACGCTATAATTTGTATCAAAAAATGGATAGTTTAATTATATCCAATGCGCCAATAGTGCCTTTGTATTATGACCAAGTGGTAAGGTTTGTACAAAAAAACATTACGGGTTTAAATGTGAACCCTATAAATGCTTTGCAATTAAAATGGGTAAAGAAAAATTAAAAACCAATCCGACTTTCTATGGGGTAGTGGTCAGAAAAGGTGACTTTATGGTTTTTAAAATCCAGAATATTTAATTTTTTATCGACCAAAATAAAATCTATACGCAGGGGTATGTTTTTGTACCGGTAGCTTGTGCCAAATCCTGAACCAGCTTCTTCAAAAGCATCGTTAAAGTCAACTTTTAAATTTTTGTAGGCCCAAGAAAATGCGGTGTTGTTAAAATCGGCACAAAGAACAGTTTTGTAATCTGTATGAGAAAAATGCGCTTTGAGCAATAAAACTTGCGCTTGTTGCTTGGAAAAAGTTTTGCCTATATTTTTGAGCAGACGCTGTGAATTATCTTTGCTTATTTTCTCTTTCTCTGGATTGATATGTAAAGATTCAAGGTGAATATTATAAACCCTTAAAGTATCATTGTGCTTTACCACATCTACAAAAATTGAATTGTTTGAGGTTTTTTTAAAATTGAGGGAGCCTTTATTTACTATTGGGTATTTAGAAAAAATAGCTTGGCCAATCTTATTTTTTTCGTCAGTAAATTTGGTATAATTATAAGGGTATAATTTTTCCAATTCTCTTTGCTGATGGTATTCTTGCAAACACAAAATATCGGGATTTTTATCGGCTATAAAAGCTATTAAATCACTTTTAGTGTTGGTGTCTTTTATCCAATTATAAAGATTGAATAGGCGCACATTGTAAGACATAATATCTGTTTGGGGGGTACTAACAATATCTTTAGAACTAAACTTGTAGAAATTTGTCGCAAAATTAAATCCTACCAGCAGAGTCAAAAAGGACAGTAGGAATTGTTTTTTTAATCCCACCAACCAATAGATAAAAAATAGGCTATTTATTATTAGTAAAACAGGCACAAAAAGGCTTAAGGCAGAAATTACAGGAAATGTTGTAGGTTTTATATAAGAGGTGGCATACGAAAGCAATAATAAAACAGCAAATAGACTATTTATAAAATAGATAAGTTTGTTGCTAAAGCTTAATTTTTTCAAGATTTACCCGATTTAAATAAAAAATCTTTTTCTTCTTTGCTGAGTGTTTCGTAACCAGACTTGCTAATTTTATCTAAAATTTCATCAATGCGTTTCTGACTTATTTGCGTATTTGCAGCCGATTTTGTTTTGGCTTTTGATTTATAAACGGTTCGCAAAGGCTTTTGTTTTTTTACTGTAAAGATTTTATTTAACGATTCTAGAAAATTACCATTATTTTTAAAAAGGTAAGTCAAAATAAATCCGATAAGGGCACCACCAAGATGTGCCAAATGACCTCCTGCATTGTCTACAGGAATTTGAATAACATCCATACCTATCCAGATAACTGCCAATAGCCACAGTTTTACAAAACCTATAAATCTGATTTTTATTTCGTAATGTGGTATGTAAGTGGTAATACCTATAAAAATAGCTGTTACAGATGCCGAAGCCCCCACAAGAATGCCATTGCTATTTTTAAAAACAGGGAAATAATTATAGCTCATAATATAAATAAAACCACCAAAAATAGCGCCTAAAAAATAGTAGTTTATAAATTCTTTTTGGGTAAAATATTCTAAAAATAAATTACCTATATAATATAATATCAATAAATTAGATAATATATGCCAGAGACCATCATGTAAAAAAGCATAGCTTATAATACTCCAGGGTCTGTATATAATTTGATCAAACTCTGCAGGCAGTGCAAACCAATCAAATACAAAATTGGTTTGAGAGGTCATTAAAAAAGCCAAAGTATTGAACAAATAACCAATAAAAAATACCGCTACATTAATGTAGATTAGCTTTTCTACAACAGTTGCTTTTTGATAGTGGTATTTTAATTGATCAATTAAATTAGTCATAGGCTAAGAAATTAATTATCCCATCTGTTAAACTGATTTTGTCGCCAAAAAAGCATTATTATAAAACCTAAGAGTGCACCGCCTATGTGGGCAAAATGGGCTGTATTATCAGACCCACTAAATCCAAAATAAATATCACTTAATATTAAAAGCGGAATAAAATATTTGGCCGCAATTGGTATGGGGAAAAATATCATGGCCAATTTGGCATTTGGAAAAGTCATGCCAAAGGCCACCAAGACACCATAAATGGCACCAGATGCCCCAACAGCAGGAATATTATAAACATGAAACAGATAGTTAGACAATGTATGAATGGCGGCAGCTCCTAATCCAGCAGAAAAATAAAAGAATAAAAACTTTTTTGATCCCCACATTTGTTCTAGAGGCGAACCAAAAGCATACAAAGCATACATATTAAACAAAATATGCATAAATCCGCCATGCATAAACATGTGTGTTACATATTGCCAACTGTGAAAATATGGAGAGCTTGGGTAAAATAAAGCAAACCATTCAAAGAATAAATTGGTATCAAAAATATAAAATGTGGCCACAAAAAAGAGGACGTTAATTATAATAAGGTTTTTGATAGCGGGTGGTAATTGAATCATATATTAAGTTAATTAAAACGCATTAAATTTCTTTTCAATATCTTCTAAAGACAAAGTTATAAAGGTTGCTTTGCCTTGTGGCGAAACGCTGGGCTCTTTACAGCTAAAAAGATTGTTGAGCAATTCTTCTTGCTCTTTTGTACTTAGAGATATTCCTTTTTTTATAGCCAAACTTCTTGCCAAACTTTTAGAAATGCAATCGCTCTGACTGTAATTACTGTCTTTGGTCTGATTTTGAATGGCATCTAGTAAGCTTTCAATAAGGCTTTGAACCTGACTCTCTTTTACAGTTATGGGCATGCCTTTAACAACAATTTCATCTTCTTTTTTAAACGTAATTTTAAAGCCAATACTCTCAAAATCTGATATTAAACGCTTAATTAATTGAACGTCTTGTTTGTTAAAACCTAAATTTAAAGGAAATAATAATTGTTGACTAGCTGACTCTTCTAAAGTAATTTTAGTCAGAAAATCTTCATATAAAATACGCTGATGTGCCAAGTTCTGATCTATTAAAACCAATCCTGACTTTATGGCACTTAAAATGTAAGTATTGCGAATTTGCATACATACTTGTGCATTTGTTTTGTCATGCCCCTCAAAAAGATCTCCAGTAATGGGTTCCGATTCAATTTCATTATTAGCAAAAGCGTCTGTTTTGTACAGTTCTTCCCAATTAGTGGTTTCTGGTTTTTTAGAGTAATTTTCTTTAAATGGATTAAAATCAGAATCGACATTAATTTTTGGTGTGCCAACAGCTTTGTCTTTATAATCATAAGGCACATCAAATGAGGCATTTCTTTCGAAATCTAGTACAGGTGCCACTTGGTATTGGCCCAAACTGTGTTTGATAGTCGATTTAATGATGGCGTATAAGGCCTGTTCATTTTCAAATTTCACCTCAGTTTTTGTGGGGTGGATGTTGATATCAATTTGTTCTGTAGGAACCGTTAAATATAAAAAATAAGTAGGGCAGTAGCCTTGACCTAAAAGCCCTTCAAACCCTGTTGTAACAGCATGATTTAAATAATTGCTTTTTATAAATCGGTTGTTGGCAAAAAAGAACTGTTCTCCTCTTTTTTTCTTGGCAAATTCTGGCTTGGCAATAAATCCAGAGATATTTACCAGTTCAGTTTCTTCGTTTATAGGGACTAGTTTTTCGTTTGTTTTTTTGCCAAAAACACCCACAATACGTTGCCTTAAATTTGACGAAGCCAATTGATACACATTGTGATCATTGTGATAAAAAGAGAATGCTATGTTGGGATGTGCTAAAGCTACGCGTTGAAACTCGCTAATAATGTGACGCGTTTCTACAGCATTCGATTTTAAGAAATTCCGCCTAGCGGGAATATTATAAAACAAATTTTTAACCGCAACACTGCTTCCTGTAGGGTTTGCAATAGGCTCTTGGCTGATAACTTTACTGCCTTCAATTACCAATTGTGTGCCCAATTCTTGGCCTTCTTGTTTTGTTTTAAGTGCTACATGAGCAATGGCAGCAATTGAGGCCAGGGCTTCGCCTCTAAAACCTTTTGTATGTAAATTAAAGAGGTCTTTGGCTTCCTTAATTTTTGAGGTGGCATGGCGTTCAAAAGACAGGCGTGCATCCGTTTCGCTCATCCCCAAGCCATTGTCAATTACTTGGATAAGTGTTTTGCCAGCGTCTTTTACAAGGAGTTTGATAGTGCTTGCTTGTGCATCAATAGCATTCTCTAACAATTCTTTAACTACAGAAGCGGGGCGTTGCACCACTTCTCCTGCGGCTATCTGATTGGCTACATGGTCTGGGAGTAATTGTATTATATCTGACATTAAAAGAAAGTGATTCCTATATATTTAAAATAACGATAGACTAAAAAAACCAAAATTACAATTATCATTGCTGTTTTAATATTGGCATTGTTACGAGAAGGGGCCTTACTTTTTTTCCAAGCTTCTCTAAAATTGGTACTTGTTGATTTGCCAGCGTTTTCTTTTTTTTCTTTACTGTATTTTTTTTCTAAAGCTTCTAAGCGTTCTTTACGGGCATCATAAAAACGGGGTTTGTAGTTAAAAACATAATGTGCTTTTTGTTTGAATAAATTAGCCATAGCCTATAAATTATGATACAAGCTCAAAAGTACTTAATTTGTAAAGAGTGGTCAAATTTTGTGGAAAAGTTGCTGTTAAATCTCTCTTAAAGTTGCCATTTTAAGGGCTGCAATAGCACACTCAACACCTTTATTGCCATGTTTTCCACCTGACCTGTCAATAGCTTGCTGCAGGGTATTATCGGTTAAAACACAAAAAACAATAGGGGTATTGTATTTTATATTTAAATCTTTTATGCCCAAAGAAACGGCATTACACACAAAATCAAAATGTTTTGTTTCGCCTTGAATAACACTGCCAATGGCAATAATGGCATCTAATTTATGAGATTTTATAAGGTGTTTGCTGCCATAAACCAATTCGTAACTTCCGGGAACTTTTAAGGTGTGTATATTCTTTTTAAGAATACCGTTATCTAGTAATGTTTTATTGGCGCCAGCGTAGAGTGCATTGGTAATGGCATCATTCCATTCAGAAACCACAATGCCAATTTTTAATTTATCGGCATTTTTAAGAGGTTCTTTTTTATAGGATGATAAATTTTTTCCGGCTGTTGCCATTCTTAAATTATTTGGCTGAGAAAAGGGCTTTATTAATATAGTAATCTATGTCCTTTGCAGCGTCAGATTTTGGATAATCTTTTTCAATTCTTTTGAAAAAAGACAAAGCTTTTTCACTTTTACCCAAACCTAAGGCCGTTTGTCCAGCTTTAAATAAAAAGAGGGGTGTTGTAAAACCATTCTCTTTTGTATTGGCTGCTTTTATGTAGTAATCTAAAGCATCTTCTAATTGATCTATTTCTGCAAAAGCATCACCAATAGCTGCAAGAGCAGTAGGGGCTAATAATTCGTCATCAGATGAGTATTTGCCTAAATGTATAACAGCGTTTTTATAATCTCTCATTTTTAAATAAGAAATACCTGCATAATATTCGGCCAAGTTACCTGCTTTAGTACCGCTATAAGTATCGGCAATATCTAAAAATCCATATTTACCATCGGCACCATCTAAGCCTAAAGTTAACAGCGAATCGCGTTCTTGAACAAGGATATTTAAAGTTTTTCCATTTAAAGCCGCTTCAAAATATTGTTTTGGAAAAGCCAATTCGTTAGAAGCTTCAATTTCTTTTGGCTCTTGAATGTATTTATTATAACCCAAATAGCCCAATATAATTACAGCAACTACCGCCAAACCTAAAAATAATGGTTTTTGATTTTTTTCAATCCACTGCTCAGATCTTGATGCAGTTACATTAAGTGTTTCAAAAACCTCTTTTGTAGTGCTTTGAGATGTTTGCGTTTTAGTATTAGTTTTTTGTGTTTTTACTTTTTTATAAGTACCCATACGTCATATAAATTTTCAAGCGCAAAAATATAATTTTTTATTCTAAAAAGGCAATAGTTTACACCTAAATTTGTTATTTTGCTAATTGGTATAATTATCTGCGATGCATTTAAAAAAAATAACACTTTTAAATTTTAAAAATTTTGAATCGGCTAATTTTAATTTCGATTCGAAAATCAATTGTTTTGTGGGGGCAAATGGTATTGGTAAAACCAATATTTTAGATGCTGTTTTTTGTTTGTCGTTTACCAAAAGTTATTTTAATTCTAGCGCTTCACAAATAATAAAGCACGATGCTGATTTTTTTGTGATTGAAGGTGTTTTTGACAAACAAGAAGCCGAAGAACATATTGTATGTAGTTTAAAAAGAGGTCAGAAAAAAGTAATAAAACGCAATGGCAAAATTTATGAAAAGGTGCAACATCATATTGGCTTATTGCCTGTTGTGATGATATCGCCAGCTGATATCGATTTGATAGCTTCGGGTAGTGAGGTACGTAGAAAATTTATTGACAGTGTTATTTCACAATCGGATAGGGTGTATTTAAACGATTTGATTCTTTATAATAAAGTAATTTCGCAACGCAATCATCTGTTAAAATATTTTGCAGCCAACCATACTTTTGACACTGTGAATCTTGAAGTTTACGATGACCAGCTAATCGATTTGGGTGCTAAAATACACACCAAACGCAAAACCTTTTTAGAAGCCTTTATTCCCATTTTTAAAGAGCGCTACGCAATGATTTCCAATAATAAAGAGGAAGTTAATTTGGTTTATAAATCGCATTTAGAAAATACTGATATCAAACAACTGCTCAAAGACAGTTTGGCAAAAGACAGACTGTTTCAATACACCACTGTTGGGGTGCATAAAGACGATTTGCTTTTTTCTATTGCCGATTTTCCTGTTAAGAAATTTGGCTCGCAAGGACAGCAGAAATCGTATTTGATAGCTCTAAAATTGGCGCAATTCGATTTTATAAAATCGCAAACCAATGACACACCTATTTTGCTTTTAGATGATATCTTTGACAAGCTAGACGAAAACCGTGTGCTGCAATTAATACGTTTGGTAAACGAAGATAATTTCGGGCAATTATTCATTTCTGATACCCATGCCGAACGTACAGAAAATATTATTAAACAAATTAACCAGACTTATAAAATTTTTAATTTAAGTTAAAATTACCATGGCCAAACGCTATTCCGACTCAAAATCTATAAAAGATTTAATGGGTGCTTTTATCAAAGAAAACAACCTTACCAAGGGCTTTACACAAATAAAGGTTAAAGAGGCTTGGTTGCAAGTAATGGGTAATGGTGTGCAATCTTATACCACTTCTATAAAACTACAAAATGATGTATTGGTGGTGCATTTGAGCTCTTCTGTTTTGCGCGAAGAATTGAGCTATGGTAAAGATAAGATTAAAGCCATGATGAACAAAACCTTGGGCGAAGACCTTATTAAAACAGTGCGGTTGACTTAAAAAAGTTTTAACGAGGTACGTCAAGGGCGTACCGTGGTTACCTCTTGAACATTGTAGCAAGCATCAAGAGATTGCTTCACTATGTTCGCAAAGACACCAATTTAAGACCGTTGCAAGGTAAATTTCTAAAAAAAAAGAACAAATCACACCATTAACTTATTGTTATTTATACAATTAAGTTGTATATTTAACCTATGAAACTACAAAAAACACCCACTCTAGCAGATAGTATTTGTGATTTGCGAACAAGAAAG
>JAKIUU010000022.1 GCA_021647405.1 Flavobacteriaceae bacterium
ATCTATAAATTCCTTGAGTAAGGGGCGAAACATTTCTCGCTGATTTTGATTCTGTGGTTTTCCTATCATTTATTGCAAGGTTTTGACTTCAATATACAACTTTCCTTGCAATTTAACACACTAAATAACTTACTTTTTTTAACTTATTTTATTGATAAATATAAGGTTATAGTGTTCCTAAGGAACGACTATTTACCCATTTCAAAGGCTATCTTTTCAAGTTCAGCATACCAATCTTCGCCAAATTTTCTGATAAGGGCTTGTTTTACAAATTTATAAACAGGTATTTGGAGTTGCTTTCCTAAGCTACAAGCCTCGTTACAAATAGGCCACTTGTGATAATTGACGGCTGAAAAATCACTATAATCCTGAACCCGTATGGGGTATAAATGGCATGAAACTGGTTTTTTCCAATCTATGGCACCACTGTTATAAGCCTCTTCAATACCACACATGGCTGTGGCATTATCGTCATAAATAACATAGGCACACTCAGCATTATTAACCAAAGGCGTTTCATGTTCCCCTTCTTTATTTGTGGTAAAAACACCCTGTTCTTCTATCGCTTTAATCCCTTCTGAACTTAAAAAAGGTTTTACTTTCTGATAAATATCTTTTAATATAAGACGTTCGGCATCTTCTACAGGCGCCCCTGCCTCGCCATCTATACAGCAAGCCCCTTTGCAAGCCGATAAATTGCACACAAAATCTTTTTCAATTATATCTTCTGAAACTATTGTTTTCCCTAACTGAATCACGGTGTAAAAATACAGGTTTTAGAGTACAAAATACATTTAAAAAAATCGTTGTAAATTTAGCCTAAATATGCTTTTTATTATAGGCTATTTATTTACATTTGTCGGCTTTTAAAACCCAATTATTATGGCATTTAATTTTAAAGAAATTCTTACCGCAACAATGGTTTTGTTTGCTGTAATAGATATAGTTGGAAGTATTCCCATCATTATAGATTTACGTCAAAAAGTAGGCCATATTCAATCTGAAAAAGCATCTTTAGTTGCCGGCCTAATTATGATTCTTTTTCTCTTTTTAGGCGAAGAAATTTTAAACCTTATAGGTATAGATGTCAATTCGTTTGCCGTGGCAGGGGCTATTGTTATTCTATTTTTAGCTTTAGAAATGATTTTAGGAGTCAAACTTTATAAAGATGATGCACCCGAAACAGCCAGCGTGGTGCCTTTAGCCTTTCCGTTAATTGCAGGCGCGGGGACTATGACGTCTATTTTATCGCTTAAAGCGGAATTTGCCACAGTTAATATTATAGTTGCTATAATTATAAATATTGTTGTGGTTTACGCTGTGTTAAAATCGTCTCCTAAAATAGAAAAAGTAATTGGCAAAGGGGGCATTGGTGTTATTCGTAAAGTTTTTGGTATTATTTTAATGGCTATTGCCGTTAAATTGTTTGCCTCTAATATTCAGGGCTTGTTTCATTAAAATTAGCCTTAACAGGCTAAAGAATTTAGACCGCTTTGCTGCTAGATGCTACCTGCCCGCTCCGTTTAGGCGGGGGACAAAGACTTGTTTTATAATTTATAAGTCAACGTAAACAACCATATTCTAGGTAAAATAAAGGTTTTGGTATCTGAAATTAAAAAGTCTGAAAACGCATTTTGTTGTTTAAACGATACACCAAAAATATTGGTGCCGCTTACTTTAAAACCCCAAGCACTGTCTTCTTTTTGAAACGATAAAGAGGCATTGGCTACTTCGTAACGATTGGTAAGTCCCGCATCATTTTTGTAATTGGTTCGGGTATAATCGGCCTCGAGTTTAAAACTCTTTAAAAAATCGCAATCCAGATTTAAATACGGACTTTCGTTTGTAAATTTTGACAGGTTGCTGAGACTTTTAAATTGGCTAAATCTTTTGTCGTAACCCAACTCAAAATTAGGTCCTTTTTTAACGTTGGTCGCTAAAGCTATCCCTAAACTTTGGATATTCGATTTATTTTTAAACAACTTGTTATTGAGGCTTTGAAAATAATTTGAAGTACTCACATTACCCTTTATTTTTAATGTTAACTTACTGATTGTTTTACGGATATTGGTAGAAAATTGCCATCTGTTTTCTGGATTTCTACTTAAAACCGGATTTGTAAATTGATCTATGCCTTGTAATTGTATTTCATTACGGATACTGTGTATTTTTTTATTGTAAGAAAGGTTGGCATTCATAATAATCCCACGATACAAACTAAATTTTGTGTACCATAAGCGTGCTGTATGATACAGCTCATTATCTAAATTAGGATTGCCTTTTGTAAGAGCATTATAGTGCAATAAACTGAACTTTTCGGCGTATTTAGGGGCATCGGCAAAAGCACTTTTAAGATTGTATCTAAAATTGAGATGTTCCGAATTGCTAAAATCATATTTGGCGGTAAAGGCGGGCAACCACACTATTTTATTTTTGGTATGTTTACTTTCTTGTTGTGCTTTTAAATGGTAATAATGGCCAAAAATACCTGTTTTTAACACCGCTTTACCTACTTTAAATTTATGCTCTATACCAAAATAAGTATCGGTTAAATTAAAGTCTAAATCATTGCCAAATCCTGCCGACTCAAAATTGTTTTGTGTGCCATCGCTTAAATTTTGGAATTCTGAAGTTTGGTATTTTTCATTCAAAATACGACTTCCTAAAGTGGTATAAATATGGTTTTTATTGTTGATAACCCAATAGTGTTTAAACAAAAAGCCGAAATTGTTTATCTGCAAATATTTTAGCTGGTTTATATCAAAAGAACTATCGCTTACAAGCGGAATAAGGCCTTGTAGAATAGGCTGATTGGTTAACCATTGGGTATTGGGTGTACTTTTATTGTATTGATAATTGGCGGTAAACGAAAAAGTGTGTTTATACGACAACTTTTTATGCCATTCGGCATTCTGTTTTACGGTAGTACTCAGCGTTTTTTTACGCGTATTTAATTGGGTGTTAGCCGTTTTGGTTTGGCTCAACAAGTTGGTATTATTATTATTGTTAGCCGCTTTAAAAAAACTGGCATACGAAATGTCATCATTAATACTTGGCCTGTATGTCAATTCCATTTTGCCCATTGCAAAGGTGTTGTTGCTATTACCAAAAGTATTTTTACTTTCTAAAACAGAATTGTTATTTGTAAGATATTGATTTAATACTTCATTTTGCGTAGTGCTTTTGGTATTTGATAAAATACCGTAACCCGATATATCTATCTTGCCATTAATGGCTTGGGTAATATTGGCCGCTGCAAAATTGTTTTTAGCGGCGGTAAAATCCTGATTTTCTAAAAAACCTGCAAAAGCACTGTTTGAAAGTTTAAAATACGAGCTGGGGTCACTTAATAATTTGCCAATACCGCCTTCAAAATCTAAATAGTCTTTTAAGGTAAATGACTTTTTGCCAATATCATTAACGTCACCAATAAAATTAACCGCCGTTTTTGGGCTGTAATAAAACAGGGTGGGATGTATTAAATAATGTTTGCCATTCCCTTTACCACCCTCAATATCGCCAAAAACGAATTTCTTTTTGTCTTTTTTTAGTTTGATATTGAGTGCCATACGTTGGCTGTTGTTTAAGCCTTTTAAAAAACCTACTTTGTTGTAATTATCGAGTACTTCAACACTTCTAACGGCATCAGCCGGTATATTTTCAACTCCTAATTTGGTACCGCCGCCAAAAAAGGTTTTGCCATCTACCAACAGGTCTGTTACTTTTTTACCCAATACGGTAACGCTGCCATTTTTAGCTACCTCAACACCCGGCAATTTTTTAAGGACTTGTTTTAATTTGCGCTCTTTACCGTTTGTAAACACTTTTGTATTATAAGTAATGGTATCTTTTTTAATATTAACTGGTAATTCTTTAATTAAAATAATTTCTTCTAATTGGTTGGTGGCCTCTTTTAACACAATGTTTTTTGTAGCATTTTGGCTTAATTTTATTTTAAACTCAAAACTTTTAAACCCCAAATAACTTACCGTAATGGTATAACCCATGTTTTCTTTAAGCTCTAATTTAAAACGGCCTTTTTCGTCTGTTATGGCAAAAGCCATATTAATATATATGCTATCTGGCTTTGCCAGCACATTGGTATAAGCTAAAGGGGTTTTTAAACTATCTGTAACCACCCCTGTTAACAGGCGGGTTTGGGCAAAAGTAAATTGACCCAGCAATAAAAATACAATACCAATAAATAAGTGTTTTTTCAACTAATTGCTCATTTTTTTTGCATTATTTCTTATTCTACTGGTTATCATATCATACTCAGCCTTAACAATTTCCTTCCCTTTTTTAGGTTTCTCTAATACTAATGGTTTATCATAAAACTTAATTCTCTCTAATTGTAAAATCGTATTTTTTTTAACAACACTAATTATTAACCCTGGTAAACCTCCATAACCTAATGGTCCAAAAGGAACTGGTATTTCTGGAGTAAACCAAACTTCATTAATACTACTACAACTACTACACTGTTTAACCGCTTTATAGCAGGTGTAATTCCCAATTTTTTTACTCTCACTACTTATTTCCCAATCATTCACTAAAGAATCTTTAACAATATATAACGCTCCCATAACGTTTGTTTGCCAAAGTGCTATTTTTTGTAATTTGTTTTGGTAATACAATCCTTTACCAATTAATGCCTTTGCTATTAAATTTAGATATTTGTTTTCCCCATCATTTGTCATTCTTTCACTTATTTGCGAACTGCTTTCCGTTATATTAAACTTTAATGTATAGTCAAACTCTTTTGCTACAACTGTTGCTTTTAACATAAGGTCCTTAGCATACTTTGTATTATTATCATCTGTTTCCTTAATTTTGAAACCTTCCATTCTAGGAATTATTTTATACGTACAAATAGCAGATTGCTGTGCATATAAAGCACCTACGAATAGATTTATAAGAATTATTAATTTTATTTTCATTTTGTTTATGTTTATGTTTAAAAATAAAGCTAAAGCCTAATTAAATTAGGCTTTAGCTTTACTACTATTAATATCCCATACAAGCTGAATAGACTGCTGCCCATAAATTAAAATTACAACCTACTGAACCACATGTGTTCACTTCGGCTGCATCAGCACCAGCCCAGCAATCTGGAGCCACATATTCAACACTAGAAGGTTTATCATTTTTTATTTCATTTTTTGCATTAGCAAAACTTACCGTTGCAAAAACAAATACGATTCCTAAAATTATTTTTTTCATTTTATTAGAATTTTAAATTAGTTATTTGGGATTATCTCCCATTATTATTTTGTTAATCCTACGAGGTGTGTTACTTTTGTAGCGCTTTCCTCTGGTTATACTTTGGCTATCTCATAGGCAAATGGGTTTTAAATTAAACATTTTGAACTGTTTTAGTTTTAACTTTTAACCAGAGGAATTTTTTTGTTTTTTTATAGCAAACAATAATACCTTTTGGTGCTTTAAAGCTATGTAAAAAATCTTTTGGTTTTACGTAGTTTAAAAATACTTTTTTAGCTCTACCCCCCCCTAATATTTATTAACATATTATATTTTAAGTATTTACCTATTTTTTAGATAGTAAAAAAGGGGGAATTTCCCCCTATATTTGGCGAAATCGCTAGTTTTCTAGCGAAAATCCGTGCTTTTTGCATTTTTTGCAAATATTATTTTTAGAAATTTATTGTGTAAAACAGGTAAAACGGCAGATTTAGGAGCTAAGCCGGTAAAAATAGGGAGATTATAGCTTTATATTTATTTGTGATTTGATATTTTAAAGTTTGATGCTTTTATTGCCTAAGCTTATTGACCTTTTCCATAAACTGGCTAATTTTTTTATAAGATAAAGCGCCTGCCCAATGCCCGTTTTCTTTAAAATAAGAACCCACAATGAGGGCATCGGCTACAGATAAATAAGATTCTAAATTATTTAATGTCACGCCAGAGCCCACAATTACGGGTATTTTACAAGCGGTTTTAACCGCCTGTATCTCTTCTAAATTGGCTGCTGACCCAGTACTTGTTCCTGTAATAATAAGGCCATCACTTAAAAAGTATTCCGCAGTTTTAGCCGTTTCAACCAAACTAACGTCGGCAGTTAAGGCATGTGCACTGTGTTTCTTCTTAATATCTGTAAAAACAGCTATGTTTTCGGCATCGATTTGTTTGCGATATCGCAATAAATCGCCTGCACAAGAATCAATATAACCCTCGTCTGCCACATGACCATACACAAAACCTTCGGCGCGGATAAAATCTAAATTAGCCGCTTTGGCAACAGCTAAAGCCGCTTTGTTGGCAGAAGACAAAATCTGAATGCCACAAGGTAAATTAGTTTCGGCTTTTATTTTATACCCTATTACCGTCATCATCGCACTAATTTCGTGCCCTACCTCATTTTTTATATACGGCACATCGTGCATATTTTCAATAGCCAAAGCGTCAATACCTGCTTTTTTATAAATCTGTGCTTCTTTTAAAGCGGATTCAATAATTTCGGTATCATTATTTTCATAATTTGGGGTTCCGGGTAAAGCTTTAAGGTGAATCATCCCCACAATAACTTGACGGCGTTTGAATATTTTTAGAAATTTTTTCATAACAAGAGAATTAATTTTGTGTCTTGTCATTCTGAGCGTAGTCGAAGAATCTCAAAAAATCAATGTGGAGATTCCTCCTATCGTCGGAATGACAACTGATATTAATTATTATCTTATTGCCAAATCACAATAAAAATGTAAATTTACACAAATGTTTAGTTTTAAACATTACTTTATATAAAAATGACCAAACGCGAGCTCGAAATATTAACAATTCTTAAAGAAAACCCGCTTATAGCGCAACAAGAATTGGCTACAATTTTAGGAATAAAACGTTCGTCTGTAGGTGTTCACCTGAGTAATCTTATTAAAAAAGGCTACTTAAAAGGCAAGGGCTATATTATAGACGAAGCCCCTTATTTGGTGGTTTTGGGCGGTGCCAATGTAGATATTGTGGGCTTTACGGATGTGTCTTTAGTTTTAAAAGATTCCAATCAAGGGAGGCTTAAAATTTCTATGGGTGGCGTGGGGCGCAATATTGCCGAAAATTTAGTCCGTTTAGGGTTAAATACAAAACTTATCAGTGTAATAGGCGATGATGCTAATGCGCAACAACTCAAGTCGCATTCGCAACAAATAGGTTTGGATATTTTAGACAGCTTATTTTTAAAAAACCAAGCAACTTCAGTCCATTTGGCCATCATGGACGAACACAATGATATGGCTCTAGGCCTTTCGGCGATGTCAATTTTCGATCAATTCAGTCTCGCTTTTATCAAAAAAAAACAGGCTATTTTAGAAAAAGCATCTTGTATCGTTTTAGACACCAATATGCCCAAAGTGATTTTAGATGAAGTCGCCAAAAATTACCCGCATAAAAAACTCTTTTTAGATGCTGTGGCGGGCTCAAAAGCACTACGCGCAAAGGACACTTTAGCACATTTATACGCTTTAAAAGTAAACCGTTTAGAAGCAGAAATTTTAAGTGATATAAAAATTAAAAACAAGAAAAGTATTTATAAAATTGCCAAAAAATTACATAAAATAGGGGTTAAAAACCTCTGTATCACACTTGGTGATGCAGGTGTTTTTTACAGCAATCCCAAAATATCTGGTTTTATAAAACCTCAAAAAAACACCGTTGTAAATACCAATGGCGCTGGTGACGCTTTTATGGGCGGCCTTATCTATGCTGATTTACAAAAAAATTCGCTTAAAAAAAGTGCCCAATTTGGTGTGGCTTGTGCTACTGTAACTCTGGGTCACGAAGACAATGTACATCCCCAATTACAACAAAAAATTACAACTTTATTAAACAATCAAAAATGAATCAATATTTAGAAATAAACCCAGAAGTGAGACAAGCCTTAGCTGCAAACAAACCCGTTGTAGCCTTAGAATCTACCATTATTTCGCACGGTATGCCCTATCCGAAAAATTTGGAAACCGCTGTGCAAGTCTCGCAAACGGTGCGTGATAACGGTGCTGTACCAGCAACCATAGCTATTATAAATGGCAAACTTAAAGCAGGCTTAACCAAATCTGAAATAGAATTGTTAGCCAAAGAAGGTCCTAAAGTCTTAAAAACGAGTCGCCGAGATATGCCCTATGTGGTTTCAAAAAATTTAAATGGTGCGACTACGGTAGCGGCCACTATGATTATTGCGCAAATGGCAGGGATTAAAATATTTGCCACAGGCGGTATTGGTGGCGTTCATAGAGGGGCGCAAGAAACCTTTGATATTTCGGCAGATTTACAAGAACTGGCTCATACCAACGTGGCGGTTATTTGTGCAGGTGCAAAAGCTATTTTAGACCTCAATCTGACTCTAGAATATTTAGAAACCCAAGGTGTTCCTGTTTTAGGTTATCAAACCGAAGAATTACCCGCTTTTTATACCCAAAAAAGTGGTTTAAAAGTCGATTATAGATTGGATTCGCCTCAAGAAATTGCCAATTTTTTAAAAAGCAAATGGGGTTTAAACCTCAAAGGTGGTGTGGTTGTTGCCAATCCTGTACCCGAAATCTATCAAATGGATTACGGTTTAATCACAAAGACCATTGAAGCCGCACTTTTAGAAGCTGCTAAATTGGGTGTAAAAGGCAAAGACAGTACGCCTTTTTTATTGGAGAAAATCGCCAATTTAACCAAAGGAGAAAGCTTGGAAACCAATATAAAATTAGTGCTGAATAATGCGGCTTTAGCCGCTAAAATAGCGGTTGCGATGTATTCTTAGATACCCGTTTTTAGTGGCAGTACTATTTCTTTGCGAACATAGCGAAAAACCTCTGCGCTCTTTGCGATTAAATTTAAAAACAAGTTACCTTTCAAAAGATGGCCACATCACACTTAAGGCGTGATTCGCCAAGACGTCTTTGAGTTTCTTTGTACCTTCTTAGTGAAACTTTGTGTAATAATTTATGCCAACTAAAAACATATAGCTTAATATTACTTTAAAGAAAGTACTTTAGCAATCATATCATCCTCTTTGTTGTACATTTCGTAAAAGGCATTGTTGTCAAAAAGCTCGCGTGCAAAAACAGCTTTTAGATAAAATTTAATTTGTTTTTTAGGGATTTTATGTGGTTTTACAAATCCGCTAAGGCGTTTTAAATAAGTATTTAAAATCTTGTTATCTTTATCGAAATTCCTTTTAAAAATTTTAAAAGTCAGGTCTTTAAAATCCGCACGGTGCTTATCTACATAATCAAACACAAAATTGTTAAGACTGTTAAAATAGAGCCCATTTAAATAACCAACAGTATCGATGGGGACAAACACATCAGGAATTATGCCCCCACCCCCATAAACAACTTTGCCTTTTGGTGTGACAAATTTTAGAGAATCAACCACCTTAATACTATCAGCATTAACGAGTTCTCCATTGCGATAACGCTTTTCAAGCTCATTGAAATAGCCTTTATTTCCTTTGTGATTGTACGGTTTTTGAATGGAGCGCCCTGTTGGTGTGTAATAGCGTGCGGTGGTTAATCTTATTGAAGACCCATCACCCAAACTCATTTCGCGTTGCACCAACCCTTTTCCAAAAGAACGCCGCCCAATAATTGTTCCCCTGTCATTGTCTTGAAGAGCGCCTGCAATAATTTCGCTTGCCGATGCCGAGCCTTCATCAATAAGCACATAAACAGGTGTTTTTTCAAGACTTCCTTTTTTGGTAGCATAGGTCTTTTCAATGACACCTCCTTTATTTTTAGTTGATACAATCAATTTGCCGTCTGCTAAAAATTCATCCGCTATTTTATCCGCTATTTGTAAATACCCTCCTGGATTCCCGCGTAAATCAAAAACCAGAGCTTTCATGCCTTTTTGTTTGAGTTGCAAAAGGGCGCTCTTAAATTCAGAATAAGAGGTGGCTGTAAATTTATTGAGTTTGATGTATCCCAAACTGTCATTTAACATATAAGAAGCATCCACACTCTTAATAGGTACTTCGCCTCTGGTAACTGTTGTTGTGATAAATTTATTGTCAACTTTTCTGTAAATTTTTAATTTAACCTTTGTATCTGCCTTCCCTTTAAGGGTTTTTATGATAAAAGCATTTTTTAAATTTTTTCCATAAAGGGTGTCATTATCAGCTGTTAAAATACGGTCTCCAGGTAGAAGCCCCGCTTTGGCACTTGGCCCATTTGGAATAACTTTTGAAACCGTTAGCGAATCTTTAAACATTAAAAATTGGATGCCTACGCCTACAAACTTACCATCCATTTCTTCGTTTATCTGTTTGCGCCTATCGGGAGGTAAATAGACCGAATGTGGATCTAGCTTTGCCAGCATATTTTTTATAGCTGCATCTAAAAGACTATCGGTATCAACATAATCAACATAATCGTATTGAATATAATTTATAAGGCGTTTTATTTTGGCTTCTTTCGGATTATTTAAACCTAAAAAAGCGGTTGTGTTGCTATTAAAATTTAAATAACTACCTATTAAAACACCTATGGCAATACAAGTACCTATAATAAATGGTAAAAATGTTTTTAGTTTATTCACGTATAAGTTGTACTATTTAAATTGTAAGATTTCGACTCCGCCGTGCCTGTGGCAGGCAGGATCAATCTTACAATTGCTTTAATTTTTTAATCTTCCATTTTTAGATTTACCAATTCTACCCCTGCTTTTTCTAAAAACTCCAGTCCAGAAGCATCTCTGTACCCTTTGCTGTAAACCATGCGTTTTATACCTGCTTGATAAATTAATTTGCTACATTCTCGGCAAGGCGAAAGTGTAATGTATAAAGTGGCGCCTTTGCATGACTGCGATGAGGCCGCTACTTTTAATATGGCATTGGCTTCGGCGTGTAAAACTTCCCATTTGGTTAGTCCTTCTGCGTCTTCGCAACAATTGTCAAATCCCGAGGGTGTGCCGTTATAACCGTCAGAAATTATCATTTTATCTTTCACTATAAGCGCCCCTACTTGTTTGCGATTACACCGTGACAACTTGGCCCATTCTGTTGCCATTTTTAAATAGGCTTTATCATAACGTAATTGTTTTTTATCTGTTTGCATTGTCGTTTGTAAATTAAGCTTTTTAAAATCGGTTTTGCTGTTAAAAATTTACCAAAATTTTCGCGAATATAATATAGGGATTGTTATCCCTAAAATAATGGCCGAAATAATTGTGACCCAATCGCGTTTTGAGATTCTAAAAATATTTAAGCCGATAAAACTTAAACCCAAAAGGACTATCACTAAAATGGCTTGCGATACTTCGACACCCGAAGCAAATGATATGAGTGGTAAAACTTTACCGGCTTCGCGTCCGACCAATATTTTAAAATAACTCGAAAATCCAAGTCCGTGAATCAAACCAAAAACCAAGGCAAAAACAATATTTAAATTGAGGCTACCGGCATTCTTTTTTTGAAAAATTAAATTAGAAAGTGACGTGATAAAAATGGTTACCACTATGGCGAACTCTACAATATTTTCTTTGACATAAATAAGATCATACGCCGCCAAAGCCAATGTTAAAGTATGCCCGATGGTAAAAAAGGTGATAAGCCACAAAGTTTTTTTCCAATCTTTTAAAGTAAAAACGACCACTAAGGCCACTAAAAATAAAATATGGTCGTAAGCCGACCAATCTAAGACATGAAATAAGCCTTGTTTAAAATAAAATAAAAATTGATCTGACATCTTTTAAAAATCTGAGTGCTAAAGTCGCATTTTTTTAAACAAATCCCAAAGTACCACACCACAACTTACCGAAATATTTAAAGAATGTTTGGTGCCAATCTGTGGAATCTCTACACAATAATCTGAAGCGTCAACCACAGTTTGTTGCACACCTTTTACCTCATTCCCAAAAATGACAGCTACTTTCTGTTGTGGTTTGGGCTTAAAATCTTGCAATAAGACGCTGTTTTCGGCTTGTTCAATTGACGCAATGGTAACACCATCGGCTTTAAGCCTAGAAATTAAGGATAGAATATTATCTTCGTGCGCCCAATCGACAGAATCTGTTGCCCCCAATGCGGTTTTATGGATGTCTTTATGAGGTGGTTGTGCCGTAATACCACACAAGTATATTTTTTCTATGGCAAAAGCATCGCAGGTTCTAAACACAGAGCCTATATTATTTAAACTGCGAATGTTGTCTAAAACAACAATCAGTGGTGTTTTAGTTGTTTTTTTAAAATCGGCTACGCTTATGCGATTGAGTTCGCTGTTTTTTAGTTTACGGTTTTGCACGTGTTAATTAAGTTGATATTAGATGCAAATTTAGCTTTTAAAACTTAAAGATTATATCACTGTATAAAATCTAAAAAATTACTTCTTGTTACACATTGATAAGTAGCATTTTTGTAGGTTTCAATCCACGTTTTTGGGGCTTTATTTTTAGGTTTTGAATACTTTATTTCGAAGCCATATAAAACGCCATTCCGTTCTTCAACATAATCTAACTCCGCACTTGTATAGGTCCGCCAAAAATATTTATTTGCACGTATATTATTGTATTCTAAATATTTAATTCGTTCTGAAATAACGAAATTCTCCCATAAATGACCCACATCATTTCTTTTATCAAAATAATTGTAATTTTCAATAAGGCTATTTCTAATGCCTAAATCATAAAAATAAAATTTATCTCTCTTACTTATTTCTTTTCTAAGATTTCTACTAAACCCTGAAAGCCTGAATATTACAAACGATTTTTCGAGTAAATCTAAATAGCGTTCAACTGTTTCCTGATTTATTTTTAGATTTTGACTTAACTCGGCAATTGAAACTTCAGAACCAATTTGAAAAGCCAATAATTGTAAAAGTTGTCTCAACTTTCTGGGATGTCTCAAATTGGCGAGTTCTAAAACGTCTTTATAAAGATATGAACTTGTAATTTCGGTTAGCAATTCTATTTTTTGCTGCCTGTTTTTTGTTGTAAAAACTTCTGGGTACAAACCGTAAATCATCAATTCTTCAAACATATTTGATACTTCAAAGGGGTTTTTGCCCAAACTGATTTCTTGAATAGAAAATGGAAATAAATGGTATACTTGTTTTCTTCCTGTTAAGGCTTCAGAAATATTTTGAGCTATTCCTAAAGAAGAAGAGCCCGTTACTAATATTTTTAGAGGCGTATTTTGTGTGTTAATTTCATCCGTTAAAATTTTTAAATTTAATCCTATATTCTGAATCCTTTGTGCTTCATCAATAAACAGCATTTCATACCCCGCTACTAATGCCGCTAATTTAGTGCTATCTTTTGATGACAAAACATCGTGATACAAGGCTAAATCGGCATTAACTTTCAATGTCTTTAAGTTTAATTCCTTAATTATTTGATTTGCAAAAGTTGTTTTACCTGTTTGCCTTGCGCCGTATAAAACAACTACTTTATCAGAATTTTTTAACTTTTGTGAAAGTGTTTTAGTTAATTTTCTACTTATCATAAAATCACCTATTTATAAAAACAAAGGTATTAAATTATTTCATAAACCATAAATATTAACGTTAAATTATCTGGTTAACCATAAATATTAACGATAAACTAAACCTTATTAATTCTTAAATCGTAAATTAATTCTATCTTTGTTTGCCTTCTCAAAAAACGTATTTTTGAAAGGTTAAGTTGTTTTACACAAGAAACACTATAGATTTGTCAAAAGTAAAAAAAGTAACGCCTTTAATGAAACAGTACAATGCCATAAAGGCAAAGTACCCCGACGCCTTGTTGCTTTTTAGAGTCGGCGATTTTTACGAAACTTTTGGCGAAGATGCCGTAAAAGCGTCGGCTATTCTAGACATTGTCCTCACCAAACGCGGCGCGGGTAGCGCCACAGAAACAGCCTTGGCGGGATTTCCGCATCACAGCATCAATACCTATTTGCCTAAATTGGTTAAGGCGGGTTTTAGGGTTGCTATTTGCGACCAGTTGGAAGACCCTAAAATGACTAAAACCATTGTAAAACGCGGCGTAACCGAATTGGTAACACCCGGTGTTTCTTTAAACGACGAAGTTTTACAAGCCAAAACCAACAACTTTTTAGCAGCTGTTCATTTTGGAAAGAAATATGTGGGCATTTCGTTTTTAGATATTTCTACTGGCGAGTTTTTATGCGCTCAAGGCGATGCAGATCATATCGATAAACTGCTTCAAAATTTTAAACCCAGTGAGATACTCGTACAAAAACAGTTTAAGTCAAAATTCACAGCTGTTTTTGGTGCAGAATTTCATTGTTTTTATTTAGAAGATTGGGTTTTTAAAACCGATTTTGCCAACGAGATATTGACCCAACATTTTGAAATTAGCTCTTTAAAAAGTTTTGGTATTGCTGATATGCCAGAAGGTATTATCGCTTCTGGAAGCGTGTTACATTACCTTTCTGAAACACAACATAAAAAACTACAACATCTCACGGTGCTCAAACGCATTGAAGGGGATGCTTATGTGTGGATGGATAAATTTACCATTCGGAATTTAGAGCTCTACTCCGGCACCTCATCGGGTTCTGTAACCCTGTTGAGTGTTATTGACAAAACCCTTACGCCAATGGGCGGGCGTTTGTTAAAACGTTGGTTGGCTTTACCTTTAAAGGATATCCAAAAAATAAAAACGCGTCACGATTTTGTTAAATATTTGATTGATACACCTCCTTTTTACGATTTGGTTGAAACTCAAATTAAAAGTATCAGCGATTTAGAAAGGCTCATTTCTAAAGTGGTGACGGCTAAAATATCACCTCGCGAAATTTCTTATTTAAAGACGTCGCTCGAAGCCATTGTTCCCATAAAAAAAGCCCTTGAGAATAGCAGCTCAAAAACCGTAAAATCGCTTTTACACAACTTTAAAGATTGTACCTATTTAATTTCTAAAATAAGCCAAACACTGCATCCCGAAGCCCCTGTTAGTTTACAAAAAGGAAACGCTATTGCCGAAGGTGTTTCTGAAGAATTAGACGAATTAAGAGGTTTGGCCACATCGGGTAAAGCCTATTTAGATGCTATGCTAAAACGCGAAATTGAGCGCACGCAAATTTCGAGTTTAAAAATAGCTTTTAACAACGTGTTTGGTTATTATATTGAAGTCCGCAATACCCATAAAGACAAAGTCCCCGAAGATTGGATTCGCAAACAAACTTTGGTCAGTGCCGAACGTTATATAACCGAAGAACTCAAAGAATACGAATCAAAAATATTAGGTGCTCAAGAAAAAATAGCCCTTTTAGAACAACAATTGTTTACCGATTTGCTAAACTATATAAGTGGCTATTTAGAACAAATTCAAGCCAATGCTTTTGGCATAGCGCAACTAGATTGCTTGCGCAGTTTTGCTCAAATTGCTATAGAGAATAATTATGTACGTCCAGAAATAGACCAAAGTACCGATTTAGAAATTAAAAACGGGCGGCATCCTGTTATAGAAAAGCAATTGCCAATTGGCGAAGCTTATATTCCGAATGACGTGATTTTAAATCAGAATCTACAACAAATCATTATGATAACGGGGCCTAATATGAGTGGTAAATCGGCTATTTTACGCCAAACGGCTTTAATTGTTTTAATGGCACAAATGGGCAGTTATGTGCCGGCTAAATTTGCCAAAATTGGTTTGGTTGACAAGATTTTTACACGGGTTGGGGCGAGTGATAATATCTCAATGGGTGAATCTACTTTTATGGTAGAAATGAACGAAACCGCCAATATTTTACACAATATTACCGATAGAAGTTTGGTTTTACTCGACGAAATTGGGCGCGGCACCAGTACGTATGACGGTATTTCAATTGCCTGGGCAATAGCCGAATATCTACACGAATATCCTGCCAAACCCAAAACACTTTTTGCCACACATTATCACGAACTCAATGATATGGCTGAAACTTTTGAGCGTATCAAAAATTTTAATGTGTCGGTAAAAGAACTCAAAGACAAAGTCATTTTCTTGCGTAAATTGGTGCCGGGTGGTAGCGAGCACAGTTTTGGAATTCACGTAGCCAAATTGGCCGGTATGCCAAGTCCAGTTATCCATAAAGCCAATAAAATATTAAAACAACTCGAAAAAAGTCACACTTCAGAAGCCGTTAAAGACAAACTCAAAAAAGCCCAGCATAACGACATGCAATTGAGTTTTATTAAATTAGACGATCCTCTTTTAGAAGATATTAAAGAAGAAATTCTATCGACAAATTTAGATACGCTTACACCTATTGAAGCGTTGATGAAATTGAACGAAATCAAACGGATGCTTACTAAGAAGTAGGCAGTATTCAGTAGGCAGTATTCAGTAGCAGTGTTCAGTATTAAAAAATTTACAAGAATACTTTAATTTTTTTGGAATTTGTTTTTTGAGTTTTGTGCTTTGAATTTTAATACCTTTGTACCTTAAATTTAAAACCGATGTTTTTATTTATTAGCGGTCCCGAAATATTTGTAGTAATGCTCATAGTAGTGATGCTTTTTGGCGCCGATAAGATTCCTGAAATGGCCAAAGGCCTCGGTAAGGGTATGCGTCAATTAAAAGATGCCACCAACGATATTAAACGCGAAATAACCGAAAGTGCCGAAAAACAAGGTATTGACACCGAGTTTACCAAGGATATAAAAAAGGAAATCAATAAAGTTAAAGACGATATTGACGATTTAACTGGTCCAATAAAACGCTCGTTTTAAATGTCTATTCTCGATAAAATTATCGCTTTAGACAAATCTTTACTCATTTATTTAAACAATTTGGGCTCAGAAAAATGGGATGGTTTTTGGTTGGCTATTACCCACCAATACAACTGGATTCCGTTGTTTCTCTTTATGTTTTTTCTAATTTTTAAAGTCTATGGTTTTAAAAAAGGGCTTATAATAATACTTCTTACGGCGGTTTTTGTCGGTTTTACAGATCAGTTTGGCAATCTTATAAAACACACTTTTGGGCGTTTACGTCCTAACAACGATCCTACTGTTAAAAATTTAATCCGCATTGTTTATTCACCACATAGCTTCAGTTTTGTATCGGGTCATGCCACCAATTCTACAGCAAATACCGTTTTAATTTATTTACTACTCAAAAAACATTTTAAATACACTTGGCTGCTTTTTGCATGGCCATTGGTTTTTGCTTACAGCCGTGTTTATTTAGGGGTTCATTACCCTATTGATGTTTTGTCAGGGGCGCTTTTAGGCCTCATACTCGGATTTGGATTTTATAAGATTTGTTTTTTTGTTTTAGGGAAAGTTGGCTCTTCAAAAGATTAAAACACAGCGCTATTCCCTCTCATCCCGATAAGCTATCAGGAGGGAATTATTTTACACGTGTTAACATTAAACCATCTCTAATAGGTAATAAAATACTCTCTACCCGCGGGTCGTCATTTAGTAATTTATTATAATTCTGTAAAGCTTGAGTGTCTTTATCTTTGGCATCGGCTTGTTGCAACACCTTACCGCTCCACAAAACATTATCAGATAAAATGAGCCCACCTGTATTCATTTTAGGCACAATGGCCTTAAAATAATTAGGATAATTGACTTTATCGGCATCAATAAAAGCCAAATCAAATTTAATTTCAAAATTTTCTATAATATCTAAAGCTTCGCCTAAATAGGTTTTTATCTTATTTTTATAAGCTGATTTATTAAAGTATTTTTGTTGGATACTTGCCAATTCTTCATTGTGGTCTATGGTATGCAAAGCACCATCGGGCGCCAGACCCTCTGCCAGACACAAAGCCGAATAACCCGTATAGGTACCTATTTCTAAAATGGTTTTAGGCCTGATTAATTTTGATAATAGCGCCAATAAACGTCCTTGATAAGCACCACTTAACATACGTGGAATAAGTACTTTTTGCCAAGTTTCTCTGTTTAAATCTTGTAAGATTTTTGGTTCTTGTTGGCTGTGTTGCGCAATATAATTTTGAAGGGGGGCTGAGATAAAATCCATGATGGCAATTTATGACAAAAATAAAAAACGGCGCTAAAATAGCGCCGTTTAAATTTAATGTTTGTTTTTTTTAATTCATTTGCTTTTTTAGCTCAGCTTCTATGGCTTTTTTATCAGCATCAGCCAATTGATGGTGGCTGTGATTTGACAAATGTGTCTTGAATATTTTAGACATCATCTTATTTTGTTCAGAATACAATCCACATTTTTTACATAAAAATAAATGTAATTGCAATTTTAACTTATCCCAAAATGTTGCTTCATTGTATTGTGTTTTATCACAAATTGTTGACGCTTCGTCACAGCTTATCATTACTTTTTTACCCATTTTTTTAATTTTTAAACCAACTATCTTCCATACATTTTCTTAATTGAAGTCTGGCGCGGTGTATAATAACCCACAAGTTAGACGAAGATATATCTAGCTCATTACATATCTCTTCGGTATCAATATTCTGTACTGTTTTCATTTTAAATACATTCCTGTATTTTTCTGGCAACGCTGCAACACATTTATTAATGGCATGGCCCAATTCTTTTGTTTCAATAGCTGATTCGGCCTCATTGCCCCATGTTTGTGGCACGCATTCTTCAAGCCAACTTCCTCTTTTATCACCTTCGTCATAAAAATTTACCCGAACCTCAGCCCTGCCTTTTTTAGAATTCATTTTACGGTACTGATCTATAATCTTACGCTTCAAAATTGACACCAACCATGTGCGTTCTGAAGCATCGCCTCTATAATTCTTCATTGCTTTTAAAGCAGAAAAAAAGGTTTCTTGAACAATATCTTTTGCCAACTCAGCATCATCAATTCTGGTAATGGTATAATTAAAAAGATAATCAGAATATAAGGCAATCCATTTGTTTGGATCCAATACGTTTTTTTGGTTAGACATAAATTTCGTGTAATTTGAAAGGTTAAAGATAAATAAATCTTGCACATATTTAAAATACGAGGTCTTTATTAAATTTTGATTTTCACACCAAAACACTTTGTTCAGATAAGCGCGCCTTTATTATAACTGCTGATTTACAAATGGCAATATTAAATTGTAGCTTAAAACCATTCTAAATAAGTAAATTAAATTACTATAAATCATAAAAATTGTAGAATAACTTTATCTTTGCTCATTACAAAAATTTATTTTTAATTTAATTTTCATGCCAGTTAAAATGAGCGGATTATTATCTTCATCGATAGCCAGGAAAGTAGTAAATTATCCTCCCTGTAATTCCGACATATTATGTAATAACTGTATATTTGTTAAGCTTTAAATATTCTTTAATTTAATATTAAACTAGTCTAAAATGAGTAGATTTTTATCGTCATCTATTGGAAGAAAAGTAGTCATGGCACTTACTGGTTTCTTCTTAATAACATTTTTAATTGTACATCTTGGTATTAATTTATCACTATTTTGGGGTCCTGAAGCTTTTAATGAAGCCTCAGAATTTATGGCCACAAATGGTGTTATCCAAGTGATGCAATATGTACTTGCTGCTGGTTTTATTATGCATATTATTTTAGGCGTCAAGCTAGAACTTCAAAACCGATCTTCTAGAGGTGTTAAATATGCTGTTAATAAACCTTCAGAAAATTCAAGTTTCTCTTCTAGAAACATGATTGTAACAGGAATTATAGTCCTATTATTCTTAATCTTACACTTAAAAGATTTCTTTGTAGAACTCAAATTTTTTGACAAAGGTGGTTTTTCCACCGATTACGATTTGGTAACAGCTCTATTTAAAAATCCGGTTTATACCGCAATTTATGTAATTGCTTTTATTTTATTAGGTATTCATTTGAGTCACGGATTCCAATCTGCTTTTCAAAGTACTGGTGCAAACTACAACAAATACAAAAGGTGTTTAAAAAATACAGGCATTGCTTTTAGTATTTTAATTGCTGTAGGGTTTTCTGCAATTGCACTCTATTTTTCTTTCATTAATTAAGAATTAAAATTATGACAACATTAAATTCAAAAATACCAGAAGGACCAATAGCTCAAAAATGGGAAAATTATAAAGCCCATACCAACTTGGTAAATCCTTCAAATCGTAGGAAACTCGATATCATTATTATTGGTTCTGGATTGGCTGGTGGTGCTGCTGCTGCTACTTTAGGTGAAGCTGGTTACAATGTAAAACTTTTTTATTTTCAAGACAGCCCACGTCGTGCACACTCTATTGCTGCACAAGGAGGCATCAATGCTTCAAAAAATTATCAAAATGACAATGACAGCGATTATCGCTTATTTTACGATACTGTAAAAGGGGGTGATTATCGCGGACGCGAAGAAAATGTTTATCGTTTGGCACAATTAAGTGGCAACATCATTGACCAATGTGTGGCTCAAGGTGTTCCTTTTGCAAGAGAATATGGGGGGACTTTAACCAACCGCTCTTTTGGAGGCGCTCAAGTTTCTAGAACATTTTATGCCTCTGGTGCTACTGGTCAGCAATTATTGTTAGGCGCTTATAGCTCTATGAACCGTCAAATAAAAGCGGGCACTGTTAAATCTTATAGCCGTCACGAAATGCTCGATGTGGTTATTGTAGATGGAAAAGCACGAGGCATTATAGCACGTGACTTGGTAACTGGGAAAATTGAACGCTTTGGTGCTCATGCTGTTGTTGTTGGTTCAGGCGGATATGGTAATGTATTCTACTTATCTACAAACGCCATGAATTGTAATGCTACAGCTGCTTGGAAAATTTATAAAAAAGGCGCTTATTTTGCCAATCCTTGTTTTGCTCAAATCCACCCAACTTGTATTCCTGTATCAGGAGAAAATCAAAGTAAATTGACATTGATGTCAGAATCTTTGAGAAACGATGGCCGTATTTGGGTACCAAAAAATATTGAAGATGTAAAAGCTATCCGCGAAGGAAAATTAAAACCTACCGAAATAACTGAAGAAAATCGCGATTATTATTTAGAACGCCGTTATCCTGCATTTGGTAATTTAGTACCACGCGACGTCGCCTCAAGAGCTGCCAAAGAACGCTGTGATGCTGGTTATGGTGTTAACAAAGCGGGCTATGCTGTTTACTTAGATTTTGAAGATGCTATCAATAGATTGGGAAAAGATATAGTTAAAGAACGTTATGGCAACTTGTTTGATATGTACGAAAACATAACAGGCGACAATCCTTACGTAACACCTATGATGATTTATCCTGCTTCTCATTATACTATGGGGGGTACTTGGGTAGATTACGAAACTATGACAACTGTACCAGGTTTATATGCTATTGGTGAGGCTAACTTTTCAGATCACGGTGCCAACCGTTTAGGGGCTTCTTCATTAATGCAATGTTTATGTGACGGTTATTTTGTATTACCTGCTACAATATCAAATTATTTAAATGATGATATTCATACAGGCCCTATAGCAACTGACACCGCAGATTTTGATAAAGCTGAAGCTGATGTTACAGGTTTAATTGACAAACTATTTGCTGTTAAAGGCTCTAAATCTGTAGATTATTTCCACAAAAAACTCGGAAAAGTTATGTGGGATAAAGTAGGTCTTTCTCGCAATGAGAAAAATCTAAAAGAAGCAATTGAAGAAATTAAAGTTATTAGAGAAGATTTCTGGAAAGATGTTCGCGTTACAGGAAAAGCAAATCAGTTTAATAACGAATTAGAAAAAGCTATTCGTGTTGCTGATTTCTTAGAATTAGGAGAGCTAATGGCCATTGACGCCTTAAACAGAAAGGAATCCTGTGGTGCGCATTACCGTGAAGAATCTGTTGAATTAGACGGCCCTCAAAAAGGGGAAGCTAAACGTAACGATAAAGACTTTACCTATGTAGCTGCTTGGGAATATATGGGTGATGGCAAAGCTCCTAAATTACACAAAGAAGAACTCACCTTTAAAGCAATTGAATTAAAACAACGTAATTATAAATAATTACAAGTAAAAAATATTGAAAATGGATTTTACTTTAAAAATATGGCGTCAAGAAGATGCCAATGCTCAAGGAAGCATGAAAGAATATAAAGTTACAGATATAGACTCTGATACTTCTTTTTTAGAAACCTTAGATGTGTTAAATCAGCAACTTGTAGAAAAAAACGAAGATGTTATTTCTTTTGATAATGACTGTCGCGAAGGAGTTTGTGGTACCTGCTCGTTGTACATAAATGGCGAAGCGCATGGCCCTAAAAAATTGGTAACGACTTGTCAATTGTATATGCGCTCTTTTAAAGATGGTCAAACTATTTATATTGAACCTTTTAGAGCTAAATCTTTTCCTATTGTAAAAGATTTAGTTGTAGACCGTAGTGCTTTTGATCGCATTCAGCAATCAGGTGGTTACACGTCATTTGATACAGGTGGGGCGGTTGATGCCAATGCCATACTCATTCCTAAAGAAGATGCTGCAGACGCTTTTGACGCAGCTGAATGTATAGGTTGTGGCGCTTGTGTGGCGACTTGTAAAAATTCAAGTGCTATGTTGTATGTCTCTGCCAAAGTTTCACAATTTGCTTACTTACCTCAAGGGCGTGTTGAAGCCACTGAACGCGTTATGAATATGGTAAATCAAATGGATGCCGAAGGTTTTGGAAACTGTACAAATACTGGTGCTTGCGAAGTTGAGTGTCCTAAAGGCATTTCTTTAGAAAACATTGCGCGTTTAAATCGTGAGTTTTTAAAAGCTACTTTAGTGCCAAAATAATTACAGAAGTTTATAACTTTGTTAATCCCTAAATTATTAAATCTAATTTGGGGATTTTTTTTAAAACAGTATTATATATTGTACCTACGGCACAATATTACATTACCCGATTTTATTTTTATATATTAAATCCCTGAAGGGATTTTTAGCCGCACTAAGTTAAACGTAATTTTATAAGTAGGTTTTGTCCCAGAGGGACAATATATTTATAATTAACATAATGATTATTACACTGTGCCTTTAGGTACAGCATATAATTTAACCCATTATTAAAAGGACAATTCCCATAATAATAAATAAACCTATAATGACTAAATATTGCCATATATCTGTAAAATAGGGATAGTATTTTTGCCACGTTTTTTTTAAACCCATCATCAAATTAATTAAAAGGGTAAGTTAGCTAAATCTACATTGCCTCCCGATAAAATAAGACCCACTTTTTTATTTTTAAAGCGGTTTTTATCTTTTAAAACAGCCGCAAAAGCGACTGCCGATGAAGGCTCGACTACAATTTTTAAACGCTCCCAGATTAATTTCATCGCGGCAATTATTTCACTTTCAGACACGCAAATTATAGCCGATACGTATTTTTGAATAATAGGGAAATTATTGTCTCCCAATTGCGTTCGCAATCCGTCGGCAATGGTATCAGTTGTTTTGTTCGATTCTATTTTGCCACTTTTTAATGAACGATAAGCATCGTCTACTTCTTGAGGCTCTCCTGCAAAAGTTGGGCAATTTTTACCAAAATAATGTGCTGCTAAAGCTGTTCCGCCGAGTAAACCACCACCGCCTACTGGTGTAATAAGAGCTTCTAAATCGGGGTGAGCTTTTAACAATTCCATTGTTGCCGTTCCTTGCCCAATAATTACGGGTATGTCATTTGACGGATGTACAAAAGTAGCGCCTGTTTCTTGTAAAACTGCCTCAGCTTTTTCTTCTCGTGCAATAGGAGTCGATTCGCTTTCAATCACAATACCGCCATAACCAATGACCGCTTCTTTTTTAACTTGTGGGGTATTTTTGGGCATAACGATATAAGCTTTTATCCCAATATTTCTCGCGGCTAAAGCCACGGCTTGAGCAAAATTTCCAGAGGAATGGGTCACTACGCCTCTTGTTTTTTGAACATCTGTTAATTGCAACAAAGCATTTGTAGCACCACGCATTTTAAAAGCACCCATCTTTTGAAAGTTCTCGCATTTAAAATACAATTCGGCACCCGCTATTTCATTCAATAACCGTGATGTCAAAACAGGTGTATTGTGAATATAAGGACTTATCCTTTTTTGCGCTTTAAGCAATTCTTCTTTGAAATTCATTTGATTATAACAATTAAGCTTATAAAATTAGTCATAATTTCAATTAAATCTTTAAATTTGAGTACTAAGATTTACAAGTATGTCTGCTATCAATAACGCTATTATATCAAAATTACCGAATGCTCAAACAAGTATTTTTGCTGTGATGAGTGGTTTGGCAGCTAAAGAAAAGGCACTAAATTTATCACAAGGCTTTCCCAACTTTAAAACTTCAGAAACTTTAATTAATTTGGTGAGCTCTGCTATGAAAAATGGCGTAAACCAATACGCGCCTATGCCAGGTATTTTTAGCTTACGCGAAGCTATTGCAGAAAAAACAGAAAATTTATACCAAGTAAAATATAACCCCGATACTGAAATTACGGTTACAGCTGGCGCCACACAAGCTATTTTTACCATAATTGCGGCTTTTATCAATAAAGACGATGAGGTGATTATTTTTACACCCGCTTACGATTGTTATGAGCCCAGTGTTGAATTGTTTGGTGGCAAAGTACATTCTGTTGCCTTAAAAGCCCCCAATTATAAAACCGATTGGCAACAAGTAAAATCTTTGGTTAATGCCAAAACCAAAATGATAATTATCAATACACCTCATAATCCAACGGGAAGTATTTTACAAAAAGAGGACTTAATAAGCCTTCAAAACATTGTGAAGGACTCAAATATTATTATATTGAGTGACGAAGTTTACGAACACATTATTTTTGATGGCGAAACGCATCAAAGTGTGGTGCTTTATCCCAAACTGGTAAAACGGTCGTTCATAGTAAAAAGTTTTGGTAAAACTTTCCATCATACGGGTTGGAAATCGGGTTATGTGGCCGCACCTGCTTATTTGATGACAGAGTTTAGAAAAGCCCATCAGTTTAATGTGTTTTGTGTCAATCATCCTATTCAAGTCGGTTTGGCACAATTTTTAAAAACACCTGATAATTATCTCGGTTTACCCGATTTTTATCAGCAAAAGCGCGATTATTTTTTAAGTCTTATTAAAGATTCTCGTTTTGAGTTCAAACCTGCCGGTGGCACTTATTTTCAGTTGCTGAGTTATAAAAACATAAGTGATGAAGGCGATTATGATTTTGCAGTAAGACTTACTAAAGAAAAGAAAATTGCGTCGATACCAATTTCTGTGTTTTATAAAGATAAATATGATGCTAAAATGTTGCGATTCTGTTTTGCTAAAACTGAAGAAACTTTAGAGCAAGCTGCAACTATATTAAATAAAATTTAAAGTGCTAAAAAAATGGAAAAACTTAGAATAACACTTTTGCAATCTGACTTAGTTTGGGAAGACCCTTCAGAAAACATTAAAGCTTTTACCTTAAAGTTAAACCGCTTAAAAAAAGCTAGTGACATAGTCGTTTTACCCGAAATGTTTACGACAGGGTTTTCATTAAATTCAAAAGAACTGTCCGAAAAAATGACTGGTAAGAGTGTGACTTGGATGCGCAACAAGGCTAAAAAAATAGATGCGCTTATTTTGGGGAGTTTGATTATTGAAGAAGAAGGCTTTTATTTTAACAGGTTAATTGCCGCTTTTCCCAATGGCGATTTTAAATATTACGACAAACACCATTTATTTACACTGTCTGGAGAAGATAAATTCTACACAGCTGGTCAAGAGCGTTTACAATTCAACTTTAAAGGATGGCATATTTGTCCACTTATTTGTTACGATTTACGCTTTCCTGTGTGGTCTAGAAACACAACAAATTGCGATGTGCTTATTTATATTGCCAGTTGGCCAAAACCCAGAATTGATGCTTGGGACACCCTTTTAAAAGCCCGCGCCATAGAAAATATGACTTATGTTGTGGGCGTAAACCGGGTTGGAATTGATGGCAATCAATTGGAATACTGTGGCCATTCTGCCGCATATGATTGTTTGGGTAAAAAACTAACTCCTGATAATGAAAACCAAGAAACAATAATTTATGAAGCTCTTGATAAAAATTACTTGTTGACAAATAGAAAAAAATTAAATTTCTTGAATGACCGCGATACTTTTGAAATTAACTAAACTATCGGGCTATCCATTTAAATTCGTAGGCTGTATTTGGCACCACCATGCGTTCTGTAATGCGGTACAAACGTTCGGGCAATCTCATTAAATAATCTCTAGCCTTTTCAGCTTCAGCTGATAATCCAGTAATTTTATCAATTTCCCAAGTGGTGTTTAATTTTTTAATAATATCAATATAATCAAAACCAGTATACACACCAACACGCTGTGCTACAATAGAAAACTGGTCAAATAAACTCGCTTTTTGAGTATTTGAATGTCTTAAATTCATAGCTGGCATCACAATTTTATGCTTCATCATATACTGAAAAGCCAACATCATTTCGTTGGGGTCATATTTAAAAATTTGTTTTACAAATTCTGTGTAAGCCAAATGATGGCGCATCTCGTCGCCTGCAATAATTTTAGACATTTTTGCCAATAACTTATGCCCTTTTTTACGGGCAATTTTAGCCACATTATTGTGTGAAATATAGGTGGCCAGTTCTTGAAAACTGGTGTAAACAAAGTTTTTATACGGATCGCGTCCTGTGCCAATATCCATACCGTCGGCTATTAAATATTGGGTTGTAATTTCAACCTCTCGCATATTAACACGCCCAGATAAGTACAAATATTTATTGAGCAAATCGCCATGTCTGTTTTCTTCGCCTGTCCATGCACGTATCCATTTGGCCCAGCCATTATCAGGTTTTTCATAATTTTTATTAGAAATACCGTTAATATCTAACAACCAAGACTCGTAAGTTGGCAAAGCTTCTTCGGTAATGGTATCGCCCACCAAAACCGTCCAAAAATCACCTCCTAATTCTTTAGAAATTTCACGTATTTCTTTAACTTCTTCAATAAAATTTACGCCTTGTGGATTTGGTAAAAAATCTGTTGGCTGCCAAATTTTATCTGGAGATATTAAAAACTTATCTACAAAAGCATCTATGCTCTTTTCTAAGGTTTGCATAACCTCTAATCTGATATTGTGTAATGACATATTTTTGATTTATAATGTGTAAAATTATTTCCTTTATTGAGATAAAAGAGCAAGTTAACAAAACCATTTTTTTTACCAATTCAACGGAAACCTCGACGCAGAGCATCGAGGAATTCTTTTCGATTAAGGAAACGCCAAAGAAAACTTTGGTGTTTTTTAAAATTGTCGCCTGAGGGCGCCGTAATATTTAGATGTGTTTGTTATTTAACAAACCACTGTTGCCAAGGAATTTTTGACAAAATAAACAGCAGCGCCAAACCGTAAAAAATAGCGATCGTTTTAAATTTAGCCTTATCGGATGTTTTCTTTTTGTGTTTAGAAAACCCCACAGTAATTAAAACTATGGCTAAAATCATCATTAAAGGATGCTCTACAACTATTAAACGCGCACTGGCATCATTCATAGTGGTACCCATACCAATCTCTCTCATATGCTCGTAAAAAGGAGATACATAATACATTATAAAGCCTAAGATTAATTGAATGTGTGCAAAAATAAGGGCAAAAAGTGCCAATCTTAAATCTCTTGTTTTAAATTCTTTGTTAGATATAACGCCTAACAAGGCGTTAATAAAGGCGAAAACTAATACCAGTAGTACCAAATAAGCCCATCCTGAGTGCATGTGTTTAATCATAATAGTGTTTTTGATTTGGGGCAAATATAAATAAAAATCCCACGTCTTAAAAGACGTGGGATTTTAAAATAATTTTTTAGATTAAATTTTTAGAATTTAAATCTAAAGCTAAAGTTGTAAGTTCTACCGAAACCAAAGTAAACACGGTTTCTTACATCTACACCTCTCCAAGTAGTACTAGAATCAGTAGCAAGGGTATTTGTAGCCGATCTAGAAATATAATGTTGGTCAAACAGATTGTTAATGTTTAAACGCATTATTAAAGTATCAAATACCTTTTGGTGTTTGGTATTAAATGTATAGGTAAATCCAGTATTTACAAGATCGTAAGAAGGCAATTTTAAAGCTTGTCCTCCAGGAGATAAGAAATCAGTTGGATTTAAATTGGCGTATAAATTACCTGCATGTCTCCAGTTGGCATCCCATTTAAAGGTGCTAGAAGCCTTTAAAGTAAAGCCTAAACTGCTGGTAAATTGCGCTGCATCACCCACTTTTACACCATCAAGATGTAATGTAACTGTATCAACAAGTGTTTGATCGCTTGTAAACACATCGGCTGAAATATTGTTTTTATATTGCCAGTCACCCACAGACACCATACCGTTTAAAGAAAATACACTTGAAGGGCGGTATTTAAAGTCTAATTCTAAACCTCTGTGTACTTCTTCAACATTCCTAAAACTAGCTGTACCATCATGGTCTGGACCTAAACGAGATTTTGTTATCCAACGGTTTTTCCAAGAGGTGTTATAGGCATTAAAATGAAGCGAAAATTTATCATCACGATAAGTATAGCCAAATTCTTGTGCAAAAACCTTTTCGTTTTGAAGATCTGGGTTTAAATTGTTTCCAAAATGAATATAAACAGTACCAAAGTCTGGTTGTCTAGAATAGTAACCGCCATTAACAAACACACTGTTGTTGTCATCAATATTGATATTCATTCCTCCTTTAATATTTCCGCCTGTTAAATTCTTCCAAGAAGTTGCTTGGGTGGCAGGGGGTTCTTTAAAATACTCAACACGTTTGTATCCTTGGCTAGAAGCCGAAGCTTGAACAAAAGCAGTTATTTTGTCTTTAGAATATTCTACTTGACCAAATACACCTGCCCAACGCACCAAACCGTCATTGTAATATTCAATTTTTTCTTGTTTGGTTATGTTTTGGAAAGGATTCCAACTTGGAGATGCTTCTACATAAGACCCAATGATTCTGTTTGGATTATTGCTATCACGGTTATCTAAATAATCCGAAGCCCCTAAAACATCATTAACCACACGGTAGTGAATACCTTTGTATGAACGCAAATCACCTCCAATAGAATAGGTTAAATTTTCGCTGGCTACATTTTCATAATTAAAAATAGAGCCATACCAGTTATGAGAGTTCATTGAAGCACGTCGGGTAAAACCATGACTGCGATCATTTACAAGATCACCTGTTCTTTGCGCACCAAAATCAGGTACATTACCACCAGAATTCCAAGTAACATAATCGTCAAATCTTAATAAGCCTGTTTCAGAATCTCTAAATTGGCCGTAATAATCTCTTCCACCATTAATTTTACCAATGGGTCCTGTACCACCACCGCGACCCCAAGAGCCATAAACAATGGTAGAGAAAGTAGATTTTTCGTTTATTTTATAATCCCAGTTTACAGACATCACAGGTTTGTGATAAAAATTACGTCTCCAAGTATATTGTTTTCCTCTTAAATAACCCCAGTTATCGTTGTATTTAAAAGCAGGTTCGCCATCATTTTTAGGATTGTATTTAATATGGTCTTTTATTGAAGCCTCTCTTGAGTGTTGGTTGTGCCATTGTGGCGCACCTGTAAACACAAATTGGATGTTATTTTTATCGTTAGGCTCGTAACCTAAACCAATAAAATAATTATTGCCTTCAAATTCTGTTCCATCAGTATAACCATCACCATTGGTGTGACTAAACAAAATAGAGGCGGCAAAACCATTGTCTAATTTTCCTGTGTTATAAGAAAATAATTGTTTGGCATAATTGTCAGTCCCTAAAGTATAAAGGAAGCTACCACCTTGTTTTTTCTCTGTAGTTCTGGTTACAACATTAATTGTACCCCCAACAGAAGAAATGGCTAATTTAGAAGACCCTAAACCTCTTTGTACTTGCATAGCGGTAGTAACATCAGACAAACCTGCCCAGTTACTCCAATATACCCAGCCATTTTCCATATCATTAACAGGAACCCCATTAATCAATACAGATGTATTGCGTTGGTCAAAACCACGAATATTAACCCGTGCATCACCAAAACCACCACCTTGTTTGGTAGCGTATACAGAAGGTGTTGTGTTTAAAATTTCAGGAAACTCTTGGCCTCCTAATTTTTCTTGAATGTCAGCAGCTCTAATTGTTGATACAGCCACAGGTGTTTTACGTTCTGTTGCTAAATCAATTACGCCAGTAACAACCACTTCTGTTAAAGTTTCAGAATCGGCTTCTAATGTGATGGTGCCTAAATCTACAGTACCACCTGAAACGCTAAAAGAAACAGATTTAGTTGTGTAACCTAAAAAGGACACTTCTAAAGTTCCGCTTGCTACGTTTACGTTTAATTCAAATTTACCGTCAAAATCGGTTGTTGTACCTACAGAGGTACCTTTAACAACTACGCTTGCTCCTGGCAATGCGCCACTGTTGTCTTTAACTACACCTGTAAGTTTTCCTTGTGAAAACATTGCCGTTGATGTTACCAAAACGATAGCAACAAACAGCCATTTAGTAATTTTTTTCATGTTAATGTTTAGTTTTATATTATGTTGCAAAAGTGACTTAAAAAAGCATAAACAGTCTTAGGGAATTGTTAAGATTTTAAGTCAAATTCAATGCGAAAATACAAATTATTTAACAAATACTTAACAATTGTTATTAATTTAGTTTTGATTGTTAATTACTAGTTTGTTACAGCAATTAATTTTATTTTTTTAGATGATTTTTAGCCAGTTCTTTACCCAATTCTACCCCAAATTGATCGTAGCTATAAATATTCCAAACCACTCCTTGAACAAAAGTTTTATGTTCGTACAATGCAATGAGTTTTCCCAGCGCATTAGGGGTTAATTTTTGTATTAAAAGAGCGTTGGATGGTTTGTTTCCTTCAAAAGTTTTAAAGGGTGATAGATTCTTTATTTCACTTGATTTTTGAGCTAATTCGTTGTTTACCTCATCTATCGATTTCCCTTTACAAAGGGCTTCGGTTTGTCCATAAAAATTGGCCATCAACTTGCTATGGTGATCGGCATTGGCATATAAGGGTTCCGAAAAACCAATAAAATCGGCTGGAATAAGTTTGGTGCCCTGATGTACCAACTGCATAAAAGCATGTTGGGCATTGGTGCCTGTAGATCCCCAAACGATATTTCCTGTTTGGTAATTAACACTATGGCCATTTCTATCAACCGATTTGCCATTGCTCTCCATCACGGTTTGTTGCAAGTACATGGGCAGTAAAGCCAGATATTGCGAATAGGGCAGTAAAACTTCAGTTTCTGATTTAAAAAAATTATTATACCAAATACTCAGCATTGCCAAAACAACAGGTATGTTTTTATTGAAAGAAGCGCTTTTAAAATGGGTGTCCATTTGAAAGGCTCCTTCTAAAAAAGCACTGAAATTATTAAAACCAACAGACAACGAAATTGTCAAACCTACAGCGCTCCACAACGAATAACGACCCCCAACCCAATCCCACATAGGGAAAATATTATTGGGTGAAATTCCGAATTCTTCTACTGATTTTAAATTGGTGGAAACCGCTACAAAGTTATGCGCAATATCAGCTTCAGTAGCTTGGTCTAAAAACCACTTTTTTACAGTTAAAGCGTTGGTGAGCGTTTCTTGTGTGGTAAATGTTTTTGAAACAATAACAAACAGCGTGGTTTCTCTATTTAAACCTTTTATGGTTTCAAAGACATGGTCGCCATCAACATTTGATATAAAATGACATCTTAAATTATTTTGATAAAATTTAAGAGCTTCGACAGCCATTTTAGGTCCTAAATCTGAACCCCCAATACCAATATTAACAACATCGGTAAATGGTTTGTTTGTAAAGCCTTTTAATTTGCCGCCAATTATACCGTCAGAGAAATCTTTTATTTTTTCTAAAGTTTCCTTTATTTCTATCTTTATATTTTTACCGTCAACCCTGATAGGCGTCTCACTTTTGTCGCGTAAAGCTGTGTGTAAAACAGCGCGGTTTTCGGTAATATTTATTTTCTCTCCAGAAAACTGTGCTTCAATAGCTTCTTTTAATCCTGTTTTTTTTGCCAAATTTATTAGCAAGTCAAATGTTTTAAGGTCGATTCTATTTTTAGAAAAGTCTAAAGTAAAGTCCTCGAATTTTAAAGTAAAATCTGATTTCCTGTTCGAATTTTCTTTAAACATCTCTTGCATTTTAACTTCTTTTATTTTGTTATAATGCTCTTGTAAAGCGCTCCATGCTTTGGTTGAAGTTGGGTTTATATTTTTAAGTATCATCATTTATTTTGTATAAGAAATGCTGTCTAGTTGTTGTTTTAAAGGTTTTATATTGGCAAAAAAACGCGGACGTTGTGTTTTTTTCATAGGGGCTGCTGCGGGTAATTTTTGTCGCAATGGATCTACTTGGCGGCCATTTTTCCAAAACCTGTAACACACATGAGGCCCTGACGCATGTCCTGTCATTCCTACATAGCCTATAATATCGCCTTGTTTGACATAAGTCCCTACATTAACACCTCTTTTAAATTTATTCATATGTAAATATTGGGTTTCGTAAGTGGCATTATGTCTTATTTTAATATAGTTGCCATTGCCTCTTGTATAAGCTCTTGCCGTAACACGACCGCTTGCTGTTGCCATTATTGGCGTGTTGGTTGCTGCCGCAAAATCGGTTCCTAAATGGGGTTTTATGCGCCCATAATATTTTATATAACGCCGCATATTGTAGCGCGATGAGATGCGGCTAAATTTTAAAGGGGCTTTTAAAAAGGCACGTCTTAAATTTTTGGCCTTATCATCAAAATAATCAACTATACCCTTTTTTTTGTTTTCAACAAAAGCAAAGGCGTACAAAGGTTCATTGTTATGTTCAAAAACAGCTGCTTTAATTTTACCCATCCCTGCATAAATGGAATCGTCAACATATTTTTCTTCGTAAATAATTTTGAATTTGTCATTTTTTTGAAGTCTAAAAAAATCAATTGTCCACGCATAAATTTCTGATAAGTCATTTACGATGATATAATTTAAGCCTTTCTCGTCAATAGCTTCAGATAATGATGTTTTTATAATACCTGTGGCTGTTTTAACAATGGTTTTGACTTTTTTCTTAGCGCGATAGGCCTTAATGGTGTCTTTAAATTTAAAGACCACATAGTTTATTTTATCGGGTTGGTAAATAAATACTTCGCCTTTATCTAAAGAGTCTTTTGATTTTAAAATAACATAGGGGTTTCCTACTTTTAAACGGCGAATATCAAAGACCTTTTTTGTTTTTTTAACAATTTCGTAAACCCGTGCCGGGCCAACATGTGCTTGGTCTAGGATAAAACCAAAGCTTTGGCCTTTTCGTATGGTGTCTCTTAAATAGTTGTAATTGTTAAATGTAAAGCCGAATTCTTTAATAATCTTTGGCGGAAGTGGTTTGGACTGAACTAAAGGTTGTTTTACCTCTTTTTCGCAACTTAGTGCTGTTACTAAAAATAATAATACCAAGAGGTGTTTCATAAAATCTGTGCCGATTTGGATTAAAGGGCAAATCTACTAATTTTTAGACAACCTCGCCTTAGATTTTTTAGTCAAATATGACTGGGAAGTCATTCGCTAAGCCTTTAAAAGAAACCAGTTCTGCCTTTAAAGAACCCACAACTAAATCGGCTTTAATTTTTACAGGAATTTTATTTTTATCATCGGTAACCCAAACAACAACACTATTTTCGCCTTTAAAAACCCTTCCTGATTCTACAAAAGGTTTGAATTTTAAAGTGTTAATTTTTCCGAATTTGGTACTGAGCACCTCCTTTCCTAAAAACCTAAATTTAAAATTATTGAGTTTTTGATCGTAAAATAAATAAACCGCTATTTCTTGATTGATTTTTAGACCAGATAAGTTTGTATTTCTTATAAAATACATTGATGATATCATGTCTTGAACGCCCTTAACAACATCAAAAGAGGCTTCTTTTTTGCGCTTGTAATCAGTCACCCGAGCGCGGGTACTGTCTTGATAAAAACGAATGTCTTTTGAAATTATATAGCCGCCCTCGTTAACACGCCTTCTAAAGAGTTCTGGGTACAAGGTTTGTTTATCAATAACCGAATGGTAATGATCTTCAACTTTGTAAAATAACTTTACCATACCGCTGGTCCAACCTATGCCTTTGATCAAAAACCTGGGACTATTTTGGTAAATGGTATCTTTAACTTCTAAACTGGCAAACCCTGCATTTAAAAAACCGTAACGAAATTTATATTTAAGCCATTCGCCTGAATTAAAAGCTCCCGTATTGTTGTTTTGCGCAAAACTAAGTATTGGTGCCAAAAAGACAATCAGAATAAGGATCTTAAAGAAATGTAATTTTATTTTCAATAGATTGCTTTGTTTTAATTGGTTGGCAAATATAAATAATAATCCGCTCTAATTATTTCATAAAAAGCGGATTATTAAAAATTTATGTAAATTTTATTTTTTAAAATTTTTTAGCCCTTCTTTTAACCAATTTAAGTAGGCTTCTGCATCGGAATTGTAAGCCGAATATTTGTTTAAATTATCGCCATTATGATCTAGTAAAACATAATAGGGTTGCGCATTGGCTTTGTATTTGGTTATTTGAAAGTCACTCCATTTATTGCCAATTGTTCTTATTTTTTTGCCTGTAGTTTTAGAGGTATACTGCTGGTCTTTAGGTAAATCAACTTGAAAATCTACATACAACGATATTAAGACAACTTTGTTTTTAAGGATGTTTAACACCTTTGGGTTTGACCAAACGCGTTCTTCCATCTTCCTGCAATTTACACAAGCTTTTCCTGTAAAATCTAACATAACTGGTTTGCCAACTTTTTTGGCATAAGCCATACCGGTATCGTAATCTAAAAATACAGGGATATCGTGAGGGCCAAATTCTGCCCCCTCTGGCAGATCAATGACAGCGCTGCCACCTGCTCTTAAATAGCCAACACCATGAGGCGATTCGCTATAGGTCATAGATGGTGGAAAACCACTAATTAGTTTGAGCGGTGCGCCCCAAAGACCTGGAATTAAATATATGGTAAAACTCAATACAACCAAACCCAAACTTAAGCGTCCTACAGAAAGATGGGGTAAATCAGAGTCGTGTGGCAATTTTATTTTTCCGAATAAATAGAAAGCTAATGCGCCAAATATGGCTATCCAAATGGCAATAAATGTTTCGCGTTCTAATAAATGAAGATCCAAAACCAAATCGGCATTTGATAAAAATTTGAATGCAAAAGCCAATTCTAAAAAGCCTAAAAACACTTTTACGGTATTGAGCCATCCACCCGATTTTGGCAATGCGTTTAACCATCCAGGGAAAGCAGCAAACAATGCAAAAGGCAAAGCTATGGCCAGTGAAAAACCGAACATCCCCACAATAGGGCCTATTTGATTTCCACCAGATGCTGCCTGCACCAATAAAGTTCCTACAATAGGTCCCGTACAAGAAAAAGACACGATGGCTAAAGCCAAAGCCATAAAGAAAATTCCTATCATCCCTCCTTTATCTGCTTGAGCGTCCACTTTATTTGCCCAAGAGTTGGGCAACATTATCTCGAAAGCGCCCAAAAATGATACTGCAAATACAATTAACAGCAAGAAGAATATAAGGTTAAACCAAACGTTTGTCGACAAAGCATTAAGCGCGTCGGCACCAAAAAGAAAGGATACCAACCACCCCAATGTTACGTAAATAAGTACAATGGAAACACCGTAAATTGTTGCATTTTTAATTCCTGCTGCTTTGGTTTTACTCTGCTTGGTAAAAAAACTGACCGTCATTGGAATCATAGGGAAAACGCAAGGGGTTAACAAAGCTGCAAATCCTGAAAGGAAGGCTATTAAAAATATACCCCACAAGCCTTTGCCTGACTCCTCTGGCGCAGGCTCTGTTTTAATTGTATCCGTTTTAATATTTTCTCCTTTTACTTGCGTATCAGACAAAAGTGCTCCAGCCTTACCTTTTACGGTAAAAGTTAAATCGACATCGGTTGGGGGCAGACAACTGGCATCATTGCAAACCATAAAATTTACAACTTCATTTAATGTGATTTTTTTATCTGTTAGCACATTAATGCGTTGCTTAAATACCGCTTCTTTTTCAAAATACTTTATGACCATATCAAACACTTTATCGTGTTCGGTATGTCCTTTGCCCTCTGTAGTTTTACCTATTAATTGATAGGTGTTAAGTGAGTCTTTAAAACTAAATGATGTGGCAATAGGCCCATCGTCGTTTTCTAAATATTGTGAGTACATGTGCCACCCAGATTCTATTGTGGCTTTGGTTACCAAATCGAATTGAGAGTCAGAAATTTTCTCTACAGAGCTTGTCCACTTTACGGGGTTGAATATTTGGGCTTGTGTATTAAGCCCTAATAAAATGACAAATACTAAAAGAATTTTTTTCATTATTGATGAATAATTTTTATAATTTTTTTTGTGTCTTCGGTTACTTTAAACCTGTTGTCTAAACGCTGTCCTATAATCCAAATAATATCTTTATTGGCGCAGAATAACCACGTATCTTCTTTGTCTAAAAGCGACATCTTTTGATCTTTGTAAAAGTCGCTTAGTTTCTTTTTCCCTTGCATTCCTAGGGGATAAAAGTAGTCGCCTTTTTGCCATTTTCTTACGACTAGTGACGTCTTTATTTTATCGGCATCAACAAAAATAACACTTCTGTTTGCGTTGTTAAAGTCGGCTTGACTTACCTCTTCAAAAGTAAGTGATAATTTAGAATTCTGTAGGCCTTCGTTTATATTTTTAATTTCAAACGCGTGTTCGCTCGCATCTTCTAAAGGAGAAATCAAACAAACCTGTCTGTCTTTAAGCAAACGGTGGGTTTTGCTAAATATCTGTTTTCCTGATTGCGAATACAATAAATTTTCTATGTCATTCCAAGCTGTAAATCCGTAATCTCTAAGCAATTCAAACAAATAGACCTTGTGGTTTGACAAGGCTAAAGCCTTGGTAATATCAAGACTTATAACACCATTAGGCAGTTCGCTTAACAGCTCTTTCTTAACGGTGTCTAGACGTTCGTTTAAAATGTATTGCAAGTCATTTAAATGTCCCAACGTTTTATTATAACTTTCTATTAAATTCGGATTTAGTTCCTGTAAAACAGGTATCACCTGATGTCTTATTTTATTCCGTATATATTTTACAGAAGCATTGCTTTTGTCTTCGCGCCAAGCAATGTTATTTTTTTGAGCATAATTTAAAATTTCATCCCGTGAGAACGGTAAAAGAGGTCTCACAATTTTATCATTCTTACTTGGAATACCCAACAGTCCTTTGAGTCCTGTTCCTCTGGTAAGATTTAATAAAGTCGTTTCTATATTGTCATTGGCATGATGGGCTGTAATAATATAATCGTATGACTTTTTTTGAAGTATTTCTTTAAACCACTCATAACGCAAATTTCTTGCGGCCATCTGAATAGAAATCTTATGAATATTTGCGTATTCTTTTGTTTCAAAGCGTGTTATAAAGTAAGGTATTTTATTTTTATTGGCCCAATCTTTTACGAATTGCGCATCTAAATCGGCCTCTTGGCCGCGCAATTTAAAATTACAATGTGCCAAGCCAACATTAAATTCCAATTTTTGAAATAAGCTGGCCGCTACCATGCTATCAACGCCGCCAGAAATGGCTATTAATAACTTTGCATGAGCCAAAAACGGAAAATTTATATCGATATGTGCTTGTACCCTTCTAAACAACTTCATTTTATTGTACTCTTTAAACAACTAACTTCTGACAAACCCTACAGCTGCTTCAAAATTAGTTTTAATTTTTCACATCTAAGGCATCTCTTAGAGCATTTCCTGCCATCATAAAAGCCATAACCAAACTCATAATGGCTAAGCCTGGTATAATGGCCAGATAAGGTTTCCCTAAAATTATATAATTGTAATGATCTTTAATCATTGCACCCCATGAAGGCGTAGGGGGTTGTGCGCCAATTCCCAAAAAACTCAATCCACTTTCTATTAAAATTGAAGCGGCAAAATTGGCCGCAGACATCACGATTATAGGGGCTAAAATATTGGGTAAAATATGCTTAAAAATAATGCGGAAATGTGTAAATCCTAAAGCTTTTGCCGCCTCTACATATTGGTGTTGTTTGGCACTCATAACTTGGCCTCTTACCACCCGCGCAACCTCTACCCACATGGTTAAACCAACAGCAATAAAAACTTGCCAATACCCTTTTCCAAGGGCTAGGGTAATGGCTATTACCAAAAGTAAAGTGGGAATTGTCCAAGTTACATTGATAAGCCACATTAAAAAAGCGTCAATTTTTCCACCAAAATAGCCGGCCGTTGCGCCAATGCTAATGCCTATAAGTAGCGAAATAAAAACGGCCACAAAGCCTATAAAAAAGGAAATTCGCGTTCCTATTAATAAGCGGCTCAACAAATCTCTGCCATAGCGGTCTGTCCCCAAAATAAAAGTTCTTTTTTTTATGTAATTCTTTACGCCGTTTGGAAACATTGCTTTTGGCAAAAATTGTTTCTTTTGGATGCTCTTGGGGTAATTAAGCACTTCGACCCCTTTGGTCGTAATTGTAAAACTTTCGATTGGAATTTCTGTAATATTTGAAATTTTTCCAAAAAATACCGCCTCAAAAACCGATTGTAATTTTACTTTTTTTGTAGGAACACTAAGCATCAAAACACTAAATCCAGGTGATTTTGAATGTATTTCGAGATGCATCTGATTGGCATTTTTTGTATTGTCTGGCGACAATACATAGGCAAAAACAGCCACAAAAGCACATAATAAAATATACCAAAAACTAAAAAGCCCTGAGTTGCTTTTTTTAAATTTACTCAGAGCTATTTGTGTTAATGATTTGCTATTTGAGGCCATTTAACTTTTGACTAAATGTTCTGTAGATTTCAATTTTAATTCAGATAAAATATTTAGCGCTTCGTTTATATAGGCATCTTTAGATAAATTTTTATGCCAATTTGCTCTTTTTTGAGTTAAAATCGAATCTTTTTCAAGTTGCGGTAATTCGTAAGTTGGCGATTTAAAGACAAGGTCATTATCAAATTCTCTGAGTTTTTTAAATGTTTTACTTTCTTTAATTCGTTCTGCCAACTCTTTATTAAAGGTCTTAAAATTCAACGAAATACGGGTTCTTTTTTGTTGTTTTTTTAACCATTTGGCATTTTGATTGGCTAAGTTAAAATACGAGCTGTTGCGTACTCTCAATTTACTTTTGTTTACCACTTCATCAAAATTAGCGTATTTATTCCATGGGGTGTATTTTGCCGATTCAATTTTATCCCAAGCCAAAGGATTCTCTTCGTCGCGTTCGCCAATATCCATATAAGCATACCTGTCTGGCAGCGCTACATCAGAAGTCACGCCTTTTAATTGAGTTGAACCGCCATTGACACGGTAAAATTTTTGAATGGTCATTTTTAAAGCGCCCAAATCTTTGGGGTAATTAACATAATTATTAAGGGTTAAAATATTTTGAACGGTTCCTTTCCCAAAAGTTTGTTTGCTGCCAATTATTACGGCGCGATTATAGTCTTGCATGGCTGCTGCAAATATTTCTGATGCTGATGCTGAAAATTCATTGACCAAAACAACCAAAGAACCATCCCATTGAATTTTTTTGTCTCTGTCCTCTTTTATATTTGGTTTTTCGCCTCTATATCTCACCTGAACAACAGGGCCGTTTTTAATAAACAATCCGGCTATATCAATAGCTGTTCTTAGAGACCCCCCACCATTGTTTCGCAAATCTATCAATACCCCTTGTACTTTTTCTTGCTTTAGATATTCGAGTTGTTTGGCCATATCTGTAGCCGCATTTCTAGAACTTGCTTTTTTAAAGTCTATATAAAATTTGGGAAGGTTTATAATGCCGTATTTAACGCCTTTTTTTTCTACAATACTCGATTTAGCAAAAACCTCCTCTAACTCAACAACATCTCTAATAATAGATATGACCTTAATACTTCCGTCTATTTTTTTAAGTGTTAACTTTACTTCGGTGCCTTTTTTACCTTTAATAAATTCAATGGCATCATCCAAACGCATTCCTACAATATCTACAGGTTCTTTGCTGCCTTGCGCTACTTTTAAAATAATATCGCCAACTTCAAGCTCTCCTTTCTTCCAAGCGGGACCACCAGAAATCAATTCGACTACTTTGGTAAAATCGCCTTTTTTTTGCAAACGTGCGCCAATACCTTCAAGCTTGCCTGCCATGCTTATATCAAAGCGTTTTTTATCTTGGGGTGCAAAATAAGTTGTGTGTGGGTCGAAAGCCAAAGTGATGGTGTTTAAAAAAAGTGAAAAGCCATCGTCTTGATTTAATTCAAGCATCCTCTTAAAAAAATCGCCCATTGTTTTTTGGGTGCTTGCTCTAACTTCTTTTTCAATTTCTTTAAATGGCTTCTCTTTATATCCTGCGTCTTTTTTGTGTTTTGCTTTTTCTAAATCTATCCTATCAATCAAACGAGAAATGACATTGAGTTTTAGTTCTTTTTGCCACTTTTTAATACGCTCAGTTTCAGTTTTAGCATATTTAACATCATCGTATTCTATATCTATATCTTCTCTTTTATTAAAATTAAAAGGTGTTTTTAAAAGTGCCGCGTAAAATTGATTTACTTCTTCTATACGTTGTTTATAGCGGCTGTAAGCAAGTTTAAAGAAAGTTAAATCTTCGGATTTTATTTGATCGTCAATCAGGTATTTGTATTTTGAAAAATCTTCAATATCCGATTGTAAGAAATATCGTTTACTGGGATCTAGATTTTTTATAAAATCTTTATAAACCAATTCAGAAAAAGAATCGTTAAAGTCTTTTGGTTGGTAATGCCCTTTTGTGAGTGCAAATTTTAAAAGACTTATCAAAACCCTGTCTTTTTCGGGGTCTGATTTTTGTGTTACTGTAAAGCCAAAGGTTAGGCTCGCTACTAAAAAAAGAGCGATTATAAACTTTGCTTTTGTATTTAAGAGGGTTGTTTTTTTCATTTTTATCCTTATCTAATTATCAAAAATACTATTTTTAATCAATTCTGTCTTCTTTTATAAAATTCATTATATACTTGGCTTACCCTTTCCAATGCCTATTTATCCAAATATAATGCCACATCTTGTTATTTGGTCGTAAATCAGTCAAATAATTATCCTAAAAACAAAACAAATTTTTGTTTCAGATAACAGGTACAAGATTATGTAATAATTTTATTTGTATATCCGTAATTACTCATAACCTGTTATATTAGCAATTATAAGTCTATCAAATATTCTTTCACCAAAGTATCTTCTATTGAGTTTATAGACAAACTCATTTAGATACAATTGTAAATATTTT
>JAKIUU010000023.1 GCA_021647405.1 Flavobacteriaceae bacterium
TTCTTTTAAATGATTTCTGCACGATTTTTCGCTATCAAAATGAGCTGTAAAACTAAATATATTCATATCTTTATTTTCTCTAAAGATAAGCATTAATTATCAATTATTAGTGTTTGCGGACATACAAATAATTTTAAGTCCTATTCTTTATAAAATGTTAAAGTTTAACAGCCTTTGTTTAACCAAAATTTAGCTTAAATTTGTGGTCACTCATCAGAATTTATATGAAAAAAAGACCCTTAATTTTAGTCACCAATGACGATGGTATTACAGCGCCAGGAATACGCACTTTGATTGATGCCATGAACGATCTTGGCGATGTGGTTGTTGTGGCGCCAGACAGCCCTCAAAGCGGTATGGGACATGCCATTACTCTGGACTCTACCTTACATTGTAATCCTATAAATACAGACGACGATGGCCCTCAAATAGAATACAAATGTTCGGGCACTCCTGCCGATTGTGTCAAACTTGCCGTCAACGAAATTTTAAATAAGAAACCCGATTTGTGTGTTTCGGGCATAAACCACGGGTCAAATGCCTCTATAAATGTAATTTATTCTGGCACCATGAGTGCTGCCGTTGAGGCGGGTATTGAAGGGGTTCCTGCCATTGGTTTTTCTCTTTTAGACTACACTTGGAAAGCCAATTTTATAGGGCTAAAAGCTTATATAAAAAAAATAGCTCAAAATGTTTTAGACAACGGTTTACCCGATGGTATTGTTTTAAATGTAAACTTTCCCAAAACAAAAGAAGGTGTTTTTAAGGGTATTAAAATTTGCAGACAGGCGCGTGCCAATTGGAAAGAAGAATTTGACAAGCGTATTAATCCACAAGGCAAGGAATATTATTGGCTTACGGGTACTTTTGTAAATTTAGATCACGGTGAAGATACCGATATGTGGGCGCTTTCTAACAATTACATTTCTATTGTACCAGTACAATTCGATTTAACAGCGCATCATTTTATTCAAAATTTAAACAGTTGGAGCCTGTAATTAAATGGTAAAAAAGGAAATTGGCATCGGATTTATTGTAGGGATTATAGCAACTGCATTTGGAGGATTTGCCTTTTTGGAGTTTTTTGTGGATTTTAATTCTCAAAACACAATTCCATTTCTTCTTGAAAATAATTTATTCGGAAAAATACTTGGCTTATCGGCTTTGCCCAATCTGTTTGTATTCTTTATTTTTCTAAAAAAGAAACAAGATTATCGCGCCAAAGGGGTTGTTCTGGCCAGTTTTTTAATAGCCTTTTTGGTTTTAATAACCCAATTTTTGTAAGAGATTTATCCTTAACACAATATAAAAACGATGAAATATTACATCATAGCAGGCGAAGCATCAGGAGATTTACATGCCTCTAATTTGATGAAATCTTTAAAAGAAAAAGATCAAAATGCACAGTTCAGATTTTGGGGTGGCGATTTGATGCAATCTGTTGGCGGCCATCTTGTAAAACACTATAAGGATTTGGCTTTTATGGGGTTTTTAGAAGTTCTTCTCAATATTAGAACCATTACAAATAACCTTAAATTTTGTAAAAAAGACCTTTTAAATTTTAAACCCGATGCCCTTATTTTAGTAGATTATCCGGGGTTTAATATGCGCATTGCTAAATTTGCAAAAGCACATAATATAAAGGTTCATTATTACATATCGCCTCAAATTTGGGCGTGGAAAGAAAATCGGATAAAAAGCATAAAACAGTTTGTTGATGCGATGTATGTTATTTTGCCTTTTGAAAAAGATTTTTACGAAAACAAACATCAATTTAAAGTACATTTTGTGGGACATCCTTTGTTAGATGCCATTGCACACAGAAAGCCTATTGACGAAAATGAATTTCAACAAAAACACCAGTTAGACAACAAACCTATAATTGCCATTTTACCTGGCAGCAGAAAACAAGAAATTAAAAAAATGCTTACCGTAATGCTGTCGGTTGCAAACGATTTTAAAGATTATCAATTTGTAATTGCAGGTGCACCAAGTCAAGATTTTGAATTTTACAAAACTTTTATTAAAGGTACAAACATTCATTTTATAGCTAATAAAACATACGATTTATTATCGGTTTCAACAGCAGCACTTGTAACCTCTGGAACGGCAACTTTAGAAACGGCACTGTTTAAAGTACCCGAAATTGTGTGTTATAAAGGCAGTTGGTTGTCTTATCAAATTGGCAAACGCTTGGTAAAATTAGATTTTATTTCGTTGGTAAACCTCATCTTAAATAAAGAAGCGGTTACCGAACTTATTCAGGAGACTTTTAATTCTAAAAATTTAAAAAAAGAGCTCCATCGCATTTTAAAAACAGAAAAAAGAGCCCAAATATTTGAAACATATTTTGAATTAGAAGATAAATTAGGCGGTGTTGGTGCGAGCGATAAAACAGCACAGCTTATCTTAGACAGCTTTTAGATATTTCTCTTTGAATTTTACCCTTAATATAGCCGCTCTTAAAAACATCCAAACAAAAAAAGCAATCCAAATACCATAGAGTTTTAAATTGAAATAATCGGCTATCAATAAAGTAGGTATAAAACCTAAAAAAGTAGCTGTCATTAAGGTATTACGTAAGGTTTTTGCTTCGGCTAAGCCTTTAAATAAGCCATCGTAAACAAAAGCAATGGCATTTAAAGGTTGCATTAATAACACCATCCAAAAAATAGCATTAAAAGTGTTTATTACCATTGGATCTTTTGTAAATACAGGGCCTATATATTCGTATAAAATACCACATATCAACACTAAAAAAAGGGAAACTAAAATGGCGTATCTGCTTAAATCTTTACTTAATATTTTTAGAGATTTATAGTTTTTTTCTCCTAATAATCTTCCTGAAACAATGTTACCAACGCTGGAATAGCCATCAATAAAAAAAGCAAAAAACAACCAAATTTGAAAAGCAATAGTCTGTGCGGCAATAAAATTATTGCCGTATTTTGTAGCGTAGGCATTAGATAAATACAAGGCTACATTTAACGCCAATGCTCTTATAAATAGATTAACACTTAAGGCCAATAATCTTTTTAGTTCTTTGTTAAATGGAAACTTCAATCTCAATGTAAAAGGGGTGTGTTTTAACATTAAAACCAAAGCCATAGCAGCCATAATAAATTGTGATATAACACTGGCAATAGCTGCGCCTTTAATATGCATAGGCTCAATAAACCCCTCAATTCCAAACACCAAAGCAAAGTCTAAACCCACATTTAAAACGGCGCCAACAATACTAATTACCATAGGCCAAAAAGTATTTTGCATGCCGCGAAAAACGCCAAAAACCGAAAATACAAAAAGTGTCAATGGCAAACCTAAAGCGCGTATTTTATAATAATCTACAGCGTAATTTAAAATCAGCCCATCGGCATTATAAAGTTTGAAAATAAATTTTACAAAGAATATAGTCACCGCATAAATGCCCACACTTAAAAAAATATTAATAAAGATTATTTGGGCTGGCAAATCACTTATTTCACCGAGTTTTTTAGCGCCTAAATAATTTGAAACAATGGCAGAAATGGCCGATCTGGTCTGTGCTAAAATCCACACAAGTGCGGCAATAAATGACCCCGCAATACCAACAGCTGCTAAAGATTCTATGGGATTTATTGATATGTTTCCAACAACGGCCGTATCAGTAATAGACAACAATGGTTCGGCAATGCCCGAAATAATAGCGGGAATGGCCAATTTATTAATGTGCTTAAATGAAATTTTATTGCCGTTCTTCAAAATGAATTGATAAAAAGTGCAATTTCGGAAAATTTAAAATATAAACCCTCCAAAATTTAAACAAGAACTTTTTTATCTGCAAACAGTTATTAATCATCTTAAATTGCTTATTTTTAGGCGTCTAAATTTTTTACTCTTGATAAAGCACCTTTCTTTTCATCTTTGTTTTGCTTTAATTGTAGGGCTTATTTTAGGGCCGTATTTAAGTTTTTCTTATACTCAAATACAGTGGCTGTTAGGTATTGGACTCTCGTTTATTTTCTTGGTTTACTTTATTGTAAACAACTTTATAAACCCGCGGTTTTATTTTGCTTTAGCGGGTTTTATTGCGATGGTAATAATTGGTATTGGGCGGTCTGGTTTGGCCAAAGAAAACCTTTCTAAAAATCATTACACACATTATATAGCTAAAGAAAACACCCTTATTTTATCAGTAAAAAACATTTTAAAAGCGTCAAAAAATTACAATAAATATGAAGTTTTTGTCCATCAAATAAACAGCAAAAAGGCAAACGGAAAACTGCTGTTAAACATAAAAAAAGACAGCTTAAATAACAGGCTTAAAATTGGGCAATTTTTATTTACCAATGCCAAAATTATAGCCATTAATAAACCAAAAAATCCTTTTCAGTTTAACTATAAAAAATATTTAGAAAATCAGAATATATACGCTCAAATTTATACCGATTTTAAGGCTGTTAAAATCTTAAAAAAACGCAAAGTTTCTATTTACTCTTTGGCGGGTGATTTTAGAAAAAAGGTGGTTGCAACTTTGATTAGTAAAGGCCTAAAAGGTGAGGAATTGGCTGTGGTTAAAGCTTTGCTTTTAGGAGAACGCAATCAGATATCTGCCACGCTTCGCGAAAGTTATGTAGCCGCAGGGGCTGTTCATATTTTAGCTATTTCGGGGCTGCATATTGGCATCATTATGATGCTTATTGGTTTTGTGTTAAAACCGCTTGAAACGTTTAAAAATGGTAAAAAAATAAAGCTTATTCTTATAATTTTAAGCTTGTGGATTTACGCCATTATTGCAGGATTAAGCCCTTCTGTTATTCGGGCTACAACCATGTTTACCGCTGTAAGTATCGCCCTGTTTTCTAACAGGAAAACCGATATCTATAATGTTTTAGCGCTTTCTGCATTTTTTCTTTTGCTTTTTAATCCTTCTTACCTGTTTAATGTGGGGTTTCAAATGAGTTATTTTGCTGTAATTGCCATTGTGGCGCTGCAACCAAAATTGGCAAGTCTTTGGCGGCCCAAACAAAAAATCGTCACTTATTTTTGGCAACTGTTTTGTGTTTCAACAGCGGCTCAAATTGGTGTTTTACCGCTGAGTTTGTTTTATTTTCACCAATTCCCAGGCCTGTTTTTTCTTACCAATATGGTTGTAATTCCATTACTTGGTTTTATTTTAGGCTATGGCTTACTTATTATACTACTGGCCTCTGTAAATATTCTGCCCCATTTTTTAGTTGAATACTATCAATATATTATCCATTATTTAAACGTATTTATAACTTGGGTATCACATCAAGAAAGTTTTTTATTTAAAAATATCTCCTTTTCATTCACTTTAATGCTTCTGTGTTATCTAGCTATTCTTTCAATCTATTATTGGCGTACCAGAAAAACAATAACTTCCATTTACTTGACATGCTTTGCGATTTTGAGCTTGCAAATTGTTCTATTTTACGAAAGCTATACGGCTACAAATTCTCATAAATTTATTGTTTTTGACAATTACAAAGACCCATTTATCGCCATAAAAAGAGGGCGAGGGCTTCAATTATTAAGCAAAAACAGCAATGATTATATCTTAAAATCTTATTGTGTTGGAGCACATATTGAAAAGGTAACCTTTTTTAAAACACAACAAAATATATTTATGATAAATGGCCAAAAAGTTTTAATAATTGACGCAAATGGTGTTTTTGAACCTCTCGACAATGTCGATACAGTTATACTCACAAAATCGCCAAAAATCAATTTACAGAGGCTCATTGAAAAATTGAATCCGCAACTCATTATTGTCGATAACACCAATTATAAATCGTTTGTAGCACGCTGGCAACAAACTTGTACGCAACTAAATATCCCTTTTTATAACGTCTCAAAAAAAGGTGCTTTTATTTACAGTTTTTAATGAGCTATAAATTTTTGATTATGCAATACTTGTGAAGTTATTAAAAATGGTTTATACCTATTTATTGCTAATTAATAGAACGCAGATGTCACAGATTTCTTATGATTTATCGCAGATTTATCTGTGAATATCTGTTTAATCAGCGTTATCTGTGTTCTAGTTTTTATTTTTAATTGTACTAATTATTTAAAGCTTTAATTTTAATATCTTTGAGAACGTAAAAAAAATTGAAATTCTAAATGAAAATTATTGTTCCCATGGCGGGTATCGGCTCCAGATTGCGGCCGCATACATTAACAATTCCAAAACCTTTGACAAAAATTGCAGGAAAACCTATTGTGCACCGTCTTGTAGAAGATATTGCCAATGTGGTTAAGCAAGAAATAGAAGAGATTGTGTTTATTATCGGTCCTACTTTTCCTAAAAATACCGAAGAAAATCTCCTCAAAATTGCCAAGGCATTAAATACAAAAGGTAGGGTAACTGTGCAAAAAGAAGCTTTGGGTACGGCTCATGCCATTTATTGCGCCAAAGAATCTTTAAATGGCCCTTGTGTTATCGCTTTTGCCGATACGCTTTTTAAAGCCGATTTCACTCTAGACGCTAAAGCAGATGGGGCTATTTGGGTAAAACAAGTTGATGATCCCAGCGCGTTTGGTGTGGTAAAAGTAAAGGATGGTATTATTACAGATTTTATTGAAAAACCCAAAGAATTTGTGTCTGATTTGGCCATAATTGGCATTTACTATTTTAAAAATACCGAACGTTTACGTGATGAAATTCAGTATTTATTAGACAATGATTTAAAAGAACACGGTGAGTTTCAATTGACAAATGCCTTAGAAAGTCTAAAACAAAAAGGCTTGCAATTTGTACCTGGTCAGGTAAATGCATGGATGGATTGTGGTAATAAACCCATAACCGTAGCCACCAATTCGGCTGTCTTAGAATTTTCTCAAAAGGATGGTGAAAATTTAGTAGATACCAATGTTAAAAATATAAATTCAACCATTATTCAACCTTGTTATATAGGTAGAAATGTACAGCTTATAAATAGTACTGTAGGGCCAAATGTGTCTTTAGGCTCCAACAGTATCGTAGAAAATACAAGCATTACAGAATCGCTAATTCAAGACAATGTAAAAATAAGTAATGCCTCGTTAAACAAAGCGATGATTGGCAATAATGTTGTTTTTAACGGCGATTTTACATCGGTTAGTTTGGGCGATTATTCTGTTTTAGAATAGTGTAAATATATTGTTTGTAATTTTTTTAAATGAAGTATTTGAGTCTGTTTTTTATTCTGTTATTTTTAGGATTTCATCCTTTAGAAATAAACGCACAAAAAAAGCTGTCAGAGCCCGAGAGATTGGCTTTTGAAGCTGCTTTTTTTGAAGCGTTACAGCAAAAAGCCATTGAAAATTACGACAAAGCCATTCTCGCTTTAGAAATCTGTCAAGCCATAGACAGCACAAACATAAGCGTGCAATTTGAGTTTTCAAAAAACTTTTTCTGGCTTAAAAATTATTTTGAAGCCAAACAAATTATCAATAAAGCCTTAAAAAAAGAACCTCAAAATATTTGGCTGTTAGCACATGCCAAAAATATTGCCGTAGCACAAGGAAACTATTCAGAAGCTCTAGCCTATCAGCTCAAAATAGCAGCCATTAATCCCACTAAGAAAATAGGTTTGTTAAATCTGTATTTAGCCCTCAATAAAAAACAAAAAGCCAGAGATTTAATAGCTACTTTAGAAAAAGAACAGGGCTTAAATTCAAGATTAAAAAAACTTAAAAGAGCCCTTGTAGAACCCTTGGTTAAAAAGAAAAAAAATGTAAAAAAAGAAGTGGGGCTGTCTTTAGAAGAATTAAAATCTACTTATAATTCTAACAAAGATTTTAAGATTTTAAGAAGTATTTTAGAAATAGAATTAGAACAAACAAATTATAAAAACCTGTTAGATGATGCCATTGATGGATTGGAATTATTCCCTTCACAAACGTCCTTATATCTTTTTGCAGCTCGTGCAAGTAATGCCTTAAAAATGTATAAAAAAGCCTTAGAACATTTAGACAACGGTATCGATTTTGTTATAGACAAACCCACTCAAAAAAAATATTACCTCGCCTATAGCGTTAGTTATAACGGCTTAAATAACAAACAAAAAGCAAGCTATTACAAAAAATTGGCTGCCCAACTTTAATAAAAAATACATGACGAAACAGCTATTTATAGTTTTGATTTTTACGGGTTTTCTCTTTTCCTGTAAAAGCACTTCTGTAGCGGTAAAAACAACTGTTAAACCTTTAAGCACAGCACAAATTTTAAAAAACAACTTTGAGGCAAATATTAACGCCAGCACAATAAATGCCAAGATCAAAGTCAAATACATTGCGGCTAAAAAAACACGAAATATAACCGCCAAATTGCGGTTAAAAAAAGACAGTACCATTTGGATTAGCTTAACAGCAGTTGGGGGTATTCCTGTGGCCAAAATGCTTATAAAACCCAAACATGTTCTTTATTATGAAAAATTGGATAAAACCTATTTTGATGGCGATTTTTCACTACTTAGCAAATGGTTAAATACCGATTTAGATTTTAAAAAAATACAGAACCTGCTATTTGCAGAACCTGTTTATCCGCTTTCTGGTAAAAAATTAATCCTGGCTATTATAAACAATAGCTACCAATTAAAAGTAAAGAAAAAAATAGCGGGTAAAAAGGTGACTTTTTGGGTTAATTCAAGTAATTTTAAATTAAACAAGCAAAAATTTGCTAAGAATAAAAAGGAATTTTTGAGTTTTAGTTATTTGGGATTCGATACTTCTACGCCCAATTTCTACCCCAATAAAATACAGGTTGTTGCGCAAAGCAAAAAAGAGGTCATTAAAATAAATTTAATATATAAATCACTAAAATTTAACAAGCCAATCAGTTTTCCTTTTAAAATACCCAAGGGCTATAAATCAATTGAAATTAAATGATTTTCAATAAAAAATACAGCGTGGTTTTAAAAGCTTTTTTTATAGCACTATTGCTCTTGTTTTCTACGGCCACTCAGGCACAAACAAAAAAAGAGTTGGAGTTAAAACGGCGGCAACTCAAAAAAGAAATACGGCAAATAAACAGGTTGCTGTTTAAAACAAAAACCAAAGAAAAGTCCCTCCTATCTCAAGTAACCGATTTGGATAGGCGTATTAAAACACGTGCCAAACTCTTGAGTACCATTAATTTAGAAACAAGCTTATTGACCTCAGAAATAACTGATAATGAGCTAAAAATAAAACAGTTAGAAAAATCGTTACAACAATTAAAAGCCGATTATGCCGCTATGATAGTGAAATCGTATAAAAGTAAATCAAAAGAAAGCCGAATGCTTTTTGTGGTGTCTTCATCCAATTTTACACAGGCCTATAACAGGCTTAAATACATGAAACAGTACACTGTTTATCGCAGGCGTCAAGGCGAAGAAATAAGCCTCCAAACTCAAAATTTAAAACAATTTAATACTGCCCTTCAATTCAAAAAAGCATCAAAAGATACCCTGCTTATAGAAACTCAAAAAGAGCAAGACAGTATAAAAATTGAAAAAGTAAATCAGAAAAAATTAATTGCTAAAATTAAGAGAAGAGAAAAAAAATACTTGACCGAAATCCGTAAAAAGCAAAAAGAAGACCGCAATTTAAATCGCAAAATCAAAAAACTAATTCGCGATGCCATTGCGGCGAGTAACAAAACCGGAAGCGTCTTTAAATTAACCGCAGAGGCCAAATTACTGGCTGCAGAATTTACTGCCAATAAAGGGAAACTACCTTGGCCTGTAGCCAAAGGTTTGGTGGTATTGGGGTACGGCACACAACGTCATCCGGTAGTAAAAACAGCTACCATTCAGAGCAATGGTGTGCGTATAGCTACCGAAAAAGGGGCTTATGCGCGTACTGTTTTTAACGGGAAAGTATTGGCCATACAACTCATTCCGGGGGGGCAAAAAGCCGTTTTAATACAGCATGGTAATTACATTAGTGTTTACAAAAACCTCGATGTGGTTATTGTTTCAAAAGGCCAGATGCTTAGCACAAAACAAAATATTGGCACTGTTCACACCGACAAATCGACAGGTAAAACCATTTTGGCTTTTGTGCTTTTTAAAGAGGTAAAAACAGTAAACCCGGCTTTGTGGATTTATAAGATGTAAAATCTATTATTGTTTTAAATTAGAATTCATAAAGTCTATATTTACAAGAACAAGCCCGAGATCATCATTGTTTTTAGCCAGATTTTGTAATTCTTTAATCTCTTCAAAAAATTTATTAGGTAAAAATTTTGCCCAATGATATACTATAATAAATTTTGTTTTAGGTAAGCTTTTCTCTACACCGTTATATCCTAAAATATTATCGTTATAAAAAGTGAATTTTTCTAATCTAGGTATGGTGTCTTTATTAAAATTAATAAGGATTTTATTTGTTAGACTCTCTTTTATAGACTCTTTTTGACTTTTATAAACACTGAGAATATCTGGTGCGCAGTTTGATTGACTTATATAAGTCATATTTATCTTGTTTTTAAAAAGAATTTTTCTTGGCAATATAAAATTCTTATAAACATATTCTCTTTCTGTTTTGCTTATAAAATAATTTAAACTCAAATCAATCTCTTTTTTATTTAAAAAATTGACAATTGATTTTTCAGTCTCATACTTGGGTTTTTTAACTCCTGCAATAGTTCTTAAAACTGTTTGGCATGATAAATTAAAGAATAAGAAAAATAGAGCTAAGATAAACTTACCCCTACTAATTAAAACACTGTTAATCTTCATATTCGGTCCAATCTATATTTTCATCAAATTTAATAATAACTTCATCTTTTTCAAAAAACATTACTGCATTTACCCATCTAAAATCTTCATCTTTATTACTTGTAAAATCAATGTTATTTTTATTAGGATTATCACTACATCCTGTAATAAATTTACATCTAAATCCAATCCCTGATACACATCAAGATAAAAAGTTAGGTTTCGGGGGAGGTATAAACTATTCTCTCTTTATAATTATTTTTCATAGGACAGTATTTTTTTTAAATGCTCATTTATAGTTTAATACTAACACCTAGATTGGCTTTAGCATAATTGGTATTGCCCGTATTATATTTTCTGAAAGAAGAAGTATTATTCCCAACTTGCAGTGTAATATATAGTTTTTAAGATAATTTATAGTCAAACATGACACCATATCTAAACGATAATTCGGTTGCTTTTATAAAAATAGTTGCAGGCGTATATTCAATGATTTTATTTGTTGTTAAATTGTATTTAAAATCTGATAAAAACATAGCAGATAATTTGCGTTGTGTTATCCCCATACCTAAATAAAACCTTGTTTCAAATTTTTTGAAAACTTTAAATTTGAAAACTGTTTCTAGACCTAATGAAGAGAACGACACTTCTTTTTGGTCAAAGTTATAAGCATCTGATACTGTTAGAGATTTGATATAAACATCTAATTTTGGAGGAATAAAAAACTTGTTTTGACGACTGCCACTACTATTAAATTTTGTTTGAAGGTTATCAACACTTGAATAATCGTTGTAAATACCAATACTAATAAACTTCCATAGGGGGCTACTTATACTAATTTCAATATTTGTACCATTAACATTTGCATCTTCCGATACGGCATAACCTTTTGTTATTTGTAAAGAATATTTTGCTTGTGCTTTACCTTTATTACCTAACAAAAGTAGGGTAAGAGCCAGCATAAAGCCGGCTCTTTTTATTAATTGTTTGTTATTGTACATGTGTCCATTTATGTTTAAAATAATATTGTAATTTATTTGCGGTTCTAATGGTATAATCGGCACCATTATCAATAATTGTTCCTACACCAATACACCTACCCAACCCGTTAAAATAGGTCTATAAACTTTCTCTGTTCATAAATATGTTTTTAATTTTACAAATAGCATTGCTCAATTAAAAAGAAACAATACTATAGGTCTGATTTTTGCTATTATAAATAAAAAACAGCCTTTAAAAACAATATCAAAATTTATATTTTACATTAAACGAAACATAGCCTGCTAATGATTTAAATATTTTTTCCTCATAATAGCTAGGATAACTATTTGTTTTTATAAGATTCGTGTTATTAATATTAAAAATATCATGACCTATTAATGAAAATTCCCATTTTTTATTAATAGCCTTATAAATTAATTTTGGGCTAAATTCAAATAAGTCTTTTTGGGTGCTTTCTGAATTATATTTTATATAATTAAAATCTATGAACCAAATTATATTTTTATTAAACGTACCATTTAAGTTTATAAATGGATGATATTCGGTAAAATTAATATTACTTTCCTTAAAAGAAAGATGATTGGTTTTTAGCTTAATTCCTAATCCAAAGTTTAAAATTGAACTTTTAAACTTTGAATAAAATATAAGTCTGCTAGAAATGTTGGTGAATAACAATTCATTTTGTTTATTTTTAGAAAAATTATCTCGTACTACTTTATTATAATAGGATTTAAATTTTAAGGAATAAGGTGTTTTCTTAAACGTTTTATTCATTATAAATATAAGATTAGTTGTTTTATTTAAAGGCGATAATTTAAATTGAATTTCAGATAAATTATTATTGGAAAAAAGTATATTCTCGGCAATACTTTTAGCTTGATTACTATAAGAAGCACTAAATGCAACTAATATTCTTGAAGGTAAATTGTATAAAAAGTAGTTTAATCCAAATCTATGCATAGGTAATAAACTATTGAAACTTAAATTACTCTCAGTGTAAATTGTTCTATAATCCTTTATTAATTTATTTTCTAATAAATTATCAATTGGTATAAAGGTATCAGAAAAATTATAGGATAAGCTTAAATTATGGTTTAATCCAAACCTAAATAATAAATTTGCTTTTTTATAAATTAAATTAAATCTTTTAGTTAATATGGAATTATACTTTAAGTGAATATAGTGGTAGTTTACACCTAAACTGAGCTGTATTATACCTCTTGGTTTAAATTTAAAGTTCATTCCTAAATAATGGTCATCTTTAAGTAAAGAGATTTTATTATAAAAGTCATTATAATTTTTAACATTAGCGTTAAAATCATGATTACTATAGTTTGCGCCTAAATCCAAATTAAGTTGGCGATGTTGTTTAAATTTTATATTATAATTTGTTTCAAATCCAATTGTGTGTTTTTTTATTCTTTTTTGTTGAAACACACTATAATTATTATTAGAAAACTCTAAATTTAAAAAAGGAAAGTTTGAACTTGTTAAATACTTGCTTTTTTTGAATGAATAATCTTGAAAAAAGTTTATTGAAATAAAATGAAATGGATTTATTCTTTTGCTATATTTTAGTTCCTGCCCATAAACAAAAGTTCTGTTTTTATTTAATTCTTTATTAATTGCTGAATTCGAAATATTATTTATTTGATTAGATTTGTCATTATTTAGAAAATTAGCATTTGTTATATACTTTAAAATTGAATTATTATTAATTTTATATATGAATTTTGCTACTGATGTTTCTAAAAAATAATCATTTGAACCTTTAATGTTTTCAAAACTTTTAAAAGGGATTATTGCACTAAAATAATTTCTAGTTATATCTTGTGATAGGTGTTGGTTTGATTTATTTATAATTGAAAATACCGTTATTCTAAACTTATTGTTTGGAGTAAAAATCATATTAAGGGCAGAAAATTTTGAAGCGTTGTCCTTTACGTTATTGTCTTTGGTTAAAAAGGAAGGAATATCCTCCATATTAAAGGATTTTACACCTACAGATTCATTGTTATTTAAAAAAATTTTAATACCCCCTCTAAAACTTAAATAATCTTGCAGCGTAATAGATTTTTTACCCGTATTATTTAAATCAGATATTAAGGCTAGTTTTAGTTTCTTTTTGAAACTAAAACTACTAAAATGCATACTGTATTTATTTTTATAGCCTAGCCCAGCATTTGTATTACCTACTATTTTGTTTTTATATTGTTTTTTTAAGTTTACATTTAAGGCTACAATTCCGCTTTTTTTATCATTATTAATATTAAAATTACCCTTGTAATTTCTGATTAATTGTATGTTTTTTACCATTTCTGAAGCAATATTATTTGTCGCTAGTTGATGCTGATCTCCAAAAAAACTTGTACCGTTAATTAATAGTTTATCAATTTTTTTGCCATTATTCAAAATTTTTCCATTTTCATCAATATCTAAATTTGGTAGTTTTTTTATGATGTCTTTTAGATTTTCTTCAGTTCCATTCATAAATTTACCCACATTGTAAATAACAGTATCTTTTTTCATGATAATTGCTGGAACATCAGCATTCAAAACCACCTCATTTAATTTGTTTTCTGAAGGGTTAAGCATAAAATTTATTATGATTCCCTTTTGATTGGTATAATTTATTTTTTTTACACTAGGCAGGTAACCTAAATAACTTACTTTTATTAAATAAGCTTTTAATTTTTTTACTTCAATGAAATAATTTCCTTGATTATTTGAGGTTACAAAGTTGATAGTTTTATTAGATAATGGATTTATTACTTGAATATTAGCACTTTCTAATATTTTTCCATTTTTATTTTTTATATTTCCTTTAATGACAACTTGACTATAAATACTGCTTGAAATAAAAACGAATAAGAACACAATTGATCTTTTCATTTAATACTATTTTTTTGACAAGTATCGCATTTACCTAATAACATATCTCTTTGTAATTGTTTAATTTCTTTATTGTATTGTTGATAAGTTATGTAAGAGGCTATATTTATAGGTGGTTTTATTGGTTTACTCTCTTTTAAAAACTTAATATCATAAAATTCTATAATTTTTTTATTCCCATAATTTAATTCTATTATTAAACCTGGTAAACCGTAAAATAAGCTTGGCCCATCATTTATAGGGATACTTTTTGCATACCATGCTGTTATTAGAGTATTATTGTAAGTGGTTTCAGCTTTACTTGTATTTATCTCATTTATTTTTTTAACTTCATTAATTAAATGCCAGTTATAAACTGGCAGTTTGTCTTTAATATTATAATCTTTAGAAAGAAAAGTACGTTCGTTAATAAAAGTATCTTGTTTTAAATTTTTATAGATTATATTTTTAGTTAGCCCTCTTATTTTAATTACCTTATTTATAATGACTTTATGACTACCTAACCTTTTTATGGTATCCTCAATATGTTTTATTTTTGGTATTAAAAAATAAACTGATTTGTTTTTTTGATGTATGAGGGTATAATATTTAGATCGATTTTTCTTAAATAGATTTACCTTTTCATTTTCTGTTAAATTCTTCAAAATATATGATGGAATAACAACTTTTTCACTGTACAATACTTTTAGGTTTTGCGAAAAACTATTATTTATCGCTAAAGTAGCAATAGCCAGTAATATTAATTTTTTCATATTTTTTTTAAATGGATAATTTATACCTACCACAATTTATTAAAATGTAAGTCGCCTAATTAGAATACTTTACCAAAATTGGTTTTTTTATTTATCTTAATTTTGTTATATTCTCATATAATTCTTTATCAGTGATATAAGGCTGTAAATTTTTAGGTGGTCTTATTTTTGGATTTTCTTTTAAATATTTAATATTTACTGCTTTAAACCTAACTTGTGCAAATTTTAATTCTAAAATTAATCCTGGTAAACCAGCATAGTAATAAGGGCCATTTTTAACGGGAATACTTTCTGCATACCAAGCGGTTACAACTTTATGTTGGTAGGTACCCACTGCCTTTTTAAGAGTTATGTTTTTTACCATTTTAGTATCATTGGTATATTGCCAATTAAAATTGGGAATTTTATCTTTTATACTATAATTTTTACCTGCAAAAGTTAATTCATTTCTTAAACTATCTTTTTTAAAATTTTTATAAATAACGGTTTTGGTTACTCCTATATTAATTATTTTCCCTTTTACTACAGTGGTATCTCCAAGATTCATTTTTTCAATTACATCTTTAAATTCTAATTTTGATATTGGATAATATAAAGATTCGTTATTAAAATGTATTAGCGTAAAGTAATCAATCTTTTTTTTCTCTTTTAATAGATTTTTTATAATTAAAGGATAATTTGCATTGTCATCAAGCATTTTTTGAGGAACTACATGCTTTCTGCTATACAACACTTTAATTCCCTGAGAAAAGCCAGTGTTTATAAAAAAAAATGCAATTAAAATAATAAATGTTTTTTTCATATATATTAGATTTTAATATCCACTACTTATTTAAAAATAAGCAGTGGATAAAGGTTAAATTACTATTAAAGGCTAAATTACTATTACTGCACATTTAACCGTTGTATGCGTATATGTAATCTTAGTTCCATTTGGATATTCAATTACATAATGTGTATACTCAAACCAACAAATTGGAACAACAAAATCTGGTTTAGATTTAGTTAATTGCATAGTTTCATTTTTTGTAAAAGGAGTTTTTGTATTAGCAAAAGATTCATTTGCAAATGCTAATGTAAAGACCATACATAATATAAATATTAATTTTTTCATAATTAAAATTTTTAAAAGTTAATTGCGCCTTATGGCGTCTTATTTTGTTAACTATTAATTTTATAACATAAGTTAGTTAACGGGTACTTTATAAAGGTTCTAAACAATAGCTTTATAAAAGCGCTATTTTGGTAGTTTAGTGGTAAGTGGTATCTTTGACGCACTTTCCTCCGGTTATTTTTTGTTTATCTTATAGGCAAAAGGGTTTTAAATTAGACATGTTGTAATATTTATTTTTTAACTTTTTAACCGGAGGAATTTTTCTCCGTATGTTAATTGCTGAAAATCAGCTTTTAATTGTTATCCCAAATGTAAAATTATTTTCAATATAAGCCTCTAGCGGAAATAGGTATTTTTAAAATTACCTAAAATCGCTAGAGGATAAATTTATAACACATTGTTTTGGTGATTGTTAATTTTTTTAGATTTTTTAAAACACCATTACCCCCCCCCCGAAAGGAGCGTCTAGCGATTTCGCTAGTTTTCGGTCTAGCGGAATCGCTAGATTTTAGGGGGAAAATTCCCCTTTATTTAGTGTTTAACTTTTAAAAATAAGGTATAAGATGTCGTTGTTTAACTTTCTTTTTTCTTTCTAAATTTATAGAAAATCAATTTGAAAGTAATTAGTAATCGGGCATTTCACAGAAATAGCGGTAATTTTATTTTTTTAAGGTAGTCGCAATTTGCAACAACCTCATTTTTAATTATGCTTTTTTAAGCAAACAAAGCCTTTAATTCTGTGGCATCTTGGGGTTTCATACGGCCTGATAAAACCAAACTCAATTGCTTGCGGCGCAAAGCCCCTTCATAACGTTCTTTTTCAAGTTTGGTTTCGGGTATAACTTGCGGGATTTTAACAGGCGTCCCCGTGCGGTCAACAGCCACAAAAGTATAAATGGCTTCGTTAACTTTTGTGCGATTACCTGTTTCGCGGTCTTCTATCCACACGTCTAAATAAATTTCCATAGACGAGGTAAATACCCGCGACACTTTGGCCTGAATTGTCACAACGCTACCAACAGGAACCGCTTTGGCAAAATGCACATGATTTACAGAGGCGGTTACCACAATACGCCTTGAATGCCGTTGCGCCGCAATACTAGAAGCGCGATCCATCCTTGCTAATAATTCACCTCCAAATAAATTGTCAAGTGGATTGGTTTCGCCTGGTAGCACCATATCGGTTAAAGTGGTTAACGAGTCTTTTGGGGTTTTAGCTGTCATAAATTTGTGTGTGTGTCACTGCGTATCTCTATTTTTTAGAATGTGAACTGCCAAGTATAAAGCAGTTTTTTTGGCGGGCAGTCTCTATAATAGATAAAGAGATTACTTCAATCGTCCCTCATTCGCAATGACCAGATTTATAAAATTTTTGTATGATTACTTACTATTTTTTTACCAACAACCATGCGTCTTTCTCGTAGGTTGCTCTTATCTTGTAAAGTTGCTTTGTGGCTTCTTTTTTTGTAGCATAACTACCAAATGCCACTTGGGTTAATTGCCATTTGTTTTTGCCAATTATGGCTGCATCAAAACCTTTGTTTTTGAGTTCTCTTAACTTCTTTTTTGCATTTAGTGGCTCTCTAAAAGCCCCTGCAACCACATAAAAATTGTTAGAAATATACGTGTTGTGAAGTGTTATGCTTGGCAGCGGATTGCTTATGGTAAAGGTAGCCGATTGTATTTTGCTTTCAACTGCTTTTTGTTGCGCTTGGGCAAACTGAACCTGTTGGTTTGTTCTATAATTTTGATAAAATCTGTTGCCAAATCCTATGGTTGAAAGTCCTAAAACAAAAACGGCGGCATATTTTAAATACGGCCTTACCTGATGATTAACTAGGGTTACTGGGGCATTGTCTTTGGCTACTTTTGAAGCAATTAGAGGGCTCAATCCGTAAGAATCTGTTAAATAGTTGGTGCTCCCTTGTGGATCAAAAATAATTTTGCCTTCTGGGTTTTGTGTAAAGCTTCCTATTTTGTCAAGTTCAATAATATTGTTAGAATGCAAGTCTTTTTGCCAAGAAGCTAAAATATTTTTTATCTTATTTGTGGCCTCTGTGTAAGAGCATTTCTCAACTTTAGCCATGTAATTAGCCAACAAACCGTCATTGTGAACCAAATTGGCATTAAAAGAAATGGCTTTGCTTGGCGGATAAAAAGTGTTGTTTTTTGGATTGAAAATAGTCGGTTTTAATGTGGTTACAAATCCCCCAAATTCAGGTATGATAACACATTCATATCGGTATAATAAATCGCTTATGTAACTGGCCAATTTCATCAAAAACAAATGTAAAAAAATTACGGCCACAAATTATAATTACACTTGCTTTTTTATTAACAATTCTTACTACCTTAGGGCTTTATTACACTTTTTTATGTCTAAAAAGGATTTGCTTTATTATTTGGCGCTTCAAAAAGCCGAAGGTGTTGGCGCCATAAATGCCAAAAAATTATTGGTGCACTGTGGCGATGCGCAATCAATTTTTGACGAAAAAGCTTCTAACCTGTCAAAAATAGCAGGCATCGGATTGTATGTTGTTAAGTCCTTAAAAAAGAAAAGTTTATTTGAACAAGCCGAAAAAGAATTGGAATTCATTGCCAAAAACAACATCGGCTACAGCCTGATTACAGATGGCCACTATCCCGATAAATTAAAACATTGTGCCGATGCACCCATAGTGCTGTTTTCAAAAGGGGATATCAATCTTAAAGATAGGAAAATAATCAGCATTGTGGGCACGCGTAATATTACCAGCTACGGGAAAAGTGTTCTAGAAGAATTGGTTGAAAGTTTAATTTCTTATAACCCCATTATTGTAAGTGGATTGGCTTATGGCGTTGATATCTACGCCCATAAATTGGCTGTAAAACACAATTTACAAACCATCGCTGTTTTGGCACATGGTTTGGACAGGCTGTATCCGTCTGTTCACAGAAAAACGGCATCAGAAATGCAAAAAAATGGGGGTTTGTTTACCGAATTTTGGTCGGGTTCAAAACCAGAAAAGGAAAATTTTGTCAAACGAAATCGCATAATTGCAGGCTTGTCTGAAGCCACTATCGTTATAGAATCGGCCGCCAAAGGAGGCTCATTAATTACGGCCGATTTGGCCAATTCGTATAACCGCGATGTGTTTGCTGTGCCCGGAAAATTAACTGACACCTACAGCAAAGGCTGTAACAATTTGATAAAAACCAATCGGGCCGCTTTGTTGAGTTCGGTTGCCGATTTAAGCTACCTGCTTAATTGGGGAAAAGAAACAGCTGTTAAAACAGTTCAAAAAAAGTTGTTTGTACAACTTAAAACCGAAGAAAAACCGATTTACAATTTTTTAAAAGACAATGGCAAACAGCAACTCGACCAAATAGCTTTACATTGTGATATGCCTATCCATAAAGCGGTTAGCATTTTGTTTAACTTAGAAATGAGCGGTTTGGTACAGCCCATTCCGGGAAAGATTTATAGGGTTGTGTAGAAGCAGGGAGTTAAAAATCAGGGATGTTCATTTCATACATTGTTCTAAACAACAAATAGTTTATTGGGTTAAAGACTCAGAAATAGCACACAGATAACGCAGATTTAATAAGATTTACGCAGTTAATTCTTTATAAATATCATAAACAATCAGCGTCATTCTACCTGCCTGACTATGGCGGAAAGAATTAAAATGAGGCGTATAATCTCTTTACTTTTATGAGATTCCTCGTCGTGCTCTTCAGCACTCCATCGGAATGACAATGTCATTCTGAACGAAGTAAAGCGAAGTGAAGAATCTCTGTCTCGAGAAGTGGATTCCCGAAATTATATCAGCCCTTTCTCTTTAAAATAAAAAACAATGGCTTCTTTCATCAAAATGCTTTGTTCGCCTGGTTTTAAAAAGGGCAATTCTTCTTTAACTTTATAATGTGGCCAGCCATCGGCATCAAAAAACTCAAATTCGTAATAGCCTAGAGGTTCTAATAATCTACAAATAGCAATGTGCATAAGGTTTACATTATCGTCTTTTTTAAATTTCTGATGTCCTTTGCCTAATTCTTGAACACCTATTAAATAAATAATAGCGTCTAAATCGGGTAGTTCGCCACCTGTAAATTTTTCGGCTACGAGCGCTTTAACAGCTTTAAAATCTTCTTTTAATTTTTCGTCTCTTGACATAAATTATTTTAAAAGGTCAAAAGTAAGTTAATAAGCTGTTGCAGACAAAAAGGGGGCTCATTTTATCATAAGACATCCGATTATAAGGTGTTAGACCGCTACGCTGAAAGAATCAAGACTTGACTGTAACTAACAGAAAAACAAATGTTTTCATTGATTTTCTAGCGATTTCGCTAGATTAAAAACTACCTAAAAACGCTAGAGCCTTAAAAATGGAGGTGGTATTTTGTTTTTGTTAAATAACTTTTAAATTATAATACTCACAAAAATAAGCGATTATAAATTTTGTGTCTAGCGATTTTAGGTAATTTTTATATTACCTAATTCCGCTAGTAGTATTTATGAAAATCTGCTTAAATTTGAATTATCAATTAACACGTTCATTAACAGCGATTAAAAACGGAGAAAAATCCCTCCGGTTAAAAGTGATAAAATAAATATTACAACATGTCTAATTTAAAACCCTTTTGCTTATGAGATAAACAAAAAATAACCGGAGGAAAGTGCGTCAAAGATACCACTTACCACTAAACTACCAAAATAGCGCTTTTATAAAGCTATTGTTTAGAACCTTTATAAAGTACCCGTTAACTAACTTATGTTATAAAATTAATAGTTAACAAAATAAGACGCCATAAGGCGCAATTAACTTTTAAAAATTTTAATTATGAAAAATATATGTATATTCTGCCTAATATCCATAATAGGATTGTTTTTTTCTTGCTCTGATAATAATGAACAACTTGATAGATTAAAAAATAACAGTTTAATGTTTGAAGACTTTTTTGACCAAGTGTCTTCAATGAAATTAAAAACTAACGAAGAAAATGTAATTTACATTGACTATGTATGGAATAAAAAAGATAATACTATCACTCTCAAAGATTACAAAGAATCTGAACCTGATTTTTTCATTATAGAAAATTCTAGTAAATTGAAAGAGTTACAATCAAAGAAAAGATATCAAGTAAGTTGTAACAATGGAGGCGCTAGTTGGGATAAAGAGTGTGCCGGTAAAATTTCTTGTGGAAGATTAATTGGAGAATGTCTTGATCAAGGAGGGTGTGCTGAAATTTGTACGCTCAAAATGGCTTACGCCCCTCAAAACAATACATTTTATTTACTGTAATAATATATACTTGGTAAAACTATTCCCCATATTTGAACCTCATTAGAAAAATTTGGCTTTGAGCTAACAATTAACACGATCATTAATAGCGATTAAAACGGAGGGAAATTCCTCCAGTTAAAAGTGATAAAATAAATATTACAACATGTCTAATTTAAAACCCATTTAATCATAACAGATTCTGTAGCTTGTAGCCTTCCCTAAAAATCGGACAGTTTATAATTCGAATTTTTATTAATTTTAAATTTTAACTGTCATTATGAAAAGAAGCAAATTTACAGAGAGCCAAATCATCAAGGCTCTAAAGGAGAACGAACAAGGAAGAAGTGTTAGCGAGATATCCAGAGAGCTGGGTATAGACAAGAGTACATTTTATTACTGGCGCAAGCGTTTTAGCGGCATGGAATTAAGTCAATTAAAGCGTCTAAAGGAATTAGAGTCAGAAAATGCAAAGCTTAAACAAATGTTTGCAGATGTTAGTCTAGATAATACAATGTTAAAGGCTGTATTGTCAAAAAAGTTCTAAAGCCTTCCGATAAGAAACATCGTGCGGGCTATCTTATAGAATCTTTTAATGTTCCAATCAAACGGGCTTGTGAAACCATAGATTTTACCCGTTCTATGTGGTACTATCAAACAAAAAAAGATGATGGAGAACTCATAGATAAGCTAAAGGAGTTAGCTGAATCTTATCCCACTCGTGGTTTTGATGAGTATTATAAAAAACTTCGTCGTGAAGGCTATAAATGGAATCGTAAACGTGTATTACGCGTGTATAGAAATATGAAATTAAGTTTAAGACGTAAACATAAAAAGCGTTTGATAAGTAGAGTTAAGAATCCTTTAGTAGCGCCTAAAGATCTCAATGTATGTTGGAGTATGGATTTTATGAGTGATGCTCTTTATGATGGCAGAAAGGTACGTACCTTTAATGTTATAGATGATTGTAACAGAGAAGCACTGGCTATTGATGTAGGGTTAAATTACCCTTCTATAAGAGTTATAGAAACACTAGAACAACTAGAGGAAGAAATAGGCTTGCCAGAGATACTACGATGCGATAATGGTCCTGAGTTTATCTCTAAGAGATTACAACAATGGTGTGAAAAAAAGAGAATAGAATTAAGATATACACAACCAGGAAAGCCTATGCAAAATGGCTATATAGAACGCTTTAATAGATTTTACAGAGAAGATGTATTAGATGCTTTTTGGTTTAATGATTTACATCAATTACGAAAACTGACAAAAAATTGGATGGAAGAATACAATAACAATCACCCACATAAATCATTAAGAGACAAGCCTCCTAGAGAGTATATACCAAGATTTGTTAAAGAATTTAAATTCTTTAACAAATCTGACAATAATTACAATATTTTGTCGAATTTAGAGGTGTCCTAAAAAGGGGAAGGCTACAATATATAGTCCTTAATTTCACTACTTTTGTACAAAAATATATCACTATGTACGGCGCTATAAAAAACCATTTACAAAACGAAATTAAAAATATAAAAGAAGCGGGCTTATACAAATCTGAACGTATTATCAGTTCTTCGCAAAGTGCGGTTATAAAACTTGAAACGGGTGATGAAGTTATTAATTTTTGTGCCAATAATTACTTAGGTCTGTCGAATAACAAAGAAGTAATTCAGGCTGCTAAAGACGCTATGGATACGCATGGTTACGGCATGTCGTCGGTACGTTTTATCTGTGGCACACAAGACATCCATAAAAAATTAGAACAAAAAATAGCCGACTTCTATCAAACAGAAGACAGCATTTTATACGCCGCTGCTTTTGATGCCAATGGCGGTGTTTTTGAACCTCTGCTCAGTGCAGAAGACGCTATAATTTCTGACGCTTTAAACCACGCGTCAATTATTGACGGGGTACGCTTGTGTAAAGCAGCACGTTACCGTTATGACAATAATGATATGGCTAGTTTAGAACAGCAACTCATCGTGGCCAACGAAAAAAAGCATCGTTTTAAAATTATTGTGACCGACGGCGTTTTTTCTATGGATGGCGTTATTGCCCAGCTCGATAAAATCTGCGATTTAGCAGATAAATATGACGCTATGGTTATGGTTGACGAATGCCATGCCGCTGGATTCATCGGTAAAACAGGACGTGGTACTTTAGAGCTCAAAAATGTGATGGGGCGTGTTGATATTATTACCGGAACTTTAGGAAAAGCGTTGGGCGGTGCTATGGGTGGTTATACCACAGGGGAAAAAGAAATTATCGACATTTTACGCCAACGTTCACGTCCTTATTTATTCTCAAATTCACTGTCGCCTGCCATTGTAGGGGCTTCGCTTAAGGTTTTCGAAATAATTGCTAACGACACCACTTTACGTGATAAACTCGAATTTAACGCCAACTATTTCAGAAAAGAAATGGAAGCCGCTGGTTTCGATTTGGTGGGCGCAGATGCCGCTATTGTACCTGTTATGCTCTGCGATGCCAAACTATCGCAAACCATGGCCAATATGCTTTTAGACGAAGGTATTTATGTTGTCGGATTTTTCTTTCCGGTAGTGCCCAAAGACAAAGCGCGCATTCGTGTACAACTCTCTGCCGCTCATACCAAAGAACATCTTGACAAAGCCATAGCTGCCTTTACCAAAATAGGTAAGGAACTGGGTGTTATTTAAACTAAAATCATTTAGCTATATTTGTTTTGCTAAAACAATAATACCAAAGCGCAATCTTAATATGAGTAACATCCGCATTACCAAACATTTTAACTTTGAAGCTGCCCATGCTTTGTATGGCTACGACGGAAAATGTAAAAATATTCACGGTCATAGTTATAAATTACTTGTAACTGTTATTGGCAAACCCATTAACGATTTAACACATATAAAAAACGGCATGGTGATGGATTTTGGCGATTTAAAAACGATTGTAAATAAAGAAATCGTTTCGAATTTTGACCACGCTACCGTTCTTAATAACCAGTCGCCTCACAGAGATTTGGCAACAATTTTAACCTCAAATTCTCACAAAATAGTTTTGGTAGAATATCAGCCAACAAGCGAAAATATGCTGCTTGATTTCGCTGAGCGGATAAAAAATAATTTACCAAAAAACGTCAACCTTCACAGCCTAAAACTTTACGAAACTGCAAACGCTTATGCCGAGTGGTTTGCTTCAGACAATAATTAAGTATGACCAACGCCTCCATAAAAAAAATCTATTTTGCCTCGGACCAGCATTTTGGTGCGCCCACACCAAAAGAGAGTAAAGTGCGTGAAGAAAAATTCTTAAAATGGCTGGATATTATTAAACAAGATGCCGATGTGCTTTTTTTATTGGGCGATTTATTCGATTTTTGGTTTGAATATAAAACAGTAGTGCCAAAAGGCTTTGTCCGTATTTTAGGAAAATTGGCAGAAATACGCGATTCTGGTATTCAAATTCATTTTTTTGTAGGCAATCACGATTTGTGGATGCGCGATTATTTTGAAACAGAACTCGGTATAAAAGTGTATTACAAACCCACTGTTTTTACTTTTAACCACAAAATATTTTATATCGCTCATGGCGATGGTTTGGGCCCAGGAGACAAAGGCTATAAACGCATGAAAAAAGTGTTTACAAATCCGTTTTCTAAATGGCTTTTTAGATGGCTACACCCCGATTTAGGTGTGCGTCTCGGACAATATCTATCGACTCAAAACAAACTTATTTCGGGAGACGAAGATGTGGTTTTTTTAGGCCACGACAAAGAGTGGTTAGTACAGCATTCTCATGAACTACTCGGTCAGAAACACTACGATTATTTTGTGTTTGGGCACCGTCATCTCCCGATGGAAATTGAACTTAACGATAAGAGTACTTACATTAATTTGGGCGATTGGGTCAGCCATTTTACCTATGCTGTTTTTGAGGGTGAAAAGCTCAGCTTGAAAAAATTTGATTAATAAACCAAACCACTATATGCCTAAAACACATAGGTTTTACTAACGAATGAGGCCAATAAATGTCCGTCACTGCGCGTAAAACGCAGCCATCTCATTATATTAAGAGATGGCCACATCCCGATAAATCGGGATTAGCCAAAACGTATTTGTGAGGCTTTGCGTTACTTTGTACAACAGCCTTTAAAAAAAAGCATGCCAAAAAATAACGATAATCAACTTGTAACCAATAGTACTAAAGCATTTTTAAATTGATAATCTCTTGGGCGGTCAACATTCTATAACGGCCTCTTGGCAGATTTTTCTTGGTTAAATCGGCAAAAACAACACGGTCAAGTTTTACGACTCTGTATCTTAGGTGTTCAAATATTTTTCTGATTATTTTATTGCGTCCAGAATGTATTTGAATACCTATTTCTGACTTAGATTCATTGGCAATATAACTTATTGCATCAACAAAAACCCTCTTGCCTTCAAACATAAAGTTATCAGATAGTTTTTGCAAATCGGCCAGAGCCAATTTTTTGTCTAAGCTGACATGATATAACTTTTTAATTGTATTTTTTGGGTTTGTTAATCTTTTAATCATATCGCCATCATTGGTAAATAAAAGCAATCCTGTTGTATTTCTGTCTAGCCTCCCTACCGGATACAGGCGTTCATTACAAGCATTTGCAATGAGTTCTAAAACCGTTTTCCGACCGCGCTCATCATCTGTTGAGGTGATGTAATTTTTAGGTTTGTTTAACAATAAATAGCGTTTTTTCTCGGGGCTTATTACCGAACCGTCAAATTTTACAACATCTGTGGGCTTTACTTTATAACCCATTTGGGTTACAATTTTTTCGTTAACCTGAGCATTACCCGCGGCAATATAAATATCGGCTTCGCGTCTAGAGCAAATCCCTGCATTAGAAATGTATTTGTTTAACCGAATCCCTTCTGAAGGGTCTTTTTCTTGATTAGTGCCTTTTGGGGTTGCTAGTTGTCTTTTGTTAAATTTTGGTTTAAATCTTTTGGTGCTTTTAAAGGAAGTTTTTTTAGAATCTTGTCGTCCTCTCGACGAGTTTTTTGGTGTCATCTTTTTAAATTTTTGGCAAAACTATGCTTTTTAAATTTAATCATAAAGCAAAGATTCCTAATTTATTAAATAGGTGTCTTTTTAAATAGACATCAATCGTTTTATGATAACCGAAGTATCGATCAGCGCCAAGCTAAAAACACCTAAAACAATGAGTATTTTGAGCAAAATGTGCAATTGAATATAATTTTTGTTTGACTGATTTATCCAAAGTTTTACGGTAAATAAACCGAGAATGGGGACTGCAAAATAAAAATAGTATTTCATAGCGCCTATTTCTGGATATTTCCACAAAAAATAAATAGGGTCTAGAGTCATCAAAGCAATTATACTGATGAGTATTTTGGTAAAACGTTCGCCATACTTAATTGGAATGGTAACGTAATTCTGAACGATGTCTCCTTTAATACTCTCAAGATCTTTTATCAATACCCTAATAATCAATATAAAGAATAAAAAACTGGCATGTGTAAAAATAATTGTAGAAAAATTTTTATAGTAAACAAAAACGGCGAAAAAAGGCAATATAGAAAGCGTAACAGCAGAAAACAAGCCGAGTAAAGGATGTTGTCTTAGTTTATGAGAATAAAACCAAATTAAAAAAATATAAGTCGAAAAAAATAATGCCGCCCGCCAAGAGACAAAAAAGCCAAAAATAACCCCTAAAAAGTTTAAAATAAAATACAGCTGTAATTTTAGTTTTTGGCTAACAATATTATCCAATCTGTATTTTTGAGGCCTGTTTATTAAATCTTTTTTAACGTCGTAAAAATTATTGATAATATAGCCTGATGCAATGACACAAGCCGAGGCGACGACAATAAAATAAAGTTCTACATCTAAAACAATATGTTTCAGACCCTGCTTAGGGGCAAAAATAAAAATGGCTGCTAGGTATTGTGCAATAACAATTATAAGAATATTAATACCCCTTACAACCGAAAATAAGCTGAGTAGTTTTATTAAAGTAGAAGCCTCTTCTTTTTGTTTTTGCCTTGTATTTTCTTTGGCTTTTTCTAATAAGTCCATGTAGAAATAGAAAATAAATTGCCCAATGTTTTTTGCGTTATTAGAATCTGTAAACCAATTCTAAGTCGTAATCTTTTAAAATCTTTTTGGCTTTGTCGTAATCTTTGGTAAAACCTAAAATATAACCACCGCCTCCCGAACCACATAATTTTAAATAGTAATCATTTGTCGTAATTCCCTGTTGCCATAGCTTATGAAATGCTTTGGGAATCATCGGTTTGAAATTTTTGAGCACAATTTTTGACAATTGTTTTACATCGCCAAAAAGCGCATTAAAATTGCCTGCAAGAAAGTGGTCAATACACGCATCGGTGTGTTTGGCGAAATCTTGATTTAGCATATTTCTAAAACCTTCATGCTTCATTTTATTCATAAAAATACTTACCATTGGTCCTGTTTCGCCAACAATTTTAGAGTCGAGCAAAAAGACGCCCCCTTTACCTGGTTTTTGAGAAGGAATGCCTGTGGCTTCTAAATTATCGCTTGAATTGATAAGAATAGGCAAGCTTAAATAACTATTTAACGGGTCTAATCCTGAACTTTTTCCATGAAAAAAAGATTCCATTTTAGAAAAAATCGTTTTTAAAGTCAGTAATTTATCGCGTGTTAAATTTTCTAAAACAGTTATTTTATTTTTTGCGTATTTATCGTAAATAGCAGCAACCAAAGCTCCCGAACTGCCAACGCCATAACCTTGCGGAATACTAGAATCGAAATACATATCCTCATCAAGATCTTTTTTAAAAGCCGCTAAATCGAATTGGGCTTTATCAAATTCATCGAGATTAAATAAATAAGTATAGAATTTTTTAAGGTTGGTATGCGATTTAAAAGCCGCTCCAGATAGGAATTCTTCCTTTTTTAAAGCACCTTGGTAAGTGTTGTAAGGAATGGCCAAACCTTTGGAGTCTTTAATAATGCCATACTCTCCAAATAATAAAATTTTAGCGTAAAATAAAGGACCTTTCATTTTGGTTGATTTGTTTTAAACCTTAATCTAACTGCAAATATACGTTTTTTGATATGATTGCTTCTTGGTTTTAAGAGCTAAAGATTCCATAATCACTTTTTATTGAGCGCCAAAACCTAAAGAATCATGAATTACCTGTTCGTTTTCGCAGTATTGTAATAAGTCTTTTTGTATAAATTCTTGTGTGTGTTCTTTTTCGTTTTGCGGATACAAAAGATGTACATTGGCACCTGCATCTAAAGAAAAACACATATTTAAATTTGAAGATTTTCTAAATGCCCAAATTTTATTGATAATTTTTAAAGTATTTGGTTTCATTAAAACAAAATACGGATTGCTCGTCATCATCATGGCGTGTAAGGTCAGCGCTTCACTTTCTACAATGGTGATAAACTTTTTTAAAGCGCCCTTTTTAAGAATTGCTACAATATCTTCAATGTGATTATTGGCTTGTATAAAACGCTCTTTTGCAAAAGGATGGCTATTCATTAAACCGTGTCCCACAGAACTCGATACCGTTTTTTCGCCTTTGTCAACCAATAAAATACTGTCGCAATAATTTTTAAAGTTGGGATGTAAATCAAATGCTGTCTTTATCCCGTAAAGGTCTGAGCTGTTTTTAATAGCGGGATGTTTCCCCCAAATAACAACAGGTCCTTCTATACTGCGGCAGGCACTACCCGAACCTAATCGGGCTATAAAGGACGCTTTTTTATTAAAATAACCCTTAGAGATATTAGGATTTAGCGCTTTTTCTAATTGCATCAAACACACAGAAAGCGCCGCCATACCACTGGCTGATGAGGCTATACCACTGCTGTGCGGAAAAGTATTTTGTGTGTGAATTTCAAAATCATAATCCACTAAAAAGGGTAGGTAAGTCAAAATTCTGTCAAAGAATGTTGCAATTTTTGATTTAAATCCGGCGTTTAATTGACCTTCAAAAAATACAGAAAAGTCAATAGTGTTATTTTTTATTTCTTTTCGGAAGCATTTTAATTCGGTTTGCGTCACACAATTTTTGAGTGTAAAACTCAACGACGTATTGGTCGGAATTTGCCCTTCTTTTTTACCCCAATATTTTACCAAAGCAATATTGCTGGGTGCCGTACTACTAAAACTTTCTTTTGCAATTTTTGAAGTATCTAAAGGTTCTGAAATAAATTGTGCTGTTGTCAAAATTAAATAGGCTTTGTGCAAAGATAGAATTAATTACTTTTGCTTTCAAACGATAATTGATGCGCAAGATAAAACTGATTTGGGATTTTAGAGGACAAGATGCTTTAAAAACAGCCGAACACCACGCTATTCATCTTAAAGAATTTGCCACAAAAGAGGCCTTAAATTTTTATGAGGTTAATATTCAATCTCTTTCAGACGTTTATGTCATTGCTTTTATTATTATTGATGAAACCGATATGATTACTTTTAGAGATGCTTTAAAACCCAATCGGGGCGAAGTAGCTTAGTGAAAAGTTGGCAGTGTTCAGTAGCAGTGTTCAGTTAACTGTTACACAAAGCAACCCAAAGGAGCACAAAGGCTCTCAAAGTTTAACCGCAAAGAGCGCAAGAGGTTTCGCAAGGTTCGCAAAAACGAATAGTGATTACTGGAAACTGTTTCGTTTTTTTAGAATTGTCATTTGTATTTTGATGTTTCTCCCATCTGTCCTGTAGACATCTCTGCCTCGCCATCAGGCGGGTTTCCAAAGGGAAGAAAAGACTTGACTTTTGTTTATTTGGGATTTGGGATTTGCCTTTTGGAGCTTGTTCGCTTTGTTAAAGTTTTGTTATACTATTTAAGTATTTGCTTAAATACTAAATAATTTGTAGGTTTGCCTCAAATTTACAATATATGAAAACCGTTTCTTGTATTCGCGAAGAAAAAAATCAGTATAAAATAGACCAATACGAAAGCCTTTTAAAAGACAATGCTACCGATTTTAATCAGCTTAGCAAAATTGTGGGACTCATTGGTAACGAAGTCCGATTAAAACTGGTCTGGCTGATAAACGAAGAGCGTTTTTGCGTGTGCGACTTAGCCGATATTTTACAAATGAGCGTGCCAGCCATTTCGCAACACCTGCGTAAATTAAAAGATGTGGGTATTGTTGAAACTTTTAGAGAAAAACAAACTATTTACTATTCTATTACAGCACAACAGCAAAATATTACACATCATATTTTAGACTTGGTGTCTGATAAAATTGCGCTTACTCTTTAATTACTATGAAAGACTCCAAAAAATCAAACAGCCTTTTAGGGCTTGGCCTTTTAACAGCCCTATCGGCTTCGCTTTGTTGCATCGCCCCTGTATTGGCTTTAATTGCCGGCACAAGCGGATTGGCAGCCTCATTTACGTGGTTAGAACCCTTACGTCCTTACCTTATGGGATTCACAATTTTAGTGCTGGGTTTTGCTTGGTATCAACAGCTCAAACCTAAAAAAGACATGGATTGCGATTGTGACACAGAAACCAAACCCAAGTTTATAAAATCTAAATTATTTTTAGGCTTGGTAAGCATTTTTGCCGCAGCTATGTTGGCTTTTCCGCATTATAGCGAAATATTTTATCCTGAAAATAAAGCGAAAGTCCAACCTCAGTTTGCAAAGTCTGTAAACAATTTAACCTTAAATGTTAAAGGTATGACTTGCGAGAGTTGTAATCTTCATGTTGAAAATACTTTAGCCCAATTACCTGGTTATATCAATGCTAAAGCGGATTATAAAACAGGGACGGTAAAAGTAGAATTTGACGCTTCTAAATCATCAGAAAAAGATGTAAAAGAGGCCGTAAACAGTACGGGGTATAAAATTATTAACTAAAATATTTTATGATGAAAATAGAACCCAATTCGGTTATAACCTGTCCTAAATGTGGCCATAAAAAAGAAGAAGTCATGCCAACAGATGCCTGTCAGTTTTTTTATGAATGCGAAAACTGCAAAACCATTTTAAGACCCAAAGAAGGCGATTGTTGTGTGTATTGTAGTTATGGCTCACATAAATGTCCCTCTATTCAAGAAAAGGAAATATCGGAAGACTCTTGCGATTCAACTTGTTGTAATTAAGTAATTTATTTAATCTTTAATTGAACAAAACCTCCTACATATTACCCTCAGACCTTGTTTTAGATATCAAAACCCGCCTTAAAACTTTAAGCGGACAATTAAATGGTATTGTAAAAATGTTAGAGGAAAGCAAAGACCCCGAGCAAATCAATATTCAGTTTAAATCTGTTGATAAAGGCCTGCAAAAAGCCCATTATTTATTGTTGGATGAAGTCTATAGAAAAGCTTTGGCTATTGGCATTGTAAAGGCGGTTGATTCTTGTCCAGGAAATTGTGGCAATGAAGAAAAAATAGACTATTTAAAAAAGGAGTTTCCAAATATTGCTTTAAACGATTTAACCGATAAACTCAAAGAAATTCAAACCATTGAAAAACGACTAAAAGACTTTAACGAAAAAAAGTTGTAAAAATATTTGCATACCCCCTCCCTCTTGTCCCCATCTTTGTTCCATTATTAAAATAATCTCAAAATGAAACGACAAATAGAAATTTTTACTGCAGGATGTCCCGTATGTGAACCTGTTGTGCAGTTGGTAAAAGATATTGCCAGCACTAATTGTGATATTACCATTCACAATTTATCAAAAGATTGTAATGATGCTATTTGTAAAAAATACAATGTTAAAAGACTCCCCGCTGTTGCGGTAGACGGTAAATTATTAGATTGTTGTAAAAACATCGAAATAACAAAAGAAGATTTAATCGGTGCTGGCATTGGCACGTGTTAACCTATTTTAAAATTTTAAAAACCACTATTATGAAAAAATTATTTAAAAAGACGCCTTTTATCGCTTTAGTATTTGCTTTTTTGTTTTTCGGTCAAACAACTGTAAAAGCACAAAACAAGTCTGATCACGTCTATATAAAAATTGAAGTTAACGGTATGGCTTGTCCGTATTGTGCTTTTGGTATGGAAAAACAATTGAAAAAAGTATCGGGTGTTGATAACGTGAAAATTCAGTTAAAAGAGGGTTTGGCTTATATTGCCACACTCAAAAAACAAAAACCTTTAAAAGAAAGTTTGGCTTTAATTATTACCAATGCCGGCTTTACACCCGGTAAAATTGAGTATAGCGATAAGCCTTTTGTAATTAAGGATACGCCAAAAACAAAAGAGTAACAATATTTTATGGCCAAAAATCAACTGTTTTTTTTACTTGTCTTTTCTACCACAATCAGCTTTGCCCAAGGGCCACCTATTACCACACAAACCCCTGTTATGTTGGGTTTAGAAGGGAATGGCATCAGAACTTTCGGCAAGTTTATTTCTAAAGAAAAGGCAAACGCTTACGTACAAGTTTTTGCGGTGCCATATAATATTTCTTCTAAATTTCAAGTAGGCGGTATTTTACCTTATAAATCAATCAGCCCAAAAGGAATGTCGTCTACAAATGGTTTTTCCGATGTGATCCTTTTTGCCAAATACCAATTATATAAACAAGATGGCAAAGCCAAAACTTTTAGAGTGTTAGCCAACGTCAAACAAACTTTTCCGACAGGAAATACCTCAAATATGCCAGCTATTGGCTCAGGATTATCACAGACTTATATCGGTCTCATCATAGGAAAAATTACCTCTTCTGTGGGTTTTTACAACGATTTTGGCTACACGCTTTCTAACAAAGGGGCGACAGATAGTTTTAGTTATAATTTTTCGGTAGGCATACCTTTATTACCACAAAAATATCCACAAAAGCAACTGAATTCTTTTTTAGAATTTAACGGTAATTACCTGTTTGACTCAAAAATTCACACTTTGTTTATTTCACCCGGCTTACAATTTATTCCCGGCAGGCGGTTTCTGTTTGAAACCAGTTTTCAAATTCCGGTTATACAACAAAACATCAGAGCAAACAAAACCAATTATATGCTTTTATTGGGAACGCGGTTTTTGCTGAATTAAAAAATATTCTTGTTAAAGAGACTTTTCGAATAACTCATTAAAACTTATTTAAGTAATTTTACAGTTATAAATTTTGGCTATTTTGAATAAAAAAATTCTAAAACAACAGCAAAACGAAATCAATGCTCATTACATTTATACGGCTTTAGCTAAACTAGCTGACGACACACATAACAAAACTATTCTAGAAAATATTGCTAAAGACGAGTTATGGCATTACACTTTTTTAAAAAATATAACAGGCGTAGAAATTAAACAAAACAAAGGGACGATTAAGCGTTTTATAACACTTGCCAAAATTTTTGGATTGTCTTTTGCTTTGCGATTATTAGAAAAAGAAGAGTCTCAAACAGCTGATTATTACGAGTCTATTGAAAAAGAATACCCTGGTATTGCCAAAATAAAAGAAGATGAAATCCGTCACGAAGTAGAACTCATCGGTATTTTAAAAGACAAGCGCTTAGATTATGCTGGGGCTATTGTTTTGGGTTTAAATGACGCTCTGGTAGAATTTACAGGTACACTTGCCGGATTGACTTTTGCTTTTGCCAATAACTTAATTGTCGGCTCAACCGGACTCATTATGGGTATTGCCGCTTCATTATCAATGGCCGCTTCGGGCTATTTGGCTTCACGCGAAGAAGATAATACAGATACCAATCCTATTACTTCTGCTATTTATACGGGTTTATCTTACATTATTACCGTAGCTTTTTTGGTATTCCCTTATTTTATACAATCTGATCCTTATATTGCGCTTGGCACGATGTTGCTAACAACAGTCGCCATTATAGCTTTATACACTTATTATATTTCGGTTGCCAAAAATATTTCGTTTAAAAAACGCTTCTTAGAAATGGCCGCCATCTCTTTAGGCGTGGCTGTCCTTTCATTTGGCATTGGCCTCGTTGTTAAAAATTATTTTGGTATTTCTTAAATAAAAATCTACTGTAACAGTTTAAGGAAAGCATTAACTCTTATATGTGATTTTTTTCAATTTTTTTTATAATTTTATGTAATGCTGTAATTATCAAAGAATAAGAATCTTTCGCAAAGGTCATCCCTTTACTGTCATAATCAAGTTGAGTAATACCTATTACCGTCTGACTGTAAATTACATTAAAATTATTTAAATCATAAACTTCAAGTGTAACCCTTACTTTACTCTCGTCGCCATTGGAATAATCGTCACTATCATCGTTAAAGACTTGATTATCATCATCAGCTGTCCCAAATGTTATGCTACCAACATCATCATTCAATATTTTAGTCTTTATGTTTATAAAATAATCGAATCGCGTTCCTGCTTTAATTTCCTTTAAAATTTGCTTACTCGGATTTAAAGGTATTCTAGGCGGGAGCATTAAACCTTTTGTTTTATTTAGAGTGTATAAATTGCCTTTTAGATATTTTGAGAATTCTTTTTTAACAATTTCTGTCAATTGAGGTCTAATTATATAGGGCGATTCAATTTCATTTAGCAACCATTTTCCTTTTCTAAAATCAATACCCGGAGTTGTGCTAAATTTAAAAATATATGTAGAGGTAACACAAGAAGTTAGTATTAGGCCTAAGAATATCGCTATAAAAAGTGTCTTTTTCATATTTTTGAGTTTTTAAAATTAATTCCAATAATAGGCTTCAAATAAACTTAACACATCTGCTTTATCTTTATTGTTGTTTTCTTTAAAATATAAAGTAACAGAAAAGCATCACGCATTAGGCGTGATACTCATTCTGCTATCTTTTATATATGTGATTATCAAAAGTGCTAATTACCTATATCTTCATCTGTAATTTCATAAGTATATTCAAAAAAATTCTTTGAAGGTTTAGTTCTTATCCAATATTCATCAATATTATAAATATTCTTGCCAACGGTGTTTTCTTTATATACTTTTAAGACTTCATTTGATGAATTTGTAATATATATTGAATCATAATCATTTAAATATAAGATAGGTGCAGTACCTCCATTATCACACTTAATTTCACTCGATAATGTGATTTTTGTTTTTGCAGGTATATTACTTGAATCATTAACAACTCCTACAAAAATCAATTTAATATTAATACTGCTATTGTTTTTAATGATATAGTCAGAACATTTCTCAGGGTCACAAGAATAAAAGCAAATTATTGCTAAAATCACAAAAATTATTTTTTTCATTTTTTTCATTTTTTAAAATTAATTCCAATAATAAGCTTTAAATAAATTTAACACATTTGCTCTATCTTTATTGTTATTTTCAAGAAGTAATCTATCTCTGAATGCTTGTGGCGATTCCACACCTGAGTCAAGCGCATCATAAATATTTTTAATTGTATATCCTGTAACATTATCATAATATCCTGAGCGAATATAGTCTCTATGGGTATCAATAAGGTCGTTCATTATACCTCCGGGTATCCATCTTTTCTAACTAAAATTATATCTATTTTGCTTAATTTCCTATATCTTCGTTTGTAATCTCAAAGGTATGTTTATAATAATTTTTTGAAGGCTTGCTTATACTCCAATATTTATCAATATTATAAATATTCTTGCCAGCGGTGTTTTCTTTATATACTTTTAAGACTTCATTTAAGGTATTTGTAATATATATAGAATCATTATCTTTTAAATATAAGCCAGTGGGACCTCCCATACCACATTCCGCCCCCCCCCATATAGATATTTCTTTTTTTGTAGAGATTTTTTTTGAATCATTAGCCTTTCCTACAAAAATCAATTTAATATTAATACTACTATTATTTTTAACGATATAGTCAGAACAATTTCCAGGGTCACAAGAATATAAAAAAATTATTGCCAAGATTATAAAAATTATTTTTTTCATTTTTTTAAGTTTTTAAATTAATTCCAATAATAGGCTTTAAATAAATTTAACACATTTGCTCTATCTTTATTGTTATTTTCTTTAAAATATAAAGTAACAGAAAAGCATCACGCATTAGGCGTGACACTTATTCTGCTATTTTTTATATACGTGGTTAACAAAAGTGTTCGCTATTCAAACAAATCTAAATCAGATTCATTAATTGTAAAAATCCACTCTTCATCATCTCCGTTTATTTGTGAAGTCCAATTTTTACGATTATATATATCCTTTTGTACATCTCGCTCTTTACCTATATTGTTGTCAGTATCTATATATCCATAAATGTTATCGGGTTTTATCCATTTTATATTTTTATTTGTATCTGATAACATTATTGAATCAAAATCCGAAATAGCTCCAAAATCACCACCTAAAGCACTAAATTCTAAAATAGTTATTATACTATTTTGAGGTAAATCAAGATTATTGTCATTCTCTTGTTGATACAGCCTAACGTTTAGGTTTTTTGTGGTAAGATTTTTTATAAAAAAACTTTTGTTACTCGATTTTGGGTCACAAGAGAGAAGCAATAAAGCTAATATTAATAAATTAATTATTTTAGTACCCATAATCGTCAAAAATTTGGTTAACCATCGAAATATTTTTACCTACCCTAGAATTGAACTCTGTATTTAACTTTGGTATTGTATTCACGTTTGAGTTTAATGAAGAGAAAATATTTTGAATGGTGTAATCAGCTTCATTAACTACTCTTCTATTTATGATAGGTGGAATCCAACCATCTTTTAGAGTAACATAAAATTTTGTTGTTCTAAATTCCTCCTCCGCTAATCTAGCACCTATATAGTAACCCCACATTTCACCAACACCTGCATAACCAGAATTATACCCATGCCCATCACCATAAGGATTACTTTTTTTACCATAAGTAATAATGTAGTTTATATACTTTATCCAATAACCACTGCCTACTTTGGCAAAGTGAGATGCATGAGCCAATTCATGAAAAGTAGTTTCAAAAACGCCATCAGTTCCCTGAGAAGCATTTGCAGCAATGATTACATCAGGTATCACAAACCTTAATACTAACCAAAGTGTATTCCCGACAACTGAGATAGAAGAAGATTTACCTAAAAATGAAATTAAATCTGAATTTGATCTAAAACCCATCAGACCCCAAGTATGCCTCAACATTGGTGTTGCCCCTGTACCATTATCTTTTCTACTGGCAACAATTCTTAAATTAGAGGGTGGTAAACCGATACCAAATTGCGTACAATAATTTAAATATTTCACGGTCGCATTATTTACAGTTGCCCAACGCCAACCAGCAGAACTTGTTGCAAAATTAATGTCATAACCATATTTACTTTGTTTACCAAGTCTATATCTTGCCGAAGAAATACTAATTAATGATGACCATATTTTAAACCCTCTTGTATTTTTAAATACTACGGTATAATGAACACTCCGTCTATACCCTCTATTTACTTTATAATATCCTTGTGCGTTTGTCCATCCTTTAGCCCACTTAAACCAACGTCTTGTTTTTACTTTTACACCAATAACGGGGTCAGATACACGCGTTACGGTATTCATTACTTTAACAAATCCTTTAGGTGTGGCTTTTCTGCGATTTGCAATATTTCCATTATTATTCTTTTCTTTACGCTCTGTATAATTATCTGTAAGTTTTAAGGCCTCATCTTCTAAGTCATATAGAAAGCTTTTAGAAATACCAGATTTACCGGCAATGGTTGTTGTAGAACTTGCATCATCTTCAGCAACATCTGATTCCTCAATTAAAAATAGATCTTCAATTATTTCGTATTTTATCTCAGGATGAAATTGATAATTTTTTACAACAGAAGTATAAAGCCACTGACCTTTTTCGATTTCAGTATTGTCATCTACAAAAGAATCGCCTTCTTGCTCAATTTCAACATCCAAAGGAATTATGGAAAGATTTAAAGAATCGGCAATTAACAGTGTTTTTTGGGCATCATTTTCAATCCAAAACTTCACATAGTAATCAGTTGTTTCAATATCTAAACTGTCACTTAATGTTTTTGATGCATAACTTTTGTTAAGTGTCTTAGATTTTTCTTTTAAAATTTTGTAGGCTTTACGCATGTTATCTACCGTATAGGGGTTTTCTAGCTTTTTACCCAAAACAATGCTTTTTAAACCAGAATTATTCATTTGTTCACTTAGTGAAAGTTCATTTTGTTTTAAAATACCTTCATCTCTGTAACAGGAATTAAACACAATGCCAATGAGGGTTAAAATAGTTATAATTTTTAATTTTTTCTTCATTTTTTAATTCTTAAAATATGAGGTCTTTTAGTTGTTTTGAAGAAATCTCCAGCCCCTCAAATAAAGGCGTTGGGTTTTGGCGAGGCATTTTCTAACTAAAAAACATATATTTGCAGTTCCTCTGTTGTTGTTTTACTATGTCATCATAGTTAAAAGGGTTTTAAGTTAAACATTGTATTACGAAATCATACTTTTTCTATTACCTTAGGCAACAGAGGTTTTGATTACGCCTAAGTTAATATTTTTTTAGAAAAAAATGCTAGCGTTTTTAGGTAATTTTCAATCTAGCGGAATCGCTAGATTATAAGAATAAAGTAATTTATTTGTCATAAAAATATGAATATTCATATTTTTTAACTATTTCATTTCACATTGTTAAATATTTTTTTTATTATAATAATTGCATAAGAACCCTGTTGTTTTATAAAAGCTTACTTTGCTAGAATTATTAACTTATTTCACAAAAATAGCCTTATAAAGCTGTGGAAAACGAAGACCTATAAATACAACAAAAAAGCAATGAAGCACGTCAACAAAATCAGCGTGTTGAAATTAAAGTTATGGCTTTAAAATAAGAAATTTAAATTGGGTTTTCTTTAAAATATAAAGTAACAGAAAAGCATCACGCATTAGGCGTGATACTCATTCTGCTATTTTTTATATACGTAATTAGAAAAAGTGTTTAATCACAATTTCCATTACAGTCTTCTGCGTCTTGGTAATCTTCTTTGAGAAACGTAAAAGAACCTTCAGTTATAACATTATTATAATAATACAATGGATTTCTGTTATCATCAACATTTTTATAGCTAAAGTCCTTATATTTTACATTATTGTATATGACTTTTAAGGAGTCAGCGTAAAACTCACCATTAGATGAGCCATAAAAAAAATTCCAACTATACCCTCTAGGTGGCAAACCATCTTTATATGTCTGTGTCCTTTCCTCTCCATTCTCTAAATTTATTATGTAAGGAACTTCATTATATTGTAGATAACCTATTATTCTCATTTTAACACCACTTTCATTTCTTATAGTATATCTATAAGTTTTAAGTATCCCTGCTTCTGGCCCACAAGCCACAATGGCAAAAAATAATATAGAGTAAATAGTCCAAATTTGTATTGATTTTAGTTTCATCATTTTACCAATTATTAAATAGTTCATTAATATATATATTAGTGGGATTAGAAGGGTTTTGTTTTTTTATATTATCTCTCCATTCTGTCCAACTTTTCGTGTTTTTTAAGCTGTTTTCAATTTGTTTAATGGTATACCCACTTACTCTATCTTGTGGGTAAGAGCCAGCATAAGAATAAGTTTTATAAATATCTGTTCTTTGATTGATATTGTCTATTAAGTCATACCCTGCAGAAGTGTAGAAAGGCTGCCATATTATTGGATAATCTTGTCTATTTTTAAAATAATACTCATAACCTGGTCTGCTAAACTTAGTTCTATAACGGTTGTTAGTTAATTGCAAAAAACGGTGAAAGTGAACCACCTTGGCCGGATTAATGTGAACCACTCCAGCCGGGTTAAACAGAACCACTAAAATCGATTCTATTTGTAAGCCATAAAATGTCTTTTTTTATAGGAAAAATGACATGGCCAATAAACAAATAGAAATGCGTAAAATAAAGAAGTTATTTAAGTTA
>JAKIUU010000024.1 GCA_021647405.1 Flavobacteriaceae bacterium
TTTGCAATTGTATCTAAATGAGTTTGTCTATAAACTCAATAGAAGATACTTTGGTGAAAGAATATTTGATAGACTTATAATTGCTAATATAACAGGTTATGAGTAATTACGGATATACAAAATAAATATTACAACATGTCTAATTTAATACCCATTTGCCTATGAGATAGCCAAAGTTATAACCAGAGGAAAGTGCTACAAAAGTAACACTCCTTGCCGACTTTACAAAACAAGGCGCCACAAGGCGCCATTAATTAACTTTTAAATTTAAAAATCATGAAAAAAATATTTATAGCTATTTTTATAGCAATATTGACAACTACTTCTTGTTCAAAAGAGAGTGTAGTTGTTGAGAAGGTAACCGAAATTTAACAAGATAAATCTTTTGATATTGAAACCATTCGAACAGTTAATAGTGGAGAATTAGACTTAGTTTCTAACTATATTAATCAAGCTAGCTCATTAAAAAATACTGTTTCTAAAATTGAATCTAAATTTGAATCAATAGAAGTAGTAAATTACACTAATTTGCCAGGAAAGGCAATTGTTTTAAAATATAAAAAAGGAGTAGCAAAAAGTAATTCTGAGAAATCTTTAATATTGGTGATAGGCGAAGAAAATGAAATTATAACAAATTATGAGCACGAAAAAATAGATAATGGAAATACTTATACAATAAGAACCTATAAAGAAGGGAACGAATGGTTCAATGCAGAAGTTGATAAAAATACAGAAGAAATAATTTCTTTTAGTTTTAGTTCAAAAGTAATGAATAAAATGACGTTTTGGGAATGTGCTAAAATGGCAGTTGGAGCATGTGTAAATGATGGAGAATGTGCATTTATGTGCGGTATCGTTTGGGAATACTGTCTAGGTTCTATTGGTCTTGCTTGTGCTTATGCCTCTCTTTAAAATAAATCAACTATGTATTATATAATCGGAACCATTTTAATTTTATTAACCTTCGTGTTATTAATTTGGGCAACAATTGACATTCTGAAAAATAAAAAAAATAAAAGTATTATCTTACTTTTATTTTTCACACCAATTATTGGGCCTATAATTTATTTTCAGACGAAATAATGATATGGTGCGCTTAGTATATAAAAGATAGCGGGAAGAGCACATATTTTGTAATCTATGCTTTTCTTTTATCTTCTATATATTGCCGCGTATTTGGCTATTTACAGTAACCTATAAAATTTAATGTTTTGCTAAATCTGCCAATAAATCATTGTGCAACAAATCAAAAGATTGTTTTTTAAGCACCTCCCTGTCTTTTAAAGTGAGACCTGTTGTGTCTATAAAAGGATGCACTTTAGATCGTAAAGTGCCTGGTTTGCCACTAAAAAAAGTAAAAGAAAAAAGGCGTTTACAATCGTAAAAACTAATCGGTATGATGGGAATTTGATGTTCTATGGCCAATCTAAAAGCGCCATTTTGAAATACATCTAACACAATGCTTTCGTCATCGGGGACTTTGCCTTCGGGAAAAATACAAATACTCACACCGTCTTTAAGACGTTTCTGAGCCCTAAAATAAACTTCTCTTCTGCTTTTGTTACAACTCCTATCTACCAAAATACAGGTACGTCTAAAAATATACCCAAAGATTGGCACCTTGGTCAGTTCTTTTTTACCCACAAAAACAAAGGGGTTTTTAGCCACCACAAACATCAGCATAATATCAATCATAGAAGTATGATTGGCAATAAACATATAGCTTTTTTTAGGGTGAATCTTTTCTTGATAATCGGTTTTGGCTTTAAAGCCCATCAAGAATAAAATGGTTTTGGCCCAAGCACGGGCAATACTAAAAAAAATAGGATAAAATTTGTCGCTAGAAGTAACAATTATCAGTACAGGAAAAATAACGATAATGGTCATCAAAAAAACGCCGTAAAACCAAATGCGCCAAATGAGTCTAAAAATATTGAGAAGAAAATTCATAAGCGCCAAAATTAGTAATTTAAATTGTATTATAAATTGACGCTATTTTATGTATTTTTGTAGTCTTAATAAAATAAAATGGCACGAATTTTAACCGGTGTTCAAAGCACAGGAACCCCACATTTAGGCAATCTTTTAGGGGCAATTATACCTGCCATTAAGTTGGCTAACCAACCTGAAAACGATTCTTTTTTATTTATAGCCGACATGCACTCTTTAACCCAAATTAAAGAGGGTAAAGCCTTAAAATTTAACACTTACAGTACGGCTGCCACTTGGTTGGCTTTTGGCTTAGATATTGAAAAAACTGTTTTTTACCGCCAAAGCGATATCCCGCAAGTAACCGAATTGGCCTGGTATTTAAGCTGTTTTTATCCGTACCAACGCCTCACTTTGGCCCATTCTTTTAAAGATAAAGCCGACAGATTAGAAGATGTTAATGCCGGATTGTTTAATTACCCAATGTTAATGGCCGCCGATATTTTGTTGTATGATGCCGAAGTTGTTCCTGTTGGTAAAGACCAATTACAACACCTCGAAATGACACGCGATGTGGCCTCACGATTGAATCATAAAGTGGGCGAAATACTTATTTTACCTCAGGCAAAAGTGCAAGAAAACACCATGTATGTGCCCGGTACCGATGGCGAAAAAATGAGCAAATCTAAAAACAATACCATCAACCTGTTTTTGCCCGATAAAAAATTGCGCAAACAAATTATGCAAATAAAAACCGATTCTACACCCTTAGAAGCCCCTAAAAATCCTGATACTTGCAATCTGTTTGCCCTGTATAAATTGGTCGCTTCTCAAGAAGAAACAGAAGCCATGCGCGGTAAATATTTGGCTGGTAATTACGGTTATGGCCATGCCAAACAAGCCTTTTTTGAATTGCTTATCGCTAAATTTAAAACAGAGCGTGAGCGCTATTGGTATTTTATGGAAAACCTACCCGAAATTGATAAAGCCTTAGCTATCGGTGCCGATAAAGCAATAAAAGTTGCCGATAGTGTTTTGGCACGGACACGGGCTAAATTGGGGTATTAAGAGATAAGAATTACATGCTTCCTTTTTAAAGAATTAATACATAAAATCCTTATTATCAATTAAATAAAATTAATGTATCTTTATTGAATATCTTGCTGTGTCAAATTAATTATTAAATTAGTTTATTTGGTCAGGTAATTTTACTAGGCTAGATTAGTACTAATTCGATACATTGTTTTATGTTATTAAAATACAGTAAATTAAGTCAATATAAAGTAAAAAAAATTATTCATTGTTTTTGTATAGACTTAACAGCACAACAATGTAGTGAATTATTGAAGTTAAATAGGAACACAGTTAACCGTTATTACTTAATTTTTAGAAAAGCAATTTTTAAATCTCAAAAATCTAAGCAAGCCTTTTTTTTAAAAATAAAGACATACATTGTCTTTTAGAATTAGCACCCCAAATTATCTTACATAAAGTGCTGTTAAATAAATGGGTAATTGATATATGAAAAAGAAGACACCATATTTACACATGTAAGAAAAAAAGAGAAGGTGTTAAAAAACGCAGATAACAAGCGCCCTTCTGCTGTTAATAACCTGCATAGATTTTGGGGTTTTTCTAAACAAAGGCTCAATAAATTTAATGGGGTAAATAATTACTTTGAATTTCATTTAAAAGAGTGTGAATGGCGTTGGAAAAAATCGATTAAAATCTTGGAAAAAGAATTAAAAAAATTACTTTTAATCTGTTTTGTATTCATTATCAGCAACAAAGTTTTTTTAGAAGTGTGACTTAAAAGAAATCTTTTAAACTTATTTTTCTTCTAATCTAGGCTATTAAATATAAATAAAAACTGTATATTGTCAGAATAATGTAAAAGGTTGTCTTCCCTCAGAAGCCTATTTTTTTAGATTTATATGGCTTTTTTTAGCACACATAGCATCAACAAAGATTTCTCTCAAAAAAAATCGCCTATAACTTTAGCTTTACTAATTGGGGGTGTCTTCTTTCTTTTTTTAGTAGGTTACGAGATATTTCATACAAGGCTAGAAAAACAATATATTTTTAAAACAGAAGCGTATACAAATATACACCTAAACCTGTTGTATGCGCATTTAAAATTTGAAGAAAACTTGGGGGTTAAAGACCATAATTATACTTCAAACAATGATTTGAGTTTGCAAAAAGCCCAAGGTCTTTTAGATAAACAAGCTTCTAATAATTCTTGGATTGACTATTTTACTGCTGTGTTTAAAGACCATTATAAGATTGACGTCCTTAAAAAAGGAACGGACAAACTTTTACAATTAACACAGCTTAAAGAAAAACCACAAAATTCAGATGTGCTGTACAACAACATTTACAGCGATTTAATAACAAAAGTAAAAACCAATAAAAATTATATAAAAAACAATTATGCTATTTTAAAAAAAAGACTGCTCTTTTCCGAATTTTTTTTAATAAGTATCGTGTTGTTATACATTGTGGTTACCTACCTTAAAATTAAAAAATACCGTGATTATAATCATACGCTTACGCAAAATAAAAACGAATTATTAGAAAGACTTCAAGATGTTCAAAGGATGGCTAAGGTGGGGCATTTTATTTATAATTATACAACTAGCCAATGGTTGTGCGACAAACAGTCTATAGTACTGCTGGGGCTTACAGCAGATAAAGGCTCTTTTGAAGATTGGATAGAAAAAATACACCCTGATGACAGAGACTTAACCGTTAAAGCACTTAAAAAAAGGCGACAAAAATATAAAAAAGAAATAAAATTAGAATACAGATATATTTTGAATGACGGCACCACGAAATGGATTCGGCATTGGTCTAAACCTTTAAGTTTTAATACAGATGGCTTAATAAAAACTTCTATAGGTGTGATTCAAGATATTACAGCGTCAAAAAAATATGAAGCTGATTTAATAAAACTGAACAAGGCCATAAATAATAGTCAAAATGAAGTCTTTATTTTTAACGCCGATAATTTTAAGTTTTCGTATGTAAACCAAGGGGCTGTAAAAAATTTGGGTTATTCTGTTGAAGCGCTAAAAGCAATGACGCCTTTAGACATTAAACCCGAATTTACGACCGAGCATTTTGAAAAATTAATAGAGCCATTAAAAAATGGAGAGATTTCAAAATTACGACTTGAAACCGTTCATTTGCGAAAAGACAAAACAACCTACCCTGTCGAAATTAATTTAAGCACATTTACCCTTGAAGATACAAGGCAGTTTTTGGCTATTATCACAGATCTTACCCAACGTAAAAAGGAAGAGAAAAAACGTTTAGAAGAGATAGAAAAGAGCCATCATTTTTTACAAGAATCTCAAGCCATTGCTTTACTGGGTTATTACACTTATAATTTTAAGACCAAACATTGGGTAGCCTCAAAAATTATAACCGATTTAATGGGCTTAGAAACAGAAGAAGGGAGCTTACAGTCTTGGGTAGATATTATACATCCAGAAGACAAATCAATACTAATCGATGCTTTATCTGTAAGGCAGAAGGACCACACAGCCCCTTTAGATGTGACGTATAGAATAGTCAATCCTAAAAAGGATGCCATTCATTGGATACATCATATAGCACAAGGTTTAAAAAAAGACGATAGCGGAGAACTGTTGCCAACCTTAGGGGTTATACAAGACATAACGGTACAAAAAGAAATACAAAGGAAGCTAAAAGACGCTGAAAAACGCTGGCGCTTTGCTATTGACGGTACCAACGACGGCCTTTGGGATTTGAATTTAGTGACAAAAGAGGTCTACTATTCTGACAGGTGGAAAGAAATGTTGGGGTATAAACCTGATGAACTCGAAAATAAGGAAGAGACTTGGGAAAATCTGGTTCACCCTGATGACTTGGAACGGGTGAACGCCTTAGCACAATTACATTTTGACCAAAAAACAGCGTATTATACAGCTGAATACCGTATGAAATGCAAGGACAATAGCTATAAATGGATATTAGACAGGGCTAAAGTAATAGAACGCGATGCCAACGGAAAACCCCTTAGAATAATAGGTGTACATGCCGACATTACCAAACGCAAATATGAGGAACAAATAAAAGAAGTGATTTATAAGATTACTTCTTTTGCCCAAAATTCCCCCAAATTAGACAAGTTACTCCCTTTTATTAAAGAGTGCTTGCACACCGTTTTTGACACCACTAATTTTTATGTAGCGCTCTATGATCATAAATCACAGATGTTTATATCTCACTACAGAATAGATTCAGAAGTCGTCAATAAAGGCAAATACCCTTTTCAATTTCCTAAAAGAAAATCTTTTTCGGGCTATGTGATAGACAGTCAAAAACCTTTTTTATCAACCAGTAGTTTTGAAAAAGGACTTATTAAAAAAGGTGTTGTAGAAGAAACGGGTGTTAAATCTAAATGTTGGTTGGGTGTGCCTTTATTGGTAGAAAAAGAGGCCATTGGTGTCATGGTGCTTCAAAGCTATACAGATGAAAATATTTTTAAACAAAAAGATGTTTTTTTATTAGAATTAATAGCCGCTAATATAAGCCAAGCCATTAAACAATCTAGAGATTTCGAAAAAATACACTTATTAAACCAAGCCTTAGAGCAAAGCCCAGATAGTGTTATGATAACCGATATTAAAGGGAAGATAGAATACATAAATCCGGCTTTTACCAAACAATACGGCTTTACGCCCAATGAAGCAGTCGGTCAAACGCCACGTATTTTAAATTCGGGCGCACAATCAGAAAGTTTTTATCAAGCCATGTGGGAAACCATACAAAAAGGCCGTATTTGGGAAAAAGAAATGATTAACAAGGCTAAAGATGGATCAGAGTTTTTGGTTATCCTTACCATTGTTCCTGTAAAAAATAAAGCGGAAGAGATTACACATTTTATTGCGATTGAAAAAGACATTACAGAAAAACGCCAGTTAGAACGCCAATTTTTAAACGCATTAGTAGAAGCACAAGAAACAGAAAAACAAAGCTTTGGAGAGGAATTACATGATGGTATCAGCCAAATTTTGGCCGCGCAAGCCATGTATATTGATGTGATGCTTAAACAAAACAAAAACCGTGAAGATACTGCCTTAGTGCATCTCAATAAGGTTAAAGAATTAAATACCAGAGCCATTAACGACACCCGAAATATAGCCCATGGGCTTATGTCTAAACAATTAAAGGAAGTAGGCTTGGTAAAAGCGGTTGCACAGATTTGCGAAGATTACAATTTTTCGAAAGATATTGTCTTTTCTTTTAAACACAGCAATTTAAAAAATAAAGAACTCTCTTATGAAATTAAGACAAACATTTTTAGAATCATTCAAGAGGTTACAACCAATATTACACGCCATTCTACCGCTACAAAAGCTTCTGTAGAATTGATAAAAACACCTGATAATAAGTTAAAACTGACAATTAAAGATAGTGGTGTGGGCATTGATTTAGAAAAATTAAAACGCGAAAATAAAGGGACAGGGCTCAAAAATATTGAAAGGCGTGTAAGCTTACTTAACGGTCAAATGACTTTAGATACAGCTCAGGGCAAAGGCACCTGTTATACAATTGTTGTGCCTATGGATGATACCGTAAAATTAAGGCATAACGGTTAAGGATCTGGTATAACATTATACTTGTCTAAATAAACACCCTGTTAAGGCCTCTAAAATAAGCACTTAATTTTTTTTTGTAAATTGTAGGCTTATTAACTTAAAATCTAACTATTATGTTTACAAAATCACATGTACTGGGAACCCTTGCAGGGTTTGTGGTATTATTTTTAGGCGGCTGGTTGTATTACGATATGCTGGCCAAAGGTTTTTACGATGCGCACACCTCTGAAGCGGCTAAGGCGCTTATGCGGGGCGATAATGTCAACCTTCTTTTCGTAGCGCTGGGCAGTTTGGTCCAAGCCTGTGTTATGGCAACCCTTTACGGCAAATTAGCCGACAAAGACAACGGCCTTAAATTTGGCGCTTTCTTCGGTCTTTTTGTAGGATTCGGTTTGGGCTTGTTAAGTTACGGTCTTATGGACTTTATGGACATGACCGGTGCCTTGGTTGACTTTGTTTGGAGCATTGTTTTCTATGCCATTACGGGATGGGCAATGGCTGCTGTTTCTAATAAGTTTGCCAGCTAGCCAGACGTTTTATTTTAAAAAATAAGCCTTTCTCAGTTGTTATTGAGAAAGGCTTTTCTTTGTTGTAATTTGGCTGCTTGAAACTTATATACCGTCTAGCAATACTTTTAACCTGCTCACGGCTTCTTTTAAATTATCTTCAGAAGCGGCATAAGATATTCGCAAACAGTCAGGAGCCCCAAACGATTCGCCTGAAACAGTGGCTATATAGGCTTCTTCTAATAATAGCATCGAAAAATCGGAAGCATTTTCAATCTGTTTGCCTTTAATAGTTTTGCCAAAATAATAGGAAATATCGGGAAAGAAATAAAAGGCACCAGCGGGCAGGTTTAGGTTAAAACCTTTAATTTCTGACAATAATTTGTGTACCAAACTTCTGCGGTTTTTAAACTCATCTACCATATAAGAAATACGAGAAACAGGGGCTTCTAAAGCAACGATAGCGGCGCGTTGTGCAATACAATTGGTGCCAGAGGTAGATTGTCCTTGCATTTTATTACAGGCTTTGGCTATAAAAGCAGGGGCGCCAATATAGCCCAAACGCCAGCCTGTCATGGCAAAGGCTTTTGAGAGTCCGTTTATGGTGATGGTGCGGTCGTACATATCGTCAAAAGCGGCAAAACTAAAGGCTTTGCCATCATACATAATATGTTCGTAAATTTCATCCGAAATAATATAAATATTAGGGTGTTTGGCCAATACATCTGCTAAAGCACGATATTCTTCTTTGCTGTAAACAGAGCCACTAGGGTTGTTGGGCGAATTAAAGAAAATCAATTTTGTTTTGGGTGTAATGGCTGCTTCGAGTTGTGCGGGTGTGATTTTAAAATCGGTTTCTATTGAAGAGGGAATTTCAACCGAAATACCTTCGGCTAAATTTACCATAGCGTCATAGCTTACCCAATAAGGTGCTGGCAACAAAACTTCGTCGCCCGGATTTACGATGGCCAACACCACATTTGCTAATGATTGTTTGGCACCCGTTGAGACAACAATTTGATCAGGTGTATAATTTAAATTGTTATCGCGTTTAAACTTTTTACAAATAGCTTGACGCAAATCTAAATAGCCGTTTACTGGCGAATAAGAATTGTAATTGTCGTCTATGGCTTTTTTGGCCGCCTCTTTAATAAAATCGGGTGTGTTAAAATCGGGTTCGCCCAAACTAAGGCTAATAATATCTTTGCCTTGTTCTTTTAATGTTCTGGCAAGAGCAGCCATAGCAAGGGTTGCCGAGATGGGTAAATTGTTAATTCTGTTTGAAAGTACTGGATTCATTTTTTTAAAATAATTACGCGTATGCGGGTTTTTTACCTAATGTTTTTAGCAAATTAAAATGTTCTATAATGGCACGGCGTGTTGTTTTATACTCATGGTACGGGAGGTTAAACTCCAAGGCCGTTTCCTTTACAATTTTAGCAATTTTTTTATAATGAACATGCGAAATATTTGGAAAAATATGATGTTCAACCTGATGGTTTAGTCCGCCAGAATACCACGAAATAAATTTATTGTTTGGGGCAAAATTAGAGGTGGTATAAAGTTGGTGAATAGCCCAGGTATTTTTTAGATTTCCTTTTTTATCGGGTATGGGCATATCGGTATTTGGTACCACATGTGCCAGCTGAAAAATCATACTTAAAATAATACCTGCGGTATAATGCATTATAAAAAACCCAATAAGCACTTGCCACCAAGAAAAGTCTAAAACCAAGAGCGGTAAAACAATCCACAATAAATAATAAGCTACTTTGGTGCTAATTAAAACGGTCCATTCTGTGACAGGGTTCGGAAATTTACCGTACGATAATTTGCGTTTTAAGTAGCTCCGCATTTGTTTAAAATCGGTTGTAATGGCCCAGTTTATAGTGAGTAATCCGTAAAGTAGAAAAGAATAGTATTTTTGAAACCTGTGAATTTTAAGCCATTTAGATTGGCTTGAAAAACGGATGATACGGCCGGCATCAATATCTTCATCATGTCCTTTAATATTGGTAAATGTATGGTGTAAAACATTGTGCTGTACTTTCCAATTATACACATTTCCTGCAAGAATATAAATACTGCTTCCCATCAATTTGTTGACCCATTTTTTACTAGAAAACGAACCGTGATTGCCATCGTGCATAACATTCATACCTACACCAGCCATACCAATACCCATAACAAGCGTTAATAAAAGCAAGACCCAATAGGGCATGCTTACCGTTAAAATTACAATTAACGGAACTAAAAACAAACCAAACATTATAAGTGCTTTGGTGTAAAGTTTCCAATTACCCGTGCGTTTAATCTTGTTTTCTTTAAAATAGGCAGTCACCTTTTTATTAAGTGTTTTAAAAAATTTGACTTTGTCAATTTTACTAAAAGTTATATTGGGATAATCCATAATGTGTTTTTTATTAGATTTTAGCCCACAAAGGAAATACAATAATTTAACAAAGGAAGGAAGGTTGTGATATAATTAACATTTTTTAAAATGTAAAAATATGGTTTAAGAGTCGTAATTTTGCAAAGAAGAATAAAAATATGGAACAAATTTTAAAACACTTTCCTCATTTGTCGCCAAAGCAAATAGACCAGTTTGCCAAATTAGAAGGCCTGTACAAAGAGTGGAATGCCCAGATAAATGTGGTGTCTAGAAAAGATATAGATCAGCTGTATGTAAGGCATGTATTGCACTCGTTGGGTATTGCCAAGGTGCAGAAATTTGCACCCAAATCACACATTTTAGATGTGGGTACAGGCGGTGGGTTTCCAGGTATTCCGTTGGCAATTTTATTTCCCGAGAGTCGGTTTTATTTGATTGATGCCATTGCTAAAAAAATAAAAGTGGTTCAGGCTGTAGCCGATGAACTCGGTTTAAAAAACGTAAAGGCAGCCCAATTACGTGCCGATAAAGTAAAAGGAGAATTCGATTTTATTGTAAGTCGTGCTGTAACCAATATGGCCGATTTTGTAAAATGGACACGTAAAAAAGTGGCCAAGAAGCAGTGGCACGATTTAAAAAATGGCATTCTCTATTTAAAAGGGGGTGATTTAACAGCGGAGTTAATCAATTTTCCTAAAGCACAGCAATTTGATTTGTCAAATTATTTTGAAGAGGCTTTTTTCGAAACCAAAAAAGTGGTGCACGTCCCTTTGAAATTTAAGGGCTGAGTTCGATGTAAGAAAACAAGTTATGTACAGAAAATCAACATGCTACGTCATTGCGATGAATGAAGCAAAGCGAAATGAAGAAGCAATCTCATTTTTATGAAAAGATTGCTTCAAATTTGGACACTACGTTTATAATATTTGAAATGACATTTTGATTTTCAGTTATTTAAAGTAAATCCTTAGGTTGAAATCAGATTTAAGGGCTAAAATTTTCTGTTGGGGTTAAACCCCTCAATTTTTAGGGTAGGTTTTTTATCCGTTATAATTTCAGAAATTATTTTTCCGGTGGCGGGTCCTTGACTCCAACCCATCATGGCATGACCTGTGGCAAAACACAAATTTTTAAATTTTTTAGTGCGCCCTATAAAAGGCAAACCATCGGGCGATAATGGCCGTAAGCCACAATCAGCATCGCGCATCTCATCTTTATTGATGGTGATGTTTGGATAAAAACTTTTGGCTGCATCGGCAATAGCTTTAACCCGTTTAAAATTAATATTGTGATTGATGCCCGAAATTTCCATAGTACCGCCAAACCGTGTAAAACCAGCCATGGGCGAAACAGCCGTATTGCGTTCGGCTAAAATAGCCGGGTAATTGATACCTGTTGGGCGGTGCACATTAATACGATAACCCTTACCTGCCTGAACCAATAATTTTATACCGAGTTTTTTAGCCAAAGAAGGGCTCCAAGAACCTGAGGCAATTACCAATTCGTCAAAATTTAAGTTGCGCTTGCTGGTACTTACCGATTGTATTTTACTACCGCTATAATTAAAATCTAAAACCGTTTCATTTGTATAAAACGCCACCCCTTTTGATGCGAGGTATTGGTGCATTTTTTGCATAAAATCACCAGGCGTTGTGTGGGCATCACATAAATAATAAAAAGCGCCTTTGGCTTTAAGCTCGGGTTCCATTTTAAGTAAAGTTTCTTTGCCGATATGTTTTACTTCCAGACCTTGTGCCTTAGCCACTTCGGCAATTAGCGCTTCTTTGTCTTCAAATTCAGCTGTTTGATAACACATCAACATGCCTTTTTGTTCGTAATGAAAATCGAATAGCTGACTGTTTTTCATATCCTGATAAAGTTCCCGACTAAAAATGGTTAAATCTTTAATAATGGGGGCCGATTTTTTAACGTGTTTGGCTGTAGCCGATTTTTTAAATGCCCAAGCCCACCGCCATAAATCTATATCAAAACGGGGTTTAAGATAAAACGGACTGGCAGTATTAAGCATCATTTTTAATCCTGTACCAACCATGCCAGGCGCTGCCAAAGGAATAACATGGCTGGGCGAAATGTACCCTGCATTTACAAAAGAAGCCCCTTTGCTTATGTTACTTTTGTCAATAACGCTCACTTTACACCCTTCTTGTTGTAAATAGTAGGCGGTTGATAATCCTATAATACCTCCCCCAATGATAATGATGTTTTTCAATTTTACTTATTTAGATTTATTTAAAACCGAATTCTATTTTTGCTTTTTTGGTCAAGCTTTCTACCACCAAATTGTACGAATGATCTACCAATTCAATAAATAATTCATGCGATAGGCACCCTTGAGGCACAATGGTATTCCACAATTTTTTGTTCATGTGATAACCTGGTTTAATACAGTCATATTCCTCGCGTAAATCGAGCGCCCGTTCGGGGTCGCATTTTAGATTGACTTTAAATTCAATGTCATCTAATCCCGTTAAGGCAAACATTTTATGGGCCACTTTAAAAACCAAAGTGGTTTCGTTAAACGGAAAACTTTCGGTCACCCCTTTTTTTTGGAGACAATAGTTTCTAAAGACTTCGATGTTCATAGGGGGTAAATTTAACTAAAAAAGCGGTTCCTTAAAATAAAGAAACCGCTTTAATACTAAATTAATAAACCTATTAGGCTGTTTTAACCAAATCTAACGAAGTTTGAATTTCAAAACTTGGCGGATTGCCTAAATGTCGTTTTACAGTGCACTGTGTAATGGCACTTTTGATGGCGTTTTTATATTTTGTTGGAAAAGTTTCAGGCAATTCAACATGAATGTTGATATTCTCTGCCATATGGGTTTTGTTGTTGTACAAAACAGTCTCAATAATAGAAACATTTTCTAGCGATATCTCGCGGTTTTGCATAAACTCCTTTGCATAATAAGCGGCACACATACCAGCCGATGCCAAAAAAAGTAAAAAAGGAGAATCGTTTATTGTGATTTTTTTGTCATCAAAAAAAGGAACTATTTTTCCTTCGGTATCAAATTTTATAAGGATTTTCATTTTTATTTAAGTATTGAAATTAGCAGTACAAAAATACAACCTCTTTATCAATTTATGTGTAACTTAAACTACAAATAAATCGGCCGCAATACCATCGGCTAGGAATAGGCCTTTTGGTGTGATTTTAAGTATCTGTTGTTTAAGGTCGTCTTGACGATTGAACGAAGCGAAAGAAGTCATCTTTTTATTAAGAGATTGCCCGCCCGAACGTACCGTTTCAGCACGGGCAGGCTTCCCCCGAATGCTCGGGGTCGCAAAGACGATTTCTAGCAAACCTTGACGGATGTGTTTTTGAGATTGTTCTAAAAGTTGTGTTTTAAAATGGATTCCGAAATTCTTTTCAATGGCATTTAAATCAACACCCCACATGGTACGTAACCCCGTCATAATGGTTTCGTTAAAGCGGTCTTTTTTTGACAGGGCTTCTGTTTCAATTGATAACTCATTTTTGCCAATCGCTTTTAGATACAAGGCATTGTTGGCAATGTTCCAACTTCTGGTCGTGCCGTTAAACGAATGTGCCGACGGCCCGATACCTAGATAAAATTTTCCTTGCCAATAAGCCGTGTTGTGTTTTGAAAAATAATCTTCTTTACCAAAATTGGCTATTTCGTATTGAATAAAGCCGTTTTTTTTAGTTTCTTCGACTAATATGTTAAAATGTTCGCGGGCTAAATTGTCATCAACAGGTGGGTATTTTCCAGATTTTATAAAACTGGCTAAAGCTGTTTTAGGTTCAACAGTAAGTGCATAGCTTGAGAGATGTTTGATGCCTAAATCGAAAATAGTTTGTAGGTTTCGGCACCATTTTTTTGAAGTAAGATTGGGGATGCCATAAATTAAATCAACCGTAATATTGTCAAAATATGGGACAGCTTCTTTTAAACAGTTCAAAGCTTCATCGGCTGTATGGGCCCGGTTCATAAATTGCAAATCGGCATCGTAAAAAGATTGAATGCCAATGCTCAATCGGTTTATAGGTGAATTCGCTATGCATTTTATTTTTTCAGAATTTAAATCATCGGGATTGGCTTCTAAAGTAATTTCTGGATTGTCTACAACCGTGTAATTCTGATGGATTGTATCAATCAAAAATTTTAAATCACCAATGGGTAATAATGAAGGGGTGCCCCCGCCAAAATAAATGGTTTCAATAGGTTTTGTCAGTTCATTTTTACGGATAACCAACTCTTTTGCCAAAGCTTGAATCATTTCAGATTTTCGTTTTAGCGACGTCGAAAAATGAAAATTGCAATAGTAGCAGGCTTGTTTGCAAAAAGGAATGTGGATGTAAATGGCTCCCATAGATTTAGTGGTCAGTGTTCAGAGTTCAGTGGATGGGTTTGACGCCAAATTTATGCGGATTTCTAATCATATAATTTATTAGTTTTCCAACTTCTTCACTTTCCTTTAAAAGTTTAGTATAGCGTTCTTTTTTTATATAATCACACCTTTGAGAAAAGGCCAACCAAGTTTGTGTTTCTGAATTTTCGGCATCACTATCTGTTAATTTACTTAAAAAGTGTTTGGGATATAATCTTTTTCTATAGGCTTCTGAAATATTTGCCGCAACACTTCGTGATGATCTCCTAATTTGACTTGTGACAGAATATTGTTCTTCTTTAGGGAAAGACTTGGTCATTTCAAATATTTGCATTGCCAATTCAAAAGATTTCTGATAGGCTAATAAATCTTGAAATTTCATGATATTCTTGATTTTACTGGTTACTGACCACTGATTACTGAACACTACTTTTTAACTCTATCTTCATTCTGCTTTACAAAAGCGCTCCAGCCCGTATAATTTTTGCCAACAGTTATTTTTCCTTGATTGTAAAAATGACAAACAGCAGCGGCTAAACCATCGGTAGCATCGAGATTTTTAGGCAATGTTTTTAAATTGAGTAAACTTTGCAACATTTTGGCGACTTGTTCTTTACTGGCATTGCCATTGCCCGTTATGGCCATTTTTATTTTTTTAGGCAAGTATTCTGTAATGGGTATTTCTCTAGACAATCCAGCCGCCATAGCCACGCCTTGGGCACGCCCTAATTTGAGCATGGACTGTACATTTTTACCAAAAAAAGGCGCTTCAATAGCCATCTCGTCGGGATGAAAAGTATCTATTAATTCGAGGGTGCGTTCAAAAATAAGTTTTAGTTTAACATAATGATTGTCGTACTTTTTAAGCTGTAATTCATTCATTTGTAAAAACTGCATCTGTTTGTCTTTTACGCTAATCAATCCAAAACCCATAATGGTTGTTCCGGGATCTATGCCTAATATGATTTTTTCTGAAGCCAAATAGTTGTTTATTTGTAGTCAAATGTACAATTTAAAACACACATTTAAACAGCTAATAAGCCCCCTGATAAAATTGCTTATTTTGACAGGGAGTTTTTACTTTATTTATCATAAATTATATAAAAATGACGTCATTACTTGGGCTGAAGTTACCAACAGCTTAAAGCTTATTTTTAATGAAGGGGGGCTGCTATTCTTTTTTATTTTGTCCCTGTCGGCTTGTAATTGGTTACTCGAAATTTTCAAATGGCAGACACTTGTAAATACAAGTCAAGAGTTGGGATTTAAAGCTGCGGCAAAGCAGAGTTTAGGTGCTTTAACAGTGTCTTTAATTACGCCAAACCGTGTGGGCGATTATGTGGCAAAAGCCATTTATTACCCCAAAAACAAAACAAAAAAAATAGTGGGATTAAATGCTATTGGGCAATTTACACAATTTTTTATAACCCTTCTTTTTGGCCTTGTGGGTTTTATTTATATGCATTTAAATTTTGCTTTTGCGGCTACAATTAACTTTGCTTTTTTAGGAATTTTAGCAACTGTAATTACAGTTTTAATTTTTAGTAAAAAAGGCCGTTTTTACAGCCGTCGTGCCAAACAATTCTACACGGCTACTCCACTTTCTACACATTTTAAAATACTGGGCATTTCGTTGCTGCGGTACCTTGTCTTTAGCCATCAGTTTTATTTGTTGCTGCTTATTTTTAATCTTCAGACAACTTATATTTCAGGTATGATGGCTATTTTTAGCATGTATCTATTGGCTTCTATTGTACCTAGTTTGACAGTTTTAGATTGGGTGGTAAAAGGTTCTGCAGCAGTTTTTGTGTTTGGTTTTTTAAGCGTAAATACATTTGTAATTTTAGAAATTACTTTGCTGATGTGGCTTTTTAATTTTGCGATTCCCGCTTTGTTTGGAAGCGTTTATGTGCTTCGTTTTAAAACAGCGCAAACAATATGATTGTCGCCATTTTTTTTATAAGTTTTTTATATGTGACGTTGCTGTTGTTTTTAATAAAAGGCATCGGTAAATTAAAACCGTTTGTTTTAGAATCTTTACCTAACAAAACCCGCTTTTCTGTCATTGTTCCCTTTCGGGATGAAGCCAATAATTTAGAAAATTTATTGCAAAGTTTTTGTCAGTTAGATTATCCGGAAACGCAATTCGAAATCATTTTAGTCAACGATTTTTCATCAGATAATTATAAACCGATTATCGCTAAATTTAAATCAAGTTTACCCAATTTACGCTGTATTGAGGCTGTTGAATCTGATATGGCACCCAAAAAAGCAGCGCTGACTTTGGGTATATCAAAAGCAAAATTCGATTGGATTCTCACCACTGATGCCGATTGTTCTGTGCCTAAAAATTGGTTGAAAGCTTACAATCAAAAAATTATAAATGACGCAGCGTTATTTATAGCAGGATTGGTAAAGTTTAAGCCTTCAAAAAGTTTTTTAAACCGTTTTCAGTGTCTCGATTTGCTGAGTTTACAAGCCACTTTGTTAGGAACTTTTGGTTTAAAAAAACCTATGTTGTGTCACGGGGCCAATTTGTGTTATGCCAAGAGCTTGTTTTATGAGCTTAACGGATTTAAAAACCACCAAAATATTGCCAGTGGCGACGATGTGTTTTTATTGGAAGCCGCTTTTAAAAAATACCCCAAAAAGGTAAGTGTGTTAAATAGTTTAGAAGCTGTTGTAACAACTAATTCAGAGCCTAATTTAAAAGCTTTATTGTCTCAGCGTACCCGTTGGGCTGCCAAAGCCACAGCTTATAAAAACAACAATATTAAAGTAGTGGGCCTTGTCGTTTTTACAACGAATTTATTGTTGCTTAGTTTGACTATTTTGAGTGTCTTAGGACTTTTTAATGTCAATTATATTTTACTAACTTTTTTAATTAAATTTAATATCGATGCGTTGATTTTATATCCAACTGCGCGTTTTTTTAAACAAGAATCGGTGCTTAAAAGCTACGTATTGAGTGGTCTTTTATACCCGCTTTTTAGTGTAACCAGTGTTTTTTTAGGATTTACCAAAGGCTATACTTGGAAAGAGAGAAAGTTTAAAAAATAAAAGCTTTCTTCAGGCTCCAGACTTCGGTCTTCTAACTTTATTTAATTCTTAATAATCACAGGCAATTCAAACTGCGTAGTAACGGGCATGCCACGTTTTATAGCAGGCTTTAAAATAGGGAGTTTGCTTTCGGATTTTTTTAGTAAGGCACTTAAAAGTTTTTCATAGTTTTTATTATGACTCTTAGAAGTGACTTTTATAAAATGAATTTTACCTGTTTGTAATACTTTTAATGTCACCAATAGGGTGTCGGTATCGGCTGTTTTTGTTTCTAGCGGATGTTGTTTTAAAATCCTGTTGATATGTTCGGCCATTTTTATTTTAAAACAAACCTTTTGTTTATCCCTTGCGGGGATGTTTTGACATTCGGGAAAAAGGGGATAGGCATCAACGCTTGTAAAATCGATGACGGTGTCAATTGTTGGGGTGTTTGGTGAGCCTTGCTTTGGGAAAAAGTAATTGCAAGACGTTAAAAAGAACAGGGGAATAATTAATAGAAATAACTGATTATAGATTTGCTTTTTTTTCACAAGGTGAAAGTAAGAAAAATTAAACAAAAAAACCGAGCACAGCGGCTCGGTTTTAACTTAAAAAACAAAAGCTTTTATTTTTGAACGTTAAAAACTATAGGCAAACTGTATTTTACAGCTACTGCTTTACCTTTATCAAAACCGGGTTTCATTTGTGGAATTAGTTTGATAACACGAATAGCTTCGGCTGCCAACTTTTTATGAGGACCTCGTGCCTGTATATCCACAACTTTACCTGTTTTATCAATTTTAAACATTACAAAAATACGTTTTTTGCCAGGCATAAGGTTCAGGCCTTTAGTTAATTTAGTATCAAAATTTTGTGCAACGAGAGCAGTTATTTTTCCAGATAAACAACCTTTTTGGTTTTTAGCATCTTCACAACCTGGATAAATAGGGGCTTGCTCAACAATGGCAAAAGGAACACTGTTAATACTCTGTATCTCTGTGTGGGTGCTGTCAGTTCTTTCAGGTAGCTTTTTTCTAAGATCTTTCATAACCATCAAAGACATAATTTCCTTAGCTTCAGCCCTAGTTAACTTGTCCTTTTCAGCAATACTTGCTTTTAGAGTAGCTATTTGCTCTTCAATAGTTTGTTTTTTTTGTTCACATGAACTGTAGAACAGCATACTTGCTAAGGCGGGTACTAATAACAAATACTTGAGCTTAAGCACTTGTTTCGATTTGTTTTTGTTTGTCATCATAATACGTTTTTTAATGAGTGAATGTTTGTAAAATTGATTGATAAAATCAACGTTTGTTACCTTAAAGCTTGTGGTTAGTAAGTTGTTAAAAAAGGCGTTTTTGTTTTGAGGTTTTATGGTTTTGGCATCAGCAATAAATTCGTGTAACTCTGTTATGCGGTTCTGATAAATATAGATGATAGGGTTAAACCAATTTATAATTTTCAAGAATTCGAAGCATAATAAGTCCACACTGTGATAATGGTTTATATGTACCATTTCATGCGATAAAATATGTTCATGTGCTTGTTTTAAAAAGGATTTATCGATATAAATTTCGTTAAAAAATGAAAAGACAACACCAGGTTTGTCAATAATAACAAGCGTGTACAAACGGTGTCTCTCTATGGTACTTTTATGGCGCAATATTAATAACGATGTGAGTTTATATAAAAAGAGACCGAGCATAAGCAACATGCCAAAAAACAGCAATAAATAAAAATTTACAGTAAACAAAGCAGGTACAGCATTGCTTATGCTTTCTTGCGGATTGAGTATTACCGCAGGCAAATGTTCTGCAAAATTTGTCTGGCTAGCTCTTTCAAAAGCATTTATTCTTATAAAAGGAATGGTAAAAGATAGAATAGGTGTGGCCAATAAATAGACCCGATTCCAATTAAAAAAGGTTTCCTTTCTTATAAAAATATCATAAACAGCTAAAAACAATAACTGAAATAATCCGACTTGAATAATATAGTTTATCATAAGCTTGTGTTTGTTATTTGTTTATTTATCCCATCTTTCCTGCGGATAGCTGACCAAAGGGAAGAAAAAACTTGACTCTTGTAATTTGTTTTTTGTGATTTGTTATTTCCCATTATCAGTATTTAATTCATTTAAAATACTTTCTAGCTCGTTCATATCAATATCATTCTTTTTGACAAAAAACGAGACCATACTTTTAAAGGAACCTCCAAAATAGCCATCTACCAATTTGTTTAAACTCTGGTTAGAATAATCTCCCTTTTCTATTAAAGGGTAATATTTATAGCCTTTTCCAAATTTTTTGTGTGCCACAATTCCTTTTGTTTCTAAAATCCTAATAATGGTAGAAACCGTGTTGTAGGCAGGTTTAGGCTCTGGTAATTCTGCAATAATATCTTTTACAGAGGCCAATTTTAATTGCCATAAAACCTGCATAAATTGTTCTTCCGCTTTGGTAAGTTGCTTTGTCATTTTTAACTAAGTTTTTAGTTTTATAAAGCAAATATAACTAAATATTTAGTTTAAACTAATAAATTAGTTAAAAAATTAAATAAAGTAGCGAAATTATTACCAACCAATTAATTAATATATTTGTGTTATGGATATACTGTTGTTAATTATCGGATTCATTCTAATGATTTTAGGATTAGCAGGCGCTTTTATTCCTGTGTTACCAGGACCCCTTACCAGTTGGGGTGGTTTGCTTTTGTTGTCGTTTACAAAAGCGGTTTCTATAAGCACTTCTTTTTTAACAATTACTCTTGGTGTTGCCTTACTGGTTTGGCTGTTAGATTATTTTATCCCTATTCTTGGCACTAAAAAATTTGGAGGCACTAAATACGGTATGTGGGGCACAACAATTGGTTTGCTACTAGGTTTATTCTTTTTCCCACCTATTGGCATAATAACAGGTCCTTTTGCGGGTGCGTTGGTGGGCGAATTGGTGCATGATAATAAAAACACCCATAAAGCTTTTAAAGCGGCTATAGGTTCTTTTATAGGGTTTCTGTTTTCAACAGGCCTAAAATTTATAGTGAGTATCATTTATTTAGTCCTATTTTTACAATATTTTTGGGCCCAAAAAAACAGCTTTATCGGTTAAATAAAATTGATTTCTACGGCTGTTAAAATTCGGAATTTAAAAACCTTTTATATCTAATTTAGTTTTATTAGATTTGCACAAATTAAAAAAAATCAATTAATTAACATTCAAAAAATGAACGACTTAATTTATTATTTCCCACTTGCCGCTATTTTAGGCTTTTTGTTTATGATTTTTAAATCTTCTTGGGTTACTAAGCAGGAAGTAGGATCAGATAAAATGGCGAGAATTGCCAAAAATATAGCCGATGGTGCTATGTCATTTTTAAAAGCAGAATACAAAGTTTTATCAATATTTGTATTAGCCGTTGCGACACTTTTAGTGTTTAAAGGCAATGCAGAAGCCAACTCAAGTTGGTTGGTAGCTGTGTCTTTTGTAGTTGGTGCTTTCCTATCAGCTTTAGCCGGATTTATAGGTATGCGTATTGCCACTAAAGCCAATGTACGCACAACAAATGCAGCAAGAACATCTTTAAACAAAGCCTTAGAAGTTGCCTTTTCTGGTGGTGCCGTAATGGGTATTGGCGTTGTATCTTTAGGTGTGTTTGGGTTGAGTATATTATTCATAGTATACGACTCATTATACGGTACAGCAGACACAAACGGTTTAACAACTATTTTAAATATTATTTCTGGATTCTCTTTAGGGGCTTCTTCAATTGCACTTTTTGCCCGTGTTGGTGGCGGTATTTATACCAAAGCTGCCGATGTTGGTGCCGATTTGGTGGGTAAAGTAGAAGCTGGTATTCCAGAAGATCATCCTTTAAATCCTGCAACTATTGCCGATAATGTGGGCGATAATGTAGGTGATGTTGCCGGTATGGGCGCCGATTTATTTGAATCGTTTGTAGGTTCAATTATCGCCACAATGGTTTTAGGAGCTGTTTTCTTTGATATTCCGGCTTTTGCCGAATATAAAATAGGGGCAGTTATGTTGCCTTTGGCTTTAGCCGCTGTAGGTATTATAGTGTCTATTATAGGTACATTCTTTGTAAAAGTTAAAGATGGTGGGAATCCACAAACAGCCTTAAATATTGGTGAATTTTTATCAGCTGGTTTAATGGTTGTAATTTCTTACTTTATGATTCAAGCCTTTTTACCAGAAACTTGGGCATATGCCGGAAAAGAAATGTCATCAATGGGTGTTTTTTGGGCAACCATAGTTGGTTTAGTTGCTGGTTTAGGTGTTGGTAAAATAACCGAATATTATACAGGAACAGGTACAAAACCCGTAATGAGTATTGTAAAACAATCGGTTACAGGTGCAGCCACAAATATTATTTCTGGCTTGGGCGTGGGTATGATGAGTACGGCTATTCCAATTTTATTAATTGCCACAGCTATTGTATTGTCTTTCCATTTTGCAGGATTGTACGGTATTGCTATTGCTGCTGTGGGGATGCTCGCCAATACAGGTATCCAATTAGCAGTTGATGCTTATGGCCCTATTTCTGACAATGCTGGCGGTATTGCCGAAATGGCTGAATTGCCAAAAGAAGTTCGTGAGCGTACAGATAAATTAGATGCTGTTGGTAATACAACGGCGGCTATTGGTAAAGGTTTTGCTATTGCCTCAGCGGCACTTACAGCATTGGCTTTATTCTCTGCCTTTATGCAACAAGCGGGTATTAATACCATAGATATTTCAAAATCAACTGTAATGGCTGGTCTGTTTGTGGGGGGTATGTTGCCCTTTGTCTTTTCAGCTCTTTCTATGAATGCTGTTGGGCGTGCCGCTATGGCGATGATTGAAGAAGTAAGACGTCAGTTTAGAGATATTCCGCAATTAAAAGCGGCTTTAGTGGTAATGCGTAAATACGATTCAGATATGTCTAAAGCTTCAGAAGCAGACAGAAAAATATTTGATGCAGCCGATGGTGTTGCAGATTACAGCAAGTGTATAGATATTTCTACAAAAGCTTCTATTAGAGAAATGGTATTACCAGGTGTGTTGGCTATTGCCACACCTGTAGTATTTGGCTTTTTAGGTGGTGCAGAAATGTTAGGTGGTTTATTGGCAGGTGTTACTGTAACAGGTGTGCTTATGGCTATTTTCCAGTCTAACGCAGGTGGTGCTTGGGACAATGCTAAGAAAATGATTGAAGAAGGTGTTGAAATAGATGGTGAGACTTATGGCAAAGGTTCAGAGCCTCATAAAGCCGCTGTAGTGGGTGATACTGTTGGCGATCCTTTTAAAGATACTTCAGGGCCTTCTTTAAATATTTTAATCAAATTGATGAGTGTTGTGGCTTTGGTTATTGCGCCAAGTATTGCGATGGTTTCTTCTACGGCTGTTGCCAATAAAGATGGCATGCATGTGATGCATAAAATGCACAAAGGAGCTGCCAATCAAGTTGAGGTTAAAATGACCAAGCAAGATGATGGTACTTTTAAAGCCGTTGTAACAACTACAACGACTGTAAATGGTGAAGCCAATACAACCGCGCAGGTATTTACAGGAACAGAAGCCGAAGTTAAAGCACAAGTACACAAACTAAAGGGGATGAATGTTCTCGCAAAATCATGTGCAGGCTGTAAAGGCAAAAAAGAACTTTGTGCCAATTGTAAAAAGAAAGCCGCTTGTAAAAAGCAATCAGCTAAAACGGTTATGACTAAATCTTGCTGTAAGGGAAAAACAGCGGCCAGTTGTGCCAATAAAAAAGCTTAATCTTAAGTATATTTTATAAAAAAAGAGCACCATTTGGTGCTCTTTTTTTATGGATTATAGTGTATGTGTCACTGTGGGCAGAGCGAAGCAGTCTCTTAATTCAAGAGGTCGCCACATCCCGATTAATCGGGATTCTTGAAGACGTCTATTTTTTAGATTGTATTATAAAAGAAGTAAATTAAATTATTAAAACAATCCGTTTATCTGGGCGTCTATGCGGTCAACAATCTTACCTAAATCTTCTGGGCTGTCAACAAAGTCAAGATTGTCAACATTAACAATAAGGAGTTTTCCTTTGGTGTAAGTAGAAATCCAAGCCTCGTAACGTTCGTTAAGGCGGCTTAAATAATCAATGCTAATAGAGTTCTCGTAATCGCGGCCGCGTTTGTGAATTTGATCTACCAAAGTAGAGATAGAGGCCCTCAGATAAATAAGCAAATCGGGTGGTTCAACCAAACGTTCCATCAATTCAAAAAGCGATGAGTAATTGCTAAAATCGCGGTTGGCCATTAACCCCATGGCATGTAGGTTGGGCGCAAAAATATTGGCATCTTCATAAATAGTACGGTCTTGGATAATGCTCTTTTTTCCTTCGCGGATATCTAATATCTGACGAAAACGAGAATTTAAAAAATAAACCTGAAGGTTGAAAGACCAACGTTCCATTTCGCCATAAAAATCGTCCAAATAAGGATTCTCCTCAACCGACTCATAATGAGCATTCCAATTATAATGTTTTGCTAATAAGCGTGTTAAAGTAGTTTTTCCTGCGCCAATGTTTCCGGCAATTGCTACGTGCATAAGTGTCTTTTTTTAGTCAGAGAAATAAGAGTTTAAAGGTACTTAATTTTTTAAAATCACAAACATAAAAATTTTATTTGCATCATATATATATATATTATCATTTACGACGCTTAAATTATTTAGTGCCACAGGCTTGATAAAGTTTATTTTATGGAGGCTATTGTCAAATAAATACAAGCCAGTATTTTCTTCAAAAATAAGTGTGCTTGCTCCTGTAACTGCAAAACGATCCACTTTTTTATCTAAAGAGTAAACAAAACTCCCATAATTATTGTAAATATTTATTGTATTAGAATTTGTTTTAACCCACGCAAAATTGGCATTCCCCTTTATTTCTTTAGGATTTAATAAACTTTGTGGTTGCGATTTGGCAAGAACGGTTTTGGTTTTATAATTGTACAGTTCTAACTGCTGCCGGTCTGTATTATACAACCATAATTTGTTTTTATCGGCCTTAGCCACCAGACTAATATTTTTATCTAGGAAAGACAGTTTCTGAATGATATTTAGGGTGTTATCTAAGATAATTACCGTGTTAAAATCTTTATAAAAAACCATTATTTCTAGAGGGTTGTTAATAGAAATACTGCTAATACTACCCAAGGACAGATTGTTAAACTGATAGGTTATGTCAGATGTTTTTTTGTACAACACATTGTTTTTGCCAAAATAAATATTTTCAAAAACATCAACACCGTAAAAGACATCAGCTTCTAAAGGGTAAGTTTTTACCAAAGATGTTTGAATATCTTGGGCTTTTCCAGTAAACCCTAAAAAAACACTTAAAAAAATAAAAAGGTATTGCATGATTTTCAAAAGTAAACATTTGACTTTATAAAATAAGACTGTTTTGCGAATTATTAACCATATACAACAACTGAACTTTTTAAATTACAGGCAATATGTTAAAAAGGAGGAGTTTTAAATATACCTATTTTTACTAGGTTTTAATAATGTTAAGCATTCTATATTTGTTGTATCACAAAAACTAAAAAACACAGCAACTTGAAAAATACCCTACATAACAACAAACAATTTTTTTTAAACTTTTTTGTTGTGGCATCAATAGCCTTTTTTTATTTAAACGGAACAGATATAGACAAACCATTTTTTGGGTATAACAGTAAAACAATTACTGTAAATGACGATTCTTTTGCTACTGAAATCACATACAAAGACTATTACATATTGTGGATACCTATTAAAAAAGCCTTAATAACCAATAGTAAAACTGAAGAAAAGTAAATGCTGTTAAAACTTTAAACCCTTATTCATCTTAAGTTAGGGAAAGTATATAGATTTTATTGGTTTTTAAAATGGAAAAGCCCTCTAATTAATTTATTAGAAGGCTTTTCCTAATTTTAGTACTCAAATATCTTACAAGCCAAAAGCAGCTTTAACCTTATCTACATAATCCAGTTTTTCCCAACTAAACAATTCAACTTCTTTTGTAACAGTACCAGAGTAAGGCGATGTAAAGGTTTTGGTTATTTTACGAGGTGTTCTCCCCATATGACCGTAGCTGGCCGTTTCGCTATAAATAGGTGTTCTTAAGTTCAAGCGTTTTTCTATGGCTGCTGGGCGCATGTCAAACAATTTTTCTACCAATTCGGCAATAGCCCCATCGGTCATATTAATATTAGCAGTACCATAAGTGTTAACGTTTATTGAGGTTGGTTTGGCCACACCAATAGCATACGATACTTGTACCAAGATTTCATCAGCCACTCCTGCTGCCACCAAGTTTTTAGCAATATGACGCGATGCATAAGCCGCAGAACGGTCAACTTTACTCGGATCTTTGCCCGAAAAAGCCCCCCCACCATGAGCCCCTTTTCCGCCATAGGTATCCACTATTATTTTGCGTCCGGTTAAACCGGTATCGCCATGAGGGCCTCCAATGACGAATTTACCTGTTGGATTGACGTGATAAGTAATCTTATCAGTAAACAATTTTTGAATATGTGTGGGTAATTGTGCTATAACACGCGGCATAACAATGCTTATAATATCGTGTTTTATTTTTGCTAACATGACCTCATCTTCATCAAAATCGTCATGTTGGGTTGACACAACAATGGCGTCAATACGTTGCGGTACATTGCTGTCAGAATACTCAATGGTTACTTGGCTTTTGGCATCGGGGCGTAAATAAGTGATGTCGGTATTTTCACGACGTACTTTGGCCAATTCAATTAAAATACGGTGCGATAAATCGAGCGCCAAAGGCATATAATTATCGGTTTCTTTAGTGGCATAACCAAACATCATACCTTGGTCGCCAGCGCCTTGTTCTGCTTCTTCGGCACGTTCAACACCTTGATTTATATCGGGCGATTGTTCGTGAATTAAAGAAATAACACCACACGAATTTCCTTCAAACTGATAGGCGCCTTTGGTGTAGCCTATTTTATTTATAACATCGCGTGCAATTTTTTGCGCATCGATGTAGGTTTTGGTTTTTACTTCGCCGGCTAATACAACCTGACCTGTGGTTACCATGGTTTCGCAAGCTACTTTAGAACTGGGGTCAAAAGCTAAAAAATTGTCTAATAATGCATCAGAGATTTGATCGGCAACCTTATCGGGATGCCCTTCAGAAACAGATTCCGAAGTAAATAAATAAGCCATATTATTTTATTTAAATATTATAATTAATAATAAGGTCTTAAGAGAGAATTAATTGCGAATGCTAAAGGTAGTTTTAAAACTGCTTTAGCATTTTGTTTATCCAATTTTAATTGAAAAAGAGGTTGCAATCAGTCAAATTTCTCCTCTTATAGACCGAGGCAAAGGTATAAAATTCAATCATTATAAATAAAATTATGATTAATAATTTTAAACCCACTAAATCTATAGGATTAACAAAAATTAATTACTTTCGTATCATGCTTTCAAAAAAGACAAAATATGGCTTAAAGGCATTGACCTATCTAGCACGTCATCAAAATGATGAGGGTCTTGTTTCTATTGGCGATATCGCTAAATGCGAAAAAATTTCACGTAAATTCTTAGAGAGTATTTTATTGAGCCTTAAAAAAGCAGGCTTTTTAAATGCCAAGAAAGGCAAGGGCGGTGGCTATTATCTCATTAAAGAAGCTTCTGAAATAAAAATGGTTGATGTATTTAGGGTTTTAGAAGGCCCTATTGCCATGCTGCCTTGCGTAAGTTTAAATTATTATGAAGAATGTCAAGATTGTCCAGACGAAAAATCTTGCGGTTTGCACAAACTTATGATAGAAGTTCGCGATAACACCCTTAAAATTTTTAGAAATCACACCCTTCAAGATTTGGTTTAACAGGCAAATCTTTTTTCTTAAATTTTTCAAATAAATAATAAATATCACTATCTAAATTCAATTTTTTTTATAGTTTTGCGCCTTAATCCTACTTAACCGATAGGATAAAGGATTTTAATAAAGCTAAAACCTATAAAAAATGATAATAGACAGATTGATTGCTCACGAAAATGACACTTCGTATAATCAAGACAAACAAGCAGATCATCCCATAAGAAGCATCGCGAAAGCTATTAGTTGGCGTATTGTAGGGACTATAGATACCATGATAATTTCTTGGTTTATTACAGGTGAGTTAACAATGGCACTGTCAATTGGATCAATAGAAGTGCTTACCAAAATGGTACTGTATTACGGACATGAAAGATTGTGGAATATTATTAAATGGCGAAAATAATGGTGAATTTAAATATAGATGAGTTAAACAATGAGTTTCAAAATAAATCGCCTCAGCAAATTACCGCTTGGGCAATTAGCAACGCAAAAAACCCTTTGGTTACTACCAATTTCAGACCTTATGAAGTGGCTATTTTACATCTGTGTACACAAATAAAACCCGATTTGAAAGTAATTTGGTGCGATACGGGTTATAACACACCGCAAACATATAACCATGCTGAGGATTTGATTGAAAGCTTAAAATTAAACATTCATTTATATGTGCCACAACAAACTACAGCCCATCGTGATGTGGTTTTGGGAATACCTGATGTTGGTGATTCTAGGCACGAATTATTTACGAGTCAGGTAAAATTAGAACCTTTTAAACGCGCCATGTCTGAGCATAAACCCGATGTTTGGTTTACCAATTTACGAAAAGGTCAAACCGTATTTAGAGATTCTATAGGCGTGTTATCGTACTCAAAAGAGGGCATTCTAAAAGTGAGTCCTTTTTATAATTATACCGACGAACAATTAGATGATTATCTAAAAGAATACAATTTGCCAAACGAATTTAAATATTACGACCCAACAAAAGTTTTAGCCAACCGCGAATGCGGTTTACATATATAAAAAATACAAATGAAAGAATCATTAAATATAAACCAATTAGAAAACGAAGCTATTTATATCTTTAGAGAAGTAGCGGCTCAATTTGAAAAACCTGTGCTCTTATTTTCTGGCGGAAAAGATTCAATTACATTGGTACGATTGGCACAAAAAGCCTTTTTCCCAGCAAAAATTCCTTTTCCATTGATGCACATTGATACAGGGCATAATTTTCCTGAAACGATAGAATTTAGAGACAGATTGGTAAGAGAACTCGGCGTTGAGTTGATTGTTAGGAATGTGCAAGATAGCATCGATCAAGGAAAAGTAAAAGAAGAAACTGGGCGGTACTCAAGTAGAAATATGTTGCAAACCACCACACTTTTAGATGCCATAGAAGAATTTAAATTTGATGCTTGTATTGGTGGGGCACGTCGCGATGAAGAAAAAGCCCGCGCCAAAGAACGTATTTTTTCTGTTCGTGATGATTTTGGACAATGGGACGAAAAAAATCAGCGGCCAGAATTGTTTGACATGCTAAATGGACAAATAGATTTGGGTCAAAATGTGCGTGTTTTTCCCATTTCAAATTGGACGGAGTTGGATGTGTGGACCTATATTGAAAAAGAGAATTTAGAAATACCATCTATATATTTTGCACACAAACGTGAAATTTTTATGCGTGATGGTCTTATTTGGTCGCACTCAGATTATGTTTTTCAAGATGAAGACGAAGAAGTAGAAGAACGCATGGTAAGGTTTAGAACAGTTGGCGATATGAGTTGTACTGCCGCAGTAGATTCGCATGCCACAACAATTAGCGAAGTAGTGGCAGAAATTAGAGAATCATCCATTTCTGAACGCGGCGCCAGAATAGATGACAAACGCTCTGAAGCCGCCATGGAAAAACGCAAACAACAAGGATATTTTTAATTAATAAATAATAAAAAAACTGTCACACTGAGCGTCCCGAAATTTCGGGAGAAGTGTCTCAGCAAACTAAAATACTTGATACCAAATACTAGATACAAACAAGAAAAATGGAAGTTTTAAAAATAGCAACAGCAGGCAGTGTAGATGACGGAAAGAGCACCCTTATAGGGAGGTTATTATACGATACAAAATCGTTAACCGAAGATAAATTAGAAGCCATTGAACGCAGCAGCAAACAAAAAGGCTACGATTATTTAGATTTTAGTTTGGCAACTGATGGCTTGGTAGCCGAACGCGAGCAAGGCATAACGATAGATGTGGCTCATATTTATTTTTCAACAGCCACCAGAAGTTATATCATTGCAGACACGCCTGGCCATATAGAATACACCCGAAACATGGTTACAGGGGCTTCAACATCGCAAGCAGCCATCATTTTAATTGATGCCAGACATGGGGTGATTGAACAAACATACCGCCATTTTTTTATCAATAATTTATTGCGCATCAAAAGTGTTATTGTGGCTGTAAATAAAATGGATTTGGTCGATTTTTCTGAAGAAAAATACAACAGTATTAAAGCTGATTTTGAAAAACTTGTTGCCAAGAGTGACTATGAAGATCAAAATATTACCTATGTTCCTGTCAGTGCGCTTAAAGGCGATAATGTTGTAGAAAAATCAGCTACTATGACTTGGTATAAAGGCCAAACCCTTTTAGAATATTTAGAACATTTAGACACCAAAGACATTTATAATAAAGGAAAAATGCGCTTCCCAGTACAATATGTTATCCGTCCAAAAACGTCAGAATTTCATGATTTTAGAAGCTATGCAGGAAAAGTTTATGGTGGAGATATAAGCATTGGCGATGAAGTGGTGGTATTGCCATCAGAAACAAAAACTAAAATTAAAGAAATTTATTTTAGCGATAAAAAATATACCAGTGCGTCAAGAAGATCCTCAATATCGGTTGTTTTAGAAGACGATGTTAACCTTAGTAGAGGCGATATGATTGTTAAGGTAAACGAAATGCCAAAGGTTGAAAAAAGTTTTACGGCTACAATTTCTTGGATGGATTCTAAACAATTGGTTGCGGGCTCTAAGTACATTTTACAACACGGAATCAATAAGGTTTTGGCAAAAGTAAATGCCATCAATAATAAAATAGAAACCGATTTTTCGGGTGTTGAAACAGATGTTTCAAACCTAAATATGAATGATATTGCAACGGTTTCGTTTCAGCTAAATAAACCCATTTTTTTCGATGCATTTAAAGAACACCGTACAAATGGCGCCTTTATTTTAATAGATCCCCAAAGCAATAACACTGTGGGAGTTGGTTTTATTGAGTAAGAATAGAAAAAAATCAAAAACAAATATATTAACAAATTCATAAGATTTATGAAGTAGCACTTCTTTTTTACTAACTAACAAAACATATTAAATGCAAAGTTTTAGATCCGAAATCGAAAATCCGATTGTCGCTAAAGATATTATTGACCTCGAGAAAAAAGTCAACCAATTTTATACTGGCGAAATAGATGAAGCGCGTTTTAGAAGCTTGCGTTTGGCACGTGGTGTATATGGGCAACGTCAATTTGGGGTGCAAATGATTCGCATAAAATTACCCTTTGGAAAGGTGAGCAGCGAACAATTACACCGCATTGCAAAAGTATCTGATGAATATTCGCGAGGCCGGTTGCACATTACCACACGCCAAGACATTCAAATTCATCATGTAAGTTTAGACAGAACGCCAGAGCTGTGGGCTGAGTTAGAAAAAGATGACATTACGCTGCGCGAAGCTTGTGGCAATGCGGTTCGAAATATTACAGCCTCAGAAACAGCAGGTATTGATCCCAACGAACCTTTTGATGTGTCGCCTTATGCACAAGCCGTTTTTGAGTTCTTTTTACGCAATCCCATCTGTCAGGAAATGGGTCGGAAATTTAAAATTTCATTTTCGGGTACTGATGGTGATACAGCTCTCAGTTTTATGCACGATTTAGGTTTTATCGCTAAAGCGGAAAATGACAAAAGAGGTTTTAAAGTGATGGTAGCTGGTGGATTGGGATCGCAAGCCCATTTGGCAAAAACCCTGTTTGAATTTATTGAGGCCGATAAAATAATACCGCTAACCGAAGCTGTTTTACGTGTTTTTGACAGACATGGCGAACGCGTTAAACGCGCCCGTGCACGCCTTAAATTTTTAGTAAAAGAAATAGGCTTAAAAGCTTTTGTCGCTTTAATAGAAGAAGAGCAAAAAGCATTGTCTCACACCACTTTTAAAATAGACACTTCCAAGTTTGAAGCCAAAATTATTATTCCAAATACCGAAGTTCCTTTGGTAAATATTGGCGATAAGGAGGCTTATCAATTATGGAAAACAACCAATGTAACAGCTCAAAAACAAAAAGGTTTATTTGCCATTGGTATTAAAATTACATTGGGCGATTTCTACACAGATAAAGCCCGCCAGTTAGCCGATTTAATTAAAAAATATGCTGCCAACGAATTGCGTTTAACCTTGCGTCAAAACATATTAATTAGGCATGTAAAAGAAGAATTGCTACCCTTTTTTTATGCAGAACTCAAAAAAATGGGCTTTGCAGAAAGCGGATATAACAGCACTTTAGATATTACTTCATGTCCGGGTACCGACACCTGTAATTTAGGTATTGCAAACAGCACTGCTCTTACAAGTAAGTTAGGAGAAGTGTTAAAAAACGAGTTTCCACAATACGCAAATAATAAAGAGATAGCCATAAAAATTAGTGGCTGTATGAATGCCTGTGGCCAACACACAATGGCACAAATTGGTTTTCAAGGCATGTCAATTAAATCAAATAACAAGGTTGCCCCTGCTTTGCAGGTATTGTTGGGAGGTGGTATTTTAGGAAATGGCAAAGGGAGAATTGCCAATAAAGTGATTAAAATTCCGAGTAAAAGAGCCCCACAAGCTTTGCGTACTATATTGACTGACTTTGCGTCAAATTTTGAACCTGAAGAAAGTTTCTTAAATTACTACGACCGCCAAGGCGAAATCTACTTTTACAATTTGTTAAAACCTTTAGCCGATACTTCAAATTTAGTGCAAAGTGATTTTATTGATTGGGGTAGCGACGTTCCTTATGTTACAGAAATTGGTGTGGGCGAATGTGCTGGGGTGGTGATTGATTTGGTGGCAACCTTATTGCTAGACACCAAAGAAAAAATTGATAACGCCTCAGAATCTTTAAAATTAAATCAGTATGCTGACAGTATTTATTACGCCTATACAAGCATGGTAAATACAGCAAAAGCGCTATTGATTAGTGAAGGGGAAAAGACAAATACTCAGCTTGGCATTATCACCAATTTTGAGGAAGTGTTTGGGGATAAAATAAAATTAAAAACCCCCTTTCCAGAATTTGTATATCAGATTAAAAATAACAAACCCTCTAAAGAATTTGCACAAAAATATTTAGAAGATTCCAGTTTGTTTTATAAAAAGGCAAACGATTTTAGAACTAAAAAAAGCACCGATGAAAGTTAATACAAAGCCAAGAGTTACTTTAGTTGGCGCGGGTCCTGGCGACCCAGATTTAATCACACTTAAAGGCGTAAAAGCATTGCAAAATGCCAATGTTATATTGTATGATGCGCTGATTAATAGAGAACTTTTAAACCACGCCTCTGTTGAAGCGATTAAAATATTTGTAGGAAAACGCAAAGGTTTTCACCGCTATTCGCAGGATGAAATTAATAAATTACTTGTAAAAAACGCCTTTCAATACGGCAATGTGGTGCGCTTAAAAGGAGGCGATCCCTATGTTTTTGGGCGCGGCTCTGAAGAAGTAGATTATATAGAATCTTTTGGTATTGAAACCGAGGTTATTTCTGGAATTTCATCGGCGATGGCCGTACCCGCCAGCCAAGGAATTGCTTTGACAAAAAGAGGGGTTTCAGAAAGTTTTTGGGTTATTACAGGCACAACATCACAAAATAAATTATCAAACGATATTTACTTGGCAGCGCAATCAACAGCAACAGTTGTTATTTTAATGGGAATGAGCAAGCTCAATGAAATAGTATCTGTTTTTAAAAGGTTTGGCAAGGCAAATTTACCCACAGCCATCATTCAAAATGGCACGACTAAAAATGAAAAGATAGGATTGGGAACGATAGATACTATTACAAATGTTGCTCAACAAAAAGAATTGGGAGCTCCTGCCATTATTGTTATTGGCGAAGTGGTTAAAGAAAGTGCTAAATTGCGTTTGTTTTACGAAGAAATAAATTACATTACCAAGTAAGATTTTCACTTTTCTTAGAGAACTTAGAAAAAAGTATGGAACAAAATAAACTATATCCTATATTTTTAAAAGCATCGCAATTAAATATTTTAATTGTGGGGGGTGGGAAAGTAGCCTTAGAAAAATTGCGTTTTTTGTTAAAATCGAGTCCCAATGCAAATGTATTACTGGCAGCAATTAGTTTTGACGAAAACATCCTTAAAATGGCCGAAAGCCATTCGGTTTCTTTAGTCAAAACACCTTATTCAAAAGCGGCATTAAAAAACAAACAAATTGTTATAGCCGCAACAAATAATACCCAAATAAATAAGCAAATTTATCGAGATGCTAAAGCAGAGAACATTTTAATAAATGTGGCAGATACACCCGATTTATGCGATTTTTACTTAGGAGGTATCGTTACAAAAGGCCAAGTAAAAATAGCCATTTCAACCAATGGCAAATCGCCAACATTGGCCAAAAGATTGCGTCAGTTTTTTGAAGATGTAATTCCTGATGATATTGATGAATTGGCTCAAAACCTAAATGAATTTAGACAATCGGTCAAAGGCAGCTTTGAAGAAAAAGTAAGCACATTAAATAAATTGACAAAATCTTTGTTGGACAATAAATAACTAAAATTATAAAAATCCTTGTAAATAAACAGAATATGCCGTTTATTTGCAGCAACGTTCATTTTTAAAACCGACAAATGTTATCAAGAAAGGCAGAGGGATTAGACCCTAAGAAGCCTTAGCAACCCTTTAGAAATAAAGAAGGTGCTACTTTCTACCACTTTTTGTGGGTAGATAACTCAAGACTTCTTCGTTTAAATAATTTTAAACCTCGTATTTTTTTGATTTCATTTTACGTTTTTATTTGATAAAAACAATGATGTAATGTCCGACATTTACAAAGAATTAAAAAAAAGAATACTCATATTAGATGGTGCTATGGGCACTATGATACAGCGCTTTAATTTTTCTGAAGCCGATTTTAGGGGCACACAATTTAAAGATTTTAAGCATCCGCTAAAGGGCAATAATGACCTTTTAAGCATCACACAACCTGAGGCTATTAAAAGTATCCATCGCGCTTATTTTGAGGCGGGCGCCGATATTGTAGAAACCAATACTTTTTCGGCTACCACTATTGCAATGGCCGATTATTATTTAGAAGATTATGCCTACCAACTCAACTTTGAATCGGCTAAAATAGCCAAAGAAGTTGCTGATGAGTACAAGGTAAAAACACCCAAACAACCACGTTTTGTGGCAGGTTCAATAGGGCCAACAAATCGCACGGCAAGCATGTCGCCTAAAGTTGAAGACCCTGCCTTTAGAAATATCACTTTTGACGATTTATACAAAGCCTACAAGCAACAAGTAGCGGGGCTTTTAGATGGTGGTGCAGACCTACTTTTAGTAGAAACTATTTTTGATACGCTCAATGCAAAAGCAGCACTATTTGCTATAGAAGATATTAAAGCAGCACGTAAGATTGACATCCCCATTATGGTAAGTGGTACCATAACAGATGCCAGTGGGCGGACTTTATCGGGTCAAACGGTGGAGGCTTTTTTAATTTCAGTATCACATATTCCGCTGTTGAGTATTGGTTTTAATTGTGCTTTGGGCGCCAAACAGTTGTTGCCACATATAGAATCTGTTGCCAGTAAAACAGAATTTTATACGTCGGCACACCCCAATGCAGGCCTACCAAATGCTTTTGGAGAATACGATGAAACACCCGAAGATATGCAAGGGCAGATTAAAGAATATCTCGATAAAAATTTAATAAATATTATAGGGGGTTGTTGTGGTACAACACCAGAACACATTAAAGCGATAGCTGATTTGGCAAAAAATTATCAGCCTAGAGAAATTGTAAATATATTTTAAAGATTATACCTTATTCTGAATCTATCTGTAGTAGGCAGACTTGTTTCAGAATCTCAACTAAATAGAATGAGTGATAAAAGAAAATTTTTGAAACTTTCTGGGTTAGAACCGCTAATCTTGAGCGAGAACAGCAATTTTATAAATGTTGGTGAACGTACAAATGTGGCGGGTTCTCGTAAGTTTTTGCGCCTTATAAAAGAAGATAAATTTGAAGAAGCCCTGGCTATTGCCAGACATCAAGTAGAGGGTGGTGCCCAAATTATAGACATCAATATGGACGACGGTTTGATTGATGGTAAAGAGGCGATGGTTCGTTTTATGAATTTGATAGCCTCTGAACCAGATATTGCACGTGTGCCTATAATGATTGACAGCTCTAAGTGGGAAATTATTGAAGCCGGACTGCAAGTAGCACAGGGCAAATGTGTGGTGAATTCCATCAGTTTAAAAGAGGGCGAAGCCGAATTTATACACCATGCAACCCTGATAAAACGTTATGGTGCAGCTGCAATTATTATGGCTTTTGACGAGGTGGGTCAAGCCGATAGTTATGACCGCCGCATAGAAATAGCCAAGCGTTCTTATGATATTCTGGTAAACAAAGTTAAATTTCCATCAGAAGATATTATTTTCGATTTAAATATTTTTCCTGTGGCCACAGGGATGGACGAACACAAATTAAATGCCATTGATTTTATTGAAGCCACACGTTGGGTACGTCAAAATTTACCCAATGTAAATGTAAGTGGGGGCGTGAGTAACGTGTCTTTTTCTTTTAGAGGGAATAACGCCGTAAGAGAAGCCATGCATTCTGTTTTTTTATACCATGCCATACAAGCGGGAATGAATATAGGCATTGTAAATCCCACGATGTTAGAAGTTTATGACGAAATTCCAAAAGATTTATTAGCGCATGTTGAAGATGTTATTCTAAACAGAAGAGCTGATGCTACAGAGCGTTTGCTCACTTTTTCAGAATCGGTAAAGGGGGGTGTAAAAGAACGCAAAGCCGATTTATCTTGGCGCGAAAAGCCATTGCAAGAGAGAATTACCCACGCCCTAGTAAAAGGTCTTGACGCCTTTATAATTGAAGATATTGAAGCCGCCAGATTAAGTGTAGAAAAGCCCATTGAAGTTATAGAAATATTTTTGATGAATGGTATGAATGTGGTGGGTGAGCTTTTTGGCGCTGGCAAAATGTTTTTACCTCAAGTGGTGAAATCAGCGCGGGTCATGAAGCAGGCTGTGGCGCATTTGATGCCCTTCATTGAGGCTGAAAAAAAAGGTGGTGCAGGCATTGTTAGCGCTGGTAAAATTATCATGGCGACCGTTAAAGGGGATGTGCATGATGTTGGCTAAAATCTTGTTGATATTATCCTCTCAAACAATGGTTTTAAAGTTGTAAATATTGGTATAAAAGTGGATATTGACGATTTTATAAAAACCTACAATGAAGAGCAGGCAAGCGCCATAGGTATGAGCGGATTACTGGTAAAATCAACAAATGTTATGAAGGAAAATCTTGAGAAACTCCAGTCGATGGGCATAAAAGTTCCTATTTTGCTTGGAGGTGCGGCACTGACGGATAATTTTGTAGAAGATTTTTGCCGAACTATATATGATGGACCTATCTTTTATTGCAAAGATGCGTTTGAAGGCATAGAAGCGATGAGTAGGATTGAAAAGGGTGATTTTAACACTGATTTTGGCAGAGTAAAGATAAAAGAAGAGTTGAAAAAGCCCAAAAAAGAAAAAGTCAAAATGCCAGATTTCAAGGATATTTCTATGCCAAGTCGTGATATTTTGATACCGACTCCTCCTTTTTGGGGAAGAAGAGTGCTTGAGGCGGATATAAATCAGATAGCGTATGAGTGGATAAATCACAAAATGCTTTTCTCAAGAGCTTGGGGATATAGTGGAAAAGGCATGAGCAAAGAAGAGAAGCAAAAGCAAAGAGATGAGGTTTTATGGCCTTTGTATGAGAAATTAAAAGTGGAGATTGAAAAAAAAGGCTTGTTTGAACCTACTGTTATCTATGGATATTACCCTTGCAGAAGTGATGAAAACAGCTTGTTGATTTTGGATGAAAAAAGAGGGTATTTTAGCGAAAAAGATGTAAACACAGAGCCTTTGAAAAAAGAAGATATAACTCATACTTTGGATTTTCCAAGACAAGAGAGAAAGCCTTTTAGGTGTTTAAGTGATTTTTATGCAAGTGATAGAGATGATGTGGTAGCCTTTACATGTGTGAGTGCAGGAAGTCGTTTTAGCGAGTACGAAAAAGAGCTTTACGCTCAGGGAAAATTTAAAGATTATCACCTGATTCACGGCATAAGCATAGAATTGGCCGAAGCCTTGGCAGAAGTTGCACACAAACAGATAAGATTGGATTTAGGCATAGCACAAAAGGAAGGACACGCCCTAAAAGATGTACAAATGAGAGCATACACAGGATGTAGATACTCTTTTGGTTACCCCGCATGTCCGGATTTGAGTGATTCAAAAGTCATATTTGATTTACTAAAACCAGAAGAATTTGGCATAGTTTTAGGGGATACTTTCCAAATCCACCCAGAACAAAGCACAACCGCCATAGTAGCTCACCATAGGGAGGCTATGTATTTTAGTATATAATAGTTTTTAGATATAATTACAAAATAGAGGATGAAATATGTCAATATACAACAAAGGGCTAAATAACTTATGAATGCAAGAGTAGATACAATTTGTAAAAAAAAGTATCAGCCGTTTATAAAATGGGTTGGTGGTAAAAGAGGATTGTTGAAACAGCTATTGCCGCTATTTCCAAAAGACTTTAGCAATTATTATGAGCCATTTTTAGGTGGTGGTGCTCTGTTTTTTGAATTATATTCGCTTGGCTATCTCAAAGATAAAAAAATATACCTTTCAGATATCAATTCTGAACTGATAAATACATACAATGTAGTTAAAAGTAATCCTATTGAATTAATTTCAAATTTAAAAATATATAAAGAAAAACACTCTAAAGAGTTTTATTATGGTATAAGATCGTTAGACCGCAAAGAGGGATTTTTAGAAAC
>JAKIUU010000025.1 GCA_021647405.1 Flavobacteriaceae bacterium
ACAGCGCTTCGTTGGGGGAGTTTGAGCAAGGTATTCCCATTATTGAAAAATTGAAGGACGCTTATCCAAACTATAAAATTTTAGTCACGTTTTTTTCGCCTTCGGGCTATGAAGTACGCAAAAATTATCCCCTTGCCGATTGTGTGACTTACTTACCTTTTGATACTTATAAAAATGCAAAGAAATTTATCGCCACAGTAAATCCTAAATTGGCTATTTTTATTAAATATGAATTTTGGCCCAATTATTTAAAAGTTTTAAAACAAAAACAAATCCCCACTATTTTGGTTTCTGGAATTTTTAGAGAATCGCAGGTTTTTTTTAAAGGATATGGTGGTTTCTTTAGAAAAGCATTACAAACTTTTGATCATTTTTTTGTTCAAAACAAAGCTTCAGAAAATCTGTTAAACAATATCGGATTTAACAATGTGAGCCTTAGCGGTGACACCCGTTTTGACAGGGTTTATGGCATTACAAAACAACCTAAAAAACTTACTTTTATAGATAGTTTCACCAAAGATAAAACCACTTTGGTTGTTGGTAGCTCTTGGCCAGAAGACGAGCAAATTATATTGAATTATATCAACAATTTTGCTTCCAAAAATGAAAAAATTATCATTGCCCCACACAACATCCATGAAAGTGAAATTGAGCAGTTAATTAATTCTTGTAAGAAAACTTGTGTGCGTTATTCCGATAAAAATAAAAAGCCAGAAGCTCAGGTTTTAATCATTGATTCTATTGGGCTATTAACGTCTGTATATGCTTATGCAAGTATTGCTTATGTGGGTGGTGGTTTTAACAAAAGCGGCATTCACAATATTTTAGAGCCCGCTACCTATGGCTTGCCAATTATTATTGGCCCCCATTTCGAAAAATTTAACGAAGCGAAAGAATTGATCCATTTAAAAGGCTGTATAAGTATTAAAGATGCCAAATCGTTTAGTAATATTTTTACTTCTTTGTCTGGCAATTTAGAATTGAGAAAACAAAAAGCCCAAATAACTAAAGACTATATTTTAGATAATATTGGTGCTACAGATATTATTTATAGTTTTGTACGTGACCTACTTCTAAAAAAAAATTGAAATGAGAGAAAAACTATGCGATTACTACAACATCATATTCGAAAAAGAACTCATTGAAGAAATTATTAAGTTTGGCGCATTTAAATCTTTAAAAAAAGGCGATTTACTTATTGATATTAACCAAGAAATAACAGACATTCCACTGCTTTTAAATGGTGCTATAAAAATTGTACGCGAAAACGCTCAAGGCGAAGAATTACTGCTTTATTTTTTAGAGCGTGGCGACACCTGTGCCATTTCATTCAACAACTGTATCCGCCGTAAAAAAAGTTTGGTTAGGGGGGTTGTAGAAAAAGATTGTGAAGTTATTTATTTACCCATTTCTAAATTAGATGACTGGCTTTCAAAATATAAAACATGGCGCGAATTTGTAATAGACAGCTATAACATAAGACTTAACGAAATGATTGAAGCTATTGACACACTCGCTTTTATGAATATGGATGAGCGTCTTTATAAGTACCTTACTGACAAGGTTCAGATTATGAGAGACACCACTCTGAATACCACACATTTTCAAATAGCACAAGAGTTAAATACATCAAGAGTTGTTGTTTCTAGACTGTTAAAAAAACTTGAAAATCAAGGAAGAATAAAGCTGTCGAGAAATAAAATTGAGGTCTTAGATTTTTAATTTACTATTTTATTTGCCTCTGTAAAGCTTAAATAAATATCTTTGGCCAACTAACAATTAAAATCAAATGGATATAATTTTAAACCCTTGGCCATGGTATGTGGCTGGACCCCTTATTGCATTTACCATGTTTTTGCTTTTTTATTTTGGAAAATACTTTGGGGTTTCTTCTAATTTAGAAAATATTTGCGCACTGGGTGGTGCAGGAAAATTTGTCGATTTCTTTAAATTTGATTGGCGTAAAAACACGTGGAACCTTATGTTTATATTAGGTATTATCCTTGGCGGATTTATCACCAACGAATGGCTCATCACCTCTGATACTGTTATTTTAAGCCCCCAAACCATAACCGACTTATCGGCTATTGGCATTCAAAATGCAGGACATAATTTTTTACCCTCAGAAATTTTTAGTACTGAATCGATGCTTACACTAAAGGGTTTTGCCCTTTTAATTGGCGCTGGTTTTTTAGTGGGTTTTGGCTCAAGATATGCAGGGGGTTGTACTTCTGGACACGGCATTATGGGTATGAGTAACCTTGAGACCCCTTCATTTATAGCCGTTGGTGGTTTTTTTATTGGCGGACTTATTATGACTTGGTTTATTTTACCCCACATTTTTTAAATTACGACTCATGAAAAATATAAAATTTTTATTGGTAGGTGTTCTTTTCGGAATTATATTGAGTAAAGCCGAAATCATTTCTTGGTTTCGCATTTACGAAATGTTCAAATTTCAATCTTTCCATATGTATGGTATCATCGGCTCTGCCGTTGTAATTGGTATTGGGCTTATGTTTTTATTTAAAACTAAAAAAATTAAAACTATCCAAGGCGAAGCCATTGAAGTTATCGCCAAGAAAAAAGGGGTGTCTAGAAATCTTTTAGGAGGCATCATTTTTGGTTTGGGTTGGGCTTTAGGAGGCGCTTGTCCTGGCCCCATGTTTGCATTGGTTGGCAAAGGAATACTCCCCATACTTGTCGTTTTATTAGGCGCTTTATTGGGGGCTTTTACATACCACGCCGTAAAACAAAAATTGCCACATTAAAATTATAAAAAACATCTAAAAAACTAACAGGACAAACAATATCCATTTAAAGAAAGTTCTTTTAAAGGCATATCTTTACAAAGCATTTAACCTTCTATTAAATTTGGTTATTTTAAACTTAACGGCAATAAATGCGAAAACTAACAGATAAATTCGGCCGTCAGATTAGCTATCTTAGGCTAGCTGTAACAGACCGTTGTAATTTTAGATGTCAATATTGTATGCCAGCACAAGGCGCCGCAATTGTAGACAGAAAAGAACTGTTAACTTTTAAAGAGATGTACCGCGTTACCCGTGTGCTGAGCGAGTTAGGTGTAGATAAAGTCCGTCTAACCGGTGGCGAACCTTTTGTACGTCGTGATTTTATCAACTTTTTAGAATCACTGGCTTTTAACGATAAATTAAAAAGTATCAATCTTACCACCAATGGGGCTTTAGTAGGAAAATATATAGACACGTTAGAAGCATTAGGTATAACCAATGTCAATTTGAGTATTGATAGTTTAAACAAGGAAAAATTTAACACAATTACACACCGCAATGCTTTTGATGATGTTTACAATACGCTTCAAAATTTACAACAAAGCAATATCAATTTAAAACTGAATGTGGTTGTTATACCAGATGTGAATACCAATGAAATTATCGACTTTATCGCGCTTACTAAAAACCAAGATTTAGCGGTACGGTTTATTGAAGAAATGCCTTTTAACGGCAAAGGATTGCGCGAAACAGAGCAGGTTTGGAACAGCGCCACCATTTTAAATCACATCCAATCTCATTATAAAGACATTGAACAATTAGCACATAAAACATCAGCAACCTCAAACAATTATAGGGTAAAAGGATATCGAGGTAGCTTTGGCATAATTCCCGCTTTTACACGTACTATTTGTCACGATTGTAATCGCATTCGCATTACCGCCACAGGGCTGTTTAAAAATTGCTTGTTCGACGATGGTGTGTTTAATGTACGCGATTTTATTCGTAATGGGGCCAGTGATAACGATTTAAAGAAACTATTTATCGAAACTGTGAGCCAAAAACCAAAAAACGGTTTTGTTGCCGAAGCAGCCCGTGATAATAAAGTGAGCGAAAGTATGTCGTCCATCGGCGGATAAATATTTAAAAATGTCTTTCCCGCGCGAGTGGGAATCCACATATAAAACTAAAATGATTACATCAACAAAAGCACTGGAAATAATTTTAAACAGTACCGCAAATTTTGGTACAGAATCTATTCCTTTTATTGAAAGTACAGGACGTATTTTAAAAGAAAATGTGATAGCCGATCGTGATTTCCCACCATTCGACCGCGTCAGTATGGACGGTGTAGCCATTGATATTGATGCCTTTAACCAAGGACAACGCCAATTTAAAATAGAAGGTATTCAAGCCGCCGGAAGTCCACAATTAACTTTAAGAAATCCCAAAAATTGTATCGAAGCGATGACAGGGGCGGTGTTACCAAAAAAGGCCAATGCCGTTATTCAGTATGAATTAACCGATATCCAAAACGGCATTGTAACACTCAATACAAACGACGTAAAATTTTATAAAAACATCCATAAAAAAGGTCTCGATGGTACGAAAGGCACCCCTTTACTTTCACAAAATACTGTAATAAGTGCCGCCGAAATAGGCGTTTTAGCCACCGTTGGCAAAGCCCAAGTAATAGTGGCCAAGCAACCCAAAATTTGTATCATTTCTACAGGCGATGAGTTGGTAGAAGTCAATCAAACCCCTTTGCCGCATCAAATTAGGCGCAGTAATGTTTTTACTTTGGTGGCCTTATTAAAAAGACTCAATCTTAAAGCAGACACCCTACATATTAAAGACGATAAAACCCTGTTAAAACAAAAAATTGAAACCACTTTAAACAATTATGATGTCTTGATGTTTAGCGGTGCAGTAAGCAAAGGTAAATTCGATTTTATTCCAGATGTTTTAGACAGTTTGGGTGTTAAAAAATTATTCCACCGCGTCAAACAAAAGCCCGGTAAACCTTTTTGGTTTGGGACAAAAAGCCATACCGAGCGCGGTCGAAGTACAAAAACAGTATTTGCTTTTCCCGGCAATCCGGTATCGACTTTTGTGAGCTGTCTCAAATATTTTTATCCGTGGTATTACAAATCGGTTGGCGTAGCCATACCCGTAGAGACGGCTATTTTGGCTTCAGATTTTGAATTTAAGTCGCCTCTTACCTATTTTTTACAAGTTAAATTAGAAACAAAAGACGGCTACACCTATGCCCATCCGGTAACGGGAAACGGTTCGGGCGATTTGGCTAATTTGGCTGTAGCCGATGCTTTTATAGAACTGCCCGGTGACGAAACGCTCTTTAAAAAAGGACGTGTTTTCCCTTTGCTAAAGTATCGATAAATAGTTATAATTTTGTGTCACTGTGTTGTTTCACAAAGCGGCACAGAGAAACACAAAGATTCACAAAGATTATGGATAATAAATTTTCTCATATCGATAAAGACAACCAGCCCAAAATGGTAAATGTGGGCACTAAAAAAGTTACAAAACGCAAAGCTACCGCCGAAGCTTTAATGTTTTTAGGTCATGAAATCATCGCGCATTTTAAAGACGATGAACTCACAACCAAAAAAGGACCGGTTTTTCAAACGGCTATTATAGCCGGTATTCAGGCGGTTAAACGCACATCTGATGTGATTCCAATGTGTCATCCACTCCTCATTGACGGTATTGATATTAAAATAAAAGTGATAGACGACGCCAATATAAACATTCGTTGTACCGTGAGCATTGAAGGTAAAACGGGCGTCGAGATGGAAGCCTTAACAGGCGCGAGTGTTGCCGCCTTAACTGTTTATGATATGTGTAAAGCCCTCTCACAAAAAATGGTGATTAAAGAGGTTAAATTGTTAGAAAAAACGGGCGGAAAATCGGATATAAAAAACACAACGGCTGTCTAAAATAAAAAGTGTCATTCTGACCCCGAAATGTCGGGGGAAGAATCTCTAAAAAAATGAAAAAACACGAAAAACATACCAAACTCACCCTGCGAAAAAACGGTAATTACGCTTTTCAAGAAATTGCCATTTTGGGTGTAAAATGTACCATAATTACCCAATTATCACAAAAAATAGCCGAAAAACTGCAAAAAACAGCCAAAATTACCTATTTTGATGCTTCTCATAATACCGACGAAACAGCCCCCATTTTAGATACTTTTACTTTTAATAAAACAGGCGCTTTAAACACCTATACAAGTACTGTTTTAAACAAGTTTAATACGCGTATTCAATTTTCGGCTTACGACCTCGTCCTTATCAACGGCAACCACTATCCCGCCGCAAAACAGATTGTCATTTTAGATCCCGAAAAAGAAGCGTCTATCAAAAAACGCATTGACCAAATAACCGCTATTGTCTGTTTTGTAAAAAAGACAAACGACGCCAAAATATTTGACTGTCTTAAAAATAAATTTAAAGACATTAACAGCATTCCTGTCTTTGAAATAAACGATGTTATCGGTATCAGCAATCTTATAGCAAGTGTTGTAAAAGAAAATCAACCCGCCTTAAACGGTCTTGTTTTGGCCGGTGGTAAAAGTACCCGTATGGGCACCGACAAAGGTTTGCTTAACTATCACGGACAAGCACAACGCGACTATTTAATGGCCTTACTACAAAATGTTTTGGGTAAAAAAGCCAAAGTTTTTCTCTCGGTTAGAGCCGAGCAGGACATTAAAAACACCCCTATTATAACCGATAAATTTACAGGGCTCGGTCCTTTTGGCGCCATTTGTTCGGCTTTTATGCACAATCCCAACGCGGCGTATGTGGTGGTAGCTACCGATTTGCCTTTTGTCAATCAAGCGGTTTTAGAATTACTGATAAGTCAACGCAATCCTACAAAAATAGCCACGGCTATAAAAGGCAAAGGCCAACCGTTTATGGAACCACTTGTGACTATTTGGGAACCCAAAGCCTATCCGGTTTTACTCGGTTATCTGGCACAAGGCTATTCGTGTCCACGTAAAGTCTTAATCAATTCCGCTGTAGAAATTGTAACGATAGACGACCGCTTTATTCAGAATGTCAACACACCTAAAGATTTTAAAGCAGCCCAAGAAAAACTATCATAAATGGACTTTAAACCTGCCGATTTTTACCAACGTCAAACCACCTTGCCCGAAATAGGTACAGCGGGGCAAGAACGCCTTGGCCAAGCTAAGGTTTTGGTAGCAGGTTGTGGCGGATTGGGTTCTGTGGCAGCCGTTTACTTAGCCGGAAGCGGTATTGGCACCATTCATTTGGTAGATTTTGATGAGGTATCGGTGTCAAACCTCCACCGTCAGGTATTTTATAAAACAGCCGACATTGGCAAAGCCAAAGCCGCAGTGTTGGCGGCCCATATCAAAGCCATTAACCCATTTATCAAAGTCACTTTTAGCACAAAGGCCATAGCCAAAAGCTCCGTTAAAAGTCTTATAGCGCCCTATGATATTGTACTCGACTGTACCGACAGCCTCTCCATTAAATACCTTATAAACGATGCCTGTGTTTTAGAAAACAAAACACTTGTTTACGGCTCTTTGTATAAATTTGACGGTTATGTGGCGACTTTTAACGCGCTTGACGAAAAAGGCGGGCGTACGGCCAACTTGCGCGATGCTTTTCCCAAAAGGCCCCAAAAATACATTCCCAATTGCGCCGAGGCGGGGACTTTAAACAGCATAGTTGGGATTATCGGCTTGATGCAAGCCAACGAAGTTTTAAAATTGGTTACCAAAGTAGGACAGCCTCTTACCAACCAATTACTGATTTATAACAGCTTGAATAATTCGCAATTTATAATGAAGCTTAAAGTTTCTTCCAAATGTCAAGCTGAGCCTACCACGGCAGGTAAACTCCGCCGAAGCTTCTCAACCATCTTCAATACCGAAACCTACACCGACCCCGGCTGTGCCCTACAAGACGACAGCCTACTTATTACAGCCGACACCTTAAAGATTCAACTCAAAAACAACAGCACAAAACTGTTTCTTATTTCGGTTATAGAAAACCAAAATATGTCTTTGCCTTTTAAAGTGGATGCACAAATACCGCTTTCTCAATTCAATCCTAAAACTTTAGCAATAAACAGCTCTAAAACCTATATTATGGTATGCCAACGCGGTATAACCAGCTATACCACCACCCAACAATTTAAAAAGGCCTTCCCAAAAGTAAAGGTGCTGAGTTTAAAGGAGGGGGTTGTAGGGTATTAAATTCGTTTAGGCGTCATTGCGAATGCCTAAGATATTTATATGTTGTACCTAAAGGCACAAATCAACATTATTGTCTGTAATTACACATATTTCGTCCCTAAAGGGACGGACTAAATTGTTATTGCGATTATGTCCCGTTAGGGACAACATATCGTTAACTTTAAACAGGTAATTTATTTAATGTGCCTTTAGGTACAACATATAAACTTTAGGCAGTAATTAAATAAAAGTATAAGAATACATTAGAATGAAAATCAAGAAAAATAAATATAATTACATGATAAACATTACTTTAGATGCTATTTCCACCCCATTTTAGAGACTGCCACGCCTTTCAGGCGCACAGTGGCGTTTTTACTCTTTAAGGATGTACATTCACCCATACCGCGCCATCGCTAAAAAATTCTTTTTTAAATATTTAGCTCATTTTTTAAATATTCTATAATAATTTTATCTAATTTTGAAGTAATGCAATTGGGTTTTAAATATTATGCCAAAAGACAATAAATTACAGTTATTCCAAAACCAGAGTGTTAGAACACATTGGGATGAAACTCAAGAAAAATGGTATTTTTCTGTACAAGATATTGTCAAAATTTTGTCAGAAAGTAAAGATGTTAAGCAATATATAAAAAAAATGCGCAGACGAAATTCTGAATTAAATACCAACTGGGGTACAATTTGTACCCCTATTAAAATGGCAACTATAGATGATAAAATTCGTAAAATTCAAGCAGCTGACACAGAAGGCATATTGAGAATCATCCAGTCTATACCCTCACCAAAGGCAGAACCTTTTAAAATGTGGTTGGCAAAAGTAGGCGCCGAACGTATAGATGAAAACGAAGATCCTGAACTGGCTTTTGACCGCGCTATGAAAACCTATCTCAGCAAAGGCTATTCTAAAGAATGGATAAACCAACGTTTAAAAAGTATTGAGGTACGTAAAGAATTGACAGACGAATGGCAAATAAGAGGGATGAAACAGGGCTTAGAGTATGCCATTTTAACCAATGAAATAACCAATGCCTGGGCAGGAAAAAATGTAAGAGAATACAAGAAATTAAAAGGTCTTAAAAAGGAAAATCTAAGAGATAATATGTCAAACCTAGAATTGGTTTTAAATATGTTAGCCGAAGCCTCAACAACTGAAATTTCAAAGGAAAAACAACCAAAAGGCTTAGCAGCAAATAAAGATATAGCTCGTAAAGGTGGCAATGCCGCTAAAAAAGCCCGTTTGGAAATTGAAAAACAAACGGGTAAGCCAATTGTAACATCCAAAAATGCACAACAATTATTAGAAAATTCAAATAATAAAAAGATTGAAAACCCTTAACCTAAGGATGCTCTTTTGCCTACACAGTGCCATCTCAAAAAGTTCTTTTTTTTAAGGTAAAATTACGTTTTAGTCTTAATCCCATAGGAATTGTAAGTTTGCAATAAGAGGTCTAATAGACAATCCGTCTGCGGCCTTAGGGGGGGGCGTACAAAATAAAAATAATATTTTCTATTGGGGTAATCTTATAAAGAGACTGCCACGCCTTTCAGGCGCACAGTGGCGTTTTTACTCTTTAAGGATGCGCATTTACCCAAACAGCGCCATCGCTAAAAAATTCTTTTTTAAAAATAGGCACGGTTTCTTTTAAAGTATCAATGGCGTATTGGCAGGCGTCAAAAGCCGCTTCGCGGTGCGCCGCCGAAACAGCAATAATTACAGGAATGGCGCCAATGGGTAAATCGCCCAAAGCATGGTGAATGGCAATTTTTAAAATATCGAAATCGGCCAAAGCCTTGTCGGCAATTTTTTGCAATTCTTTAAGTGCCATAGGGGTATAAGCCGAAAAATTGAGTTGGGTAACATCTTTGTTATAGGAATTGTTTCTAACTGTTCCCACAAAAAAGGCCATACCCCCACACGAAGGCTCTTGTACAAAATCGCAGCAGACTTGCATATTCAGATTGTCTGTTGTAACCAGAATAGACGTTTTATTCTTCATAATAAATCAACCCCCACTAACAGGCGGAATAAGGGCTATGGTTTGGTTTTCTGTTATCTGTAAATTGTCATCGGCGTAAGCCTCATCAACCGCTACGGCAAAATTTAAATCGGCCGTTTGCGGATATTGTCTTATAACCAACGCCTTTAAATCGGCCACCGTACAGGGAGACAAAACAGTTATTTCTATTTTATTGGCTTTAAAAATATCGGTAAAAACGCCAAAAGCTAAAATTTTAATTTGCATTTATTGCTTACTTATTAATGGTTCAAATTTACAACTTTTTTAAAAGTTGTAAATTTGTGTTTTGTGGATTTAATTAAGAACGTATCTTTGAATTAAAATACAATTGGCTAATTGATTAAACTCAAACAAATCTTACCCTTTTTACAATGGCTTCCAGACTACAATAAACACTGGTTTAAAAGTGATTTATTTGCTGGATTAACCGTGGGTATTTTTTTAATTCCACAAGGCATTGCTTATGCTTTAATAGCGGGTTTACCGCCCATTTATGGTTTATATACCGCTTTAGTGCCACAAGTTGTTTATGCTATTTTCGGCACTTCTCATCAATTATCAATCGGTCCTTCGGCAGTAGATTCGCTTATTGTGGCTATTGGTATTAGTGTTATTGCTACAGCAGGAACCGAAAACTATGTTGCCCTTTCTATATTATTAGCCTTAATGGTAGGTCTTTTTCAATTATCCTTTGGACTCTTTAAATTAGGGTTTTTAGTCAATTTTATTTCAAAACCTGTCATAGTAGGATTCACTAATGCTGCCGCAGTGGTTATCGCCCTCAATCAAATTAAAACACTATTCGGTATAAATATCAGTCGAAGCAATGAAGCGCAACATATTATTATAGAGGCTTATCAAAACATAGGAAGTTTCAATTGGGCTACTACTGTTATAGGTCTTGGCGGCATCGTTTTTTTACTACTTTTAAAGCGCTATTTAAAAAAATTACCAGCAGCTTTAATTGTTTTAGTCCTCGGCATCATTATTGTTAAAATTTTTAGTTTAGAAACACTTGGCGTCGAAGTGATTGGTGCTATCCCTAAAGGCTTACCTCATTTTAGTATTCCAGAATTTGATTTGGAATCAATAAAAAAACTGACTCCAGTCGCTTTAACTTTGTCTTTTGTCGCTTTTATTGTGGCGGTTTCTATTGCCAAATCATTCGAATTAAAACACGACCAGTACACTGTAAACCCTAATAAAGAACTCATTGCATTGGGGATGGCCAATATTGTAGGATCGTTCTTTAAAAGTTACCCTTCAACGGCAGGATTGGGTCGTTCTGCTGTAAATAATGATTCTGGTGCCAAAACACCGCTGGCCTCCCTATTTGCGGCTTTGGTTGTTGGTTTAACTTTATTGTTTTTAACATCTATTTTTTATTATTTACCCAAATCTGTTTTAGCATCTATAATTATTGTCGCTGTAATTGGTCTTATTGAATTTAAAACACCTATTCATTTATTTAAATTTGCTAAACGCGAATTTGTGATTTTAAACATCACATTTTTAGTCACACTTTTAGTCGGCATAAAAGAAGGCATTATTGTAGGAATTTTGCTGTCTTTAGTAATGCTTATTTACAGAACTACAAAACCTCACGTGGCTATTTTAGGAAAAATTTCTGAAACCAATTTGTACCGAAATATAGCCCGTTTTAAAGACCTTGAAATTCTTGATTCTGTTTTAATAATTAGATTCGATGCGCAATTGTATTTCGCTAATGTTGGCTATTTTAAAGATACTGTCCTTAACGAAGCTTTTAAAAAAGGAGATTCTTTAAAATTAATAATTATCGATGGTGAAAGTTTAAACAATATAGATCCCGATGGCATTTATGCGCTAAAAGATTTGATTAATCAATTTAATAAAAAAAATATTCAAATATCTTTTTCTGGCCTTAAAGGCCCCGTTAGAGATACCATCCATAAATCTGAACTAATAAAAACCATCGGTAAAGAACATTGCTTTACAGATATACAAGAAGCTGTAGATTGCTTTAAATTAAATAAAATTAACAGACTTAAAAAAAATTACGCCAATCAAATAAATAGTTGAATAAGTAATTTAGATTACATATCATAAATATCGTTTTTAGTATTTTAGCCCCTTTAAAATTAAAATATGAAAGTAGAACAATTATATACCCCTTGCTTGTCAGAAATGGCTTATTATATCTCTAGTAATGGCGAAGCTGCTATTATCGATCCTTTACGAGAAACTGAGCCTTATATTAGAATGGCTGAAGCCGATGATGCAAAAATTAAATATATATTCCTGACTCATTTTCACGCTGATTTTGTTTCTGGTCAATACGATTTAGCTCAAAAAACGGGTGCAAAAATTGTTTTTGGCCCAAATGCTACTGCCGATTATAAAATTCATAATGGAGCTGATGGCGAGCTTTTTAAAATAGGAAACATCCATTTAAAATTATTACACACACCAGGTCATACAATGGAGTCCTCCTCTTATTTGTTAATAGATAAAGAGGGGCACTCACCTTATGTTTTTACAGGAGATTGCTTGTTTATTGGTGACGTAGGGCGTCCTGATTTAGCTGTAAAATCTGATGTTACTCAAAACGATTTAGCTGGATTTTTATTCGATTCTCTGCGTAATAAAATAATGCCTTTAGCAGATGATATCATCGTGTATCCAAATCACGGCGCGGGTTCTGCTTGTGGTAAAAATATAAGTTCAGAAACTTATGACACTTTGGGACATCAAAAAGAAATAAATTACGCGCTTCGTGCCGATATGACCAAAGAAGAATTTATTACAGAAGTTACAATGGGTCTTAAACAACCACCTCAATATTTTCCTAATAATGTAAAGATGAACAAATCGGTAAATACAAGTATCGATATAATTCTTCACAAAGGCACAAGCCCTTTAGATGCTCTAACTTTTAAAGAATTGAGCACACAAAAAGATATTCTGGTTGTTGATACACGTAGTAAAAAAGCCTATACAGAAGAAGGTACAGTTCCTGGCGCTTGGTATATTGGAATAGATGGTGGTTTTGCCCCTTGGGTAGGGACTTTGATAACAGATATTAATCAGAAAATAATTTTTATTGCAGATGACGAGCTCCGTGTAAACGAAATAGTAACGCGTTTTTCTCGCGTGGGTTATGACAATACTTTAGGACATTTAGCCGGCGGTATTTTTGCGTGGAAAAAAGCAGGTTTTGAGGTTGATAAAATAAAATCTGAGACAGCTTATAGTTTTGCTAAAAAATTTGAAAATGAGGGTATAGAAAATGCGCTTGATGTGCGCAGAGAATCTGAATATCAATCACAACACGTAAATGGTCTTAAAAATTTCCCATTAGATTTCATCCATCAAAATATGGGTAAATTAGATAAGCAAAAAGAATATCATATTCATTGTGCTAGTGGCTATCGTTCATTAATTACATCTTCAATTTTTCAAGCCAATGGTGTGAAAAATGTAACTGATGTTCGTGGTGGCTTTAACGATTTAAAAGAAACGTCATTAAAATTAACTGATTATGTTTGCCCAACAACACTCTTATGATAAATATTATAAAAGTTTTAATATTTTTTACTATTTTTAGGGTATCATTTATTGAATAATTAATTAAAATGAGAAATTTACTTTTTGCTTTTACTTTTTTAAATATTCTATCTTTAAATGCTCAAACTTGGGAATATAAATCTGGGAATAATGTCTTTGATGGAGAATATAAAACTAGTAGTATATCGGGAATTGGTACTGATTATCCATATAACAGGCCTATACTTGTTATAAATTCATTTAATAAAAATACTTTAAACTTTTACATTTCCAATGCTGGCTATTTTCAAACTTTAACAGAAATTAAATTATTTTGGATTTTAAATAACGAGTCTAAAAATATATATTCTAGTTCTAATTTTAATATATCAGATGATGGTAAAACACTTTTTTTTATTGAATTTAAAGAAAACAAATCGGGTAAATTATTAAATAAATTAGACTTTATAGAAAAGTTGAAATTTGCTAATAAAGTTAATCTTAGAATTAAAACTAGACTTAGTCAAAATGACATTTCTTTTAATTTAGCAGGAAGTAATAAAGCAATTAATTATGTCATTTCTAAAGAATACAAGAATAAAGTTATTGAGGATATAAAAGCTGAAATACTAAAAAAAGAGGCTCAAAAAAAGATTGATGATTTAGCTGTTATACAAAATATAGAACCTCCTATTTTAGTAAATGCTTTAAAAAACGCTAATATTCAATTGGTAGATGTTAGAACACCTAGTGAATTTAAATCTGGACATATAGAAAAATCTATAAATATGAATTATTACGACCAAGACTTTAGTAAACAAGTTTTAATCTTAGATAAAAATAAACCTGTTTATGTTTATTGTAGAAGTGGCGTAAGAAGTAAATATTCTAGTGAAATTTTTAAAAATTTGGGCTTTAAAAAAATTTATAACCTGCAAGGTGGCATTTTGAATTGGAGCACGAATAAACTACCTTTAATAAAATAAAATACTATGAAGAAAAATGTAGGAAGTATTGACAAAGTTATCCGATTAATAATAGCTGCTGTAGCTGTTTATTTTGCTTATCAAGGAGGCTTAGAAACCGCTTGGGCCGGATATGTGCTTTATGCTGTTGGTGCCATTATGCTATTTACAATTTTAACAAGTTCTTGTCCGCTTTACTCTATAGTAGGTAAAAGTACGGCAAAAAAATAACCCCTTGACTATTATGCGTTAAAAGCATTATAGTTCAAGATTCCCCCACTATTAGTATTAAAACCTCCCGTTCTTTATAATAAAGGATTGGAGGTTTTTAATTTAAAATTTAAGGTTTAACCCCAGTAAAAAATTAATACCCGCTTGTGGGTAATAATAGGGCGAAGTACCCCACATATAACCATTTGACACATATTTTTTATCGAGAATATTATTTAACAATCCTGTAATGCTTATTTCTCTAAAAGTGTTTTTTGAAAATAAGTTAACCGTAAAATTAACATCTGTTGAAAAGTAGCTTGGTAATTTAGCTGCTTGTAATTCTATATTGTTCATAAACTGTTCGCCCACATATTTTGATAAAATACCCACCGAAAATATTTTTGTGGGCTCATAAATCAAGGCATTACCCACAACCGAATTAGGTGAAAATGAAATAGATGTATTGCCTAATAAATTGACAGACGTACCGTTTATTTCTTTAAAATCAATATTCCTATTGGTGCTTAAAGCCAAATTGGGTTGCCAAAACAATGACTTACCTAGTTTTATTTGGGCGTCTAGCTCTAATCCTAAGCGGTAACTTTTACCACTGTTGGCACGGATAAAATTACCGACATCGTCAATGGCTCCTGTTAAAACCAATTGGTCTTTATAACGCATATAATACACATTGGCATTTAAGCTAACCGTTTTTTTAGCCAAACGATAGCCCAATTCAAAATCGTCTAAATTTTCTGGATTTGGCAACTTAGAAACACCTCTATAATCACTTCTTCCGGGTTCTTTGTGCGCTTTGGCATACGATAAATAAGCACTAGACACGTCGTTTATACTTAAATTAAGCCCTACTTTCGGATTAAAAAACGAGAGATTATCTTTTATGTTTAAAACTGATAAATCGCTATCAACACCCTTAATTGTGTAGCTTAAAGTGCGGAATTGCACATCGCCGTACAAACTCAATTTGTCATTTAATTGATAGTTTATTTTGCTGTAAATATTAAAATCGGTTTTATCGCCTACATTAAAATAGTAGTTTTTATACAAATTGGTTCTGTCTATAAATTCTCCTGAAATAACACGTCCAAAATGATTGCCTTTATAACTATTCCACGCCCCGCCAAAAATGAGTTTCACTTTTTCTAAATTGTTGTATTTTAAAGAAAATGTGCTGCCATAAAAATCATTATCCAACCATTTACGACGTACCAAATCGGTATTAGAAATAGAGGTACCGTTAACACTTATCGGTGTTAAACCGTAATCGGCTACGTCTTGACCTTGTTGGTATTCTTCATAATAGCCTTTCCCTTTGGTGTAATGAAAAGCCACCGTACCACTCCAAAAATCATTAAAACTGTGATTGATGTGTAGTTGGTAATGGTCTTGTTTGTAATTATCTACTTGGTCTCTATAAAATCCTGTGACATTCCACGCATCATCATAAATAGCACCTGCATAATTAAAAGTACGATTGGTTTTAAGCGTTTCTGCATCTATACCCCACCAAGCCTGATACGTGATTTCGTGACCGCCAAAAGCCAAGGCTTTTATAAGCGTTTTATCATTGGTATAGGTACCCGACAGGTAAAACGATTTTAAATCGGAACTGGCCCTATCAACATAACCATCGGACTTTATAAGACCAACACGTCCTGCCAGTTCAAAGTGTTTGTTTAACAAGCCTGTACTAAATTTTACGGTGTGTTTATGGGTATTATAAGAGCCCACAGCATTATTAACTTCACCGTAAGGATTTTGAGAAATACCATCGGTCAACAGGTTTAAACTCGCCCCAAAAGCCCCCGCGCCATTTGTTGAAGTACCCACGCCACGTTGCAACTGAATGCTTTGTGTAGAACTGGCAAAATCGGGTAAATCTACCCAATAGGTGCCTTGCGATTCACTGTCGTTTAACGGAATGCCATTGATGGTAACATTTACCCGTGTGGCATCGCTGCCGCGGACGCGAATGCCCGTATAACCCACACCTGAACCGGCATCTGAAGTGATGACTATATTGGGCAAATACTTTAGTAAAACAGGTATATCCTGCCCTAAATTGCGTTTTTTAAGTTCTTTTTTTGAAATATTTGATTGTGTAAAAGGCGCGTTTTTACCTATACGCGTGGATTCTACAATAACTTCATTGAGTTTAATCGTGTCTTTTTTAATGTCAGTTTTTTGAGCGAAGACACTTAGTCCGCAAAAAATAAATAGCATAAATAACTTTTTCATCTGTTTAACAAATTAAATTAAGCTTATCTAAACTTTTTAGAAAAGCTATTAATTATCCCGCTAAACAGCGGGATTTGTTCGAGCTAATTCATTAAAAATAAATTTTAATGAAAGTCTCACAAATAAAAAAGGGTTTTTGGGATTTGTCATTTCCTTAACAGCATTACCTGTTCAGGTTCAATGGGTGTTATCTCAGCCTCCCGATAGTTATCAGGAAAGCACCCCTTTTACAGATTACAAAAGTACATATTAATTCTGAATCCAGAATTATAAATTCAGGATTCTAAATCAGGATTTTTTCTGGTTGCTTTTTTTACAGAAAGCTTTTTCTTACTGTCTAATCGTTTTTTTACAGAGGCTTTGGTAGGTTTTGTGGGTTTGCGTTTTTTAGGAATTGTTAAACCTTTCTCTATTAATTGAAGAAAACGTTTTTGAACAATTTCTTTATTTTTATGCTGGCTCCGACTCTCGTCACAAAAAAGGATAAGGACACTGTCTTTTGTCAGCCTAAAAGAAATATTTTTAAAGAGCAACTCTTTTTGTTCTTCGGTTAAAATTCTAGAGTTTAAAACATCAAAAGTAAGTTCAATTTTAGACGATACTTTATTGGCATGTTGTCCGCCTGGGCCACTACTTCTAATGGCTTTAAAATTTAATTCGTTTAGAAGCAGATTTAATATCTCCAAAATAGTAATTATTATAACGCTCTGTTTTATTTTTTAGCTGCCAACAATTTATCAATCGCTTTAGTAGCTGCTTTTAAGCGGGTTTTTTTATCGCCTTTAAGTAAAATATAAGGACGCTTGTATTTGTCTAAAGTGGCTTTAAAAGCTTGAAACATATTTTCGCGTAAATGGGGTCTGTCTCGTAAATCATCTTGTTCAAAAGGCACATCTATATAGGTTAAAAAATACAAGTCGTAGGTGTTTTCTATGGCATATTTTTCAAGTAAAGGGTCTACAAAACCCCCATAATATTCTTCGGAATAGACTTTGGTTTCTAATAGATCGGTGTCGCAAATTAAAATTTTATCCACTTTTTTTGTCAAATAATTTTCCAAGCGAATTTGGCCCTTGGCAATGGGAAATAAGTCGGAACTCTCGCAAGTTTTGCGTTCATTATTCCACTTATTTTGTAAATAACGGCGGGCATATTCTGGCACCCAAACGGAGTTATAATAACGTGCTAATTGATCTGATAAAGTAGTTTTACCTGTACTCTCTGGGCCAAATAACACCACTTTTACGATGTCTGAGGGTTCTTGTTTAAGTGTATTTTCCATGCTTTATATCCAAATATAGCTAAAATTAAAAATATGGTGTATTGAATGCCTGTAAATCCGTAGCCTTTTACAAAATAGAGCGGAATTGACACAATATTTGTGAGAATCCAAAATGTCCAGTTTTCTATTTTTTTATTGGCCATAAGCCACATGGCCACAAAGGCAGCCGCAGTGGTAAATGTATCTAAATAAGGGGTGGCTTTTCTAAATTCGACCAAGCTCCCTGAGCTTAAGTGTTGGTAAGCATAATTAACACTTCCTGTAAAACTTAAATCGGGCATCACGTCGTAATAACGATATACCACAATTACAAAAATAGCTGTAAAAATAAAAATACCTAAAGCTTTTAATTTGTCGTTAAAATTGGTTCTTGTTATCTCTAAAGGCGTGTGTGTTTTATCAGAAATACGCGTCCACATATACCATCCGTAAAGGCTCATAAAGGTATAGTAAATATTGATGATTAAATCGCCATACAAAGCCCATTGCGATAATAAGTACACATAAAGCCCTGTGCTGACAATACCTGTAGGATAAACCAGAATGTTTTCTTTTTTGGCATAAAACACACTAATTACACCAAAAACAGCGGCTATAAATTCTAAAAAAATATTTAGAGTAGTGGCGTCTTTATAGGGTGCTAAGAAAAAATCTAAGAGTGTATCCATTATTTTTTATCGGACTTCAAAAGTAGGTTATTTTCTTCAAATGCCGTGCCAATTACTACCAAATCGGCACCACTTGCATATGCCAAATCTAATTGTTTTTGGGTGCGAATGCCGCCGCCAACAATAAGTGGAATACGCACATTTTGAGCTACTTTATTAATGATTTTTGCTTTAACAGGGTATTTTGCACCACTTCCTGCTTCAAGATATATAAGTTGTTTGCCCATAAGGGTGCCTGCTATGGCTGTGTCAACAATTTTTTGGGTATCGTTTTGCAATAACGGCTTTGTTTTACTTTGGTTTTGAACCGATGAAACGGTTCCGCCATCAACTAAAATATAAGCTGTTGGAACAACCTCTAAATCCATATCTTTTAATTTAGCAACGGATTTTATCTGTTGTGTAACCAAATATTCTGGGTTTAATCCTGAGAGTAAACTCATAAATAATAAGGTATCTGCACGGTTGGTTATTTGAGAAACATCTCCTGGGAAAAGTATTATCTTAATTTGTGTTAGTTGTTTTAATCTATCTACAAGTATTTCGGTAGCGCCATTTTTTACAAAACTTCCACCTACAAAAATAAAATTGGCTTTTAAGTTTTCGATTTTTAAAACTGTAACTTTAAGATTGTTTAATTGGACTTTATCAGGATCTAACAATATAGCCAATAATTTTTGACCTGTGTTTTTAGCTCTTTTAATGCGTTTTAAAAAGGCCATTTGCTAAATTTTTTGAGGCATGGCATATACGCAAGTGAAAATATCTTTATCTTCTAAAAATAGAAAACTGATATCGTAATATTTGTGCCAATCTTTAAAATTTACGTAACCAATCGATTTTCCATCCTTAAATAAAAACGGATTAATCGCTATGTGCTCTCTAAAACTCAATCCGCCATAAGGATATATTTTATACATGGCCTCTTTGGCACCCCAAATAATGGTATATTGTTTTATCAAATCTTCATTTGACAAGGTATCAAAATCTGTATTGACAAATTTGTGCTGTATCACTTTAATCTTATCACGCACCATTTCAATATCAATACCTATATCATCACCGCTGATAGCGATGGTAGAAAAGTAATAAGAATGAGAAATAGATATGTGCTTGCCACTTTTTAGTAGGGGTTTTCCGTATTTATTGTAATACAACTCGGCATCCGTAAGTCCAGCCTCACTTAACAAATGACGCACACTTAGAAAACCACGTTGGTGCAATTCAGATTGCATTTTACCAACACGTTCTTTGCTCTTTGGATTTATATAAATTCCTCTGAGCAAGTCCGTTAAAGATTCTTCTATTTTCCATATATAAATGGTTGTATGAAGATTTGGCTTAATTATTTTATATAAAGGCATTTAAAAGTAAAAGCTATTTTGTAGATTTGCGCATTCAAAACACAAATATAATAATATGAGTACACATACGTCAACAAACTTAAAATATAAAGTAAAAGACATTAGCCTTGCCGATTGGGGGCGCAAAGAAATTCATTTGGCTGAGGCCGAAATGCCTGGTTTGATGAGCTTACGCGAAGAATATAAAGACGAACAACCTCTAAAAGGCGCCCGAATAGCCGGCTGTTTACATATGACCATACAAACAGCTGTTTTAATTGAAACTTTAATAGCCCTTGGTGCCGAAGTAACGTGGAGTTCTTGTAATATCTTTTCGACACAAGATCAGGCTGCTGCAGCTATTGCCGCTGCTGGGATTCCTGTGTACGCTTGGAAAGGCATGAACGAAGAAGAATTTGATTGGTGTATTGAACAAACCCTATTCTTTGGTGAAGATAAAAAACCTTTAAATCTTATTTTAGATGATGGTGGCGATTTAACCAATATGGTTTTAGACCGCTATCCTGAGCTTGCCAAGGGTATTAATGGATTATCTGAAGAAACCACCACAGGGGTTCATCGTTTATACGACCGCGTAAAAGAAGGTACTTTACCAATGCCTGCTATAAACGTAAACGATTCTGTTACAAAATCGAAATTTGACAATAAATACGGTTGTCGCGAAAGTGCTGTAGATGCCATCCGCCGTGCTACCGATATCATGCTTGCTGGTAAACGCATTGTGGTTTGTGGTTATGGCGATGTGGGTAAAGGCACAGCAGCTTCTTTTAAAGGAACTGGCGCTATAGTCACTGTTACAGAAATTGATCCAATTTGTGCTTTACAAGCGGCTATGGAAGGTTTTGAAGTCAAAAAATTAGATAATGTTATCGGTAAAGCTGATATCGTTATTACTACTACCGGAAATAAAGACATCGTTCAAGAAAGACATTTTAGGGCTTTAAAAGACAAAGCTATTGTTTGTAATATTGGCCATTTTGACAATGAAATAGACATGGCTTGGCTCAATGAAAATTATGGACATACCAAAAACGTTATTAAACCCCAAGTAGATCAATATACTATTGACGGAAAAGAAATTATTATTCTGGCCGAAGGGCGTTTGGTTAATTTAGGTTGTGCCACAGGGCATCCAAGCTTTGTAATGAGCAACTCTTTTACAAACCAAACTTTAGCCCAAATTGAATTGTGGAATAACAAGGAAAGTTACGGAAACGACGTTTATATGTTACCCAAACATTTAGACGAAAAAGTGGCCCGATTACATTTGGCTAAAATTGGCGTTGAACTTGAAGAATTACGCCCCGATCAAGCCTCATATATTGGTGTTACTGTTGAAGGTCCTTATAAACCTGAATATTACAGATATTAATTTTCTATCCTTTTCAAAATTTTTGTAAATGAAAACCATTTTAGTCCCTTTAGGCAATTCTGATAAAGCCATAAACACTTTGCAGTATGCTGTTGATTTTGCATCTATTGCTGCTGCAAAAATTTATGTTATACAAGTTTACGGTGCTACTAAAGTAGCCGGCGCTATTAAAAAAATAGACGCTATTTTAGAAGCCGATAGTAAAGAAGAATTAAATTATATTTTATCTCAGGTTGACTCTAAAAATATTGAAATTGTAGCCAAATCCGTAAAAGGTCAAATAACAGACAGTATTTCTAGAATTGCCAAACAATTAGAAGTTGATTTAATTATCGCTTCTGCTAAAAATAACAGTGCCGATTCTTCTATTTATTTAGGCCCTATAACTGGTAGTATTGTAAAAAAAACCGAATTGCCTATGCTTGTTATTCCTAAGGGTTATAAATTTAAACCTATAAACAAAGTCTTGTTAGGTTTGCGTTCTGGAATGCTTAAACATGCCCATGTTCTTGACCCTTTATATATTCTAAAAGAAACGTTTAAAACAGAAATAAGTTTATTACACGTTATTACACCTCATAACACTACAGAGGATAATGTTTTGAATTCTGAATTCGAATCTGTTTCTGATAAATTAATAAACTCTGAAAATGCTACGGTGTTTCAAGGTGTCTTAGAACACAAAATTGAAATAAAACCAGATATAATTTGCGTTATTAGAAGAAAACGTGGCTTTTTTAATAGGCTTTGGGCTCAAAATAGCGTTAAAAAAATTGACTTTGAAAGTCGCGTTCCGCTTTTAGTATTGAAAGGAAATCAGTAACTTTGCAAAAGTAATTTGGGGATGTAGCCCCGCCTGAACGAGTTCACTCGGGCAGGTCAGTTGGCTGGAGATGAGAAAAAATAAAATGGGGATGTAGCTCAGTTGGCTAGAGCGCTTGACTGGCAGTCAAGAGGTCGTCGGTTCGAGCCCGATCTTCTCCACAAAAAACCACCTAAAAAGGTGGTTTTTTTGTTATTTTTACAGCTAATGTGTTTAAGAATGTACTTTACCTATATCATCTACAGTAAAAATTTTAATAGATATTACGTAGGCTTATCTGCCGATGTTAGCCAACGATTAAAATCACATAACGCTGGTAAAGTAAAATCAACTAAAGCTTTTACCTCTTGGAAATTAGTTCACGTTGAAAAATTTGACACCAGAATTGAAGCTCGAAAAAGAGAAAAATATCTAAAATCGGCTGCAGGTAGAAAATGGCGGAAAAATAATTTAAACCTTTTATAATTTGATTTTAACCTAAAGTTGGCTACCCGCCCGAACGTGCCGTTCGGTACGGGCGGGGAGCGCTTGACTGGCAGTCAAGAGGTCGTCGGTTCGAGCCCGATCTTCTCCACAAAAAACCACTCTTTTTGAGTGGTTTTTTTGTTTTCAATTAAGGATAAAAGCGATTGATTTGGCTACTGATTTTTGTAGAGGCTTTGGTAAGCCCGTATCTTCCCAAGGATGTTTGGCGCCAAAAGTATGATTGGCTTCTTGTACAATATATAATTCACTTTTAGGATTCCACTTGTGAATATTTTGAGCTTCCAGAAGTTTTACAGTTTCATCAGCTTGACCGTGAATAATAAAATGCGGTTTGTCTAAATTTTGAACAGCCTTCTTAATATTTAAACGGTCTTTGTTATCTATAAAGTTTTGATAAAACTGAAAATAATGAGGCATCTGTTGTTTTGTTCTGCCATTTTCAACATACGAAACCCCTTTTTTTCGCCATACTTCTAACAATTCTCCTGTTGGAAATCTCGCGCCAAAATCAGACACACTTGCCCAAGTTATAAGGCTACTAACACGTGGCTCTTCTTGCGCTTTAATGGTAACAATACCGCCACCTCTAGAGTGTCCAATAAGTGTAATACTTGACATGTCTGCCTCTTGTTGTAAATCTTTATTGTTAAAAACCCAGTCTATAACCGATTGTAAATCGTCTAATTCTTTTATAAAGTTATTGTTACCAAAAGCTTCTAAATCGGGGAAATCAATGGGCTGTTGTGCTGTACCTCCATTGTGTGAAAAGTTAAATTTTATAAAAACAATTCCACTATCGGCAAAAGTTTGTGCAACCAAATTCCAAGCCCCCCAATCTTTGTAACCTTTATAGCCATGCGCAAAAATTACAATGGGTTTTTTGGTGCCTGTTTTATTGTAATAAACATCGGTTAATATTGGTTTTGTGTGTTGCCCAGAAATGGATAGATTTTTAATAATGGTCATTTTTTTGAGGTTTTTCTGTGAATTCATCGGCCTTAAAAATAGATTTTAACAAGCCCTTTAAAGACGATTCAAATAAATCTAGTCGTTCTTCTGTAATGTTAAAATCTTGCTTGAGATTGGTCGTTTTAAAGTTGATTTTTAATATATAATTATTTAATCTTTTAAATGAAATTATGCCTGCTTCAAAATCGGCTGTTATATGATTGGATTTGGCATACATAAAAGCATACATAAAAAGCTGTAAGGCTTTTGTGTTGTTTTCATTATAAAAGAAAGTGTCGAAATTTGTGACCCTTAATTTAGCAACATCAACAACACCCGTTTTGTAATCTAAAATTCTGAGTTTTCCGTTAACACAATCAATTCTATCGGCTATCCCTTTTATTTTTATTGGATAAGCAACATCAGGCACGTTTAATACTGTTTCCAAAGGGATTTCTAAAGCTAAGAGTTTAATAGATTTTCCTTGTTTTAATAAGTTTAGTTCATGTTGTACCAGCTTTTTAATATAGCTATGGGCCATTTCAAAATACAGTTTGTTTTTGCCGCTTTCTATAGATCCATTTTTATAATAGTGCGCTGCATTTTTATTTAGCGCCTTTGTTATGCTCTTCGTAATATTTTTCAGATTTTCTACGCTTAAATTCTGGTTTATATAGGGTGTATAAAGATGAAAAAGGGTTTCGTGAATAACAGTACCAAAAGTATTATCCGCTATGGTTTCTTCTAAATTAGAAGTCTCCTTAATTTTTAAAATTTTTGAATAATAAAAATTGAGTGGGTTTTTAATAAAAACGTCGACTGCTGATGGCGAAATTCCTTTTTCTGCAATTTCTTTTAAACGTACTTTAATGGCTGAATTGATTTTAATTTTACGAGGGGATATTAATTTAGATTCTAAATTTGAAGTCACAGTCTCTTTAATAATGGCCTCTGGCAACATCAATTCTAACTGGGTTAAAAACCGGCTCTTTTCTGAAGCGCCAAAATCATCAACTTCTGTATTATAAATTAAATACACATTTTTGGCTCTTTGAATGAGTCTGAAAAAGTGATAAGAGAAAATGCTGTCTTTATCTTGATAAGTAGGCAGACCAAAGGTGTTTTTAATGGCGTAAGGCAAAAAGGAATTTGAGGATTTGCCAGAGGGTAAAATACCTTCGTTTACCGATGTGATTATTAAATTTTCGAAATCTAGCGCACGTGTTTCCAACAAGCCCATTATCTGCAATCCATTTAGAGGCTCTCCTTTAAAAAACAATTTTTCATTGCGTAGCAGACTCAAATAAAAATGATATAAAGTTTTTAAGTCGGCAATAAAATGATAGTTGTTTTCAAGTGCTTCTAGCTCTAAAAAAAGATTGTAAAATCGATACAGGAACTCTCTTTCTAAATCGGTTAAATCGTTATTCTCTTTAATAAGGTTTATTAATTCTATACAATTTTTTAAGAATTTAGGAACATCATTACCTGTTGGTTTAAAAACAAAATCATATTTTAATGGTGATTTTACATCTGCTGTAAGCGATTTAAAATTGACAAAACTTAAATTATTAGTGTGAATTTTTTTAATTATTTTATTAGAAATAAAGCTTTTCTCGTCAATTATTTTAGACATATATGGATGTAGGAAAATATTTTCAAAATCCTTATGGTAGAATCCTGAAGCTCTATTAAACTTTAGCGCATTGATATTGGCCTTAAAGAGTCCTGAAAACAAACTTGCTAATGGCATGTTTTGCAATGCGTATCCCATTGTAATATTTACCTTATCGATGCTGTTTGGCAATGATTCTAGCGCCACATTTAAGACATTTTCTTGACCTAAAACCAGGGCTGTCTCACTAAAATTCACATCCGTTTTAGAAATATTTTCTAAAATTTGACCAGCCATTTTAACTTGCGCAACTTGCTTTACTGCGCCAATAAAATGAATGTTTTTAGGGGTTTTAAATGAGGATGTGATCCAATTAAATGGATTGTTTTTATAATAGGGCCATGTGTTTTTATAGTGGGTTATAAATTTTGTTGAAGGGTGTTTTTCATCTAGTAAAGTTTTATCTACATCCCAAAACATCTTGGCCTTTTGTTGGGATAAAAGTTCTTGAATAATGATTTCTTCGGCTTTGTTTAAGGCATTAAATCCCGCAAAGATTATTTTTCCTTTAAGATTGCTACAATAAACAGATATATTTTTAACAGCTTCTCTATTAATTAGCCCTTGGTAAGCCTGTTGCTTTTCTATTAATCTATCACAAAGAGAAAAATATAATTTGTTGAGAATTTTGAAAAAATCAATGTAATTTAAACTCAATACAGAGGGTTCGCTATTTGGTGTCCACTGTTCAAGGCGTTTTAAATCGCTTAAATTGGCAAATATTTTATTGGCATCTACTAAGTAACTGTCAATATCATTAAAGTCTTGTAAAACCCTCGGCGCCCATTTAATGAATTTTTCAAAAGAATCTTGTTCGCTGCTTGAAACTATTTCTTTATATACTTGATATAGCTCAAATTGCAAATGAATTCCATCTAGCAAACCTATATCTGTTAGCTGTTGGGTAAACTCTTCAATACTCAAAATTTGAGGTAAGAATGCACTGTAGTTTATTAAAGAAGTTAACTCCTTTTTTAGGAATAAGCCGGCACGTTTACTGGGAAGAATAATTTTAACATCACTTGAAAGCAGGTTGTTTTCTTCAATATAAATGGCAATATTATGTAAAAAAGAATTTTTCAACTTTAAGGGTTTATTGTATTGTAAAAATAAAAAAGCTGTGCCAAATAATAGCACAGCTTTTAAATATATATTTTGTGTTAATTATTTCTTGTTTACAATTTTAATTTCAACACGTCTGTTGTTAGATCTGCCTTTAGAAGTATCGTTGGTATCTATTGGACTTTCCTCGCCAAAGCCTATAGCTGTTAATCTATCGGCAGAAATACCGTGCTCTACAAGATATTTCATTACGACTTTAGCACGTCTTTTTGACAACCATTCGTTATATTTTTTTGAGCCTTTACTATCTGTATATCCTTCAATTCTAAATTTAACCTTATCGTATTTATTCATAAAAGTAACAATCATATCTAATTTGGCCGCAACGCCTGGCTTAAAACTTGAATGGTTACTGACAAAAATAATGGCTTTTGCATAATTAACTACTTGTAGTTGGGCATCAGCTGGAATGGCTTTTTTTGGGCAACCGTTGTTTGATGCAAATCCTACAGTATCAGCACATTTATCATCTTTGTCTAATATGCCATCGCCATCTGTATCTGGCCAAGAGCATCCTTTATTTTCCTTTGCGCCAGCAATATTTGGACAAGAATCGTATTTATCAATAACACCATCACCATCTGTGTCTGGGCAACCTTTATTGGCTTTTGTACCAGCTGTATTTGGACAAAAATCTTTTTTATCAGTAATCCCATCGCCATCAGAATCTGGGCAACCATTGAGTTCTTTAAGGCCTGCCACATTGGGACAAGAATCTTCTGAATCTTGTATACCATCGGCATCAGAATCAGGACAGCCGTTAAATTCTTCTAAGCCTGCATTATTTGGACATTTGTCTTTGCTATCGTAAATCCCATCTTTATCGGTATCTACATCCCCGAATTTAAACACAAGACCAAATGAATGTTGGAAATACGAATGTATGCTTCCTTTAATATTTAATTTACCCATTGATTGGAATTGAAAACCAAAGTTCTTTGACTTACCAGTCCAAAAATTAATGCCCCCTCCAAGGTTTAGCGAACCTATTTGGCCACTACCTACTTTGGAATATCCAATACCTGTTATAGCGTAAGGGTCAATAACCACATTGTTAATGATGTTTAAATTGCCAAGTAAGCCATTTAAATCATATCTTAAATCAGTATCAAACCCGAAAAAGCTCAGATTATTGACAGGGCCTCCCATCTTACGAATTTTATTGGTAGAAAAAGCCACACCTATTGAAAAGCCTTTGTCAATATATCTCCCAAAATGTAACTTAACAGGAAGTCCGTAATAATTATAATGTTTTCTAACATTTACAAAGCTAGCAGCATAATTTTTTAGACTCGGGTTACTAAGGCTTGCCATAGGGTAAAAAACAACGGCATTGGCACCAAAATCAATTTCCCAAGGATTGTTTGCGTCTTGTGCATTGATGCAACTAATACTAACAACAACTAATAAAGTTGATAAAACTTTTCTCAAATGTCTCATTTTTTTTCTTGAATTAATATCGGTTATGAGGGATTATTTTATCTTGATAATTGTAAATTAAATGGTTGATAATGACAAATGTATGAAATTATATTTAGAAAAGTTGGTTTCTTTTTTTTAATCTGATAAGTTTACACCAACTCTTACAGTTGTCCAGCAGGTAAACACTGTCTTTTTAATCGGCTATTTTTATGTTAAAAATCGTCAGTTAGTTGGTATTTTAAAATAAAAAAGCTGTGCTAAATAAATAGCACAGCTTTTAAAAATATATTTTGTGTAAATTATTTCTTGTTTACAACTTTAATTTCAACACGTCTGTTGTTAGATCTTCCTTTAGAAGTATTGTTGGTATCTATAGGATTTTCTTCTCCAAAACCTTTAGCCGATAATCTATCAGCAGAAATACCGTGATCAACTAAATATTTCATTACAGCATTGGCGCGTTTTTCTGATAAAGTCTGGTTGTATTTAGCTGCCCCAGAACTGTCTGTATAACCTTCTAAACTAAAGTTAGCTCTGTCATACTCTTTCATTATAGAAACGATAGCATCTAATTGAACTGTTACACCTGTTTTAAAACTAAATCTGTTTGAGTTAAAGTTTATTGTTTTAGCAAATTCGTTCAATTGTTTTTCAGCAGCAGCAGAAATAACTTCTTCTGGACAACCGTTGTTTGAAGCAGGACCTGCAACATCAACACATTTATCATCTTTATCTAATACACCATCAGCATCTGTATCTGGCCAAGGGCATCCTTTATTTTCAGCTGGGCCTGCAACACTAACACAAGCATCATCTTTATCAACAACGCCATCACCATCTGTATCAGGACAACCATTATTTGCTTTTGTACCAGCAACATTTGGACAAGAATCGTCTTTATCAGCAATACCGTCGCCATCAGAATCAGGGCAACCGTTAAGTTCTTTTAGACCTGCTATATTAGGACAAGAATCTTCTGAGTCTTTTATACCGTCGCCATCAGAATCAGGGCAACCGTTAAACTCTTTTAACCCAGCAACATCTGGACATTTGTCGTATTTATCGTAAACACCATCGCCATCTGTATCAGTTCCACCAAATTTTAACACAAGACCTGCAGAAAATTGTATGTGATTAGCTGCTAAATAGAAATTATTAAAAACGTGTTTGCCAACAGCTTGGAAATTCAAGCCAAAATTTTCGCCAAACCACACATTGGTACCTACACCCGCGTTTAAAGTGCCTGCTCCTTTTTGATCTACCCAAGTATAGCCACCTCCTAAAAGCACATAAGGGTCAAACATACTTGTTTCTCCCAAAATGTTATTAAGATCGTACTTTATGTTTGCATCTAATGCCATATAAGACCTTTCAGGGACTTTTAATCCTCTGATTATACTAATTGTGTTAATAGACAAGTCTCCCATAACAGAAAATCCATCATCTACATATTTACCTACACTAAATTTTGAAAAAGATTGCATGACGTTCCAATCTTGAACTGCAAAAATATCAGTCCTTAAAGCTGGTTTGTGAACGGCATTTGTGCCAAATCCCACACTCCAGGGATTGTTTGCATCTTGTGCATTAATGCTGCTAAAACTAGCAACTACTAATAAAGTTAATAAAACTTTTCTTAAATGTTTCATTGTTAAAAATTTAAATTATGGTTTCTTGAATTATTCTTTTTATGCAAATATAAAAAATCTTAGACAAATTATGGCCATTACTAAAATATTTTACATTTTTGTCTTTTCTAGTTAAAATTATTATTAATAATACAAAGCTCTATTGTCTACAATCTCGGTTTCATTTTTTAGAGCATCATACATTTTAACACTAGATAGTTGTAATTTGGCAAAGATTTGTTTTCTAAAAGCATCGTAATTTGGCAATTTTACTGCGGTTTCTCTTTTAATAATTTTTACTGCAAAAACCCCTGTTTTACCTTTTACGCCTCTTAAGATATCGCCTGCTTTAGAAGCATTAATAGCTCCTACAAGGCCTAAAGATCTTCCTACAGAGGGTATCAAAGGGCTTGCCAGTGATACTGCTAGCGAGCTTCTTATGCTTGTTTTAAATTTTGTAGCGATAGCTGCTAAAGGCATCTCTCCCATTTCTTTTTTAATGTAAGCTGCTTTTTTTTGTTCTAATAAAATCCGCTTTACCCTTATTCTAGCCTGTTGTACAGACATTAGGCCTTTTTTATAACTGCTATTTAACTGAACCACAATATAGCCATTATCGGTATCGAACCGTTTAATGCCACCTATTTCTGTATCCTTTTTAAATGCCCAGTTTATAATTTGACGTTGGTTTTTAAGTCCTGTAAATGTTTCGTCAAGTATTTTAACACCCGACACAGGTTTTACCGTATAGTTTTTACCTCTGGCCTGTTTTACAAAATTTTTACCCCCAGACACATTAGAAGTAAATGTTTCGGCCTTTTCAAAAACATCATTTTCTGTATTTTCGGAGGCTTCTATTTTTCGGCCAAACGTAGTAACAATATAAGCCTTTTTAAAACTCTTTTGGTTATCAATTCTAATAATGTGGTAACCAAATTTTGTTTTGACGATGCCTATTTTCCCTTTTTTATTTAAAAATACAAAATCTCTAAATTTAGAAACCATGGTGCCATATTGAAACCATTTTAACTCTCCTCCTTTTGCACCACTTTTTTTATCCAATGACATAGTTTTAGCAACTTCAGCAAATTTTCTTTTGTTGTTTTTAACCAGTTTAAACAAACTATCAACCACTTTTTTTGCTTGGGCCTCGGTTTTCTGATCTGTAGAACGCAATGCGCCTCTGTAGGATATTAAAATATGACTTGCCTTTACAGAGTCGGGCATTTGTTTAAAAGCTTTTATTTTTGTTAGCTTGTAATAACCATCTTCTTTATAAGGGCCAATTATATCGCCTACTTTTGCACTAAGAATTTTGTCTGCAATAATTTTAGGTAGTTTATCTTTAGACAACAAATCCTCAGAGTAGGTTAAATCTGAATTGTTTTCATTAAAAAATGATTTGTCATCTGTTGTGTTTTTAAATCCCAGAACTTTAACAGTGGTTTTTGCGGCTGAGCTGTATTCTTCTTTGTCATTAATTAAATTTGACACCTCTAATTTAACAACATCTTCATCTTCTTTAGTGGGTAAAATATCAAAATTCACATAAATTAAATCGCGTGAAGCTTCTACCTGAAATTGTTCTTTACGGTCTTTTATGTAAGACATCACTTCGCTATCGGTTATCTTAAAAATACTGTCGGGCACATTTCTGAATGGCACATAAACGTATTCTATATCAGATTTTGTAACTTGATCAAAATAGTAATTTTTACCTTCATCTAAGGTAGTGCTAATGCCGTTTTTAATTAAACCCGTATAAATAGATTGCTCTAAATTCCTCTTAATATTTTTTTCTGTTTCTAACCAACCTGCCCATTGCTTGTCGTTAGGGTTTGTCTCAGCATTCTCTTTAAGAGTTACCAAGAATTCTTTGAATTTTTCTTCGTCAAATAAGCCTGCATCATTTTTAAAAAGCGGACTGCCATTAATGTATGGCATCTCAATTATACTACGCCATACATCCTCCTCGCCAACAACTATACCTGCATTACGCAATTGTTTTTGAAAGATTTTTTCTCTTACAATATTATTCCAAACAGTTTTGGCGGCTTTAATTTGAGAGCTTTTATTGTTAGACCTCGTTTTATACAGTTCTACTTCTTTTGAAAATTGTTCTCTAGAAATAGGTTCTCCATCTATTTCGCCTACCAGGTTATCAGATCTTTTATACTTAAATAAATCTCCTAAAACAAAGGCAAATAGTGCCATTGCTATAACAATAATTAAAAAAATTGATCTTTCTCTAATTTTAGATAATACTGCCATTTTTCTTGTCGTTTAAATTCAGTTTGCGAAAATACAACTTAGTATTTGATTTTAAAAGCACATAACAAGGAAATTAGGGCTTATTTTATTACTTTTCTTTAAATAGAACTTTTAGGTAGACTTTTTCGATTTTAGTGTGTGAAACTTTTAAGATAGAAAACTGATAATTATCTATTTCAATTACTTCATTTTGATGTGGGATACTCTCTGTGTGATAAACTATAAGACCCCCTAAAGTTTCATAAGCCTCTTCTTCGGGTAGTTGTAAATTGTACGTTTCGTTAAGATAATCTACTTCTAAACGTGCTGAAAGCTCAAACTCTCTGTCATTTATTTTATTTTCTAAAAGCACCAGTGAATCGTGCTCATCTTCTATTTCTCCAAAAAGCTCTTCAACAATATCTTCTACAGTAATAATGCCAGATGTACCACCATATTCGTCTAAAACCACAGCAATACTTTTTCTTTTTTTAATCAGATTATTCAAAGTATCGTTAATCATCATGGTTTCCGGAATAAATTCTACAGGCAATAAAATACTGCGCAACTTGGTTGGTTTTTTAAACAATTCGAATGAATGGACATAGCCTATAATTTCATCTAAATTATTTTTATAAACCAAAATTTTTGAAAGTCCTGTCTTTATAAAAACCTTTTTAATAGCCTCAATGGTTTCAGAAGCCTCAACAGCAATTATTTCTGTTCTAGGAATCATTGCTTCTCTGGCTTTAACACTCTGAAAATCTAGCGCATTTTGAAATATTTGAATTTCTGAATCAATTTTCTTAGCCCCATTAACCGATTCTAATTGCTCGTTGATAAAATGGCCCAATTCTACCTTACTGAAAACAGATTGGACATCATCTAGTTTTGTTTTAAACAACACTTTTAGCAGGAAATTAGAAATAAGCATTATGAATTGTGAAATAACATAGAAGAGTACATAAAATAAGTAAGCTGGTAAAGCAAAATATTTAAGTGTTTCATTGGCGTAAACTCTAAAAATAGATTTTGGTAAAAACTCTGCTGTTATTAAAATAATAATGGTAGAAATAACCGTCTGAATTAAAAATGTAAAAAAATCATTGGCTATATAGGGCGCTATAAAAGGCATTAAAAATTCGGCCATGTAAAATCCAAAAACAACCAAAGCTATGTTGTTGCCAATTAACATAGTTGTAATAAAATTAGAAGGATTTTTGGTGAGTTTTTTTAATAATATTCCTACAAAACCATTGCCTTTTTTCTCTAATTCAATATATAATTTATTAGAAGAAATGAAAGCTATTTCCATACCTGAGAAAAAGGCCGAAGCAGCAATTGAAAATAAAATTACAATAATGTAGAAATTCACAAAAACTTAATTTATTCAGAATTTTTATTGTAAAATTCTGATTTTTTTCTAAACCGTTTTCTAAAGAAATACATAAACAAAGCCAATACTGAAAATCCTAAAAATAAATACGCTTTGTTAGGCTCTGTATGCCAACGCAAATAGGCTTCAATAAGAAATACAAAACTAAATATTAGATAGGCTATTTCAAATATTTTTCTTGTGGTGTTCATAATTACTTATTTTCGTTTATGTATAATGTGCCTGAGGTATTCTTAATTATGGCTTTAGTCAAATCCTCTTTGGCTTCAAATCCTTTACCAAAGGTAGTATCTTTTCCGCTTATAATCCGTACTTTATTTTCAGTAAAAAAATAGTGTAAATTTTGATCCCAATACAGTTGTTCTGTATTGAGTTTTGTTTTTGAACCAAAATTAAAAATTTCTACATTTCCTATTATTTCAGAAATGTTGGTTTTGATAAACGATTTTCCATAATCTGCCGTAATTAAAACAGAATCGCCATTTTCTTGAAATGATATTAGCTTTAATCCATTAGGAAACTCCTGATATGGATGGTACTTTCGGTTAGAGTAGTCGTATAATAAAGGTGCTTTAAGCTTTGTTTTTACCCTTCCTGAATCTGTATGGATTAAATTAATATTTTTTGCAACAGCAATGGGTAGATTTTTATCGGCTAAAAAATCTCTTACCTCTTTAATATCATTTGTACACGAAATAAAAAGCATTGTCAACAAGATGCCAACAATGCTTTTTAATCTATATATTTTAAAATAAGTCACATTAACCTATAATTAGTTTTTAGGTAAAGTTACTGTTTCGTTTATCCAACATTTTACTCTATAAGATGATCCTAGAGCTAAATTTGCAACAAATACCGTTTTTGCGCTCGGTATGCTCGGCATGTAGCTTTTAATATATTTATTGGCTCTTTTAACCTTACTTGGATCAACTCTTTTGGCTTTTTCCAATTTATCTATGGCGGCCAAATAAACAGCTCTTTTAGACAACTCATCATTGCCACAACTATTGGCACTACCTGCATATAAGGTAGCTATTAATATATAAGCTTTACCCATATTAGGTCTAAATTTTAGGGCTTTATAAGCGTAGCTTCTCGCTTCTTGTTTCCTTCCTTTTTTTTGTAAAATTTGAGCAATTGTATATAAATGTCCTGCTTTTTTATAACTGTCTGTTTCTTGATCTACAGCTTCTTTAAAAAAGCGCATTGCTGTGGCTTCGTCTTTTTTCTTAAAAGCAACTCTAGCCGCTAAAACTGCTGCTGCTGGAGATGGATCTGCGGCATATAAAGCCTCCACTAAAGTAGTAAATAATGGGTCGTCTGTACATTTTTTGGCATTCATCCTTGAGGCTGCACGTCTCAACCAAACAGCATTATCTTTGTTTGCCTCATAATTTAATTTATACAATGGTATTAGTCTATCGCATGTAGCAACCTCGCCCAAAATATTATCGAGCCCACCAGCAACTCTCTCAAGTGCGCCAGAATTTACTTCGGCAGCATGTAGCTTTCTTTTGTTTTTTGCTGAGAGCTCTTTCCCGCTATCTTTAATAGCATATAGGGCTTCTTTTGTTTTGGTATACCTTGCAATTTTCTTTTCAACAGTTTCAACAACATCATCGTAAATGTCGAATATTTTTTGAACGTTGGTGTCTTTGTTTCTATTGGTTATTTCTTGAAAATATTGGTAAATTGATTTTATACCCATCCCTGCAGGATCGCTTTGATAAGCTTTTTCTAGTAAACCAAAAACAACGTCTTTAGAAGCACCCGATTTGGCCATAAAGCTGGCATACTCACTATAAATTTTCCCTAAATTAACAGGGTATTGCACTAGGCGTTGGTCATACACGCGTTTTACAAGATCAAAAGCTTCCACTTTTCCATCGGGAGTTGCATTTTTATAACGTGATTTTGCTATTTTTAGGCCATATTTATAAATATTTTTGCTGCCTTTAGGACAGTTATCCATACACCAAATCCAAGGTTCGTAGGCCGCGTCATAATTTTTAGCTTTGGCATACTCATAAAAAATAGACAGATTGGTTGTGCATTTTTCTGGCTGTTCTCCTAAACTGTTTTGTGCTACAGCAGGTTGCAAGCCTACAATCATCACAAAACTCACAATTAAAATTTTCGTAAAATTCTTCATCATTATTATTTTTATTGTATTTTTCTTTTTTGAAACCATTTGTCATTTAGCGTTAAACCAATTCTAAAATTAAAATAATTTTCTTTTACCAAACTATTTTTTACCGTGCCTCTTTTACCTAACTCAAACCCTAAATTAAAGGTAGAAAGCTCTTTGCTTACGGGTAATCCAACTCCAAAAGATATGCCAAACTCATTTATATCGGTATTATTAACCACTAGACCAGACTGTTTGTATTTCAATCCGCCTCTATAAATTACTTTATCCCAATAACTTGTAATTGAATTAAATTTAGGAAGGTAATAGCCTCCTAATGAAATTCTATTGGCGCTTTTATAATTAACAATTGTGTTGCCATCTAAAGGGCTTCCATTAAAACTAAAGGCTCCTTGATAGGCATATTCTAATGACACTTTCCAATTATACGCTTTTCCTATTCCTATTCCAAAAGTTGAGTTTAAAGGGTTTTTAATTGTCCCTTTAAAATTCCTGTTTAAAATAGTATCTTTAGCAATAATAACCCCACTAGAGTTATTAATTAAAGAGTACAACAACTCGTCGCCACGGGTTTTTAAATTTGAACTGATTCCTACAACGATACCTAAATCTAAATTTAATTTTTTCTCTTTATTAATAGGGGCGTGGTATTGAATACCTGTGCTTAATTTAAACCCACTTACATTAGAATTGATTTCGCTTTGCGTAGCAAACTGAATACCATCCCTTCTGTTCAAAATATTATTACTTATGCGTCCAAAAATAAAACTTCCTTCTGCTCCAACGGTGACAAATTTATGTATTTTTCTGCCATATCCCAAAAAAACACGATTTGTGCCTCCTGACCCAAAAAACAAATTGGCTTCGGTAACCACGTCAGAAGCATCTTTAAATTCTTGCGAAAGGGCATATCCTACATTTGAGTTGGGCTGTAAACCAAAGGCCAGACCCGCTTTATCGCCTATGGGCACTCCTAAAAACAAATAAGATAAAGCCGTAGCAGATGAGCGTCCAGAATTAATTCCATCGCTAACTGTTATGGTTCTATTGGCTACGCCCAAACCGTATGTGGTGAATCTCAAGGATGCCAAAGAGGCTGGATTGGAAAGGAATAATTGGTGGTCACTTTGATTGGTTACTCCTGTTTCTCCCATGCTGATTTCTTCAACCGTTTTGGTGATATTTTCATCGCCAATACCAAAAAAAGAATATGGAGAGACGCTACTCTTTTGGGCTTGTATATTTACAATTGCCAAAAACATGATAATTAATGGCAGTAATCGTTTTGTCATTCTTGTAAATTATGATTTAAAATATGGTTTAATCCTTCAAATAAAAAATTAGGATTGGCAAATATGCTACTTTTTAACATTTCTGACAAGAAATTTGTGTCTCCTCCTGTTAAAACTACTGTTAAATTTGGATAAACGGTCATATATTGGCTTATAACACCTTCAATTTCATAGATAACGCCTTTACAAACACCATTATGAATTGATTGCTGAGTTGAATTGCCAATATTATTCTTTGGGTGTTTTGGAATCAATAAAGGTAAATTAGCAGTTTGGTTATGTAAAGCTTTATAACGCATTAAAATACCTGGAGCGATAGCGCCACCTAAATAAATTTCGCCTTTTGTTTTAAAATCGTAAGTAATACATGTGCCCGCATCAATTATAAGGACATTTTTTTTAGGGTAATTAGATACAGCTGCAGCAACCAATGCCAATCTATCGACACCTAAAGTCTCTTTGGTTTTATACTTAATTTGAAAAGGGAATTTTAAATTGATATCTAATATTTTTGTTGGAAATAATTTATAAATTTCATCAAAAATATCAGGGTTAATTACTGATACTGTTGATAATATAGCTGCTTTTATAGTGTATTTTACTTTTATATCTCGCAGTTTAATGAGCAAATTTTCTTTCTCAGAAAAAAACACCTTCTCAACCTTATTAGTTCTAAAGACAGCTATTTTAACATTAGAGTTACCAATATCAATACTTAGGTTCATTATTTATTTATAAGGCTCCAAAAATACAAATAGATTTTTTACTAAATAGTTTTGATTAGTGTTAAATTTACATTTATATTTGCAAGCCGAAAATCTACGGTACCTTAGCTCAGTTGGTAGAGCAATGGACTGAAAATCCATGTGTCCCTGGTTCGATTCCTGGAGGTACCACTTCATTAAAAACAAACACCTTGAGTAACAATACTTAGGGTGTTTTTGGTTTGAAATTGTACCCACCAACATACCCACAACAAGACCGTTGCATAATCACCTATTTCTTTTTTCGGTTCTATTTTCATTTTTTCAATTCAAATTTTATGATTTTTTTTAGATTTTATAATGCCTAGTCTTCTGTTTTTTCGGTTCATTTTCCTTAATT
>JAKIUU010000004.1 GCA_021647405.1 Flavobacteriaceae bacterium
TAGAGCCCATGGAGATTGTGCAACAATACACAGTCGATTTTCATAATATTCTTTCAAAATTTAATCTTTTATCACCTAGTATTGAGCCAACAGCCACAGGACATATTATGGAACAAATTGAAGCCATCAAATTAATTATTGCCAAAGGTTTGGGCTACGAAGTTAACGGATCTGTTTATTTTGATGTGATTGCGTATAATAAAACCAAACATTACGGTGTATTATCTGGCAGGAATATTGAAGATATGATTGCCAATACAAGAGAACTAGATGGGCAATCTGAAAAACGTAATCCACAAGATTTTGCCTTATGGAAAAAAGCTTCACCACAACATATTATGCGTTGGCCTTCGCCTTGGAGTGATGGTTTTCCGGGATGGCATTTAGAATGTACGGTAATGAGTACCAAATATTTAGGAGAGTCATTTGACATTCACGGCGGTGGGATGGATCTAAAATTCCCCCATCACGAATGCGAAATAGCACAGGCCGAAGCATGTAATAACCAACCGCCTGTTAGGTATTGGATGCATGCCAATATGTTGACGCTTAACGGAAAAAAAATGTCGAAATCTACGGGTAATAACATTTTACCTAACGAAATATTTGATGGTACTAATTCGCTTCTCAGTAAAGCATTTACGCCTAGTGCAGTGCGTTTTTTTTGCATGCAGGCGCATTACCGCAGTATTTTAGATTTGTCAAATGACGCTTTAGAAGCTTCAGAAAAAGGCTATATCCGTTTGATGGAAGCATTGGCGTTATTGCCAGAATTAAAAGCATCAGATACTTCAACATTTGATGTGGCAGTTTGGAAAGAAAAATGTTATGCTGCAATGAACGACGATTTTAACACGCCTATTTTGATAGCGCAACTTTTTGAAGGGGTTAGGCAGATTAATTTAATGAACGAATCTAAAGCACGTTTATCAAATACAGATCTAGAAGATTTCATAAAAACAATAAATGCCTTTGTTTCTGATGTACTGGGATTGGAAGATTTAGGCAGTGCATCGCAAACCCAAGTTTTAGAAGATGTGGTTCAGGTGCTAATTAAGTTAAGAAATCAGGCCAGATTCGATAAAGATTGGGCTTTATCAGACCAAATTAGAGATGAGTTGGCAGGTTATGGTGTGCAACTTAAAGATGGTAAAGATGGAACAACATTTTCTGTTAATTGACTTAATTAAAATATGTTATTGAAATGTCAGCCTGAACAAAGCGGAAGACTCATTTAACAAAATCATAAATTTGAAAAAAATCTTAGCATCCCCATTTATTTTATTGGTAAAATTTTACCAAGCTGCCATTTCTCCTTATATGGCATCAAGTTGTAGGTATGCACCAACCTGTTCGCATTATACAATAGAGGCACTTCAAAAACACGGTTTGTTTAAAGGCGGATGGTTGGCCATAAAACGCATTGGTAGCTGTCACCCTTGGGGTGGAAAAGGTTATGACCCTGTACCTGAAGTAAATAAAAAAATATCAAATAACAAAACTCAAATATCAAATATCAAAACTCAAAATACAAATCACAAATAGCAAAAGACAAATTGAAATTATTTATAACTCTTTCATTAAAAAAATAAAATATGTTCGCATTTAGTATAGATTGGAACCCATCCCCCGAATTATTTAAAATAGGCTCTTTTGCCATTCGTTATTACAGTTTGATGTTTATTATCGCTTTTGTTTTGGGACTTCAGTTGATGAAAAAAATGTACATAGCCGATAAAATATCTTTAGAATACCTAGATCCATTATTTATGTATGTGGTTATCGCAACAATAGTTGGTGCCCGTTTGGGACATGTCTTTTTTTACGATTGGGCTTATTTTCAAAACCACCTATCAGAAATACTACTGCCTATAAGGTATGTTGAGGGGGAAAGCATTCTTTTTGGCTTAATAAAGAATTACACCTTTACAGGATTTGCGGGTTTGGCTAGTCATGGAGCAGCTGTAGGTATTATTTTATCATTGTATTACTACAGTAAAAAAATTATTAAGAAGCCCTTATTATTTGTCCTAGACCGTGTGGGTATTGTTGTGGCTTTGGCAGGATTTTTTATCAGAATAGGAAATTTAATGAATTCTGAAATAATAGGAAAACCCACCCATTCTGATTTTGGAATTGTTTTCCAAAGATTGGGTGAAGATTTCCCCAGACACCCAACACAACTTTACGAGGCCTTTTCTTATCTTATAATTTTCTTTATTCTTTGGAGAATCTACTGGAAAACAGACAGAAAGAAACAATTGGGGTATTTATTTGGCGTCTTTTTTGCCTTGCTATGGTCAGTTAGATTTGTGATAGAATTTTTAAAAGAACCTCAAGTAGCAGAAAGAACAACTTGGCTCCTAAATACAGGTCAATGGTTGAGTATTCCACTTGTTTTAACAGGCGTATATTTTGCTGTTTCTGCCACTAAAAAAAGATTGTAGAATACCAGTTATTCAAACGGATTCTTTCTTTTTTAATAATAAACTATAAAAATTATTGTTTTTCTAAATTAATTGTTAAGTTTGTCATAATTATTTAACAAATTTTTAATTAAAATTTAATTTTTATGAAAGAAAAAATTTACTCAATTCTTTTTGCACTTTTACTAACTCTACCTGTATTGGCACAGTCTGGGAGTGTATCAGGAACTGTAACAGATTCTGACGGGCAACCTATGCCTGGCGTATCTGTAATTGTAAAAGGTACCAGTACGGGTACCACAACAGACTTTGACGGAAAATATTCTGTAAGTGCCGCTTCAGACGCTACTTTGGTATTTTCTTATGTAGGTTTTGAGTCTGCAAACGTTAAAGTAAACGGTAGATCTACCGTAGATGTTGCCTTGCAATCAGGTGTTGCCTTAGATGAGGTTGTTGTGATTGGTTCACGTAACAAAAACAGAACGGTAACAGATTCACCAGTTCCTGTTGATGTTATTGATGTAAAACAATTAATGGCCGACAGTCCACAAACAAGTTTAAATCAAATTTTAAACTATGTGGCGCCTTCATTTACATCTAACACACAAACTATATCTGATGGTACTGACCATATTGACCCTGCTTCTTTAAGAGGTTTAGGTCCAGATCAGGTGTTGGTATTAATTAATGGCAAACGCCGTCATTCATCATCATTAGTAAATGTAAATGGTACTTTTGGTCGTGGTTCAGTTGGAACGGATTTAAATGCCATTCCTACAGCAGCTATCGAAAGAATTGAAGTTCTTCGTGACGGTGCAGCCTCTCAATATGGTTCTGATGCCATTGCGGGTGTTATAAACATTGTGATGAAAAAAATAACCAATACTGTATTGGTAACAAGTAATACTGGTGCTTATGCTTCAAAATTCTCTGGAGGATGGCACCAAGGAGGTACTGATGGCGAAACAAGCGGTGTGAGTATTAACTACGGTTTGCCTTTAGGTGAAAACGGAGGGTTTGTTAATTTTACAGGAATGTATGATTCAAGAAACAGAACAAATAGAATGATAGAATGGGAAGGTAAAATTTTCCAAGGCTATAATGCTGTAGAAAGAATGGCTAACAATGATGGTTATGATTTATCTCAATTATTATTACCTGCTAACATGGCCGATGTACAGAGCTATGCGCAACAAGTGCCTTTTTTCTCTTCTGCTTTAAAAGCTGATATCAATGCGGCTTCTGATATAGGCACATTGAGAGACTTATTAAAACTTGATATTACTACTGACGAACTAGCTGCCAGAGGTTTACAAAGAAAAGACTTTAACATGAAGGTAGGTCAATCGGCCTTAAGAAGTGGTAAAGCTTTCTTTAATATGGAATTACCTACAGGAGACGAAGGTACTATCTATGCTTTTGGTGGTGTGAGTAACAGAAATGGTGATGCTGCTGGTTTTTACAGATTGCCTTACCAAAGCCGTGCTTATACGCCTGCTTATATCAACGGATTTTTACCAGAGATACACTCAAATGTTATAGACAAATCTATTGCAGCAGGTATCCGTGGTAAAATTGGCGATTGGGATGTTGACTTTAGTCAAACTTGGGGTCAAAACAAATTTGGTTTTGATATTCAAAATACGGCCAATGCTACTTTACAAAACGCAACAGCATTTGAATTTAATGCAGGTGGATTTGCTTTTACACAAACCACCACAAACTTTGATATGTCTAAGTATTACGAAGACGAAATGGAAGGTTTAAACCTTGCTTTTGGTGCAGAATATCGTTTAGAAAATTATGAGATATTTGCAGGAGAAGAAGGATCGTATGCTAAATATGACATTTTAGGAAATATTGTAACATCACCAGATGCCGATCCAGCTTTAACTGTACGCGATTTTTATGGCAATGCCAGACCAGGTGGATCTCAAGTATTCCCAGGATTTAGCCCTGCTAATGAGTTGAGTAAATACAGAAGTAGTTATGCTACTTATGCTGATGTTGAAGCCCAATTTACAAAGTCTTTCTTATTGACAGGTGCTTTGCGTTTCGAAAATTATAGTGATTTTGGAAACACAACCACCTTTAAATTGGCAACTCAAATTAAAGCCTCAGATAATTTCTCTTTAAGAAGTTCATTAAATACAGGCTTTAGAGCGCCTTCTTTACACCAATTAAACTTTAACAGTACGTCAACAATATTTGTTGATGGTATTCCAACAGATGTTGGAACATTCTCAAATGACAGTCGTGCCGCTAAATTATTGGGTATTCCTAAGTTAAAACAAGAGGAATCTACCAGTTTTAGTGCTGGGTTTACAGGTAAAATGCCAGATGCAAACATCAAATTTACAGTTGATGCTTATTATGTAAAAATAAAAGACCGTGTTGTTTATACGGGATCATTTAAACCAGGAACAAACGCTGAATTAATATCATTATTTAGCCAAGCTAATGCAGGTAAAGCCGCATTTTTTGCCAATGCTATTGATACCAAAAGTACCGGTTTAGACATCGTTATAACACATAATGGTAATTTAGGTGAAGGTAAATTGAGAACAGACTTCTCGGCTACTTTCTCTAAAACACAGCAGGTAGGTCCTGTTAAAGCTTCTCCAGTATTAGAAGCCGCAGGTTTGACAGAAACTTATTTTGATCAAACAAGTCGTATTTATTTAGAAAAAGCAGTGCCAAGAGCCAAAGCTAATTTAACTTTTAACTATGCTAAAGATAAATTTAATATGATGCTCAGAAATGTGTATTTCGGTCCTGTAACAGAGGCTACAAATAATATTGCTAACCAACAAGAGTTTAGTTCTAAGGTTGTAACCGATTTGACTTTTGGATATAAATTATCTGACACAACTAAATTTACTTTTGGCGCTAATAACATTCTAGATGTATATCCAGATGCAGCTATTCAAGCCAATAGAAGTAGTGGTCGTTTTAATTATTCAAGACGTTCACAACAATTTGGTGCCAATGGTAGATTTATCTTTGCAAGATTAACTTTTTCTGTAAAAGAATAAGTTACAATAAAGATTACATAAATCTTAAAAGCTGCCTATATCTTTTGTATAGGCAGCTTTTTTTATAGTCTTATTTAGTCTAAATTCCTTATTTGAAGAAATCCTGTATTTACTATTTTAGTAGTTTTCTTTTTTATTACTTTGCATTTTTAAATAGGCATTATTATGATAGCAGATAAAATTTCTTTATCACAACAAAATATTGAATTAGAAAACAAATATGGCGCTCACAACTACCACCCACTTCCCGTTGTTTTAAAACGTGGCGAGGGTGTTTATGTTTGGGATGTAGCGGGCAAACGTTATTACGATTTCTTGTCGGCGTATTCTGCTATAAACCAAGGGCATTGCCACCCAAAAATAACAGAAGCTTTAATAGAACAAGCCAATACTTTGGCATTGACCTCTCGTGCTTTTTACAATAATGTTTTAGGGAAATACGAACAATATGTTACCAAATATTTTGGTTTTGACAAGGTATTACCAATGAATACAGGTGCAGAAGCGGTTGAAACAGCTATTAAATTGTGTAGGAAATACGCTTATGAAAAAAATAATATTCCCGAAAATAAAGCCACAATTATTGTATGTGAAGGAAATTTTCATGGCAGAACAACCACAATTATTTCATTTTCTAATGACCCAGAGGCACGTAAAAACTTTGGTCCTTTTACACCGGGCTTTATAAAAATACCTTATAATGATTTGAATGCATTGCGAGATGCTCTAGAGCAGACCCCAAACATAGCCGGATTTTTAGTAGAACCCATTCAGGGGGAAGCAGGTGTTTTTGTACCTGATGAGGGTTATTTAAAATCGGCGAAAGCATTGTGCGAAAAACACAATACATTATTTATTGCCGATGAAGTTCAAACAGGTATTGCCAGAACAGGAAAATTATTAGCCGTAGATCACGAAAATGTAAAGCCAGATATTTTAATTTTAGGAAAAGCACTTTCAGGAGGCGCTTATCCAGTATCTGCAGTTTTAGCCAATGATGCTATTATGATGGTTATAAAACCGGGTCAGCATGGTTCTACCTTTGGTGGTAACCCTATAGCAGCCAAAGTGGCTATTGCTGCTCTTGATGTTATTAAGGACGAAAAATTAGCGCAAAATGCCGAAGAATTAGGACAGTTGTTTAGAAACGAAATAAATGATTTCATTAAAACAAATCCGCTTATTAAGTTGGTACGAGGTAAAGGTTTACTCAACGCCATTGTTATTAATGATGTTGAAACCAGTGAAACAGCTTGGAATATTTGTGTTCAACTTAAAGAGAACGGGCTTTTGGCAAAACCAACCCATGGCAATATTATAAGATTTGCACCCCCTCTGGTAATAACTAAAGAACAACTTTTAGACTGTATGGCCATTATTAAAAAAACCATATCAAACTATAAAATGTAGTTGGGTACTAAAATCCGTCAGAAATGTGGATCAATTTTGCTTTGTCTAAAAGTTTTATTTGTTTGCCATTTAGTGTGATAATCTTATCACGTTTAAATTCAGATAAAAGCCTTATTGCAGATTCAGTAGCTGTTCCAATGGCATTTGCTATCTCTTCGCGAGTTAATTTTACGGCAATAAATTCATTTTCATCAACTCCAAACATGGTTTCAAAATGGAGTAAAAATTCGGCCAAACGTTCTCTAACATTTTTTTGAGCCATAGTGGCAAGAGTCATATTAGCCTTATCCAAACTCTGGCAAAGCGATCGGGTTAATTCTAATGCAAACTGTTTGTTATTTGCAAATAACTCTAATAACTCTTTTTTTGGTATAAAGCAGACTTCAATATCTTCTAAGGCTGTAACTGAAAGTTTGGCACTTGTATTGCTCAAAATAGATTTATGCCCAACAACTTCCCCTTTTTTTATAAAACGTACAATTTGGTCCTTCCCGTTAGGCGTTAATTTAGATACTTTGCATTCACCGTTTTGTAAACAATAAATACCATTTAAAACACTTCCTTCAATGAAAAGAGGTTCGCCACGCTTTACATGTATGGTAGATTTTTTGCGGTGTAGGCTTGACAACTCTTCTTTGCTAAGGGCCTTAAAAGAATTAAGTTCTTTTACCAAACAATGTTCGCAATTGGCCATGAATTCTTTTGAGTTTATTTAGTTGATAGTGTTCAAATATACAAAAAAACTACTGTTTTTAATGTTATAATAATTACATAAAAATGTTAATCTTTGCAAAACCATATAAAGTATTAGATGTCAGACGACTCATGTTACCATTGCGGCGCTCCTTGTAAATCAATAAACATCAAGATTGATGACAAATCATTTTGTTGTAACGGTTGTAAAACGGTATTTGAAATCCTTAATCAAAGCAACCTCCATTGTTATTATGATTTAACCAATAATCCAGGTATTATTCCATCCGAAATAAAAGGAAAGTACAATTATTTGGAGAATAGTGAAATTGTATCAAAGCTCTTAGAATTTGATGATGGTAACACAGCGATTATTCAATTTAATATTCCGAGTATCCATTGTAGTTCCTGTATTTGGGTTTTAGAAAATCTGAGTAAACTCAATCCTGATATCAGAACAACACTTGTCAATTTTCAAAATAAGACGGTTCACGTCACATTTTCTTCAAAAGAAACAACTTTAAAGGAAATAGTAGAGTTAATGACTTCTATAGGTTATGAACCTTATATCAGTTTAGAAGATGCTTCGTCAGGAAAGAAAAAACAAAACCGGCATTTGACCTATCAAGTGGCTGTTGCTGGGTTTGCTTTTGGAAACATTATGTTGATGTCTTTGCCAGAATATTTTCAGATGGATGAGTTCTGGTTAAATCAATTTAAACCTTTTTTTAGAGGATTGATGTTTGTTTTTGCCTTACCTGTTTTATTGTATTCGGCGCAAAATTATTTTATATCGGCTTTTAAAGGATTGAAAAATAAAATATTAAACATTGATGTGCCAATTGCTTTAGGTATTAGTGTTCTTTTTATGAGAAGTACTTTTGACATTGTATTTAATTTGGGGCAGGGCTATTTTGATAGTTTTTCTGGATTGGTTTTCTTTTTGCTTATAGGTAAGATTTTTCAACAACGCACCTATAATTTTTTATCTTTTGAACGCGATTATAAATCTTATTTTCCCATTGCCATTACCAAGATTGGTAAAGATAGAAGAGAGCAAAATATTCCCGTTTACGATATCAAAAAAGGCGATAGATTGTTAGTTAGGCATCAAGAATTGGTGCCAGTTGATGGCATATTAATTAACGGCGACGCCCTACTAGATTATAGTTTTGTAACAGGCGAGGCTAATCCTGTTATAAAACAATCAGGTGATAAGATTTTTGCGGGTGGTAAACAAATGGGAAGCAGTTTTGAAATGGATGTTTTAGAAACGATGTCTCAAAGCTATTTGACACAATTGTGGAGTAATGATATTTTTAAAAAGAAAAAAACATATTCTATAAAATCACTTACCGATGCTATTAGTAAAAAATTTACTTTTATAATCTTGTCTATTGCACTTATTTCAGGCTTGTATTGGTTCTTTATTGACCCAACCGAGGCTTTTAACGTGGTTACAGCTGTTCTTATAATTGCTTGTCCCTGTGCTTTGGCCCTGGCGGCACCTTTTGCTTTAGGCAATATGTTGCGTTTATTTGGAAAAAATAAATTGTACCTTAAAAATGCCAATATAATTGAAGATATGGCTAAAATAGATACCCTTGTTTTTGATAAAACAGGAACGCTAACCACCAATAAATCTCATGTAAAATACAATGGAGAGTTGTTATCCGATAAGGAAAAAAGCTATATAAAATCACTGCTAAGAAATTCAAATCACACACTTAGCAGGAAATTATATGATTTTATTAAAGAAGAACCTTTCCTTGATGTTACAAATTTTAAAGAAGAAATAGGCAAAGGTATCTCAGGAAATTGTGAAGGAATGGGTATTTTATTGGGGTCTTCACTTTTTGTGGAATCCAATGAAATAGACACTATTTTACAAACAGCCATTTGGGTAAAAATAAACAATAAAATCAAAGGGAAATTTATTTTCGAAAACACCTATAGAAAGGATTTACAAGATGTATTCAAAAAACTTCAACAGAAATTTAGACTAATTGTTTTGTCTGGAGATAACGAAGGCGAAAAAGAAAGGCTGCGTAAATTATTGCCAAATCAGGTTGCTTACTATTTTAATCAGAAGCCCCAGCAAAAATTAGATTTTATTAAAGACCTTCAGTTAAAGGGCAAAAATGTAATGATGATTGGCGATGGCCTTAATGATGCGGGTGCTTTGGCTCAAAGCGATGTTGGTTTGGCAGTGTCAGAAGACATAAATATTTTTTCACCTGCCTGCGATGGTATTATTGATGCCAAGAAATTTAGAATCATTCCAAATTACTTAAAATTGGCAAAAAATACGGTATTGTTAATTAAAATAAGTTTTATTATCTCATTTATTTACAATACATTAGGAATGTATTTTGCTATTCAAGGATTGCTATCGCCAATTGTTGCTGCTATTTTAATGCCACTAAGTTCAATCTCGGTGGTTATATTTGTAAGCTTGGGTACTGGTTATTTAGTTAAAAAAACTGATATTTGTCATTGAATATAAACTGTAATAATTTTATATTTGAATCGCTATAACTATTAAAATCAAATTTTAACCAAATGGGTGTCATTTATATAATGATATTGGTAAGTTTACTAATTGCATTGCTTTTTTTCGTTTTGTTTATCAATTCTGTTAAATCAGGACAATATGACGATACATACACACCATCTGTACGTATGCTATTTGAAGATGAGCTAGTTAGTGATAAAGACAAAGAAAAATTAAAAACAAACAAATAACCAACTACTAATTTTATCAATCAATATGGAGAAAGAACAGTTTTATTACGATAACAAAATTGTTAAGTTATTCCTCTACGCAACTATTGTATGGGGTGTGGTAGGGATGTTAGTAGGGCTACTGGTAGCCTTTTTATTTATTTTTCCTAACTATTTAGGAAACTTCCCTTGGCTTAGTTTTGGCAGGTTGAGACCTTTACACACCAATGCAGTAATTTTTGCTTTTGTAGGTAATGGGGTCTTTTTAGGAATTTATTACTCTATGCAACGCCTTCTAAAAGCCAGAATGTTTAGCGACACCTTAAGCAAAGTTCATTTTTGGGGCTGGCAGGCTATTATTGTAGCCGCCGCCATAACATTGCCTTTGGGTTTAACATCATCAAAAGAATATGCCGAATTAGAGTGGCCTATTGATATAGCTATTACAATTATTTGGGTAGTTATGGGTATCAATATGATTGGTACTATTTTAAAACGCCGCCAACGCCATATTTATGTAGCCATATGGTTTTATATAGCCACTTTAATAACAGTAGCTGTATTGCATATTTTTAACAATTTAGAGATACCAGTTTCGGCATTTAAAAGTTATTCTATTTATGCGGGTGTGCAAGATGCCATGGTTCAGTGGTGGTATGGTCATAATGCTGTGGCCTTTTTCTTAACAACACCAGTATTGGGTTTAATGTACTATTTTGTACCCAAGGTTGCCAACAGACCTGTATATTCATATAAACTATCTATTGTACACTTTTGGTCTCTAATTTTTATTTATATCTGGGCAGGACCACATCATTTATTATATACAGCTTTACCTGAATGGGCTCAAAATTTAGGAACAGTTTTTTCTGTTATGTTGATTTTCCCATCTTGGGGTGGTATGATAAACGGCTTGTTAACCCTTCGCGGCGCTTGGGATAAAGTGCGAGAAAATCCGATTTTAAAATTCTTTGTTGTGGCCATTACAGGCTACGGAATGACCACTTTTGAAGGGCCCATGTTGTCTTTTAAGAGTGTTAATGCCATAACACATTATACTGATTGGATTGTGGCACACGTACATATTGGTACACTGGCTTGGAACGGATTTATGATTTCAGGTATTATTTATTGGCTGGTTCAAAAACTTTGGAAAACCGATTTATACTCTAAAAAACTAGCCAATACCCATTTTTGGATTGGTACGATAGGTATCTTATTTTATGCCATTCCTTTGTATGTAGCTGGATTTATGCAAGCACAGATGTGGAAAGAATTTAATCCAGATGGGACGCTGGTATATGGCAATTTCTTAGAGACAGTAACCAAAATTATGCCCATGTATGTAATGCGTGCCTTTGGAGGTACCTTGTACTTAACAGGCTTTATTTTATTGGCAGTTAATGTTTTTAAAACAGTTAAAAAAGGTAAATTTATAGAAGATGAATTGGCCGAAGCACCAGCGCTTAAACCTATTAGCTCGGGCAGATTAGCTGGCGAAGGTTTCCATTCATGGCTCGAACGTAAAACAGTTTTATTTACTGTTTTAACAACTGTAGCCATTTTAATAGGCGGCGTAGTAGAAATTGTGCCCCTTTTAGTTGTGCCTTCAAATATTCCTACAATAGCGAGTGTTAAACCTTATACGCCATTAGAATTAGAAGGACGTGATATTTATATAAGAGAAGGTTGCAATAATTGCCATTCGCAAATGATACGCCCATTCCGTTCTGAAGTTGAACGCTATGGCGAATATTCAAAAGCAGGCGAGTTTGTTTATGACCATCCATTCTTATGGGGGTCAAGACGTACGGGACCAGATTTGCATAGAATCGGTCAAAAGTATAATGACAATTGGCACTTTAACCATTTGCTAGATCCACGCTCTACATCGCCAGGATCAATAATGCCAAGTTACACTTGGCTAATTACCGATAATTTAGACATATCTCTAACCGTTAAAAAGATGGATGCAATGGTAAGCTTAGGCGTGCCATATACCAAATTCGAAATGGATAAAGCATTGTATTTGTTGAAAAATCAGGCTTTAGAAATTGAAAATAATTTAATGCAAGACCCTGAGTTTAAAAAAGCTTATGGCAATAGCAATATAAAAGACAAAGAAATAGTGGCTCTAATTGCTTATTTGCAACGTTTGGGAACTGATATTAAGGCTAAAACAGCTATGAAATAACACTTATGATACGATTTGCTAAACATTATTTTGAAGGCATTGTTGGGATAGAAATTTATCCCATAATCTCTCTGTTATTATTTTTTACGGTATTCGTTACAATGCTTGTTATTGTGAGTAAAATCCCGAAAAAAGATGTAAAAAACCACAGTAAAATGCCTTTGGATTCTTAAAACTAAAATAAACATGACAACAGATAAAAAAGATTCATTTTTAAAACGATTATTAAAATCGCTAACCAAAGCCAATGAGCTCGGGCAAGAAGATCAGATAATGACCAATCATGACTATGATGGTATTAGAGAACTAGATAACGTTTTACCACCATGGTGGCTTTACGGTTTCTACATTACCATTATTATAGGTATTTTTTATTATGTTCAAGTATTTACAAATCCCGAAGAATACAGTCAAGAAAAAGAATATATAAACGAGGTTGCACAAGCTAATAAGGCTATTGAAGTTTATAAAAATGAACATCCAGAATTATTTAAAGTTGATGTTGTTTTATTTACCGATGCCGAAAACTTAACAGCAGGAAAAACTATTTTCTTAACCAACTGTGTGGCTTGCCATATGGCTGATGGCGGTGGCGGCATAGGACCAAATCTTACCGATGACCATTGGATTTTAGGTGGCGGCATAGAAAAAATATATCATACTATTTCAGAAGGAGGAAGAACAGGAAAGGGAATGATTTCCTGGAAAGCGGCTTTAAAGTCGGTGCAAATGCAACAAGTGGCTAGTTATGTCATTTCTTTACAAGGTACCACACCCGCTAATCCTAAAGCCTCTCAAGGAGATATAGTATGGACAAAACAGTAGTGTATTTTCGTTCTGAAAATGCATTAATGTGTTTTTGATTTTTTTAGTTAGTAGTAGGAAAGGCTACCATAGGGTTTTGTTATAAATGTTTCATAACAAATTTTTAATCTGTTGTACATTTGTAATCTTAATTTTGGGTAGCCTTTTTTTAATCAGAAGCAATGACAAATCAAGATAGAGAAAATTTTAGAGATTCAATAGGTACCATTACAGAAGATGGTAACCGCAATGTGATATACCCTAAAAAACCCAAAGGTGTTTTTTACAAGTATAGAACATTAGTCAGCTGGCTGTTATTGGTAGTTTTAGTAAGCGCACCATTCGTTAAAATTAACGGAAACCAATTTCTACTATTTAATGTTTTAAAAGGGAAATACAATATTTTTGGACAGCCCTTTTGGCCACAAGATTTTTATTTATTGGTAATATCAATGCTTATAGGCATTGTATTTATTATTCTATTTACCGTCATATTTGGACGTATTTTTTGTGGGTGGATGTGTCCACAAACCATTTTTATGGAAATGATTTTTCGCAAGATAGAATATTTGATAGAGGGCGATAGAAGCAAACAAATTAAACTTGATAAACAAGCTTGGAATAGAGAAAAGATAGTAAAAAAATCAGTAAAATGGTTTATTTTTTACATACTCTCATTTGGTATAGCCAATGTTTTCTTTGCCTATATTATTGGCAGTGATGAATTGCTAAAGTATGTTTTTGAAGGCCCCCAAAATCACATTGAAACTTTAGTTAAACTGGGTGTATTTTCGTTGGTTTTCTTTTTTGTATTTGCATGGTTCAGAGAGCAAGTTTGTATCATAGCATGCCCTTACGGGAGATTGCAGGGTGTTCTACTCGATAATAATTCGGTAGTTGTTGCTTATGATTACAAACGTGGCGAAGGCACTAATGGCCGCTCTAAATTGAGAAAAGGTGAAGACAGAGCGGATAAAGGTTATGGCGATTGTATCTCGTGTATGCAATGTGTACATGTTTGCCCTACAGGCATAGATATAAGAAATGGCACACAGTTAGAATGCATTAATTGTACAGCTTGTATTGATGCCTGTGATGAAATAATGGATAGGGTTAATTTTGATAAGGGATTGATTCGTTATGCTTCAGAAAATGACATTTTAAAAGGCGAAAAATTCAAATTTAATACCAGAATAAAAAGCTATATTGTTGTGTTAACATTAATGGTTGTGGCATTGGTTACCCTGCTGTTTATGCGCAGTGATGTTGAAGCCACTATTTTAAGAATACCTGGCCAAATGTATAGCATTACAGAAAAAACAGTAACCAATGTTTACACAATTACATTGGTTAATAAAACGGTAATTAATTTTGAAGACCTTAAAGTCAAATTAATGTCACATAAAGGCATTGTAAAAGTGATTGGCGGTAAGATTGACCTGAAAGGGAACAAGCTAAAAGAAGGCACCATTTTTATTATAATTGCAAAAAAGAATTTAACATCATCAAAAGTTAAATTGAAGATAGGTATCTATCAGGATAATAAATTAATTGAAACCACTACGACAAACTTCCCATCGCCTTTGAGGTTAAATTAAAAGTTTATATTTAAACATTAATTACAATAGAAAATGAAGTTAAAAATTAATTGGGGTACAGGCATTGTAATAGCCATGGTACTATTTATGATATTTATTTTACAATTTGTTTACCGCATTTCAGTTTACGACAAATACGATCACCATTTGGTAGCAGACGATTATTATAAAGATGAACTTAACTATCAAGAGCAGATTGATAAGGAAGAAAGCGCCAATAAATTGATTGAAAATGTAAAAATAATCAAAACAGATTTAGGTCTAAATATAGTTTTCCCTAAGGAATTTGAATCGGGTAAAATTAGCGGAGAAATTAAATTTTTACGCCCTTCAAATATCAAATTGGATCTTAAAAAGAAAATTGAGCTACTAACAAATACCTTTTTTATTTCAAGTAAAGAATTGGTTTCGGGTAAATACAATATTATTGTTGATTGGCAATATGATGCTAAGGGCTATATGTATAAAACCGCTTATTTTTATTAGTATGTACCTCACAGCATTTTTATTAGGATTATTAGGGAGTTTTCACTGTTTGGGCATGTGTGGGCCCATCGCTTTTGTATTGCCATTAAATAGAAAAAATAAAGTAATGAGTATTGCCCAAGCACTGTTATATCATTTGGGTAGATTGCTAAGTTATACCAGCATAGGTTTGCTATTTGGTCTGTTGGGTAAAGGCCTGTATATAGCAGGATTGCAGCAAAATTTATCTGTAATAATAGGTATATTAATGATACTGATTGTTATTATTCCTTCCTCAATTTTTAGCAAATTTAAAATTGTGAAACCTATTTACAGTATTATTTCAAAAGTTAAAATGGGTTTGGGACTGTATCTTAAAAAATCTTCATTAAAAGCCTTTTTTAACATCGGTATCTTAAACGGTTTATTGCCTTGTGGATTGGTTTATATGGCCTTGTTTGGTGCTGTTTCTACAGGTTCAAGCTACGATGGTGCCCTTTATATGATGTTATTTGGTTTGGGTACCATTCCTATGATGACAGCTGCACTAATCTTTGGAAATTTTTTAAAAACATCATTGAGAAACAAAATTCAAAAAGCAATACCTATATTTGTAATATTAATTGGTGTATTATTTATTTTAAGAGGATTGGGATTAGGAATTCCCTATGTCTCTCCACCCCAACAAAAATTAAAAATAAGAAAAAAACCAATGATGCAACATGGGGCGTATATTATAGATTTAAAAAAGGAGATTAATGAATTCTCAAAAACATAAATTAACAATACAAGATTTTACAGAGATAGCCTCTACAGAAGATTTAAGGCAAGTACTTTCTGATAAAAAAATTAGCACCTTTAAACCAGATCGTATTTTAGCCTATGAAGCCGATTTAGAGAAGGTGCAAATAGAGCTTGTAAAATTACAACAGTGGGTATTAAAAAATAAAAAGCGGGTTATAATAATTTTCGAGGGACGTGATGCCGCAGGTAAAGGAGGCAATATTCGCCGATTTACAGAGCATTTAAATCCACGTTCTGTAAGGCAAGTTGCATTAAATAAACCTACTGAAATTGAACGTGGACAGTGGTATTTTAGACGTTATGTTAAGCATTTACCAAACCAAGGTGAAATTGTATTTTTTGATAGAAGTTGGTATAATCGGGCTGTTGTAGAGCCTGTTATGGGATTTTGTAATGAAAAACAATACAAACAGTTTATCCATAAAGTTCCTGAGTTTGAGCACATGTTGTACGAAGATGGCATTACAATTATCAAATTTTGGCTGTCTATTACAAAAGAAGAGCAGTTAAGGCGCTTTGATTCACGAAATAGAAATCCACTTAAGCGCTGGAAATTTAGTCCAGTAGATCAAAAAGGGCAGGCATTATGGGAAAAATATTCCTATTATAAAGAGCAAATGTTTAGCAAAACACATACCTCTTATAGCCCTTGGATTATTGTAAGAACTAACGATAAAATGGCTGCAAGATTGGAGTGCATAAGATATGTACTTTCACAATTTGATTACGATGATAAAAAGGAAGCAAAGCTACATTTAATTCCAGATCCCAACGTTATTGTCCGTTATTTTAGATCTTCAAGACATAATAATGATTAAGACTATGGAAAATAATTTTTCACAGAATGATATAAACAAGTTGAATACCAATAAAGGTATTTTGGCTTTATTTAATACAAAGCCCTTTAATATTTCAAAGGCCTTACGTTATGTAAATTATCAAAAGGATCTTAAAAAGTTGCAGTTGGAACTTATTAAAATGCACACTTGGGTAATAGAAAATAACAAACGTGTTATTGTTGTTTTTGAAGGACGCGATGCTGCGGGTAAAGGGGGCGCAATAAGACGTATAACCGAACGCTTAAATCCAAGGCATTATTATGATGTTGCCCTACCAAAACCCTCTGAAGAGGAATTGGGTCAATGGTATTTTCAACGTTATCTGTCTGAATTTCCAAAAGCTGGTGAAATTGTTTTTTTTGACAGAAGTTGGTATAACCGCGCTGTTGTAGAACCCGTAAATGGATTCTGTACAGAACAACAATATCAAATTTTTATGAATCAGGTCAATGAATTTGAACGCATGATTATTGAATCTGATATTCAGATTGTTAAAATATACATGTCTATTTCTAAATCAGAGCAAGAGAAACGTTTTAGGGATATTAAAATCAATCCTTTAAAACAGTGGAAAATGACCGAAGTTGATGAACAAGCACAAGACCTTTGGGATAAATATACGTTTTATAAAAAAGAAATGTTTGCTAAAACGAGTACGCAAATAGCACCGTGGAAAGTTATTAAGGCTAATAGAAAAACTGAAGCAAGGGTAAATGCTATTAAGCATATCTTAAATGTAATTCCTTACGATAAATCTATAAAGGTTTAAGGCGTAGGAGCCAACCAATTAAATGGGGCGTAAGGCAGGTTGCGCAAAATCCAAAACAAAAGAATAATCCCCAAAACTATTATAGGCATTTTAGGATGGCTTAAAATACTTTTCCACTTTTTGCTAAAGAGACGGTTTACAACCATTATCACACTGTGATACACCAACAATAGCAGCGCTAAAAAACACAAGGCATTCTGGCTGATTACACCACTAAAATTAAGGTGCAATAAATCGTGTGTGGCCCGCTGACTGCCACAACCCGGGCAGTAAATACCTGTTGTTGTGTAAAGTGGGCACTTTGGCAAATAATCTACGCCACTAGGGTTAACTAGAAAATAAAACAATGCCAATCCTACAAAAAGGATTAATATTAAAATAAATTTGAGTTTCATTTGACTGAAAGCGCCAAATAATTATTAGGTCTGTTTCGAAATTTTATCATAATAAATTTTTGTTATAGTTGGTAAAAAACTAAGGGACTAAATAATTTCTTTTAACCGTGCACTAAAGCTGTTTTACCTTGTTTTTTAATGTATTCGGCTTCGTAAGTTGTTAAAGCATCCCATTTTTTTGTCACAATTTCTTTTGATTCATAGCGGTTGGCCAAACCCAAAAATAAGGTATGGTGACCAGCTTCAGAGGCCAATAAATCTTTGTAAAAGGCCGCCAATTCGGTATCTTTTAAATACAAGGATAACATTTTAAACCTTTCACAACTTCTGGCCTCTATAAGTGCAGAAATCAGCAAACGATTTACCAAACTTTGGGTGCGGTCTTTCGTCTTGTTAAAAAAACTGAATAAATGTTTGGCATAAGCGCTGTTTTGATCTTGTAATAAAGTCAAACCACGTGCAACTATGATTTTATGAACCATTCCAAAGTGCTCAATTTCTTCTAAAGCTATGCTTTGCATTTTACTTACCAAATCAGCGTCTTCAGAATAACCAATAATTAATGACATGGCAGCAGCAGCAGCTTTTTGTTCGGCAAAAGCATGGTCTGTTAGCAGTAGTTGTAAGTTATTTTCAGCTATGCCAACCCACAATTTGGATGTGTCGCATTTTAATCCTAACATCAGTTTTCAAATTTATTTTTAAGGTCTTCAAGGCTATTTTGCGACCCCACCAGAGTAACTATGTCGCCAAGGCGTAAAAGGGTATAACCGTGTGATATTATAAACTGCCCTTTGCGTTTTAAAGAAAGCATAATTATATCAGAAGGCAAACGCAAATCGCGTAAGCGCAAACCGGCAATATCTTTGTTCTTGATTTCGATGTCTAACGAATCCTGACCTTCGTCCATACCTAGTAAAAGTGTGGCGGCATTTGGCGATCGGACAAAATGGTCTAACAGGCTGACAATAGCTGTAGAAGGGTCAATAATTTTTGCACCCAGTTTGTGAAATTTCTCAAAATTTATACGGTTGTTTAAACGCACTATAATATCTTTTGTGCCAAATTGTTCAAAAATAAGTGTGGCAAGATCAAAATTACGATCATCATCAAGCATCAGTATGGCAGATTCGGTTTTTTCTAAATTTAATTGATTTAAATTGGGTTTCGATAAACTTTTTACTGTTACAATATCTAATTCGGGATATTTCTCTTTAAAATTATCAATAGAAGTTACCATTTTAACCTGCCAATTGTTTTTTATTAGCTGATGTGCCAAAGCGATAGATTGATTTTCTACACCAAAAATAACGGCATCTCTTGAACTATCAGACGTATCTGTTTTGGCACGTAGATGGGTTTCTTTTACATAACTCAATGACCATTTAAACAAGGGAGGCCCAACCAATTGGTTTAAAACGATTATCGCTATAACAATGGTTTCAAACTCATAGCCCCAAGTTGGAAACTCATGCGATATAATTGTGGCCAAGCCTAAAGCTACACCAGCTTGGGTTAAATAAGGCATCCAAGAAATTAAAGTATACTTTTTGTTGTCGCCAGCTGCCAAAACACCAAATACACCCCCAAAGAAAATAGAAACCAAACGTAAAACAAATAAACTTATGGCAATACCAAAAACACTTATAAGGGTTTGAAAAGAAAGCGAGGCTCCAGTTAAAGTGAAAAAGATGATGTAAATAATGGGGCTAATTCTGTGTAAAAGTTCAGAAAACTCTATGCGGTGCTTGCTGTAATTTGTCAACACAAAACTGCCTATTATGGCTATTAAAAGGGGTTCTAAAATAATCTCATGATGAAACCAGGCTTCAGATTTAATTTTAACCATATAGGCAAAAACATAAATACTGTATCCTACAGCCAATACAAAAGTCGCTTTTATATTGGGATGTAATTTTAACGAAAAAGGGATGGTTAATAATTTGCCGAATACATATCCCAAAGCTAAAGACATAAAGAGTTCTAATGCTAAAATTACAAGAAAGAGAAAGCCAACAGAATCTCCATTTATAAGGGTTTTGGTTAAAGAGAAACAAATGGCAAACAATATTATAACCAAAACATCTTTTACTACTGTAACACCCATAACAGTCTTTGTAAAAGGGCCATTGGCACGCATTTCGTTAATAACGGCTATAGCCGACGAAGGCGAGCGGGCCACGAAAATGGTTCCAAAAAGGATGGCAATACCAAAGCGGCTTGCATTGGGTAATTGGGCCATAAAAGGGATGTAGTTGGCTGCGTAATAGATAAGGGCGCTACTCATTACAAAAGTAATAACAAGCTGTCCTATAACCATCCACTTTATACTTTTAATACGGCTTCTTAAATCGTCTAGATACAATTCTGAACCGGCCGAAAATGCAATAATAGCAAGGGCAATTTCATTTAAAAATTCTAAATCATCTAAGGTTTCTTTTTCAATAAAATTGAGTAGAGAAGAACCCGCTATAATACCTGTAATTATAAGGCCTGTAATTAATGGGAACTTTATTTTTTGAAATAAAATGGCAATTTGATTAGAAGCTAAGGCTACTAATAAAAATCCAAGGAGTAATGTAATTAGCCTATAATATTCCAAATTAAATAGTTTTAAGTTGTTAAATATACTAAAAGATGTGCAGAAACTAAAAATCTAATTTAAAGGTTTTCTTTAAAAGATCAATATTTGAATTTTTCTTTTTAAGTGCCTGATATTTTTCTTGAGGTGTGTATATGTATTCTTTTGTGGCAGATTCATTTACAATTACTTTAAAATCAATTTTGTAATTATTAAGTTCTTTTCGCAAGCGTTTAAGCAATGTTGTTTTTCCTTTGTTAAACGAAATCTGCATTACCTTATTAGGAAAGGTAACTTCTATTATTTCGTCTTTAATTTTTGGTTTGTCAGAATTTAAAACCGAGAGTAGAATTTTTTCGCCAATGGCATTTAAATGTGCAAGGTGTTTATTCCAAATTTTAAAAAATTGATCTTCGGTAAATGGGGTAGAAGGTAAAACTTCTTGAGCACTGTTCGTATTAGAAATAGCTCTTGTAGCCTCTTTATTTATAATACTTTTTAAAGACAATGCTGAAGCAGTTCTTTTGGCAATATTAAGAACAGGTTTTTCTATAACAGGTATCTGTTCTGTGACTTTTTTACTGTTATCTTCTTCTTTTTTAGGGGGTAAATTGGATGTCTTGTGCGCTGTTTCTTTTGTATAATTTTCTTTGGGTTCTTTAATTACAGGTTGCGGAATTTCTTTATTTGTAGAAACCGATTCTTTGTAAAATGAAGCTGGTATTATGTAGGGTTTAGGCTTTTTTTTTTCGTCCAAAGAATCAGAATTAAAATTTAAAGAAGCCAATTGCATCAGCGTCAATTCTACCAATAAACGCTGGTTTTTACTCGTTTTGTAATTTAAGTCGCAGGTGTTTGTCAATTCAATTGCATTGAGTAAAAAAGGCACATCGCAGGCTTTGGCCTGATTTAGATAAAGTTCTTTAGCGCTTTCGCCAACTTCTAATAAATCTACAGTAGCACTGTCTTTTGCGACCAAAATATCTCTAAAATGAGCGGCCAATCCTATTATAAAATGATGCCCTTCAAAGCCTTTGTCAAGAATGCTGTTTAAGGCTAAAAATAATTGTGGAATATTGTGCTGTAAAATTAAATCGGTTGTGTTAAAATACACTTCATAATCCAAAACATTTAGATTTTCAATAACGGCTAACCGGGTTAGTTTGGCACCTGTAAAACTTACAATCCTATCAAAAGTAGAGAGGGCATCGCGTAAAGCGCCATCAGCTTTTTGAGCTATTATGTGTAGGGCGTCATCTTCAGCATCAATATGTTCTTTTTCGGCTATTTTTTTTAAATAATTTTTAATATCAAGGACGCCAATTCTTTTAAAATCAAATATTTGGCAACGCGATAGAATTGTAGGTATTATCTTATGTTTCTCGGTTGTGGCCAAAATAAATATGGCATGTGCAGGGGGCTCTTCTAGTGTTTTTAAGAAAGCGTTAAAAGCGGCTTGACTCAGCATGTGAACCTCGTCAATTATATAGACTTTATAGTGACCTGTTTGCGGTGGTATTCTAACTTGTTCGGTTAAATTTCTAATGTCATCAACCGAATTGTTTGAAGCGGCATCAAGTTCAAATATATTAAATGCAAAATCCTCATCAGGATTGTCCTTATCGAGACTTTGTTGGTTTATACGCTTGGCCAATATTCTTGCACAGGTAGTTTTACCTACACCTCTGGGACCAGTAAATAGAAGAGCTTGCGCAAGATGATTATTCTTTATAGCATTTTCTAAGGTGTTGGTAATGGCTTGCTGCCCTACAACATCTTCAAAAATTTGAGGTCTGTATTTTCGTGCAGATACTATAAATGGTTCCATGTATAATTTTTAATTGAGACGTACAAAGATAGCTTTTTAAGCGTATATTTTATTGTATAAATCGGCGTATTTTTTTAAAATTACACTGCGTTTAGGTTTCATAGTTGGCGTTAGCAATCCGTTGTCAACACCCCAAACATCGGGTGTTAATTCAAAGCGTTTTATTTTTTCCCAATGGCCAAAGCCTTCATTACCCTTATCAATTTCTTTTTGAATTCTTTCAATTACTTTTTCATTTGATACAATGGCTTCATTTGTATTTAAATCAGGTATTTGATGCTTGTCTGCCCATTCTTTTATGAACTCAAAATTGAGCTGAATAATAGCAGCAGGCATTTTTTGACCTTCGCCAACAACCAATATCTGTTCGATAAAAAGCGACTGCTTCATTTCGTTTTCTAAAAGCGCAGGCGAAATATATTTACCGCCAGAGGTTTTAAATATCTCCTTTTTACGTCCTGTAATTTTCAGGAAGCCATCAGCATCAATTTCACCTTTGTCACCTGTATGAAAATACCCGTCAATAATAACTTCGCTTGTCATTTTTGGATCTTTATAATAACCCATCATAACATTAGGCCCTTTCACCAAAATCTCGCCATCACTGGCTATTTTAACTTCCACACCTTCAATTACTTTACCAACAGACCCTACGCGTTGCATAAAATCATCATTCATGTTTACGGTAACAACTGGCGATGTTTCGGTAAGACCATAGCCCTCCATAATTGGGATACCTGCAGCACAAAATATTCTTGTTAGCCGGGGTTGTAAGGCGGCACTGCCAGAAACCAATGTGTTGATATTACCTCCAAGGGCTTCTTTCCATTTTGTAAATATAAGTTTCCGTGCAATTTTAAGTTTAAATTCGTACCACCATCCATTTTTGCCGTAGGGTTCATATTTTAGCCCCAAATCAACGGCCCAAAAGAACAAAGCTTTTTTAATTCCTGTAAGTTCTGAGCCTTTAGCTATAATGGCATCGTACATTTTTTCTAATAAGCGTGGTACAGCTGTAAATAAATTTGGTTTTACTTCTTGAATATTAACAGTTACTTTATCAAGACCTTCTGCAAAATAAACAGCCACATTTAAGTATTGGTATAGATATAAAATCATGCGTTCAAAAATATGGCATACAGGTAAAAAACTTAAAGCTTTTGGATGTTCTACTACAATAGGGAACCTTTTACTTGATGCCAACACATTACTCACAACATTTTGATGGGTTAACATAACCCCTTTTGGTTTTCCTGTAGTGCCAGAAGTGTATATAAATGTGGCCAAATCGGTTGGTTTAACTTTATCTTTACATTTTTCTACGTCACTTTGTAAGGATTCGTCAGCACCAAAATCTAAAAACGCTGACCAATGCTTACATCCTTCAATTTCATCAAAAGAATAAATTTCTTTTAGAGCTGGCGCATTTTCTTTGGCCTTTTTTGCTTTCTGAAAGACCACTTCGTCAGATACAAAACAATAATTGACCTCGGCATGGTTGAATATATATTCATAATCAGCAGCAGATATTGTAGGGTAAATAGGCACGTTTTGTGCTCCTAATTGCAAGACACCAATATCCATAATCATCCATTCTGTTCTGTTGGTACTAGAAATAATGGCTATTTTGTCGTTGGCTTTTATGCCTAGTTTTAAAAGAGCTCTGCTTACCTTATTGCCCTGATTTATTAAATCTTGTGTTGATATAGATTCCCAAGAACCATTCCTTTTAGAGCTAAAGGCATTGTCTAAGCCTCCTTTTTCTAATTGATAGTAAGCAAAATCAAAGAGACGCGTAATTTTTGTTGGCATAAAATTATAATTTTTCTAGTTTGCAAAGTAGTAAAATAAATCAACATATAAAAGAGTTTGGTTTAAGCAAAAAATGTAATAAGCAGTTGAGTTTCTCTTGATTCTATTGTTTATATTTGCATCTTAATTAATGGACAATTAGACTATGAAGATTTCTTACAAGTGGTTGCAAAAATATTTACCAATTGATTTAGATATAGATAAAGCAAGTGAAATTTTAACCGATTTAGGTCTTGAAGTAGAAGGTGTTGAAACAATTGAAAGCATAAAAGGAAGTCTTAAAGGTATTGTTGTAGGTAAGGTTTTGACTTGTGAAAAACACCCAAATGCCGATAGGTTGCATGTAGCTACTGTAGATTTAGGAAATGGAGAACCCGTACAAATTGTTTGTGGCGCCCCAAACGTCGCCAAAAATCAGACTGTACCAGTGGCTACAGTTGGAACAATATTGTATGACGAAAAAGGTGAAGCTTTTAAAATTAAGAAGAGTAAAATACGTGGCGAAGAAAGTTTTGGGATGATTTGTGCCGAAGATGAATTGGGCTTGGGCAAATCGCATGACGGCATTATGATATTAGACAGCTCATTAAAAGCAGGAACGCCAGCATCCGAAGTATTTAATATTGAATCAGATTACGCCATCGAAATTGGTTTAACACCTAACCGTGCCGATGCTATGAGCCATTTGGGTGTGGCGCGCGACTTAAGAGCCGGTTTGTTACAACAAGGCATTACATCAGAATTGATTACCCCTTCGGTGAGTGATTTCTATGTAGAAGAACGCACCTTTAAAATTGACATTGATGTACAAGATACCGTGCGCGCTCCCAGATATGTTGGTCTTACTATTACAGATATTAAAATTGAGGAATCGCCAGAATGGTTACAAAACAGATTAAAAGCCATTGGTTTAACACCTATTAATAATGTGGTAGATATTACCAATTTTGTACTTCACGATCTCGGACAGCCTCTTCATGCTTTTGATGCCAACAAAATTTTAAAGAATAAAGTTATTGTTAAAACCTTAAAAGAAGGTACCAAATTTACAACATTAGACGGTGTTGAACGAAGCTTGCATCAAGAAGATTTAATGATTTGTGACGGCGAAGAAAACCCTATGTGTATTGCAGGTGTTTTTGGCGGAATAGAATCGGGTATAACACAAGACACAACTTCTGTATTTTTAGAAAGTGCCTATTTTAACCCAGTAAGTATTCGTAAAACAGCAAAACGACACACTATAAACTCTGACGCCTCTTTCCGTTTTGAACGTGGCATAGATCCAAACATAACAGAGTATGCCATTAAGCGTGCGGCAATTCTTATCAAAGATTTGGCAGGAGGTAAAATTTCGTCAGAAATTATTGACATCTATCCCAATAAAATTGAAGATTTTCAAATATTTTTATCCTATGAAAGGATGAATAAACTGATTGGTCATTACATCGATTCAGAAACAATACAAAGCATATTGGTTTCATTAGATATTAAAATTAATAACCATACCGAATCAGGTTTAAACCTCACCATTCCTGCCTATCGTGTTGATGTTGTAAGAGAGGTTGATGTTATTGAAGAAATTTTACGTGTTTATGGCTATAATAATGTTGAGTTTTCTGAAAAACTCAACATGTCTATTACTTTTTCTGAAGAGCAAAAAAATGAAAAAGTTCAGAATATAGCGGCTACACAACTTATTAATCTGGGTTTTTACGAAACGATGGCAAATTCGTTAACAAAGCCAGATTATACAAGCTATTCTAATCAAATAAACGATGAGGCCAATGTTACCATTTTAAATCCTTTGAGTCAGGATTTGTCGGTATTGCGCCAATCTATGTTGTTTAGTGGTTTAGAAGCTGTGTCGTTTAATATAAACAGGAAGAACAAAACTTTAAAACTTTTTGAATTTGGTAAGACTTATCATAAATTTAATGATAAATATCAAGAAGAAAAACACCTTAGTTTATTCGTAACAGGAAGCAGATTGCCCTCTGCATGGAATGCGGCTTCACAACAATCTGATTTTTTCTATTTTAAAGGGATAGTAACTGTGCTATTAAAAAGAATGGGGCTTATAGATTTTAAATCCAAACCGACTAAAAATGATGTTTTTTCAGAAGGTTTAAGTTTTAGCTTGGGAAAAATTAAGTTGGTAGATTTTGGTGTTGTAAGAGCCGACATAACAAAAGGATGTGCTATCAAACAAGAAGTTTTCTATGCCGATTTTAATTGGACTACATTATTAAAATTAACTCAAAATAAAACGATTTCTGTAACTTTACCTCCAAAATTTCCTGAGGTAAAACGAGATCTAGCCTTGCTGATTGATGATGAAGTGCGCTTTTTAGATGTTTACAATTTGGCCAAACAAACCGAATGCCATTATTTAAAATCGGTCGATTTATTTGATGTGTATCAAGGTAAAAACTTGCCGGAAGGTAAAAAATCTTATGCCGTAAGTTTTGTTTTAGAGGACACAGAAAAAACATTAGAAGAAAAACAAATAGAATCTATTATGTCTAAATTGCAAAAAGCTTTAGAAAGTAAGTTGGGTGCCAGTTTGAGATAAATTTGATTGTCATTTCGACAGAGTTCCACCAGTTATGGAACGACGAGCCTTCCTGACGGTAGGCATGGAATCTCTTAAATTAATTATTTAGACCTATTAAATACATAGTCAGGCTGAGCGTAGTCGAAGCCTCTTAATAAGTTAAGATGTACAAAACTATAATCCGTCCCATATTATTCTGCTTCCATCCAGAACTGATTCACCAAATTACTTTTGCAACACTTAAAATGTTGTTTAAAATTCCTGGTGTATTTAGTTTGGTTAAAAAACACTTTGGCGTAGCCGATAAAAAATTAGAGAAGACCTTTTTCGGATTAACTTTTAAAAATCCTGTGGGATTGGCAGCCGGATTTGATAAAAACGCGGTATTATTTGATGAACTTGGTGCCTTCGGATTCGGATTTGTAGAAATAGGCACAGTCACGCCAAAACCACAATCTGGGAATCCTAAAAGACGATTATTTCGATTAAAAAAAGACAAAGCTTTAATCAACCGTATGGGCTTTAACAATGATGGGGTAGCAGTGATAGCCGAACGTCTTAAACAGCGTAAAACAGCTGTTATTATTGGTGGTAATATTGGTAAGAATAAAGTGACTCCAAACGAAAAAGCGGTGGACGATTATCTTATTTGTTTTGACAAACTCTTTGATGTGGTCGATTATTTTGTGGTGAATGTCAGTTCGCCAAACACACCAAACTTACGTGATTTGCAAGACAAAAAACCGCTGACAGAAATATTACAGGCTTTACAAAATGCCAATAATGCCCAAACAAAACCAAAACCAATCCTGTTAAAAATAGCCCCCGATTTATCCGGTAGTCAGCTTTTAGATATTATCTCTATCGTCAAAACAACAAAAATTGCGGGCATTATTGCCACCAATACAACGCTTTCAAGAGATGGTTTACAATCGGATAACAAAAAAGAAACAGGCGGCTTAAGTGGCAAACCATTAACCAATCGGGCTACAGAAGTGATTCGCTTTTTAGCAGATAAATCCGATAAGGCTTTTCCGATTATTGGTGTGGGCGGTATTCATTCTCCAGAGGATGCCCAAGAAAAATTCAAAGCCGGTGCTGATTTAATACAACTTTATACAGGCTTTATTTACCAAGGGCCTAGTTTGGTTAAGCAAATAAATAAAGCCTTGCTACTTATAACCTGAGTTGTCGTTTTATATAGTAGCAGCCATCGATTTCATCACAAAATAAGCAACAGGTAATGAAATTAAAAAACCTATAAGCAAAGGTTGCCAAGAACTTTTAGTTTGGTAAGTGGTATCAGTATTCAACTCGGGTTTTATAAAGTATTGATAGAGCATATAAACGCCCAACAAACTTGTTAAAACACTTATTATTGGTGATGCTATTTTTAAAGCACCCATAAGATAAACTTGTAATAAAGAGTAAGCCAAACCAGATAAAATTACCGATCTTGACTTCGCCTTATTTTTAAGCTGAATAAGGTTTAAACCAATTAAAATACTGCTGGCAAATACCGAAAATAGCACACCAAATAACATGATAAAAATAAAACTATACAGTTCTATATTTTTGCTGTTGGTATTTTGTGTTTGTATTGGATTTTTAATTTCGCGTGCTTCGAGCTTTGCTTTTAAGCTGAGAATTTCAGGATTGCCAAAACCGCGTTTTTCGAGCTCACAAAGGGCTGCCAAAACAGCTTCTTCTTGATAATCAGAATTATTATTGAAATAAGTTTTCAATTCCGATTCACTCATTTTTATCATTTTACTAGAAAAGTAATTTTCGCTATCCATCTATAAGTTTCGTTTTTATATTATAATAATAAGCAATGCCAATAACACATATAACTTCGGCTATAATTGATAGAATTGACCCCTCAAAACCAAATGTACCGCCGTTAAGAATATTATTTTCTGAGATGCTATGTACTACCAAAGAGTAGAAATCTTGACCACTTACATTGAAGCCTAAAAGTGTTTGGAAAAGATTCCAACCCAAATGCAATCCAATGGGGAACCATAAATTTTTAGTGTAGATATATGAAATACCTAAAAGTAAACCAGCTATAAATAAATTAATTAAACTAAATAAATCAACATTTGGATTTGCAGCATGCATCAGTGAAAAAATTAGAGAAGTAATGATTAATGCTACATATTTATTAAAAGAATTCATAAAGTTTCTTAAAATATAACCCCTTACCAATGATTCTTCCATAATTGCAACCACTGTAAAAACCAATATTGATAGCAGTATTTCTTTTGGGTTAAATATTAATTTTTGAAAATGGATTTGATTTAAAAATATTAATATAAAATATCCTAAAACCATAATTAATGCGCCTAAGCCAATACCTACAAAAAATTCTTTTACTCTATCTTTTGTTTGAAATCCTAAATTTATAAAATCTTCTTTATCAATTTTTTTCATAAAAAGCCATAGTACAAATAAGGTTCCAAGTAAACCAAATATAGTCATTATTAAAGTTTGGCCCGATGAATTTTGTGCTTCTCTATTACTGATGTCAACACCTGCTATAATGGCACCTATTAATTGAAATATTGCCACAATAAAAAAATAAGGTAAGATTATTATTAAAACCCTTTGCCAACCTTTAAATTCACTTTTCATTTTTATTTATTTTTAATACCAACACAAGATACATCTTTTATTAATGTTTTACTATCCAATTTTTGGCATTCACAAAAGCCTCTAACCACGGACTCACTTCATCATTCCTGTCTTGTGGATAATAAGGCCAATTCCATGGAAAAGTCGAACGTTCTAAATGTGGCATCATCACGGTATGACGACCGTCATCCGATGTTAGAATGGCCGAATTAAAATCTGAGCCATTTGGGTTAGCTGGATACGCTTCATAACCGTATTTTCCCACAATATTATAGCGATTTTCATCATAAGGGAAACTAAATTTCCCTTCGCCATGTGCGGCCCAAATACCTAATGTGCTTCCAGCAAGGCTTTGTAGCATAACCGAATTATTGTCGAGTATTTCTACCGAGGTGAAATTACATTCAAATTTACCAGAATCGTTGTGTAACATTTTCGATTTTTCTTGATGATTTGGTGTGATTAATCCCAATTCAATAAACAATTGGCAACCATTGCAGACACCTAGAGATAAAGTATCCTTTCTGGCAAAGAAGTCGTCTAATGCCTTTTTGGCTTTTGGATTGTACAAAAATGAGCCGGCCCATCCTTTGGCCGATCCCAGAACATCTGAATTTGAAAAACCGCCTACAGCCACAATAAACTGAATATCTTCTAAAGTTTCACGACCGCTGATTAAATCGGTCATATGCACATCTTTAACATCAAAGCCAGCTAAGTGCATGGCATAAGCCATTTCGCGCTCTGAATTGCTGCCTTTTTCACGAATAACAGCAGCCTTTGTCCGCACGTCTTTGCGAGGGAGCGTAGTGACCGAAGCAATCTCTTTATTGCTAGTGGAGACCCTTCGACTGCGCTCAGGGTGACAATTCGTATTCGCAATGACATCTTTTAGCTTACCTGTAAATTCTTCTGGAAACTTAAATTTCAACGGCTGTTTTTTATAATTGTCAAAGCGTTCTTTAGCCTTGATTTTACCCGATTGGTGTTGGTCTAACAAATAAGAGGTTTCGTACCAAACATCGCGGTATTGGGCAATATTAAAATTAAAATCTGACACATCATTTTTTATGTTTAAGTCAGCACTTTTTACAGCAGTTCCTATTTGTATAAAGTCAATGCCATTTGTTTTTAACAGACTTTCTAAGGTTTCAGATTGAAAGGTTTGTATCACCAAACCCGCATTTTCGGCAAACAGCATTTTAACACTGTCTTCCTCGTTTAAATCAGTCAAATCAATTTGTGCTCCTACATTTACATCGGCAAAACACATTTCTAACAAACAGGTCAATAAACCACCAGCCGACACGTCGTGTCCAGCGCTAATAAGCCCTTCGTTTATACAGGTTTGTACAGTATTAAAAGCCTTTTCAAAATAAACAGGATTTTTAATATCAGGCGTTTCATTACCAATTTTACCACATGATTGGGCAAAGCTCGAGCCCCCTAATTTAAAACGGTCTTGAGACAGGTTGATGTAATAGATTTTATTGCCCAAGTCTGTTTTTAAAATAGGTTCTACCACTTTCGTGATGTCTGAACAATGTGCTCCAGCTGATATGATTACCGTTCCGGGCGCCATCACTTGCCCGTCGGCATATTTTTGCGTCATTGACAGGGAATCTTTTCCTGTAGGGATGTTAATGCCCAAGTCAATGGCAAAATCAGAAACAGCTTTAACGGCTTTGTACAAACGCACATCTTCACCTTTGTTCCGACAAGGCCACATCCAATTGGCAGAAAGCGACACTGCTTTTAAGCCACCTTTTAAAGGGGCCCAAATAATATTTGTTAGCGATTCTGCTATGGCGTTACGCGAACCCGCTTCAACATCAACTAAAGCACTTAAAGGGGCGTGACCAATAGCGGTGGCCATACCATTTGTACCTTTGTAATCTAAAGCCATAACCCCCACATCATTTAAAGGCAATTGTAGGCTGCCACAGGTTTGTTGCTTGGCAACTTTTCCTGTTACACAACGGTCTACTTTATTGGTCAACCAATCTTTACAAGCTACAGCCTCTAACTGCAAAACATTCTTTGTATAGGTGTGAATATCAGTTACTTGATATGATAAATAATTATAGCATCTCTCAACTGTAATGTCTTCCATTATGGTCTTTGGCGAGCTTCCAAACATATCGCTTAAAGCCAAGTCAATGGGATTTTTACCGTCTTTTTCTGATGTAAAAGTAAAACGTTTGTCTTCTGTTACTGTGCCCACTTCATAAAATGGTGCCCGCTCACGGGCTGCTATTTCTTTAAATTTTTTGGCCTCTTTTTCAGATATCACTATACCCATACGTTCTTGCGACTCGTTACCTATTATTTCCTTGGCAGATAGCGTTGGGTCGCCCAGAGGCAGTTTATCAATAGCAATAATTCCGCCTGCTTCTTCTACCAATTCTGAGAGACAATTTAAATGACCTCCAGCGCCGTGATCGTGGATAGACACAATGGGATTAATGTCACTTTCTACCATTGCTCTGATGGCGTTGGCAGCACGCTTTTGCATTTCTGGATTGGAGCGTTGTACCGCATTGAGTTCAAGTTGGTTGCTCATATCTCCTGTATTGGCAGATGATACAGCGGCTCCGCCCATACCAATACGGTAATTGTCGCCACCTAGAATTACAATTTTATCGCCCGCTTTGGGGCTGTCTTTTAAACTGTCTTGGGCTTTGCCAAAACCAATACCACCGGCTTGCATTATGACTTTATCGTAGCCTAATTTTCTGTCGTTTTCCTCATGTTCAAATGTCAAAAGCGAACCCGCAATTAAAGGTTGTCCGAATTTATTACCAAAATCAGAGGCTCCATTAGAAGCTTTTATCAATAGGTCAATAGGTGTTTGATAGAGCCAAGGACGTTCGACCATTGTTTCCCAAGTGCGTTTTTTTAAGCGCGAATAGGCCGTCATATAAACAGCTGTTCCTGCTAAGGGTAAGGAACCTTTGCCGCCGGCCAAACGGTCACGGATTTCACCACCCGAACCCGTAGCGGCGCCGTTAAAGGGCTCAACAGTTGTGGGGAAATTATGTGTTTCCGCTTTAAGCGATAAGACGCTGTCTATTTCTTTGGTGGTGTAAAAATCGGGTTTATCGGCAGATTTTGGCGCCCATTGCTCAATTTTTGGTCCTTTTACAAAAGCCACATTGTCTTTGTAGGCCGAAACAATGTCATTAGGATGGGTTTTAGAAGTCTTTTTTATGAGTTTAAACAACGATGTGGGCATGGTTTTTCCGTCTAAAATAAAGATACCGTTAAATATTTTATGACGGCAATGCTCTGAGTTGATTTGCGAAAAACCAAAAACTTCAGAATCGGTCAAATTGCGTTTTAATTTTTTGGCAAGCTCTTTTAAATAATCTATTTCTTCGGTACTTAAGGCCAAACCTTCTTGTTGGTTATAAGCTTCTAAGTCGGTTATTTCTAAAATGGGTTTGGGTTGTGTGTCAATGGTAAAAATAGCCTGATTCAACAGGGTGTATTTGGCTTGAAGCATGGGGTCAAAATCTGTAAAAGCGGCATCCACTTTTACAAACTGTTCTATACGTTCTATGCCACTTAGACTCATATTTTGGGTAATTTCAACAGCATTGGTACTCCACGGGGTAACCATTTCGGCACGTGGCCCTATAAAAGTGCCTGAGAGCGCATCTGTTTCTAAGTATTCTGCATCGCCAAAAAGCCAAGAAAGTTTGGCGGTATTTTCGGGCGATTGTGGAGTGCTTTTTACAGCAAAATAGCCATTTTGTTTATTGAAAAATAAGATCATTGTATATTAGTCTTAGGTTTGAGCTTTGTCGCAAATTTATTACAATGAATTGTAAGGGTATATTAATTGTTGATAAGAAATGGAAAATAAAATGACGTTTAGATTGATGCGATGACTCACACCTAAATTGAGCGATTATAAAACAATTAAGTTCTATGGCATTGTTTAGCGACTATCATTGTTACTTTTACTTATTTTTTAAATCTTTTTATTTCATTATCAAAATCAGAGAGGTATTGTCTGTCCTGTGAGATACGATAAGTTTTATAAGCCTTAGCAGCATTTTCTAAGGCTTCGGTATGTGATATTTTACCACCGTGGCTTAACAGGTCATACCGATTAATTTTTAAGAAAGAATCTAAAATATCTACCCATTCTTGCATTTTCATTGGTATGTTGCGTTCAGCTTGCAATTCAGAAAAGTTTAAATACAATTCAACCAATCTATTTAGTTCAGATATTTCTTTTTTTGATAAATAATTTTTTGCAATAGTCACGTCAGATTTTAAAATTTTCCCTTTAGGGGCGTTTTTCCAAGTACTTAATCCCATGTATGTTTTTTGGCATCAGCCCGATGGACAATAATTTCTGAAGCTGTATTTCCTGTAATAGCCCAATGTAGTTTGTTTTGTACTGTTTTATAAAAGTTACGTGTTGTATCTGATTTAGGATTATAATCAACACTACATTGCGCATAGATATCTGTAATTTTTTGATAAAAGCGCCTTTCAGAAGTTATGATTTTTCTTTTAATTCATTTTCTAAGAAAATATTTTTTAAATGCTCACTAATAGTTGCTTTAGACTTTCCAAATAATTCTCCAATAGATTTTTGTGTCAACCAAATGGTTTCGTTTTCTAAATATTTAGGTCTAAAAAAAATCTAAAAAAAATCTTGTCAATAAAATAAAACCTATATATTTGCCTCTCAAAATAAAAGGAATGTTTAATTTTTTACATCACCGCCATCATTTACAAACAAACGGTAATAATCGGGTGTCATGATGCTGTATTAATTTAAATTTTAAAATATAATATAAAGCTCGCCTGATAGGTGGGTTTTTTTTTGTTAAAAACTATGGAAAGAAAAATAAAGATTGCAGTACAAAAATCGGGAAGATTAAATGCAGATTCTCTTAAATTATTAAAAGATTGTGGTATTTCTATTGATAATGGTAAAGACCAACTAAAAGCATCGGCTAGCAATTTTCCGTTAGAAGTTTTGTACTTACGAAATGGAGATATACCCCAATACCTGAGAGATGGGGTGGTTGATATTGCCATTATTGGTGAAAATGTTCTCATTGAAAAAGGGGCTGATATTGCTATTGCTGAGAAGTTAGGGTTTTCTAAATGCAGAGTCTCTTTGGCAGTTCCAAAAGATGTTAGCTATAAAACTATTAAAGACTTGGATGGTGCTAAAATTGCAACTTCATATCCCAATACGGTCAAAGAATATTTTAAAAAATTTGGTATTATTCCCGATGTCCATATTATTAGTGGCTCGGTAGAAATTGCCCCCAATATTGGTTTATCTGATGCCATTTGCGATATTGTTTCGAGTGGAAGTACATTGTTTAAAAACAATTTGAAAGAAGTAGAAGTCATGTTAAAAAGTGAGGCTGTTTTAGCTGTATCGCCAACTATTAATACTGAAAACAAAAAGATTTTAGACAAACTTCAGTTTAGAATTCAAGCAGTTCTAAAAGCACGAGAATCGAAATACATTTTAATGAATGCGCCCAACGATAAAATTGAAACCATTATAAAATTGTTGCCAGGAATGAGAAGCCCAACGGTTTTACCCTTAGCGGAAGAGGGTTGGAGTTCAATTCATACTGTAATTGAAAAAGGATCGTTTTGGGAGGTGCTAGATAAATTAAAAGAAAATGGCGCAGAGGGCTTACTTGTTATTCCAATTGAAAAAATGGTATTGTAAATGAGTGCTATGAATATTTATAAGAATCCAGATAATGGAATACTCAAAAAACTTTTAGAACGTCCTAAAAGTCATAATACTTTTGAAAAAGAGCAGTTGGTTGGCACTATTCTGCAGGCGGTAAAAACTCAGGGAGATGCTGCTTTATATCAATATGCTAAAGACTTTGATAAGGTAACTCTAAAATCATTTCTTGTTGGAAAAAACGAAATAAAAGCAGCTGTAGGGCAAGTATCAAACAGCTTAAAGCGGGCTATAAAACAGGCTTATAAAAATATAGATAAGTTTCACAAAGCGCAAAAGGTTGAATTGGCGCAAGTAGAAACAACAACGGGCGTGTTTTGTTGGCGAAAACAAGTGGCTATTAACAAAGTAGGATTGTATATTCCGGGAGGTTCGGCACCCCTATTTTCAACGGTTCTTATGCTGGGTATTCCTGCCAAAATTGCTGGCTGTAAAAATATTATTTTATGTACGCCGCCTAATAACTTGGGTGAAATACCTCCCGAAATTTTATACACAGCCAATCTTTTGGGAATTGATAAAATATTTAAGGTTGGTGGCGCACAAGCCATTGCGGCTATGGCTTTTGGTACAGAAAGTATCCCTCAAGTTTATAAAATATTTGGGCCGGGTAATAGCTATGTCACTTTAGCCAAAACTTTGGTCCAAAAAGAAGGCATTGCTATTGATATGCCTGCAGGACCTTCGGAGTTAATGGTGATGTGTGATGCTACTGCCAATTCTGCTTTTGTAGCTTCCGATTTGTTATCACAGGCAGAGCATGGTATTGACAGTCAGGTTATTTTGCTATGCACAGATTGTGATTTTATAAAAGATGTGCAATTGCAATTGACAACACAGTTAGAACAGTTGCCGAGAAAAACCATTGCCCAAAAAGCACTCGAAAATTCTAAATTAATTTATGTAGATAGCAAAGAAATAGCAATTAAAATTGCCAATTATTACGCCCCTGAACACCTAATAGTTTGTGGTAATGACGTTCAGTTTTATGTAGATAATATTCAGAATGCAGGGTCGGTTTTTATAGGAGACTATTCGCCAGAAAGTGCTGGGGATTATGCCTCGGGTACCAACCACACTTTACCTACAAGTGGCTATGCCCGTGTAAGTGGTGGGGTTTTTTTAGAGGCTTTTGTCAAAAATATCACTTTTCAAAAGATAAGTAAAATAGGCTTGAAAAATTTAGGTAAAACCATTGAAATTATGGCCGAAGCAGAAGGTTTACAAGCCCATAAAAATGCAATTTCAATCCGATTAAAATTCTTAAAAAATGACATTTAATTTAGAGACTTTAATTAGACCCAACATAAAAGCTTTAACGGGCTATGCGTCTGCACGCGATGATTTTAAAGGAGAGGCCAAGGTATTTTTAGATGCCAACGAGAATCCGTTTCCATCAGATTTTAACCGTTATCCAGATAAAGAAATAAACCACTTATATAATAAATTAGCTGATCTAAAAGGGGTTGCAATGACGGAATTGTTGTTGGGGAACGGCAGTGACGAGAGCATCGATTTAATTTTACGGGCTTTTTGTGAGCCAAATAAAAGCAGTGTGTTGTGTTTTAGTCCTACCTACAGTATGTACAAAATTTGGGCTGAAGTTAATGCTGTGGCTGTTAAAGAAGTTCCTTTATTACCCAATTTTGAATGGCTACCTGCTTTGGCTTTAGATAATTTAGACCCCACAACACGAGTCATTTTTATCTGTTCTCCCAACAACCCAACTGGGAAAGCGGTGGCTGTAGAAAACATTGCTAAATTGTGTAGCACATTTAAAGGTTTGGTTGTGGTTGACGAAGCTTATATAGATTTCAGTTCTGTAACATCGGCTTTAAGCCTGTTAAAAACCCATCCCAATTTAATTGTTATTCAAACCCTATCTAAAGCTTGGGGTTTGGCAGGTGTGAGAATTGGATTAACCATGACCTCTAAAGAAATTGTAAGTATTCTCAACAAAATTAAGCCACCTTACAATATTAGCAGTGCCAATGCCCGAGCAGCTCTTAAACGCCTCGATAAAGTAGCCGATTATAAAAGTGAAATAGCACTTATTTTACAGCAAAAAGAAAGCCTTACAACACAATTGAGTTTGCTAAAAATAGTTGAAAAAATACATGCATCTGACGCTAACTTTTTATTGGTGCGTTTTGCAAACAGTACTTTGGTTTACGATTATTTAAAATCGAAAAGCATTGTGGTAAGAGACCGTTCAAAAGAAGAGGGTTGTCAAAACAGTTTGCGCATTAGCATAGGCACTTCTCAAGAAAATATAAAATTAATGAATGCTTTAAAAAAAATTGAATTATGAAAAAAGTATTGTTTATAGACCGCGATGGCACCCTTATTTTAGAACCTGCCGACGAGCAAATTGACAGCTTTGAAAAGTTGGTTTTTTATCCAGAATCATTTACATATTTGGCTAAAATAGCTAAAGAATTGGATTACAAATTGGTTATGGTTAGCAACCAAGATGGTTTGGGAACAGATTCTTTTCCAGAAGAAACCTTTTGGCCTGTTCAGAATTTTATAATAAAATCATTCGAAAATGAAGGTGTTGCATTTGATGAAATTATTATAGACAAAACGCTTCCATCAGAAAATGCAGATACCCGCAAACCGAGAACAGGCTTGTTAACCCAATATTTTACCGATGGGTATGATTTGAAAAACTCTTTTGTAATAGGTGATAGATTAACAGATATTGAATTGGCAAAAAACCTTGGCGCAAAGAGTATTTTTATTGATAATGCAAGTGAAAATACAGTTGAAGAAAAGAAATTAAAAGATATTATTGCACTTAAAACTACCAATTGGGAAGATATATACACTTTTCTGAAATTAAAAAATCGCACAGCAGAATTGGTGAGAAACACCAATGAAACAAAGATTTTAATTAAGCTAAATTTAGACGGTACAGGAAAGAGTGTTATTACAACGGGTATTGCATTTTTTGATCACATGCTCGATCAAATTGCACGACATGGAAATATGGATTTAACCATACAGGTAAAAGGCGACTTAGAAGTTGACGCGCACCATACCATTGAAGATACAATGATTGCCTTAGGAGAGGTATTTGCAAAAGCTTTGGGAGATAAATTAGGTATTGAACGCTATGGCTTTTGTTTGCCGATGGACGATTGTTTGGCACAAGTGTCTCTAGATTTTGGTGGCAGAAATTGGCTTGTTTGGGAGGCTGATTTTAAACGTGAAATGATAGGAAAAATGCCAACAGAAATGTTTTATCATTTGTTTAAATCGTTTACAGATGGGGCTAAGTGCAATTTAAATATAAAAGCTGAAGGCACAAATGAACACCATAAGATTGAAGCCATTTTTAAAGCCTTTGCAAAAGCTATTAAAGCGGCTGTAAAAAGAGATCCTGAGAAGATGATTTTACCGAGTACAAAAGGAATGCTATAAAAAAGAGATATCTCAATTCTTGATACAAATTATATGAAAATAGTTATTATAAATTACGGTGCTGGAAATATACAATCTATAAAATTCGCTTTTCAGCGTTTGGGATATGATGCTGTTTTGTCAGATAATTATGAAGAAATCAGAACAGCAGATAAAGTTATTTTTCCGGGTGTTGGAGAAGCGAGTAGCGCCATGAAAAAATTAAAGTCTAAAGGTTTAGACAAGTTGATACCCAATTTAAAACAGCCAGTTTTAGGCATTTGTTTGGGAATGCAATTGATGTGTAACCATTGTGAAGAGGGAGATACACATGGATTAGGGATTTTTGATGCAGATGTTATAAAGTTTAACAAAGACGTTAAAGTACCCCAAATTGGGTGGAATCAAATAGAAAATCTAAAATCTGATTTATTCAAAGGAGTCAATGAAAAAGAATATATGTATTTGGTACACAGTTATTATGTACCATTAAACAATGAAGCCATTGCTGTTACTGATTACGAATTGAAATATGCTTCAGCACTGCAGAAAAATAATTTTTACGGTGTGCAATTCCACCCAGAAAAGAGTGGAACAGTTGGGGCAGAAATATTGAAAAATTTTCTGAAATTATGAAAGTAGTAATCAGTATTCAGTTGGCAGTGGTCAGCAGTAATTTTGATATGAATAGATATAATCAGCGATTATCTGCTAAATCTGCGTCTGCTTTTCCGACAGGCAGGAGTGTTCAATTAATGAAAAACGGCTTATAATAAAAATTAAAAAAAATGAGACTCATCCCCGCCATAGACATCATCAACGGCAAATGTGTACGTCTTTCAAAAGGCGATTATAGCACACAAAAAATATACAATGAAAACCCGTTAGAAGTGGCCAAAATGTTTGAAGCCCATGGCATTCAGTTCTTACATTTGGTAGATTTAGACGGCGCAAAAGCAAGCCATATTGTAAATTATAAAGTATTAGAATCTATTGCTTTAAATACAAATTTAAGTATTGATTTTGGTGGTGGATTAAAATCGGATGGCGATTTACGTATTGCGTTTGAGTCTGGCGCCAATCAAATAACTGGCGGCAGTATTGCTGTTAAAGATCCTTTAACTTTTAAAAAGTGGTTGCAGGATTATGGTGCTGATAAAATTATTTTAGGTGCTGATGCAATGAACGAAAAAGTGGCCATTGGTGGCTGGTTAGAAGAATCAGACAAAGCATTAATTCCCTTTATTCACAGCTATGTAAAAAAAGGTGTTGCTTATGTTATTTGTACTGATATTTCTAAAGATGGCATGTTGCAAGGGCCTTCATTTGAATTGTATCAAAAGATTTTAAATACGGTTGATGGTGTTAAATTAATAGCTTCTGGAGGGATTTCGGCTTTTGATGAATTGCCACGATTGGCTGAAATGGGTTGTGAAGGTGCCATAATTGGTAAGGCTATTTATGAGCATAAAATAAGTATGAAACAAATTGAAGATTATATAGTATCTGGTAGCTAGTATCTGGTATAGAATACCAGACCTAAAAAAACGAAGAATATGTTGACAAAAAGAATAATACCCTGTTTAGATATTAAAAATGGCCGCACAGTAAAAGGGGTGAATTTTGTCAATTTACGCGATGCTGGTAATCCAGTTGAGTTGGCTGAAATATACGCCAATAACGGTGCTGATGAATTGGTATTTTTAGATATTACTGCAACCGAGCAAGGTAGGAAAACATTGATTGAATTGGTTATAAGTGTTGCTTCGGCAATAAACATTCCTTTTACAGTTGGCGGCGGGATATCCTCGGTCAAAGATGTTGAGATATTGTTAAATTCTGGTGCCGATAAGGTATCAATAAACTCTGCGGCTGTTAAAAACCCAGAATTAATCAATGATCTGGCTGCTAAGTTTGGAAGTCAATGTATTGTAGTGGCTATTGATGCAAAACAGGTTGCGGGCGAGTGGTTGGTACATCTGGTAGGCGGTAAAGTTCCGACGGGCATTAAATTATTTGATTGGGCTAAAGAAGTGGCAGAAAGAGGTGCCGGAGAGATTTTATTCACATCAATGGATCACGATGGCACTAAAAATGGTTTTGCAAATGATGCTTTGGCTGTTTTAAGCAACTTGGTAAATATTCCAATTATCGCTTCAGGAGGTGCTGGTAATAAGCAACATTTTACCGATGTCTTTATTGATGGCAAAGCCGATGCTGCTTTAGCTGCAAGTGTATTTCACTTTAAAGAAATTGACATTATAGATTTAAAAAAAGAATTGAGAAATAATAAAATTCCCATAAGATTATGAAAATAGATTTTAATAAAAACGATAATGCTTTGGTACCAGCCATTATTCAGGATGCCACAACACAAAAAGTACTGATGTTAGGCTATATGAATGCTGAAGCCTATACCAGAACAATTGAGACAAAAAAAGTCACTTTTTTTAGCCGTTCTAAAAACAGATTGTGGACTAAAGGTGAGGAGAGTGGCCATTTTTTAAATCTGGTTTCGATACAAAATGACTGCGACAATGATACGCTTTTGGTAGAAGTGAATCCCGTTGGACCAACCTGTCATAAAGGGACAGATACTTGTTGGGGTGAAACTAACAAACAATCTTTCGGCTTTTTGTCGGAGTTAGAGGATGTTATCAAAAGTAGGCGAGAAGCTGCCAATTCAGAAAAAAGTTATGTGGCTTCTTTGTTTAAAAAAGGACTTAATAAGATTGCCCAAAAAGTAGGAGAGGAAGCAGTTGAAGTAATTATTGAGGCCAAAGATAATAACGACAACTTATTCTTAAATGAATCGGCTGATTTGCTATTTCACTATTTAATTTTACTGCAAGCCAAGGGTTTTAACTTAAAAGATGTTGTCAATATTTTAGAAGGACGACAAAAATAGCTTGGAACTTGAGTTCGGGTGTAAGCAGACATATTGAACCCTTAGGTTTAAATCAGGTTTTTAGTACCAATTTTTATTGTAGAATAAGTTTTCTTTACTTTTATGGAAACCTCGACGCAGAGCATCGAGGAATTCTTTTCGATTAAAACAGCGTAATTTGCCCATCTTCGTCTGCTGGTTTTTGAACAGTGTCATCAGACTCTAAGTTATTTTTAGCTACAATGGGTTTTATGTCGGTATTTAAATCTTCGCTTTCTACTTCAATATTTTCAAGTGCTGGAGGCTCATAAGCCAGAGGTTCTAAAATATTTATGTACTTAATTTTTTCTTTTGTAAGTTGATTGCCCAATGCTTTTATCCCTTTTATGGCAATAAAATCTTCAAAATTAAGTAATTCATCCTCTAAGCTTCTCTTAGAATAGACAATTGAGGCCATGGGTCTGTAATCTGTAGAAACAATCTCTAATTTAGATTTTGGCGCACTGCTAATAAAAAATTCTTCTTTGTTAGGATTATCAACCATAAAGCGTTTAACAAAATAACGCTCTTTGTCGCCATCATAATAAACAGCAGAGATGGGTTTGTTAGGAATCCATTTTTCTAAAACAATCATGTCTTCATCAAAATGAGCTGTTAATTTAGGCTCAATGGTTTTAATAATTCCTTTTTGAGTGATGATAAGCAATCTGTCGGCGGCTGTAAATTCACCTAATAAATCGCCTCTATTGTCAACATTTAAACGCTGAACGGTATCGTCAAACCAAATTTTTCGCGGTTTTAAGGTAGAAACACCTTCGCTTTTAAGTTCAATTTTTCTGACGGTTTTTTTGGTGACGGTATTTCCTCTTACACCCCGTCCTTTAATGGCTAAATCGGCAAAATCTAAATCCCATTTTAGTTTCTTTATTGAACCAACGGCTCGCAAATTAACAGTAACAGATTGCGCTTCTCCATTGGCATTGGCCGAAAAGTAGAGCACTTTAGAATCTGGGGTATTGTTGGCAAGGTTATAGATTTTATCGCGTGTTACGCCTGTAACCGGAAAGCGTTTTATATAGGTTGGGCCACTTTTACCCGACCGGTATATCATATTATAAATGGTGCGCTTATCGTTCTTTTTAAACAGGGCAACATGCAGGATGTCTTTGCCAACAAAAATCTTTGAAGTAACTTTTGTAACAATCATGTTTCCGTTGTTTAAAAACACAATTATATCGTCAATATCAGAGCAATCGGTTACGTATTCATGTTTTTTGAGTGCTGTACCAATAAATCCTTCGGCTCTATTGACATACATTTTTGTATTGCGCATCACCACTTTTGTAGCGATAATATCATCAAAGATTCGAATTTCAGTTTTCCGTTCTTTGCCTTTTCCGTATTTTGTTTTTAAATTTTTAAAGTAAGCAATGGCAAAATCTGTTAAGTGCTCTAAATGATAATTGATTTTATCAATTTTATCTTCGAGAGACGCAATAAATAGTTTGGCTTTATCTAAATCGAATTTTGATATTTTTTTAATTCTGATTTCTGTCAATTTGACAATATCATCTTCTTTAATAGGGCGCTTAAGATGGCTAATATGCGGTTTTAAACCCTTATCTATAGCCTTAATAACGCCTTTCCATGTTTCTTCTTCTTCGATGTCTCTATAGATGCGATTTTGTATAAAAATACGTTCTAATGATGCAAAGTGCCATTGTTCTTCCAATTCATTTTTCTGTATCTCTAATTCGAGTTTTAAAAGACCGAGCGTTTGATGGGTTGAAATTCTTAGTATTTCTGAAACACCGATAAAAATGGGCTTATTATCTTGAATTATACACGAAAGTGGCGAAATAGAAATTTCGCAATTTGTAAAGGCATATAGGGCGTCTATTGTTTTGTCTGGCGACACACCATTTGGGAGGTGAATGTGTATTTCTACATCGGCAGCTGTATTGTCTTCAATGCGTTTGATCTTGATTTTACCTTTGTCATTGGCTTTAAGAATGCTGTCAATTAATGATGAGGTAGTTGTGCCAAAGGGAATTTCGGAAATAATAAGTGATCTTTTGTCGGCTACAGAAATTTTTGCCCTAACCAATATTTTACCACTACGTAAGCCATCATTGTAATTCGAAAAGTCGGCTATACCTCCTGTTTGAAAATCGGGAAGAAGTGTAAAAGAACGACCCTTCAGTATTTTTATAGAAGCCTCTATTATTTCTAGAAAATTGTGAGGAACTATTTTTGTGGACAACCCCACAGCAATACCTTCGGCACCTTGTGCTATAACCAAAGGAAATTTTACGGGTAAATTTATGGGTTCTTTACGACGGCCGTCATAAGAGGCTTGCCATTGTGTTGTTTTGGGGTTAAAAACCACTTCTAGGGCAAATTTAGACAAACGGGCTTCAATATATCTGGAGGCTGCAGCACGATCGCCTGTCAGGATATTACCCCAATTGCCTTGCATATCTATAAGTAGTTCTTTTTGAGCAACTTGCACCATAGCATCAGCAATACTGGCATCCCCATGAGGGTGATATTGCATGGTGTGTCCTACGATATTGGCCACTTTATTGTAACGTCCATCATCTAAGTCTTTCATAGATTGCATAATGCGGCGCTGTACGGGCTTTAACCCGTCATTTATGGCAGGCACAGCACGCTCTAAAATTACATAGGAGGCATAGTCTAGAAACCAATCTTTAAACATGCCTGTTACCTTGGTAATGGTCTCGTGGTTTGGATTTTGAGAATCCTGATTTATATCTGTATTTTCAGTATTCATTTATGGTTTTAAAGTGTTTTCTGCAATTATATTTTCTAATGATTGTGTTAAAAACTGCCTTCTTTTACGACTTAAATGGGTTATATTAAAAGTTTTTTTTTATAATTTCCTTTTCTTTTGAATGAATGTAAATATTTAAAGATTTATACAATAAATAATTTCTAATTTTATAGTTACTTAATTTTATCTTAGGAAACTCAACTTTCATCATCCTTTCAGGGAACAAACCGTGTTTTATTATGTTGTCATTTTTTATGATGAGTATTTGCGCTGTACTATCATATTCAAAATATTCGCGGCCATTTAGAGCATATACTGTCAATAAAAAAGCAAATACCAAAAGGTTGTATTTTATGAGTAAATATGCTGTGTTTAGCAGTGGTACATCTTGAATTACGAAAAATGTTCCAATTAATATTACCAATAAACCTCCATAAAAATACTTATGGTTTTGAATTCTCTTTTTGTTGTTAAATTTCATGTACTTTAAATTTAAATACTATTAGTCCCCACTATTAGTATTTAATCCTTTAGGTGTACTTATGTTTCAATTTCATTCACTTCAATTTTTAAATTATTAACTATAAATTTTTGCCTATCAGGTGTATTTTTACCCATGTAAAATCCGAGTAATTGCTCAATACTCACTTCTTTATCTAGCATTACAGGTTCTAACCTTATGTCGTTGCCAATAAAGTATTTAAACTCGTTGGGCGATATTTCTCCAAGTCCTTTAAATCGGGTTATTTCTGGTTTGCCACTTAATTTATTTAGAGCATTCCGTTTTTCTGTATCAGAATAGCAATAGATGGTTTCTTTTTTATTGCGAACGCGAAAAAGAGGTGTTTCTAAAATGTATAAATGCCCTTCTTTTATAAGCTCAGGAAAAAATTGCAAGAAAAAAGTGATAAGAAGTAAGCGGATATGCATGCCATCTACATCGGCATCGGTAGCTATTATGATGTTGTTATAGCGTAGATTTTCAATGCCATCTTCAATATTTAAAGCGGCTTGTAAAAGATTAAATTCTTCGTTTTCGTACACAATTTTTTTGGAAAGCCCATAGGCATTTAAAGGTTTTCCTTTTAAGCTAAAAACAGCTTGTGTATTAACGTTTCTTGATTTTGTGATAGAACCACTGGCCGAATCGCCCTCGGTTATAAATAGCGAGCTGTCTAAACGCAAATCCTTTTTCATATCGGTCATATGAATCCGACAATCGCGCAATTTTTTGTTGTGTAAGTTCGATTTTTTAGCGCGGTCTTTTGCCAATTTTCTGATGCCTGATAATTCTTTGCGTTCTTTTTCTGCTTGAACAATTTTTTTGAGAATCTTTTCGGCAGTTTCTGGATTTTTATGGAGGTAATTATCAAACTTGGTTTTAAGAAAATCGTTTATATAGGTTCTTACCGTAGGCAAATCGCCACCCATATCTGTTGAGCCTAGTTTTGTTTTAGTCTGGCTTTCAAAAACAGGTTCGAGTACTTTTATACTGATGGCTGCCACTATAGATTTGCGAATATCGGAAGCATCGTAATTTTTGCCAAAAAAGTTTCTTACAGTAGCCACAATAGCTTCTCTAAAAGCTATCTGATGTGTGCCTCCTTGTGTGGTATTTTGACCGTTTACAAAGGAATGGTATTCTTCGCTGTACTGTGCTTTACTGTGGGTTAGGGCTACCTCAATATCTTCTCCAAGTAAATGAATTATGGGGTAAAGGCGGTCATTTTCAGAGATTTTTTCATCGAGTAAGTCTTTTAATCCAAATTCTGAATGGTACTTTTCGCCATTAAAGACAATGCCCAATCCTGTGTTTAAATAGACATAATTTTTGAGCATTTTGACAATGTACTCATGCCGGTATTTGTATTTTTTAAAAATAATCTCATCGGGAATAAAGGTAACTTTTGTTCCTTTTCTTGTTGATGATTGTTGGATGGGGTCTTGTGCTTTTAATTCGCCGAGTTCAAAAGTAGCACTGGTCATTTTTTCGTCTCTAAAAGACTGCACTTTAAAATAAGACGACAGCGCATTTACAGCTTTTGTACCCACACCATTTAATCCCACAGATTTTTTAAATGCCTTTGTGTCGTATTTTCCACCCGTATTCATTTTTGAAACAACATCTATAACTTTGCCTAGCGGAATACCACGTCCATAATCCCGAACAGTTACCAGCGTGTCTTTAACAGTTACTTCGATTGTTTTTCCGGCTCCCATAACATACTCGTCAATAGAATTGTCTATAACTTCTTTGATAAGGATATAAATGCCATCATCGGCCGAAGAGCCATCGCCTAATTTGCCGATATACATACCGGGTCGCATGCGGATATGTTCTTTCCAATCGAGCGATTTAATATTTTCTTCTGTATAAGAAGTTTGTTTTGACATAGATAGATTGTAGATTCTTAAAAGAAGGCTAATTTACTTAATGGTAGCGTTATTTAAAAAGATAAACTTAAAAAATTATTAACAGTTTTGGGCTGTTTTCAATAAAAAATAAAGAATTAATTTACTTTTTTAAAAATTGACTCTAAATACAAAATTACTTATTCTTTCTAGAGATACTTTATCGGCAGATTTGATTTGATTTGTACTGCTGTCTATGTAGAAATCGCGGCTTAATATATTTTGTTTATTTAGAATATTAAGATACGATAAGCCAACATTGGCTTTTATGTTTTTTGTTTTTGAAAGATTAAAATTATAGGTAGTCGAAAAATCTAACCTACTGTAAATAGGTAGGTTAAAATTATTTATACCATCGGTTTGCAATGCAGGATTACCACTGCTATTGGTTACTATGGCAATGGCTTTTGAGTAAGGCTTGCCAGAATGCCACCGCCATCCTAAAGCAAAATCAAAATGTTTCCATTTGTAAGTTTGCGACCAATAAAAATTGTGCTTGATGTTTGAATTGCCAGGAAAATAGGTGTAATCATTAATTCCTTTGAACTTATTTTGGGTATCATCAAAAGTGTAACTAAGCCATGAGGTATAGTTTCTAAACTCTTTTTTTATGTAAAAGTCAAAACCTTTTATTTTGCTTTTTCCGCTATGAGCGTCATTGTCAAATACGTCAGAAAAACCAAAATTTAAAGTGACAAGCCCTTTTACATTTTTAATATATGTATCCACATCAATATGCCATTTGTTTTTTACATACGAAAAACCAAAGGTGTATTGTGAAGCAGTAATTATTGGAAAAGTGCTGTTATTTGAAAGCGACCAGAGTCTATTTTCAAGAGATAATCCACTTTCAATGGTTTCATCAATTTGGCTTAAGGCCTGTGTTTTAAACTCACCCGTTACATTTAGTAGCAGATGTGGCGTTAGGTATTTTCCTATATTTATACGAGGCTCTAAGTAGATTTTTTGAAAATTCTGATAATAGTTTGCCCGCAGACCAATATTTACGTTAAAATTGTTTTTTGTATGCGATTCAAAAGAAGTATATAGGGCATGTGTATTTAAAATCTGGGCATTTTGGTCTTCTCTTAAATCACCATTGTTATTAACTAAAAAGAGGTAAGAGATGTCTTTATTTGAAAACTGATAACCACTGTTTAATGTTGTATTGGTATTAATCTTAAAAGATGTGTGGTATGATAATCCAAAATCTTTAACTTCATTTTTTTTGGCAAAAATTTCTTCTTCTCCTTTAAATTTATTGTAACGCAAATAGTATTTGGAGTAATAACCTTTTAAATTTTGCGTGAACTTAGCGTTCCATTTTTTGTACCATTTAAAACTGTAGCCCTTATTGTCTGTTTCTAAAAAATCATTAAATGAAAGGTTGTTTTCGTTGTCTGTTTCATTATCTTTTATTTCTTTAACACCAAACTCTAATTTATTAACCAAAGCCAAACTACTTATGGTTAAAGAGTTTCCCTTGCTAAATTTATAAATTCCTTTTAAATTATAATCTGTGAAAAAAAAATCGCTATTGGTACTTAGTAAGGTATTGGCTTGCGTGTTTTTGAAAATAATATCGGAAGTTTCATGATATGTTTTGCTTTGATATATGTCAGTAAACGAACGTCTTAAAGATCCAATTACACTAAATTTATCTTTTATAATTGGTAGTTTTATATAAGCATCGGCCGCAATGAGGTTTATACCACTACCTGCGTGTAATTTTGACTGAATAGAATCGCTGGTTTTGATATCAATAACGCTTGAAATTCGGTCTCCATATTGTGCGTTTGTACCCTTATTTATAAAATTAATTTCTTTTGTTATATAGGGGTTAAAAGGCGAAAATGCTCCAAATAAATGACCGCTGTGATACACTTTAATACCGTCCCAAATAACCAAATTTTGATCGGGTGTGCCACCTCTTACATGAAGCCCTGTGGCGGTTTCATTTGGACTATTAACCCCTGGTAAAAGTTGTATACTTTGAAATAAATCGGGTTCTGTAAGCCCTGCTAGAACGCCCATTTTTTTTGGTGAAATAAGAAAGGAACCCGTACTTGTTTTATCAATGCCATTGGTTAGGTAATTTTTTATAACAATGGTTGCAATTTGTTCGCTTTTTTCACTTAGGATGATATCGGCACAATCGTTTTGAAATAAAAATTTTGCTTGAATGGTTTTGGTTGTAAATCCCAGATATTGTAAGTTAATAAATGTGCCTGCTTTAAGATTATTGATTTTAAAGTGGCCATTTTCATCAGTTATTATCCCTTTGTTATTAAATATAATCGTGGCACCAGATAAGGGTGTCATTTTTTCATTTTTTAGCGTGCCACAAATGTTTATTGAATCGCTGTCATTAATTTTTCTAATGGCAATAAATTTATCCGATAGAATCTCAAAAATCAAAGAGGTTTCTGATGAAAGCGACTTTAAAAAGAAAAGCAATGGTTTTTTTGTGCCCGATAAATTTACAACTTGATTGGCTACATCTTTTGATTGAAATGAAAAGTGTACGTCAAATTTTTTTTCCAAAAAAACAATAACTTCTGTAAGTGCTTTATTTTTAAAGCTTACAGAAGCTAATTTTCTTTGTTGGGGATAGGCAAAAAGAGTGAATAAGAAGAAGACACAAACTAATTTTATCCGCATTTTTATTTTTTAGACAGTAAAACTTTATTTTTTTTAATGTTGTAATTAAAGTTTAAAGGTACAAAAATAGATTTTAAAGCAATGTCTATATTATTATTGTCGAAACTGGCTGTTAAGAGCAAGTTTTTATCAATATTTGATGCGTCAATATCTATTTTAAACTGACTTTCTAAATCGTTTATTATAATAAATAAAGGGGTGTTTTGATAGGTGTTTATACCATTTACCCACGAAGGTTTGTTTTTTAGTATATGCCATTTAGACATTGTGTCTTTAGCAAATTGAAAGGCATTTCCTTTGGTAAGGATGGTGCGTTTCCCATTTATAACTACTTCAACTTTCCCTTCAAAACAGACAACTTTTAAATAGTTTTTATTTGTTTTAACATTAAAATGGGTGCCTAAAACTTTAACAATACCCATATTTGTTTTAACTATAAAAGTAGTGCCATGGGTCACTTCAAAATAGGCTTCGCCAATGAGGTTAATTACCCTACTTTTAGCCCAAGATCTTTTATTATAACTTAAAGTTGATTTGGCATTGAGTCTAATATAAGTGCCGTCTTCTAGATTAAAAGCAGTATGTTGTCCATAACTTGTACTAAGTGTGGTGTCTGAAAAAACAAATAAGTAAGCTACCAATAGTAGGGCTACAGATGCTGCAGCACTAAAAACCCAACTAGGGACTAAACGGATGATCTTTGTTTCTTGACTTTTAGTTTTAGATTTGATTCTTTTTAACATGGCTTCTGAATCAAATTTTGGGGCTTCAAATTTTTCTAAATTAATTTTTATTTTATTATAGGCCTCAAATTCAGCACTTCCAATCAAAGATTTAAATTCTTTATCGGTTATTTCATTATTTAGCCATTTAGCTAAATAATTGTTATTCATATTATTATCTTTCATTTGATACCAATTTATTATTAGGTTTCAGTTATGAAACAAGCTAAGCCCTTAATACCCTACTATATATTCCCAATTTTTTCTCTAACATATTTTAAGGCGTTGTGCATTCGTTTTTCGACAGCTTTCACTGAAAGGTTTAATAATTCAGCTATTTCTTTATAAGTTTTCTTTTCGATTCTATTTAACAAAAAAACTTCGCGCTGGCCATCGGGTAAATTAGAGAGTGTCGTTTGAAGTTTATCCATATACTCTTTTTCTAGTAAAATAAATTCAGGTGTTTCGATATTGGTATCGCTTTGCGGAATTTTTTTGTATCTTAAAACGACCTTTTCATGATTTTTTTCATTTAAAAACATATTGGTAGAAATAGTAAACAAAAAAGATTTTGCTTTTTCTAAAACCACATCGGCACATTTTTGCCACAGTTTAATAAAAGATTCTTGCACAATATCTTCGGCAGATTCTAAATTACCAAATTTATAATACAAATAGTTACGTAAATCTTTTGCATGTTTATTATAGAGACTTTCGTAAACGGCAGGCTTGCATACTGAATTTGTCATTAACTTAATTTGAAAAGGTTGACTTAAAAACCAAAATTAAAAAAAATAAGGTATATACCTACTTTTTTAATAGATAATTGTATCAAAATATACACGTAAATTTTATGTATTTATTTCTGTCAAAAAATTAAATTTTAAAAAAGGTAGGGTAATTTGTTGCTAGCCTGTTTTATAATTGAAGCATGAATAATGCAGATAAAATTAAGAGTAATTAATGTTTTTTTGAATTATGTTAGCTAAAAGGGAAGGTATGAAAACCCTCCCTTTTTTTAAAGAGAATTAAATTTAGAGTTTTATAATTTGTTAGGTTGGTTAAAAAGAGGGACATGAAGGTTCCTCTTTTTTTATGGCATTATAAGTAAGGAGTAAAGACTTATATTTTAAATAATAATTTAACCGAGAAGCCTTCCTAGATATGATGCGTTGCGTTTTTTGTTGTAATTGCCATTTCTATAAAAATAAAATCTTTATTAAAGGTAGGGTAAATTTTAGACTACTTGTTTTATTGACGTAACACAATAGTTAAACATTTAAAAAATAGAATAATGAAAAAATTGACATTTATAAGCCTTTTGCTAATTAGTTTTAACTCTATAGCCCAAGTAAGTTATGCCAAAGATTTAAATGAGGCAAAGACTTTGGCATCAAAAGAAGGAAAAACTATCATGATTGTTTTTTCAGGTTCAGATTGGTGTGTGCCTTGTATGCGGTTAGAGAAAGAAATATTGAGTCAACCCGCATTTGAAAATTTTGAGGCAAAAAAAATTGTGCTTTTAAAAGCCGATTTTCCATCGCGAAACAAGAACAAAAAGCTGATAAGCCAAAAACAACAGGCTAGTAATGCTAAGTTATTCGAAAAATACAACCAGAAAGGTATTTTTCCTTTGGTTGTTCTGCTAAATAGTGAAGGGAAAATTATAGCCGAAACAAGTTATAAAAAAATGAGCTCAGGCGATTACGCCTCTTATATTGACAATTTAATTAGTTCTAAATAATCTCAACTAAGAAAACAATCTAAACAACACCTAGAAGTGAGACTTAGAATCATTTTAGCCACCTTAATATTTTGTATTAGCCAGCAATTGACTGCGCAAATTCAAGAATACAAAAAATCGTTAAAATTAATGGGCAGCGGTTTTGAAATAATTGTTTTAGCCAATAATCAGAAACAAGGGGATGTGTATATTGATGTGGCTGTAGCCGAAATAAAAAGAATTGAAAATATTATTTCGTCGTGGTCACCAACTTCAGAAACTTCAGAAATAAATAGAAATGCTGGTATAAGACCAGTAAAAGTTAGTGTAGAGTTGTTTAATTTAATCAAAAGAGCCATCAATATTTCAAAACTTACCGATGGCGCCTTTGATATAAGTTATGCTTCGATGGATAAAATCTGGAAATTTGATGGCAGTATGACCAAAATGCCCTCTGTAGAATCCATAAAACAATCCGTTTCAAAAGTAGGGTATCAAAATATTATTCTCAACAAAAACAACAACACTGTCTTTTTAAAATTAAAAGGCATGAAAATAGGTTTTGGAGCTATTGGCAAAGGTTATGCTGCCGATAAGTCTAAATATTTATTACAAAAAATGGGTGTCAAAGCAGGTGTTATAAATGCTTCTGGCGACATGAATACTTGGGGTTTACAACCCAATGGAAAGCCTTGGCGGGTAGGTATTACCAATCCTGTAAACAAGCAAAAAGTTTTTTCGTGGTTTAATTTAACAGACGATGCTGTTGTTACTTCAGGCAATTACGAAAAATATGTAAAATTTAACGGGATTACTTATACACATATAATAGATCCCAGAACAGGATATCCTGCTCATGGAATTTATAGCGCCACAGTTTTCAGCAAAAGCGCCGAATTAAGTGATGCTTTGGCGACTTCCATTTTTGTAATGGGTATTGATACGGGTTTAGATTTTGTAAATCAATTAAACGGCGTAGAGTGTGTTTTGGTAGATGAAAATCTAAAATTACACTTTTCGAATAAATTAAAAACAAATAAATATTAAAGATGAATAGAGTACAAAAAATAATGGCCTTAGCAATATTAATAGGGGCAACCCTAAGCAGTTGCAGTTCTGTTAAAGCTTACGAACGCGCTAAACTTAATGACAAAGAAATGGTATTGACCCCAAAGTTATCAGCACTTTACGAATTGCAATTTCATACTTATAGAGAAGCGGCTTCAGGTGCCAATGGTGGTAAAACGGGTGGTGGCTGTGGCTGCAATTAATAAAATATATTATTTAAAAAACAAATGAAAAGATTTTTAATAGTTCTTTTAGTAGCGAGTTCAGCTATTTTAAATGCACAAGAAAAAAAGGACAGTATTACTGTTGATAAGACAGCTTATAAAAAGAAGGTGTTAGACAATGTAGAAATTAATTTTTTATACAGTAATTATTTACAAAACGGAAACCATGCTGCAGTAACAGGTGGTGTTGGCGATGAGAAATTGACCGATAACACCCCTGGTATTTTGATAAATATACCATTAAATGAAGATGATATTTTAAGTGTCGATTTTGGTGTAGATTTTACCACATCGGCCTCTACAGACCAAATTAATCCTTTTGCTGTTGCCACAAGTGGCGGTGGCGAAGGCGATGATAAAAATGGAAATACAGGCAATAAATCGGCTACATTTCTTAAAACAAGTGCTTCAAGCGGTGGGGGCGGAGATGACAAACCAGCTCACTCCAGAGCACATGGAACTTTAGCATATACACATACCTCTGATAATAGAACTTTTTCTTGGGGTGCTGATGGGGCTTTCTCATCAGAACAAGGCTATAGATCAATTGGATTTGGTGCCGTTATGCGTAAATCGTTTAACGACGAAAATTCTGAAATAAACTTTAATGCAAAAGCTTATTTTGACAATATTGATTTGATTTATCCAGGAGAGTTTAGAGTTTCAGAAGGTTTAAGTCCTTCGGTTGGTTTCAAGCCACTCAATATAAATCATAGAAATTCATTTTCGGCGGCATTGTCATTTTCTCAAATCTTAAATAAACGCATGCAAATAGCGTTTAATGCCGACATTATTTATCAGCAGGGATTACTTTCTACAAATTATCAAAGGGTTTATTTTAAAGACAAACCTGTCAAAACAGTTAAAAATACAAATTTAGCGCATGATATAGAACGTTTGCCGAGTACACGTAGCAAACATCCTTTTGGTGTGCGCTTTAATTATGCGGTATCAGACTATGTTATTTTAAGAACATTTTACCGTCATTATACAGACGATTGGGGCGTTTCTGCCAATACTTATGATATTCAAGTACCATTAAAATTATCGGCAGCATTTACCATGTATCCTATGTATAGACACCATTCGCAACAGCAATCAATATATTTTGCTCCCAAGAGAGCACACCTCTCAACAGAGACATTTTATACATCAGATTACGATTTATCAACCTTTACAAGCTCACAATACGGAATGGGCTTTACAATTGCACCTCCTTTGGGAATTTTTAAACTAGATACTTCTAATGAAGGAAAGAGCGTCCGTTTTAAAAGTTTTGACTTGAGGTACAATTATTATTCTAGATCTGACGGTCTAAGTGCTAATATTATTACCCTAAATGCACAATTTAGTTTTTAGCATCCCCCATCCGTCAGAGTTTAGGTTTTTTGGTTAGTTGTGAAAGGCAAGGAAAATATCCTTGCCTTTCTTTGTGTTTAAAAGCAATTAAATTAGATTTACATAATATTTTAAAAATATTTTAAGATGACCTTTAAACAGCACATCCCTAACTATATTACCCTATTAAATTTGTTAAGTGGATTGATAGCCGTTTTATTTGCTGCGATAAATGAACTTGAAATGGCTGCTTATTTTGTTTTTATAGGTATTTTTTTTGATTTTTTTGATGGTTTTATAGCCCGCCTTTTAAATGTGCAGGGAGAATTGGGAAAACAATTAGACTCTTTGGCAGATGTGGTTACCTCTGGAGTTGTTCCGGGTATTGTAATGTTTCAGCTTTTAAGGAGAAGTTTAGAGCAACAAGATGTTATTTGGTTTACTTCGTTAGATAAATTGGTATATTTGCCTTTTGTTGCATTAATAATTACGCTGGCATCTGCGTACCGATTGGCAAAATTTAATATTGATACACGTCAATCAAACTCATTTATAGGATTACCTACACCTGCATTAACACTTTTTATTTTATCATTGCCATTAATTCTCACTCAAGAACATTCTTCCTTTACAAGAATATTGATATTAAATCCTCTTATTTTAATTGCCATAACTTTGGTGGGCAGCTATTTGATGAATGCCAATATTGTCATGTTTGCATTAAAGTTTAAATCATATAAGCTAAAAGAGAACTATGTTAAGTATGCATTTTTAGTCATTTCAGTATTTCTGTTGCTAATGCTTCAATATATGGCTGTACCACTAATCCTCTTTATGTATATAGGCCTGTCTGTAGTACAAACCTTATTTTTTAAGAGGTCTAATTAGAAATATTTCTTCATTTTAAACGTGTGTTGTTTTAGTACGTAAAAACAGGTAAACTCGAAATTACCATATTTTACTATGACACTGTATTTAAGTTGGTTATATATTTACACCATATTTAAAACCAATTATTATGAAAACATTTACAAACAACAGAACCTTTTTAGCCTTATTAGGACTAAGTTATTTAATAGGTCTAAATTCTTGTAATACAGATTCATTAACACCTATTGAAGCTACAAACACCAACATCAGTCTTGTTACAGTTAATAACGATCCAGATAAAGATGGGTTAAATACGGCACTCGAAATAATTTTAGGAACAGATCCAAATGTTGCTGATACAGATGGCGATGGCATATTAGATGGTGTAGAAGATTTAAATAAAAATGGGATAATAGATTTAAACGAAACAGACCCTTTATTGGCTGACTCAGATAATGATGGTATATCAGATGGTGTTGAAGATGCCAATAAAAATGGCGTAATAGATAAAGGAGAAACCAGTGCAAAAAGTAATGATTCAGATAATGATGGTATTGAAGATGGTATTGAAGATATGAATCACAATGGTGTATTTGATGTTAGAGAGACTGACCCTAATAATCCAGATACAGATGGTGATGGTATAAAAGATGGAGACGAAGATAAAAACCATAATGGCAAATTAGATGCAGGCGAAATGTATCCTCTTTCTAAAGATTCCGATGGCGATTTGATAGAAGACGGAGTAGAAGATAAAAATCACAACGGGAAACAGGATGCAGGTGAAACAAGTGCAATTAATAGCGATTCAGATAATGATGGCATAAAAGATGGCGCCGAAGATAAAAATCACGATGGCAAATTAGACCCAGGAGAATCAGATCCAAATAAGACGGATACAGATGGCGATGGTGTAGAAGATAAAGATGATACTGATGCCGATGGCAATGGCGTACTTGATACAGATGATGCCAATAACAATGATTCTGATGGCGATACTAATCATAATGATGATAACGACAGTGATAACAATAATGGTGATTAAAAAAATAAGAATTGGTTAAATAATTAAAAGTAGATGCATTAAAAAACGCGAGATATTATCTTGCGTTTTTTTTTGAAGCAGTATCTCATAAACGACACTATCCTATAAACTGTGTAAGTTTAAAAAATAGCTTGGGTTAGATTTTATAACTAAATTCTGCCCCTTTTGTCATATATTGTTAAGAACTGATTGAGAATAATACCCCAATTTCTAATTGGCATAGACCATTTTTTGAGCAGTATCTCATAAACTTACACAGTTTATGAGATACTGCTATATTTACCGTGCTTGTAGTTATATGCTTCCTAGGTATTTAATTTTTCTGCCAAATATAAAGCCGTATAAGAATCCTTACATTTAACCAATTCTTCTGGAGAGCCTTGAAATAATACAGTACCGCCTTTTTCGCCACCTTCTTTACCCAAATCAATAATATAATCGGCACATTTAATTAAATCTAAATTGTGTTCAATTACGAGTACAGAGTGTCCTTTTTCTATAAGTGCCTGAAAAGATTTGACGAGTTTTAAAATATCGTGAAAATGCAATCCTGTTGTGGGTTCATCAAAAATAAAAAGTGTCTTTTCTTTGCTAACGCCTTTTACCAAAAACGAAGCCAATTTTATACGTTGTGCTTCGCCGCCAGAAAGGGTAGAAGAGACTTGTCCTAATTGTACATATCCCAAACCTACATCCTGTAAGGCTTTGAGTTTTTGCACTACTTTTAGTTGGTTGTATTCGTTAAAAAATAAGATGGCTTCATCTACACTTAGGGCTAAGATATCGGAAATAGATTTTTTTTCAAAAGCAACTTCTAAAACCTCTTTTTTAAAGCGTTTGCCACGACAGGTTTCGCAAAGCAAATGCACATCGGCCATAAATTGCATTTCTATGGTTACTTCGCCATCGCCTTTACAAGTTTCACACCTGCCACCATCTACATTAAAGGAAAAGTGCTTGCTTTTGTAATTTCTAATTTTTGACAGCTTTTGTGATGCAAATAAATTGCGAATATCATCGTAAGCTTTAATGTAAGTTACAGGATTAGAGCGGCTGCTTCTGCCAATAGGATTTTGATTTATAAATTCAACATTTTTAAGACTTTCGTAATTGCCCTCAATATTACTGTACTGACCAATTTTATCGGTGCTGTATCCTGTTAATTTTTTCTGCAACACAGGGTATAAAATATGACGCACAAGTGTGCTTTTTCCACTTCCTGAAACGCCCGTTATTACAGCCAAGCAATTTAGAGGTATTTTAACATCTATCCCTTTAAGGTTGTGGGTACGTGCGCCTTTGATTTCTATATAATTTCGTGTTTTCCTTCTAATTTTTGGCACAGGTATTTTTAACTCAGAATTGAGATAAGATGCTGTTAACGACTTTGATTTTAAGATGTCTTTGTAAGACCCTTCGGCTACAATTTTTCCGCCTAAATACCCCGCTTCTGGGCCAATATCAATAATATAATCGGCGGCTTTCATAATATCTTCATCGTGTTCAACAACAATAACTGTATTACCCAAATCGCGTAAATCTTTTAACACCTTTATTAAACGCTCTGAATCTTTGGGATGCAGGCCAATACTTGGTTCGTCTAAAATATACATAGACCCCACCAGACTGCTTCCCAATGAGGTCGCAAGATTTATACGCTGACTTTCGCCACCCGATAATGTACGCGAATTTCTGTTTAGGTTTAAATAGCTAAGCCCAACATCTTGAAGGAATTTGAGTCGGTTATTTATTTCAATTAGAATGCGTTTGGCAATTTTAAATTCGGTGTCATTTAGTTTTAATGACTTAAAAAAATCGGCTAATTTATCTAAGGGTAAATCCACCAAATCAATAATCGACTTGTCATTAATTTTTACATAAGAAGATTCTATTTTCAATCGTTTTCCGTTACAAACATCACATTTTGTTTTTCCGCGATAGCGCGATAACAAAACACGGTTTTGAATTTTGTAACTTTTATTTTCGATATGTTTAAAAAAAGTGTCGATACCTTCAAAAGAGTTGTTGCCTTTCCAAACCAAATCCTTTTGTTTTTGAGTGAGTTCAAACCAAGGTTTATGGATGGGAATATCAAATTTACTGGCATTGATAAGTAGTGGTTCTTTATAAGATAGGTAAGCTTCAGATTTCCAAGGTAAAATGGCGTTATCGTAGATGGATAAAGCGGTATTTGGAATTACCAAATCTTTATCAATACCAATTACATTACCATAGCCTTCACATTTTGGGCAGGCACCATACGGATTGTTAAAACTGAAAAGATGCAGGTTTGGTTCTAAAAAATTAAGACCATCCAATTCAAAAGAATTGCTAAATTCAAGCGTGCTTTTAGAAACCAAAACTTCTAATAAGCAGATGCCGTGTCCTTCGTAAAAAGCTGTTTGAATGGCATCGGAAAGTCTGTTGTAATAATCTTCGTTATGCTTAATAACAAGCCTATCTACCACCAAAAAGAATTTCGAAAATTTTGAATAATCGGAAAGATTTTCTAAAGCCGTTTCGATTTTTAAGATTGTGTCCGAAAATTTTATACGGGCATACCCCTGTTGTAATAGTAAGGACAATAATTTATCTAAAGGGCGTTTTTTAGAGATTTTAATAGGTGCTAATAGGAGTAGTTTTTCATTTTCTGGGAGTGTCTTTATATAAGTTATGACTTCTGAAACAGTGTGTTTAACAACCTCATTGCCAGAAATAGGCGAGTAGGTTTTTCCCACGCGGGCAAAGAGTAATTTTAAATAATCGTAAATTTCTGTTGAAGTTCCTACTGTTGATCTGGGGTTAAAAGAATTGACCTTTTGTTCGATAGCAATTGCTGGCGATATGCCTTTAATATAATCTACTTTAGGCTTGTTGAGTTTTCCTAAAAACTGACGGGCATATGATGACAAACTTTCTACATAGCGTCTTTGTCCTTCAGCATAAAGGGTGTCAAAAGCCAAACTCGATTTGCCAGACCCCGATAAACCTGTGATAACAACCAATTTATTTCTGGGAATAGCCACATCAATATTTTTTAAATTGTGCAACTTAGCTCCTTTGATAAGGATAAACTCTTTAGGGTTTAGTTCCGAAATATTTTGGGTCATCTAAAAAAAAGGATAAGCTACAAATATATAAAAAGTCAGTTAAATTTTTATGCTAATTGAAACCCTAAAAATAAATAATGTTAATACAATTTTACAGCCATTTATATAAAAAAAGGAATTAAAATTATTTTTTACGCAAAATATTTGCTATTTTTGAGGTAGATTATTAATCATAAACTACAGCCTATACTATAATATTACTTTTAATTTTTCGATTTTAGTTAGAAATTATTCTAAAAAAAGTAATATTATGAGAAGCCCCATTCTTGAAGATTCTGTATTGATTGCCAGGTATATATCTGGTCAAGAGAAGCCCCTTGAAATTTTAATTAACAGACACAAACAACGTGTTTTTGGTTTTATCTATTCAAAGGTTCTAGACAAAGAAGTTGCCGAAGATATATTTCAAGACACATTTATTAAAGTTATAAATACCTTAAAAAAAGGTAATTATAATGAAGAAGGTAAGTTTTTACCTTGGATTTTGAGAATAGCTCATAATTTAGTGATAGATTTTTTTAGAAAAAACAAACGCATGCCTTTATTTAAAAATACGGCAGATTTTGATATTTTTTCTGTCTTAGCAGATTCTAAAATTAATGTTGAAGGACAAATTATTAAAGACCAAATTCATGCAGATGTTTACAAGTTATTATCTTCTTTGCCAGATGACCAACGCGAAGTTTTAGAAATGCGTTTGTACAAAGATATGAGCTTTAAAGAAATTTCTGAACAAACAGGTGTAAGTATCAATACGGCTTTGGGTAGGATGCGTTATGCATTGATAAATTTAAGAAAAACGATAGCTGCCAAAGAAATAATTTTAACATATTAATACTAAAGTCGAAATTTAGTCGTTATAGAGTTTAACTAATCGAAAAAACATTATATGACTAAAAATTACATTGGTGGCTTATTTGAAAAAACGTTGAGCCCAAAAAAAGAAACTGTTTCATTTTTATTGAATTATTCAAAATCCTTATGGATTGTTAAAACTAGGTTTCATCAAATTTTTAAATTAAATTTGAATTAGTTAAATGCCCGTTTGCCAACAACGGGCATTTTTTTATGATGTAACATTTCCCATTCTTTTATAACAGATTTCCTTCCGATAGTTGCGGTAATAATATCTTTATTTAAATTCCAACCACGGGCTTGAGAATAGATTCTTCCGTAAAAAATTATTTGTAAATGTAGTTTGTTCCACAATTCTTTAGGAAACAAACGTTTGGCATCTTTTTCGGTTTGTACCACATTTTTACCACTGGTTAAATTCCACCGATACATTAGGCGGTGAATATGTGTATCTACCGGAAATGCAGGAATACCAAAGGCTTGACTCATAACCACACTGGCTGTTTTATGACCCACAGCAGGCATCGCTTCTAAAGCCTCAAAACTTTTGGGGACATTGCCTTTGTGTTTTTCGACAATCATTTTTGACAGCCCATAAATTCCCTTTGATTTCATCGGCGATAAGCCAACAGGGCGGATAATATCTTTTATTTCAGCCACACTTAGTTTTATCATATCATAAGGATTATCGGCTTTAGCAAATAATAGTGGCGTGATTGTGTTTACACGTGCATCTGTGCTTTGCGCAGATAACAGTACAGAAATCAAAAGCGTATAGGGGTCTTTATGGTTTAAGGGAATGGGTGTTTCTGGGAATAATTCTTCGAGCGTGTCAATAATAAATTTTACGCTTTGCGATTTGGTCATTTTTTGTATTTTTATAGCACAAATTTACAAAATATGACAACACTAAAAATAGGCGAGAAGGCGCCAAATTTTAAGGCTCTAAATCAGAAAGGTAAAGTTATTAAACTATCAGACTACAAAGGTAAAAAATTAGTACTGTTTTTCTATCCAAAAGCAAGCACACCGGGTTGTACAATAGAAGCTTGTAATTTACGTGATAACTACCAATCGTTTTTAACCAGAGGTTATGCTATTTTAGGCGTTAGTGCAGATTCGGCTAAAAGGCAACAAAATTTTATAGATAAGAATAAATTGCCCTTTGATTTGTTGGCCGATGAAGACAAAACAGTAATCAATGCTTTTGGTGTTTGGGGTCCTAAAAAGTTTATGGGCAGAGAATATGACGGCATTCACCGCACCACTTTTATAATTGATGAAAAGGGATATATTGAAAATGTGATTTTAAAGGTTAAAACCAAAGAACATTCAAATCAGATTATACCTTTAAATGATATAAGATAGGGGCATCCTTATTTTTTTTGTAAAAAGTAAAATATTTTAACGATATTTGGAAAATATATATTTAAAATCAATTAAAACACAATTTTTATGAAAAAAACACTACTATTACTCTGCTTTATATCAGGATTTATAATGCAGGCACAAGTAAATATACCTGATCCTATATTTGAACAGGTTCTCATGATGCAAGGGATAGATACAGGAAGGTTAGATGGCCAAATATCTACTAGTGATGCTTTAGCTGTAACGAGTCTTGATGTATCATTTTTTGCTGCTACAAGTAATATGCCCAGTTTGATTTCTGACTTAACAGGTATAGAAGGCTTTACAAATCTTACAATTCTAAATTGTAGTGGCAATGAAATAAGAAGTTTAGATTTACATTTAAATACAAGCCTTCAAGTCTTGCATTGCGAAGGTAATGGCATGACAACTTTAAACGTGCAAAATGGATACAATATGACAATGCACGGTGCTTCAATGGTAAATACCCAAGTGGGTTATTGGATGACTGGTAATAACTTGTTTTGCGTAACTACAGATGCACCTGCGGCTTTTTCTTCTATATCAATGCCGGGCGTACCAACTGCGCCACTTTCAAGCTTTCATATTGATGCTGGTGTACGTGGTTTTAGTCCAACAAGTTGTAATGACTTAGATATGACACCCTTCTTAGCCTCATTTCCAGCTGAAATTATTGCCATTCTAAACGCACAAGCCGATGCCAATAGTGACGGCCACTTGCTATTGGGCGAAGTTATAGCCTTTATAGGGACCTTAGATCTTTCTACCATACCGGGTGGCGTAAGCGATTTATCCTTTTTAGATGCTTTTACAAGCGTAACAGGTTTAAATTTGGCTAACAGTGTTTTTTCTTCAATAGATTTAACCAATTACCCCGATTTGGCCAGTTTAGATTTAACTGGAAATACAAGTCTAGCTTCGTTAGATGCTTCTAGTTTGGCTGCATTGCAAACTTTAATAGCAGATGGTAATGCTGCCTTAACACAGTTACTTCTTTCAGGCTCTACCAATATGACTGATTTAACAACTGTAAACTGTCCTTTATTAGGTACAATTGATATGTCTGATTTAAGCCAATTAACAACTTTGTTAGCTACGGGTAATGCTTTATTAACATCTTTAACATTACCAGGGCAGACCCCCCCCGGCCCTAAAAGTAATATAACAAATAAGACTTCTGTAGCTAATACAACTTTGACTACGATAGATTTACATGGCAATGGTTTGACAGGTACTTTAGATTTAACAAGCTATTCAGCGCTTACAACAATAAAAGTGAATAATAATAATTTAACAGGGCTGAATGTTGGGAATGGCAATAATGCAAATGTGCCAACAGCCAATTTTGACGCAACAGGAAATGCAAGCTTAACAGAGATTATTGTTGACGATGTTGCCTATTCAACTGCCAATTGGGCCTCTAAGGTAGATGCAGGTGTTACATTTAGAGCTGGAGGTGTTCTTGGTTTAGAAGAGAATGTTTTGTCTTCAAAAATTAATATTTTTCCCAATCCAACAAGAGGACTGTTAAATATTAGCATTCCTTCTAAATACTCAGTAAATAATATTTCTATTTTTGATGTTACAGGAAAACGCGTAAAACAGGTCAGCACAGCTTCCGAACCAATTGACATCAGAAATCTATCTAATGGTTTTTATATTTTAAAAATTAAAACCAATAAAGGTCAGGTATCTAAAAAGATATTAAAATACTAAGAAAGAATATTTCAATCTTAAAAAACCGCTCTTTTACAGAGCGGTTTTTTTATGCATCATTATTGTTTTTATTACCGCTAATCATATTCTTGAGTGTTACAACCTGTAATATTTTAGCATGAGTATTAAAATATATGAGATTCTAGGTTCGCTCTACGAAGGGAAAAGAAGACTGAAGTAATCTTGTCTGTGTTAGGATGCAGATAATGCGTGTACCTAGCATGTAATGGCAATATTTTATGGGTAAATTATTATATTGAATATCTTATTTAGTGTATAATTAAAAAGCCCCTTATTTTTAAATAAGGGGCTTTTTAAAGGATTATATAAGCTTACATATTCTTTAACTCAGCTATTAAAGTTTGTATAGTCTTTTTAGCATCGCCAAAGAGCATGGCTGTTTTTTGATTGTAAAATAACTCATTTTCTATGCCAGCATAACCCGGATTCATAGTTCGTTTATTTACAATAATTTGTTTGGCATCTACAACTTCTAAAATTGGCATGCCAAAAATAGGGCTAGATGGGTCATTGTGAGCTGCAGGATTTACAACATCGTTGGCACCTACCACAAATACAACATCTGTGTTTTTAAACTCAGGGTTAACATCATCCATTTCGGCTAATTTGTCATAATCAACATTACTCTCTGCTAAAAGCACATTCATATGGCCAGGCATACGTCCAGCAACTGGGTGAATGGCGTATTTTACTTCAACACCTTTGCTTTCTAACAGTTGTTCTAATTCGTGAATGGCGTGTTGTGCTTGCGCTACAGCCAATCCGTAACCAGGTACAAAAATGACACGTTGTGAGTAATTCATCAATATAGCCACATCGCTTGCAGTGGTAGATTTGATGTCGCCTAGTTCTGATTTAGGACCACTAACGGCATCATCGCTGCCACCAAAAGTACCAAAAATAACACTGGTTAATGATCTGTTCATAGCTTTACACATGGCAATGGTTAAAATTAATCCGGCTGAACCGACTAAAATACCACCAACCAACATAACCATATTGGTATAAAGAATACCTGTTATGGCAGCAGCTATCCCGGTTAAGGAATTTAAAAGCGATATAACTACAGGCATGTCTGCGCCACCAATTGGAATTACAAATAGCACACCATAAGCTAATGCCGCTACAAGAATGGTATATAATAAAATAAGGCTATCAGTTCCAGTATAGACTATATAGGCACCAAAAGCTATCAATCCTAAGGCGACTAAGTTGTTTATAAGATTGTATTTGGGCAGTCTGATAAGGCTTTTCATGCGGCCATTTAATTTGGCCCAAGCAACCAAACTACCAGAAAACGTGATGCTTCCAATTATTATGGCAGCCATTGTTGTTGTCGTTTGCATTGTATCTCCAACATTTTTGCTGAATTCTACCAAACCGATAATAGTGGCACTGGCACCACCAAATCCGTTAAATAAAGAAACCAATTCGGGCATTTTTGTCATTTCAACCTTAACAGCAATTAGCCATCCCATTACGGTACCTATAGCTATAGCCGTTAGAATTAATCCATACACAAATGTGGGTACGTTAAGATTGTTTAAAAATATGGTACCTACAATGGCAATACCCATACCAGCTGCCGCAATTAAATTCCCTTTTTTAGCAGTTTCTGGATGCCCCAACATTTTTAATCCGAAGATAAATGTAATAGAGGCAATAAGATATATAATACTTAATGTGATTGTCATGATTTTTTCTTTTTAAACATTTGTAACATTCGGTCGGTTACAACAAAGCCACCAACCACATTTAAAATTCCGAGTACTACAGCAATAAAACCTAAAGTTAAAGCAATATAGTCAGTAGGGTCTGCTTGTAGCATTACTAAAATAGCCCCAACTATTACAACACCACTCAAGGCGTTTGCTCCAGACATTAAAGGGGTATGCAATACTGCTGGAATATTTTTTATGACCTCAACGCCAATAAATACCGATAAGATAAGTATATAGACTAGATCGAGGTTGTCATTTATAAATTCTAAAATTTTCATCGTATATTATTTTTATGATTTTCTAATTTCACCACTTTTAACAATCAGTGTTTCTTCGGTAATCTGATCTTCTAAATCCCATTTAAACTTGTTATCTTCGGTTAAAAGGTTTAAAAAGTTGAACATATTTTTAGCATACAAATCGCTTGCATTTGTCGAAACACTTTCGGGTGCCATGGTAGTGCCAATAATTTTAACCCCATTATGAATGACCGTTTTAGTTATATCACTCAGTTCACAATTGCCACCATGAGAGGCTGCTAAATCAATAATAATAGCGCCATTTTTCATGTGGTTAACTTGGTCTTCAGTAATCAATACAGGCGACTTTCTACCAGGAATTAAAGCAGTGGTAATAACCAAATCGGCTTTAAAAAGCGATGTGTTTACAGCTTCTTTTTGACGTTTGGCATAATCTTCTGAAGCTTCTTTGGCATAACCACCTTCAGATTCTTCACCAGCATTATCAACATTAATAAATTTAGCACCTAATGATTCTACTTGCTCTTTGGTTTCCATTCTAATATCGGTTGCTTCAACAATAGCCCCCAAGCGTTTGGCCGTTGCAATGGCCTGTAAACCAGCCACACCAACACCATAAATTAACACCCGAGAAGGGGTAACCGTACCTGCAGCAGTCATCATCAACGGAAATATTTTTGTCATTTCGTTAGCCCCCACAATGACAGCTTTATAACCAGCTAAATTGCTTTGAGAGCTTAAAACATCCATATCTTGTGCGCGAGAAATTCTAGGAATGGCATCCATAGAAAATGCAGAAACGCCTTTACTGGCTATTTCGGCTATTAACTCAGGATTTGATTTGTGAAATAGTTGGCTAATGACAACTTGATCTTTTTTAAATAAACTGATTTCTTCTTTTTCAAAAGGATTTATTTTGATGATAACATCAGCATTTTTAAATAATTCAGAACGGTCAACTACGCTTGCGCCAGCATCGGTATAGTCAGAATTTTTAAAATTTGATGCCTCTCCAGCATCTTGCTCTATTAAACACTCAAAGCCTTTATTTATAAGAAGCTTAGCGATAGTTGGGTTTAAACAAACCCTTTTTTCGCTTTTAATGCTTTCTTTTAAAACGCCTATTTTCATAAATTAAATGATTTTGTTTTGTTTATTTTGTAACACTTATGTAACAAACCTTCAATAAAATACCCTACTTGGTTTAAACTAATTGAATATTCATTTTTGTATTTGTTTTTAGTTTTACGTTTAAACAGTGTTAATTTTAAATTGATTATATATTGAGTTTAATTTTAAAAGATTAAAATTCGCCAAATGTAAATTTATTATTGGAGAATAAGTATGACAATTGTCAAGGTATTTATTAAAATAGGGGCTTATTATTCTGTTAGAAGTTTTAAAAAATAATGTAATTTTAAAGCCCATTAAAAAAGTAAAAAACCGATTGGAAATAATATTTTTAGGAACCGGTACATCGCAAGGCATTCCCATAATTGGGAGCAAAGATCCTGTATGTTTATCTGCTGACATTAAAGATAAGAGGTTAAGGTCATCTGTAATTATTTCTTACAAAGATAAACAAATTGTAATAGATACAGGCCCCGATTTTAGACAACAAATGCTCAGGCATAATATTGATAATATTGATGCTATTTTATACACCCACGAACATTCAGATCATACTGCTGGGATTGATGATATACGCCCTTTTTGCCATAAAAATGGACCGATGCCCGTGTATGCACAAGAGCGTGTCATGACCAATTTGAGAGAGCGGTTTGCTTATATTTTTGCAACTAAAAATAGGTACGTAGGCGCCCCAAGTGTTGCACCACATATTGTTGGCAAAGCAAATTTCACGATAGGAAATATCTCAATAACTCCTATAAGTGTAGGTCATGGCAGCATTGATATTTTGGGTTATAGAATAGAAAATTTTGCTTATTTGACCGATGTTAAAACGATTTGTGATAAAGAAAAAGTCAAACTCAAAGGCCTAAACACATTAGTTGTAAATGCATTGCGAATAGCCACACATCCCACACATTACAACTTGCAAGAAGCTTTAGATTTGATTGAAGAGATTAAGCCGCAACAAGCTTATATAACACATATTAGTCATAAACTAGGCTTTCATAAAGAAGTAGAAAAGTTACTGCCAAAAAATGTTTTTTTAGCATGCGATAATTTGAAGATAACGGTTTAAAAACACGTAATTTTATTGATCTCATTCGTTAGCTAAAACTATTTCCTTTAGTTATGATATTTTTAGTTTCTGCAAATTATAAGGTCTGTAGTTTGGTGTCCGAAACCAAAAGTATTTTACTTCACGCTCTCATCTTCTGTCTTCGAGTCCTATCAATAATTTTAGAATAAAACTTCATTCTATCTCTCAATTTTAAGATTGTATTTTGTTAAAAGTCCCGGAAGGTTTTCGATTGAGAATTTTGCTTTTTTAATTCTATTAAATTCTGGGTCAATTGCAAAGTTGTATGCAGTTTTAAAATTGACATTTTCGAGTATTGTATTATTAAAAGTTGCCCTACTCAAATCACAGTTATCAAAAGTAGAATTTGTTAAATCACATTCAGAAAAGTCGGTTTCGTGTAATTTTGAGTTTTTAAAATGGGTCTTTTTTAATTTTCTTTTATAAAATATGCAATGGTTTATTACACAGTTCTTAAATGATATTTCAAGTCCAAATTCGTTGCAATTTTCAAAGTTTATACCTAACATTTTACAATCGTTGAATTTTACATTTCTCAAAGCTGTTTCAGTCAATTTAGCCATACTTAAATTACAGTTAATAAATTCGCATTCTGAAAATATAATTTGAGTTAGGTCTGAATTTGAAAAATCACAATTAGAAAATGTGCAATATTCATATTCTCCTTTTTCAAGTGGCTTTTCCGTAAAAACAAGCTTATCAAATTCCTTATCTTCTATGTATATTTCCATTTTCTTTGAATTCAATTATTCACTTTGACTAACATCTAATTAAAATCGATAATTTGATATCCCAAACTTTGGTATTCGGTTAAGACACTTAATGCAGAAAGTGTAAATTGTACAGGTTTTGCCACATCATTTCTTTGGATGTTATAATGCAAAGCCGATTGTCCGCACACATAAATTTTGATCTTAATTTTATTCAATTCTTTTAACAAATTCAAACTCGGATTTTTCTTCCTAAATTTTTCTTTATAAGCCGCCTGACTTAAAATATCTTTGGTAGCCGATCCGTGAAAAACAACAACAATATCAAGATTTTCAAGAGGCACACCTTGGGCAACATGTATGTTGACAAAACGCGCCACAATATCTAATAATGGGTTGCCAACATTAACATCGTTGGTTGTTTTTCTGATGTCAAAAATGACCTTGTATTTTTTGTGCAGATTTAATTTAAAATCGGGATTTTGTATGTTGTAAAATTTACCGTAATTTTTTATTACAGATCCTTTTTGCAATTCTTGGGCATTGCTTGCCAAAGTCAATAACAGAAAGAGAAGGCTTATTTTTTTCATTTGTACAAAATTTAAGAGCTATATTTTGGCTTGTAACCACAGGTTAAAATCATAAAAACATTGTGGCGTTACCGAATGTCCGGTAGGGTAAGTCTTATAAACATTCGCAATATTTAAAGCATCTAAATACTGTGGTGCTTTTTGTGCCCATTGTAATGGAATAACTTGGTCTTGTGTACCATGCGAGATAAAAAAGTCAAGGTCTTTATAGGCTGAGGCGTCTTTTATTTCAAATAATTCTTCTTTTATGTAGCCGCTTAAAGCCACAACATTTTTAAATATTTCTGGATAGGAGAGTGCCAAAGAATAACTTAAAATGCTTCCCTGACTAAATCCTAAAAGACTGATGTTGTCACTGTTAAAACTAAAAATAGTCTTAAGTTCTTTAGTGAATTTAAGTATCATTTTTTTAGCAAGCAAAGCCTCGCCAATATCAGAAAAGTTACCATCTGTGCTGTCAAAATTAATGGTGTACCAAGCATAACTTTGCATGCCCAAAGTTAGAGGTGCTCTGGCACTGACTATTAAAAAACTATCTGGCAACTCTTGGGCAAACGAAAACAAATCGGCTTCATTGCTTCCATAACCGTGTAATAATAGCAAAAGGGGCGGATTGAGTGTTGGTTTTTTAGGAAGTCTGTATAAATAATTTAAAGATAAATCGGTCATATTAATTCAGTATCATTTTTCCGTTATTGATAACCCCGTAAACTTTCCCTTTCAATTTTTTATTTAAAAAGATGGCATTTTTTGAGCTTGATAAAATTTGTTTCTGGCCAAAGACAGAATCCCCTTCAGGGTTAAATAAAGTAATATTTGCTTTTTGGTTCTCGTTGACTGATGTTGCTTCAATATTAAAACAACTTCTGGGTTTGTGTGTAAGTGCCGCAATTAAAGGCTCTAAATCAATGTGGTTATTTACAGCACCAAATAGGCTTTCTAAACCGGTTGTGCCATTTAAAGCACGTGCGAATTCTATTTTTTTATTTTCGATATCTATGGGATTGTGGTCTGAGGTAATCATGTCAATTGTGCCATCTAAAATACCGTTTATCAAGGCTTTTACATCACTTGGTTCGCGCAAAGGCGGCGACACTTTATAGTTGGTGTTAAAATCGCTTATTTCGGTATCGTTTAAGACCAAGTGGTGCGCTGTAACGCTGCAAGTTACATTCAGCCCTTTTTTCTTGGCATTTTTGATGAGTTGAACGCTTCGTTTACACGTAATTGTTGGGATGTGAAGGCGGCCTCCTGTATAAGTGAGTAGTGTCAAATCGCGTTTAATTTGAATTATTTCTGCCATGGCAGGAATGCCTTTTAATCCGTTAAGGGTGCTTTGTTTTGACTCGTGCATTTGTCCGTTTGAAGCAATATTAAAATCCAAAGGAAAACTCAAAATGAGGGCATTAAAATTTTGTGCGTATTGCAGGGCCAATTTAAGTAAATTACTATTTGTAATACTTTTGCCATAATCAGTAAAAGCTATAGCTCCTGCCTGTTGCATGTCGTACATTTCGGCCAATTCTTTACCTTCAGATTTTTGAGATAGCGCCCCAATGGGATAAACATTTACCAAATTATTGTTGGCTTTTTCTTTAATAAAACGCACGCCAGCCTTGGTATCTGTAACAGGATTGGTCAATGGGTTTATGGCCACGGCTGTAAATCCGCTTTTGGCAGCCACATTTAAACCATTTGATAATGTTTCGCGTTCTTCATAACCAGGTTCTCCAAAGCAAACGCTGGTATCAAACCAACCTGAAGAAATATGCAAATTTTCTAATGTAACAATCGTATGGGTTTTGGTTGGGTTTATTTTTTTTGCAATAGATTTAATAACACCATTCTCAATATAAACAGCCATTTTCTTAAGATGGTATTTACTTTCTTTATCTACTATTTTCGCATTTTTAATGAGAATATTCATGAAGTAAAATGTTTTAATAAAAGGAGTTCAATTATAAAAAAGAGCAATACCAAAGCAAGGCATAGCTGCCATAATTCAAAAACAGATGTACTGTCTTTAAACGATTGCATAGCTTCTGAAACACTTGTAAAATAGGAAGTGTTTTTAGATTTCTTTAAAAACTTTTCGGTGTAGAATTTCTGAATACCTTCGTTTCGGTTGATGTTAAAAGCCAAATTTTGCAACCTTTCACCAGTGTTTAAAACGGTATAAAATCCAGCTTTATCAGGCTGCTTATCGGTTTCTAAAATAACTGTGTTTTGTTGTATTCGCTGAAGCGGAATAAAAGAATTTGTATCGTCAGAAATACTTAAGACTTCATCCTTTTTTAAAATGGTGTTTACAGCTATTTTGTTGTGCTGATCTAATGTGTAATACAACCTGTTTGTAGGTGTGGTCTGCAAGGCAGCATTGTAAAAAATAGGCACGATTAAAGGTGAATTGACCAAGGTGTTAAAATGGGCCTCTAAGGGGGCTGCCACAAAATAAAGCGTCCCATTTTTTATGGGAATCTGACTTATAAAATCAGATCCATTATCTAATTTAAGGACACTGTTGCTGTTAGAAATATTGAGGTTGTAGTAGGCCGTTACAGTTGGATAATCAAAGTTTTTAACTTGTTTTTCAAAGACATTTGTAAGCAACGGATGGGCATAATTTATCTTTGTAATTTGATGTTCTTGGTTAACCTTAGTGAGTTTGTTTTTAATATTTAAAAGATTAAAAAAACTGTTGTAAGAATTTATATCGCTATCCATGTCTGGGATAACAACTAGCGTGCCACCGTTGTTTATAAATCTCTTTAAAGCCGTTGCTAACAGTTTTGGTATGTTCTTAGCAGCATTTAATAATATAAGATGTTGCTTATTTATTTTTGTGTAATCTAAGGTATTTAAAGCTTTTTGCGTGTGGTTAAATTCTGTGCCACTGTAAAGTTTGGCAAGAGGTTTCGAGTTTTTTCCTATGCTTAAAACATTGATTTTTTTAGGTTTTGTTAAAACGAAATAGAGCGTGTTATCTAGTTTTAAAGATTGGTCTTCAATTGTAATTTTGCCTCTAAAATTGGCGTCGTTAGCAATGGTAAATTCGGTGCTCGACAACTTATTTTTAACACTTTTAACACTTGTCTTTGCAAGCAATAAGTTGTTGTTAAAGAGTGATACAGCAATATTTTTTGTTTCGAAATTTGAATTTTTAAGCAATACCCTAATGGACACATTTGTGGCGTCTTTATTAAGCAGGTAAACACTGTCAATACTCATATTTGCAATGTGTTTGTGTTGCAATTTCACAAGCTTATAATTAATTTGAGAATTAAAATTAATTGGGGTTTTATGGGCTTTATTTATTTGGAAATCGGAAATTATAAAGGCGTTGGTTTCTCCGGCTTGTTTTTGCGATAAATTAGAGATTCTAAGTAGGGCATTTTCTAATTTAAAAGGGGAGGGGCTTAACTTTAGTTTTGACACCTGTGATTTAAGTTGCGAGAGTGTCAAATTTTTAAAAGTTTCATTATTATCCAACAGTGTTATAGTTGATGATGTATGGGGAAACTTAATTAAATCTTGAACAGCTTTATTAAATAAATTCATGGTTTTGAATTTAGACTGCATGCTGTACGAATTGTCTAAATAAATAATGTTGTTTGTTTTGGTAACGGCCTTTTTTTTGCTGTAAAAGGGTTGTGCAAACGCCAAAATTAAAAAAGCAAACAAGGCCAATCGGCTAAATAAAACGAGGAGTTTTTTTAGATGGGAACTTTTTCTGTTTTTTAAAACGAGGTTTTTTAAGAATTGAACATTCGTAAAACGGATTCTGGTAAATTGTTGTAATTGAAAAAAATGAACAATTATGGGTAAGATAAGCAAGAATAAAGCGAATAAAATAAAAGGGTGCTTAAATTGCATTGTTCAAAAGATTTTTCAAAAATACTAAAAACATAGAGATACACAATTAAAAAATAAGGAAACAATGAGAAATATATCTAAATTTGTTAGACTGTTATGTTCCCACACGAAAGTCCCGAAACTTCGGGCGTGCAAGAGCGGGGCTTACATCATACCTTCAACCAATTAACCATAAATTTGAACAAAAATTGTACATTTGTTACAATTAATAATTTATTATGGATTTGCAGTTAACAAAATTAGAACTCATAGAAATGCTTTTAAATACTAAAAAAGCAGCGGTTTTACAAAAAGTAAAATTAATATTAGAAACAGAGCAAGATAATTTATCGTTGACTGAAGCACACTACCAAGTCTTAGACGAAAGGCGCACTGCTTATTTAAAAGGTGAAGGAGCATCTTTGTCTTGGGAAGAAGTTAAAGAAAAAGCCTTAAAAGCCTTGTCTTGAAATACGAATTAATAATTAGAAAGGAGGCTGCCTTAGAAATAGTTGAAGCCTCAATTTATTATGAATCGCAGCAAACGGGTTTAGGAAAAAGATTTTAAAAACATTTACAAACTTTCTTTTATAGGATACAAAAGTATCCTGAACACTTTCCTCAAAAACGCAAACCTTTTAGAGAAGCATTTATAAAACAATTTCCCTTTTTAATTATTTATGAATTTACAGAAGATAAAATCATTGTTTATTCGGTGTTTAATACTTGGCAAAATCCCACTAAGAAAAGAAAATAATATTTTAATCCCATTTTTAAATATCCCCTAACACTAGTCGGTTTCCTAAAAGAGAGCAAAATTTTACTCCCTTTGGAAACCTGCTTGCCGGCAAGGCATTGACAGGGCTTTTATTTTACCACTTGCTTAGTCAAAGCAATATCAATAACTTCTGACATGTGTTTTACATAATGAAATGTCAAGCCTTTTAAATAATTTGGTTTAATTTCTGAAATGTCTTTTTTATTGTCTTCGCATAAAACTATTTCTTTGATATTGGCACGCTTGGCGGCCAATATTTTTTCTTTAATACCCCCAACAGGCAATACCTTGCCGCGTAAAGTAATTTCGCCAGTCATGGCTAATTTTGATTTTACTTTGCGGTTCGTATAAGCCGATATCAAACTGGTTAACATTGTTATACCTGCACTAGGCCCATCTTTTGGTGTGGCCCCTTCGGGTACATGAATGTGTACATTATTTTTTTCTAAGACCTCTTGTTTTATGCCAAAATCACGGGCGTGGGCTTTGATATATTCTAAGGCTATGGTGGCCGATTCTTTCATTACTTTGCCAAGATTCCCTGTAATGCTAAGCGTTCCTTTTCCTTTTGAGAGGATGGATTCAACAAACAGAATATCGCCACCAACACTTGTCCATGCCAGGCCTGTAACCACACCAGGCACTTCGTTGTTTTCGTATTTATCGCGTTCTAAATGCGATACCCCTAATATTTTTTCAATGGTTTCAACAGAAATTTTGGTATCGTATTCTTGTGCCATCGCAATACTTTTGGCCGCAAAACGAATAACTTTGGCAATCATTTTTTCCAAACCACGAACACCTGATTCTCTGGTGTAAGCTTCCACAATTTTTTCCAATTGTTTTTTACCCAATTGGATGTGTTTTTTAGTGAGGCCATGAACTTCTAGTTGTTTGGGTACAAGGTGTTTTTTGGCTATTTGAACTTTTTCTTCAATGGTATAACCAGAAACATTGATGAGTTCCATTCTGTCTCGTAAAGCCCACGGAATTGTTGATAAATTATTGGCAGTGGCAATAAAAAGGACATTAGACAAATCGTAACCCATTTCAAGGTAATTATCGTAAAATTCGGTGTTTTGTTCGGGGTCTAAAACCTCTAACATGGCAGATGATGGGTCGCCATTATGGCTGTTTACAAGCTTGTCAATTTCGTCAAGTACAAAAACAGGGTTCGAGGTGCCTGCTTTTTTTATGTTTTGAACAATGCGTCCTGGCATAGCACCGATATAAGTTTTTCTGTGTCCGCGAATTTCGGCTTCATCGCGTAAGCCACCTAACGACATGCGTACATATTTACGTCCAATGGATTCGGCTATAGATTTTCCCAGTGATGTTTTACCCACACCTGGAGGGCCATACAGGCAAATAATGGGCGATTTCATATCGCCTTTTAATTTGAGAACAGCTAAATATTCTACGATACGTTCTTTAACTTTTTCTAGACCAAAATGGTCTCTATCTAGTATGCGTTCGGCACGTTTTAAATCGAATTTATCTTTGGTGTATTCTTGCCAAGGCAGTTCTAATAATAAATCTAAATAATTGCGTTGGATGCCATATTCAGCTGCTTGCGGATTCATTCTCTGTAAGCGGGATAACTCTTTGTCAAAAGTTTTGGATACTTCTTTAGACCATTTCTTTTTCTTGCCCAAAAGACGCATTTCTTCAATTTCTTCGTCGTAAGAAACGCCACCCAATTCTTCTTGAATGGTTTTAAGTTGCTGATGTAAATAGTATTCGCGCTGTTGCTGATCCATATCTTCGCGCACTTTAGAATGGATGTTGTTGCGAATTTCTAATTTCTGAAACTCTTTATCCATTTTCTTTAGCATCAAAAGTGCACGCTCTTTTAAATCGCTAATTTTTAAAAGTTCTTGTTTTTCAGCAACCCCCAAATTCATATTAGACGAAATAAAGTTCACCAAAAAATTATTACTCTGAATGTTTTTTATGGCAAACGAAGCTTCTGATGGTAAATTGGGATTTTCTTTTATAATTCTCAAAGCCAAATCTTTAACAGAATCAATAATGGCATTAAACTCTGAATCTTCTAAAGTAGGTTTCAATTCTTTAAACTCTCTAACCTTGGCTTTTATATAGGGTTTTTCTTGAATTATTTCTTCAAGCTCAAAACGCTTTTTACCCTGAATAACAACCATGGTGTTGCCATCGGGCATTTTAAGTACTTTTAAGATGCGGGCTACAGTACCAATAGTATGTAAATCGGCTGCACTGGGATTCTCAATATTTTCACTTTTTTGTGCAATAACACCAATGGTTTTATTGCCCTTGTTGGCATCTTTTATAAGTTTTATTGATTTATCGCGTCCTGCAGTAATTGGTATTACAACACCAGGGAATAAAACAGTATTGCGAATGGGTAATATAGGCAGTATTGAAGGAACGTCTTCTTTGTTAATTTCTTCTTCATCTTCGGGCGTCATTAAGGGTATTAATTCGGCATCTTCATCTAGAGCTTGTTGTAGTGACAAACTGTCAATATTTAAAAATTTAGGGTTACTCATAGTTTCTTTACGTCATTTTGACATTAATAAAAGAATATTTTTTATATTGTAGTATTAAATAACAAATATAATTAAAACACTATCAATAGGTTGTAAATTTATTGTTAAATAATGCATCAGCTATATTTCAATTCTTATGCCATAATATGCACGATGACAATTAAAGTATATTAAATTATTTATTATAAAAGTGTAACAATTTAAATTAACCATTGTCTTTTATTTAGAAACGATTTTTTGCAAGTTAAAAGTTTACATATTGACCAATTAATTGAACGCTGTAAAAAGGCAGACAAAAGTGCCCAATTTGAACTCTATAAACGCTATTATAAAGCAATGTATAATACGGCTTATAGGATTCTGAATGACAGCTTTGAAGCTGAAGATGTAATGCAAGAATCGTTTCTAATTGCCTATACAAAATTGGGCACTTTTAAAGCAGAAAAAAAAGAAGGCTATGACAGTGGCATTCCTTTTGGCGCTTGGTTAAAAAGAATAGTTATCAATAAGAGTTTGACCCAATTAAGAAAGGCAAATAAATACACAAATTTACCATTAGAAAATATTGGCAATTCAGTTGAGGAAGAGGAAACAAGCGATTACAGCGTTCTGAAAGCAGATGTCCTCTTGAAGGAAATAAAGAATCTAAAAAACAATTATCAGCTGGTTTTAAACCTCCATTTTATTGAAGGTTTTGATTACCGAGAAATGGCTCAAATAATGGATGTATCCTACCAAAATATTAGGGTGTTGATGTCGAGAGCAAAGTGTAAGTTAAAGAAAAATATAAAACACAATTATGAAAAAATCTCTTAAAAATAGATTTGAGGACCTCGAAAATCAATTTGACGTTGAGGTGCCCAATCTAGGACATTTTGATAGGTTTCAAGACAGACTGGAAGCAAAGCGTAAACCCAAAATAAACTATTGGAAACCACTTGCTATTGCAGCCAGTCTTTTATTGATGATTGGTTTTTTGTGGCCTTATTTTAATACCAGTTTAGATTTAAAAGATGTGTCACCTCAAATGGAAGAAACACAAGCTTATTTTACTTCTGTCATTGACCATGAATTGAAAGAATTGGGAAAACTAGAATCAGAGGATACGAAAAGAATTATAAGTGATGCCTTGAGACAAATTAAAATTCTTGATAAAGAATACAAAAATCTAACAACACAACTTAAAGAAAGTAATGAAGATAAAATAATTGTTTATGCCATGATTGATAATTATCAAAAGCGTATAAATGTATTAAAATCAGTAATAAATCAAATTAATAATTTACGCAATACTAAATATTTCAACAATGAAAATAAACTTATTTAAATCAATTTTGTTGGTATTATTGGTGCCAATTTTTGGATTTACATCAGAAAATACCAATGGGAAATACGAAAAATCTACAACCATAAAAAAAGAGTTTAATGTCAATGCCGATGCACTTCTCAAAATTAAAAACAGGTATGGCAATGTTGATATAGCATCTTGGGATAAAGACAAAATCGCCATAACTGTTGTTATTACAGTTAAGGGAGCGAACGAAGAAGCTGTAGAGAGAAAACTCAAAGATATTTATGTAGAATTTGAGGCTACTTCTAACGAAGTTTCAGCCAAAACAATTATAGAAAAATCTTTGAGCAGCTGGTCATGGTGGAGACGCTATAGCAAAAAGCTGAACTACAAAATAAACTATACCATTAAAATGCCTGTGACCAATAATTTAGATTTGACTAATGATTATGGGGCTATTGTTATTGACCGTTTAAAAGGGGCCACAAAGATAAACTGCGATTATGGCAGATTTGATATAGGAGAACTGTTAAATACGTCTAATCAAATTAATGCCGATTATGTGTCGTCATCTTCAATAGGATTTATTAACGGGGGTAATATTGATACAAATTATTCAAAAATGAATATTGATAAAGCCAATAAAATAAATTTAAATGCCGATTATACAAGCATTCAATTTGAAAATGTTAACACCCTAAATTTCTCTTGCGATTATGGCAGCCTAAGCGCCAGTAATGTGGAAACAATTATAGGGAATGGTGATTATGTCAGTCTAAAAATCGGGCAATTGTCTAAAGAACTAAACATCAGCTCCGACTATGGTTCGCTTAAAGTAGATAATATTTTAAAAGGCTTTAAATTAATTAAAGTCAATGCAGATTATACATCGGGTATGCGCTTTGGCTTTGAAAAAGGGAGTGCATTCGATTTCATCATCGATATGGAATATGCCCTTTTTAAGTACGATGACATGGCTTTAGACTTCAATAAAAAAATAGTTAAATCAACTTCTAAATATTATGAAGGCTATTTTGGAAAACCCAATAGTGGCAATGCGGTAAATATTAATGTAGAATATGGCAGTGTATCTTTATATAACAACTAAAATATAAGAATATGAAAAAAATAACAGCATTATTTTTCTTTGTTAGCTTGACAATTACAACAGTACAAGCCCAATGGTTCAACAAACACATAAAAGGCAAAGGTAGAATGACAGAAGTAACACGACAGGTATCAGATTATGATGGTGTAAACGTTGGCGGTTCTTTCGACGTAAAATTAATAGCCGGAAAAGAGGGTAAAATAGTCATAAAAGCTGAAGAAAATTTAATACCCTATTTAATAACAGAGGTAAAAAACAATCAGTTAAAAATAAAATGGCAAAAGGGAATCAGTATAAATTCACATAAGCGCATCATTGTTATTGTGCCTATAAAAGAAATTTCTAAAGTATCATTAGCAGGATCTGGCGATGTTTATACAGAGAATTGTGTCATTGATACAGGTAATTTAAAAGTTTCTTTAGCGGGTTCTGGCGATATAAGTATAGCTCTGAGAACAACAAATGTTTCTGTCAGTGTGGCTGGTTCTGGCGATATCCGCTTAAATGGATCAACCGATAGTTTTAAGGCGTCTATTGCAGGGTCGGGAGATATTCATGCTTTTGATTTAAAAACCAAAACAGCCTCTTTAAAGATAGCTGGTTCAGGAGGTATAAGAGTAAGTACTTCAGATATGCTAAAAGCAAATATAGCCGGATCGGGCGATATTTATTACAAAGGCAGCCCTAAAGAAGACGTACACATTGCAGGCTCGGGTAGTATAATCTTAAGACACTAAAAAAACATATTAATATAAAAAAAGAGAACTTATTTTTAAAATAAGTTCTCTTTTTTTATGGAATAATTCTTATTAGTAAAAAATAGTATTTTGTGAATTACTCATTTTTACTGTTTTAGCAGAATTAAGGATGTCTCATATTTGCTGTATCAAAAAGATTTATTAACCAATAAAAAATTATGTTATGAAAAAATTAATTTTAAGTTTAGCATGCATTTTGAATTTAACATTTTCTTATAGTGCAACACCAATTGTAAAAGTATCACAACCTATTAATGGTTTAGATGACCTAGTTTATTTAAACGAAGAAGAAGCCGATGTTCCCTTCGATTTTGATTATAAAGCGTATTTACCAAAAGGTTTTAATCCTTATGATTTGACTGATAATGGTGCTGATATCACATTGTGGGTAGAAGAGGAGGAAGCGGATGAGTCATTCGATTTTGATTATATACAATACTTGCCTGTAGGCTTTAATCCCAATAAAGAATTGAATACTCTTTTTTTAGAGGAAGTAGAATGGGTTGATGAAGACGAAGACGAAGCCTTTAACTTTGATACAAAAGCATACTTTAATAAAAGTAATTCAAAAACATACTTGAGCAGTATTTTATAAAAAGCACAATTAGCTTTAAAAGCGGTAAAGATTGTAAAACAGTAGAAAATTTTATAAAACTAATTTTAAAAAGGGTTTCACTTAATAGTGAGGCCCTTTTTATATAATAATAGTTTCTTTTAGTAATTTCGGTATTTAGCCGTTTCGTTGTAAACGTGTGTTAGAATGTCTTGTTCTTGTTGGGTAAATGTCAAACCTTTACGAGCCATGACTTTACTTGCCACTTCGAATACTTTGGGTAATTTATATTCTGTAAAGCCAGCACTGCCACCCCAAGAAAAAGAAGGTATAAAATTTCTTGGAAAGTTGCCACCGTAAATATTGGCACTTACGCCCACAATGGTACCTGTATTAAACATGGTATTGATACCACATTTAGAATGGTCGCCCATTATAAGGCCACAAAATTGAAGCCCTGTATCTTTAAAACGTTCTGTTTCGTAATGCCACAATTTAACGTTGGCATAATTGTTTTTAAGATTAGAGTTGTTGGTATCGGCACCCAAGTTGCACCATTCACCTATAACAGAGTTGCCTAAAAAGCCATCGTGGGCTTTGTTAGAGTAACCGAAGAAAACAGAATTATTAACCTCGCCACCCACTTTACAATGAGGTCCTAAAGTGGTAGCACCATATATTTTAGCGCCCATTTTTAATAGAGAATTTTGCCCCATCGCAAAGGGGCCTCTAATCATACAAGCTTCCATAATTTCGGCTTCTTTACCAATATAAATAGGCCCTTTAGAAGCGTTGAGAACAGCAATTTCTACTTTAGCCCCTTCTTCTAAAAAAATATTTTCTTTATTGATACAATGGACAGTATCTGGTATGGGTTGTGACACACGTCCTTTGGTAATTATTTCAAAATCAAGTTTAATAGCGGCCTCGTTTAACTTAAAAATATCACATACATTTTTTATTTGTAAAATATTTTCATTTACCTCTGTACAATTGTAGGAGCTGAAATCTACTATTTCTTGGGTATTGCTGGTAAAAAAAGCTATTACAGTGCCGTTTTTTAAAAGGGCTTCATTTTCTTTTAGTTTCCTAACTTTTTTAGCCAAATTTAGAGTTGGAATAAAGGAAGCATTCACCATAATATTGGCTTGAAATTCTACCATAGGATATTTGTCGGTCAAATAGTCTTCTGTAATTGTGGTTGTGGTAGTGCTGAGTAAGTTTTCCCACTTCTCGCGAAGGGTTAAAATACCAACGCGAATATCTGCTACAGGACGGGTATATGTTAACGGTAATAGTGCATTGCGGACATCGCTATCAAAAAGAATGACGTTCATCAGATATATTTTTAACAAAGATAAGCTAACAAATCAATTTGCTCAAATTTTAAAAACGAATTCTTTATTTTTAGAAAAAGTACAAAGAGTACCCCTTATTTTTGATAAGGGGTACTCTTTTATATTAAATATTTTGATACAATTCTAACTTTTCCCATTTTTCTTCAACACCTTGTTGTGCCTTTTCTAAGAGCTCTTTGGCTACTTTTGGGTTGTCTTTTACAACACGAGTAAATCGGGCTTCATTATACATAAAATCCTCTAAAGGAATACTTGGCATTTTAGAATCGAGTTTAAATTTCTTTCCTTTTGCATTGTTAGGATTAAACCTAAACAGTGGCCAAAAACCGCTATTTACAGCTTTTGTTTGTTGGGTGGCACCGTGTTTTAAATCGTAACCATGTTCACCACAGTGAGAATAAGCGATAATAATTGAAGGACCGGGATAGGCAACAGCTTCTTCAATGGCTTTGAGTGTTTGTAAATCTTTAGCACCCATTGCTATTTGTGCCACATAAACATTTCCGTAAGAGATGGCTTGTAGGGCAACGTCTTTTCTTTGTGTGCGTTTTCCTGCAATAGAGAACTTGGCACTGGCTCCCATAGGAGTCGATTTTGAAGCTTGGCCACCAGTATTAGAATATACATGGGTATCAAGAACCAAAATATTAATATCTTCTCCAGAGGCTAATACATGGTCTAGTCCACCATAGCCAATATCATAGGCCCAGCCGTCGCCACCAAATATCCAAACCATTTGTTTGCGTAAATATGTGGTTAAGCTAAGAAGTTTTTTAGCATCTACATCGTTTAAGGCTTCAAGAACAGATTTAAGTTTCTCGATATCAGCAATTTTAATCTCTTTTTCTGCCTCTGTTTTTTCTTGATTGCTAACAATGGCATCTACAATGTCGCTACCTACTAATAGCTCTATTTTTTTGAGCAAATTAAAGGCTAATTCTTGTTTTTTAGTCAGCGCCAAACGCATGCCTAAACCGTACTCTGCATTGTCTTCGAATAATGAGTTTGCCCAAGCAGGTCCTCTGCCTTCTGCATTTTTTGTATATGGTGTGGTAGGGAGATTGCCTCCATATATTGAAGAACAACCTGTGGCATTGGCAACTATCATACTATCGCCATACAGCTGCGTAACAAGCTTAATATAAGGTGTTTCGCCACAACCGGAACAAGCGCCTGAGAATTCAAATAATGGTTCTAAGAATTGAGAGCCTTTTACATTGGTAATGCTTAATTCTTTTCTGTCATAATAAGGCAGTTCATCAAAATAGTTCCAATTTATATTTTCAACTTCAGATTTTTCAATTTTGTTCCGCATGTTTATGGCTTTGAAGTCGGCATCTTCTTTACTTACAGCAGGACAAACAGCCACACATAAATCACATCCAGTACAATCTTCTGGAGAAACTTGTAGTAAATAAGATTCCTCTTTGGCATTAAAAGGTCTTCCTTTAGCAGGGACATGTTTAAATTCTGAAGGAATATTTTTGAGTTCGCTATTTGATACAACTTTAGATCTTATAGCTGCGTGTGGGCAAATCATAACACATTTATTACATTGTGTACACAGATTTTCATCATCCCAAATAGGGATAAAATCGGCAATACCACTTTTTTCGTATTTGGTGGTACCTGTAGGGAAGGTACCATCAACTGGAAAAGCACTAACAGGTAATTCATCGCCTTTTCCTTCTAAAATAACACCCAAAACTTTTTGCACAAATGCTGGTGCGTTTCCAGACATGGCAGTCGAGAATTCTTTTGAACTGGTTATTTTATTAGAGTAATGAACTTGATGAAGGTTTTCTAAGGCTTTATCGACTGCATTAAAGTTCATTTGAACAACTTTATCACCTTTATGAGAATACGATTTTACAATGGCTTCTTTAATTTTCTTTATGGCTTCTTCTTTGGGAAGTACACCTGAAATAGCAAAGAAACAAGTTTGTAAAATTGTGTTGGTACGTTTGCCTAACTTGGCTTCAAGAGCTACGCTGGTAGCATCTATCACATAAAATATAAGTGATTTACTGACAATTCTTTCTTGTAAAGTTTTAGGTAATTTATCCCAAACATCATCTTTAGAATAAGGTGAGTTTAACAAAAAGGTGCCGCCTCTTTTGAGGTCTTTGGCTATGTCGTATTTTTCAACAAAATTAAATTGATGGCAGGCAATAAAATCGGCTGTGTCAATTAAATAAGTAGAAGATATTGGTTTTGGACCGAATCTGAGATGCGATATTGTCTGCGCGCCTGCTTTTTTAGAATCATATACAAAATAACCTTGAACGTAATTACCAGTTGTTTGACCGATAATTTTGATTGAGTTTTTATTTCCACCCACAGTTCCATCAGAACCTAAGCCATAAAACATACAGTTAATGGTATCTTTCTCTGTTCTGTACTCTGGATTAAAATCTAAGCTGGTATGTGTAACATCATCATTAATACCAATGGTAAAGTGATTTTTAGGTTTTAAATTTAAAAGTTCGTCATAAATACCCTTAACCATTGCAGGTGTAAATTCTTTTGATGATAAGCCATATCTGCCTCCTATAATATTTGGCATTGCTTTACCGTATTCAACAAAAGCACTTATTATATCAAGATATAGTGGATCTCCAATACTTCCGGGTTCTTTTGTGCGGTCTAAAACAGCTATTTTAGTTACTGTTTTAGGAATCATATCCATAATGTGTTCAATAGAGAAAGGTCTGAATAATCTTACAAAAATAGCGCCTACTTTTTCGCCATCACCAACCATTTTTTCAATAGTTTCTGCTACAGCTCCTGCACCAGAACCCATTATAATAATCATGCGCTCGGCATCTTTAGCGCCTATGTAGTCAAATAATTTATAGGATCTGCCTGTGTGGTTGTAAAATTCGTCCATAACATCTTGAACAATTTTAGGCACGGCATTGTAATAAGTATTGGCCGCTTCTCTGGCTTGAAAAAACACATCAGGATTTTGAGAAGTCCCTCTAATTACAGGATTATCTGGATTTAGCCCCCTGTTTCTGTGTTCTAAAATTTTATCTTCTGGCATCATTGCTTTTATGACCTCATCAGGAATGGCATCAATTTTAGATATTTCATGCGAGGTTCTAAATCCGTCAAAAATATTTAAAAAAGGAATTCTTGATTTTAAAGTAGCTACCTGAGAAATAAGTGCCATATCATGTGCTTCTTGAACTGAATTGCCAAATAACATGGCAAATCCGGTTTGGCGTGTTGCCATAACATCGCTGTGGTCTCCAAAAATAGATAGCGCATGTGTAGCAATGGTTCTTGCAGCAACGTGTATTACTGATGGCAAAAGCTCTCCGGCAATTTTATACATATTGGGAATCATTAGCAACAAGCCTTGTGAGGCTGTAAAGGTAGTGGTAAGTGCGCCTCCTTGTAATGATCCGTGAACCGCACCAGACGCGCCACCTTCACTTTGCATTTCAACAATTTTAGGAATGTTATCCCATATATTATTATCGCCACGGGCACTAAACACTTCGGCGTGTTCTCCCATTGGAGAAGCAGGTGTAATGGGATAGATGGCACAAATTTCGTTTGTTTTGTGAGCGATTATTGCAACCGCTTCATTGGCATCGCAAATAAGTTTTTTTGTTTCAGTTTTCATAAGTAGTATTAAATATTAAAATGTTGTAAAAATAAGACGTCTTATTAATATTAACTATGATAATTGTCAAGTTTTAAAGGGATTTTAAAATATTATTTGAATTGCAAACTCATTAAAACCAGATTAATAAAACTTACAATATCAAAAAGGGGAAATAACCCCCTTGAGTTTGGGGAATTTAATAGAGCATTGTAGAAATTAAATACATCAAATTTGTTGTGAATTGAGGTTTATTCTTAATTGTTATATTTTGATTGTGTATTATATTCCTTGATTTAGTTATTAAGAAGGCAGTAAGATTCATTGAGGGGTAATCTTATTCCGACCAAACCCCATTCCAATTCTGGATTGGGGTTTTTTATTTAAATTAAGGGGAAATGTCCCGATTGCTTTTGGGGAATAGCAATACCTTAAATATAAATAGTTTATAAGATATTTGAAACAACTAAAAAATTATTATTATGGGAACTTTATCTATTTTAAACAAGGTGAAAGCTTATTATAATAAAGAGGGCTATTCAATGTCAACCAATTATAAAGGGCGTCTTCTTTCGACCACAGGCAGTACAGAAACCGCTGCTTATAAATCTATGAAGTATTTAATGTCTTTTGTTGATTTTGCAGAAGAAAATAAACAAAGAGTTTTTTAAATCTGTTTGATTATTTGCTTAAATACATTTTTCGTCTAGAGTATAACTCATAGAACTGGTCGTCTTTTAAGTCATCAATAAACAAAATGCTTTCTCCTGTCGATTTCATCTCAGGCCCCAAATTTTTATTTACATTTGGAAATTTATCAAACGAAAATACAGGCTGTTTAATAGCAAACCCTTTTAGTTTTGGGTTGAAATTAAAATCCTTTACCTTGTGTGTGCCCAACATTACTTTAGTAGCATAGTTTACGTAAGGTTCGTTATAAGCTTTTGAAATAAAAGGAACTGTTCTAGAGGCTCTTGGGTTGGCTTCAATAATATAAACAACATCGTCTTTTATAGCAAATTGTATGTTTATCAAGCCAACTGTTTTAAGCGCTTTGGCAATTCTTACAGTATGGTCTTTTAATTGTTGCATCACAAACTCGCCCAAATTAAAAGGGGGTAAGGTGGCATTAGAATCGCCAGAGTGAACACCGCAAGGCTCAATATGTTCCATGATTCCAATAATATAAACATCTTTTCCGTCGCAAATGGCATCGGCTTCGGCCTCTATAGCGCCATCTAAATAACGGTCTAATAGAAGCACATTATTTGGTATTTTTCGCAAAATATTAACCACATGCTTTTCAAGTTCGTCTTTGTTAATTACTATTTTCATTCCTTGACCACCCAGTACATAAGAAGGTCTTATTAAGATAGGAAAATCTAGTTTGTCAGCAATCAAAAGGGCTTCTTCAGCAGATGTGGCGGTACCAAATTCTGGATATGGAATTTTTAAGTCTTTAAGTAATTCAGAAAAACGGCCACGGTCTTCTGCCAAATCTAGGGCTTCAAAACTGGTACCAATTATTTTGACACCGTATTTCTCTAATTTTTCGGATAGCTTTAAAGCCGTCTGACCCCCAAGTTGAACAATAACACCTTCGGGTTTTTCATGCTGAATGATGTCAAAAATATGCTCCCAAAAAACAGGTTCAAAGTAGAGTTTGTCGGCAATATCAAAATCAGTTGAAACAGTTTCAGGATTACAGTTTATCATGATGGTTTCGTAACCACATTCTTTAGCTGCCAAAATACCGTGTACACAGCAATAGTCGAATTCTATTCCTTGTCCAATTCTATTTGGCCCCGATCCCAACACAACTATCTTTTTTCTGTCGCTTACTACCGATTCATTTTCAACTGTTTCTATCCCGTTAAGGGTACTTTTGTTTTCGAAAGTGGAGTAGTAGTAAGGTGTTTGTGCATTAAATTCTGCCGCACATGTATCTACTAATTTATAAACACGGTTTATATTTAATTCTTGGCGTTTATTGTATACATGACTTTCTAAACAGCCCAGCATATGTGCAATTTGCCTGTCGCCATAACCTTTTTGCTTGGCTTCTAATAATAAGGGTTTTGGCAAGTTGTCTAGAGTGTGGTTAGAAATTTCTTTTTCGATTAGATAAAGAGACTCGTATTGTTTTAAAAACCAGAAGTCTATTTTTGTTAGTTCATGTATTTTTTGAAGTGACAAGCCCATTTTTATGGCATCGTAGATAACAAAAACCCGATCCCAACTCGGATTGATAAGTTTGTCAACTATGGTATCGTAATCGTTATTTCCTTTGCCATCTGCACCAATACCATTGCGTTTTATTTCTAAAGATTGTGTGGCTTTGTGTAGGGCTTCCTGAAAAGAACGTCCAATAGCCATGACTTCACCAACCGATTTCATTTGAAGCCCTATAACGCGTTCAGAACCTTTAAATTTATCAAAATTCCACCGCGGAATTTTAACGATTACATAATCTAGAGTAGGCTCAAAAAGCGCCGAAGTATTTTTAGTTATCTGATTTTTAAGCTCGTCTAAATGATAACCAATGGCCAATTTTGAGGCGATTTTTGCGATGGGGTAACCTGTTGCTTTTGAAGCTAATGCCGAAGAACGCGACACTCTTGGATTTATTTCGATGGCAATAATTTCTTCTTTTTCGTCAGGACTCAGTGCAAATTGCACATTACAACCCCCTGCAAAATCGCCAATAGAGCGCATCATTTTAATGGCCATATCGCGCATGCGCTGGTAAGCAGTATCACTCAAAGTCATTGCTGGAGCTACAGTTATAGAATCGCCAGTATGAATACCCATAGGATCCATATTTTCTATGGTACATATAATGATAACATTATCATTTTTGTCGCGTAAAAGCTCTAGTTCGTATTCTTTCCAACCCAGTAAAGCTTTATCTATCAATACTTCATGAATAGGTGAAGCTTCTAACCCACGTTCTAAAAGATTGCCAAAATCTTCTTTTTCGTAAACAATAGAAGCCCCTGTACCTCCTAAAGTGAACGAAGGTCTGATAACCAATGGGAAACCAAATTCTTGGGCAATTTCTTTACCTTGCAAAAAGGATGTGGCTGTTTTACTAGGTGCTTGCGCAATACCTATGCTATTCATCAGTTTTCTAAACTGTTCGCGATCTTCAGTAATATTAATGGCTTTGATGTCTACGCCAATTATTTTGACGTTGAAATCATCCCAAATACCTTTCTCTTCAGCTTCAATACATAAATTTAAAGCTGTTTGGCCACCCATAGTTGGCAATACAGCATCAATATTGTGCTTTTTTAAGATATCAATAATAGATTTTGTTGTTAACGGTTTTAAATAGACATGGTCTGCCATAGCAGGATCTGTCATTATGGTAGCCGGATTTGAATTTATTAAAATAACTTTAATTCCTTCTTCCCTTAAAGATTTTACAGCTTGTGTTCCAGAGTAGTCAAATTCGCAAGCTTGTCCAATAACAATTGGACCAGACCCTATAATTAAAACCGATTTTATTGAAGCGTCTTTTGGCATGGTATTTATTTATTGCAAATATTTAAAAATATAATTTGTAAAGAAACATTATGTGTAATAAGTTATCAAAAAGATATAAAAAAAGGTGTTACTAATAAAAGTAACACCTCTTGGTATATTATAAAAAACAGTCACTATTTTTTTGGACTTGGTTCTGAGGATACACTTACTTTAGCTCTGCCTTTAGCACGTCTTCTTGCCAAGACTTTTCTGCCGCTTACACTAGCCATACGTTCTCTAAAACCGTGTTTGTTATTTCTTTTCCTTCTCGATGGTTGGTATGTTCTTTTCATTTTACTATTATCTAATTAAAGCCTTAAAGGTTCACTAAAAAAGTTCGGCAAATATACAAAGAGTTTTATGTTTGACAAGTATTTTCAATTAAAAAAATCTTAATTAAAAATAATATTATTTTCACAAATTAAAAGTTTATTTTTACAGCAATTAAAATATATTTATGATGTATAACAAACCCATGTTAAAAGATAATGCCCTAAAAGGAAAAACCTATGTTGTTACTGGTGGTGGAAGTGGTTTGGGAAAAGCCATGAGTACTTATTTTTTGCAATTAGGAGCCAATGTGGTTATCTCTTCACGCAATTTTGAAAAACTTCAAAATACAGCAAATGAATTGGAAACAAAAACAGGCGGGAAGGTCTTACCTGTTCAATGCGATGTAAGGCACTATGACCAAGTAAAAGCTATGTTAGCTAAAAGTGTAGCTACATTTGGTAAAGTGGATGGATTATTAAACAATGCTGCAGGTAATTTTATAAGCCCTACAGAACGCCTATCGGCTAATGCCTTTGATACCGTTATTGACATTGTTTTAAAAGGAAGTAAAAATTGTACCCTTGCTTTTGGCAAGCATTGGATTGCAGAAAAACAAGACAGCGCCACTGTTTTAAATATTGTAACAACCTACGCTTGGACAGGTTCTGCTTATGTGGTACCATCGGCTACAGCCAAGGCCGGCGTATTGGCAATGACACGCTCACTTGCTGTAGAATGGGCTAAATATGGCATCAGAACAAATGCCATTGCACCAGGCCCTTTTCCTACAAAAGGTGCTTGGGACAGGCTTTTACCTGGCGATTTAAAAGATAAATTCGACATGAAAAAGAAGATTCCATTGCGTCGTGTAGGTGAACATCAAGAATTGGCCAATTTAGCCGCTTATTTGATGAGTGATTTTTCTGCCTATATAAACGGAGAAGTTATTACCATTGATGGTGGCGAATGGTTACAAGGCGCAGGAGAATTTAATATGTTAGAGGCCATTCCACAAGAAATGTGGGACATGCTTGAAGTGATGATTCGTTCGAAAAAGAAAGCTTAAAATTTAGAATTTAATCAGAAAAGTTAACACTGTTAACACAATAATTCTTTGATAGGAATAGTGTATTTTCGCAACTTCAAAAAAACAAGAAATTAATGGGAAAAATAATAGCCGTTGCCAATCAAAAAGGAGGCGTAGGAAAAACAACAACTTCGCTAAATCTTGCAGCAGCACTGGGTGTTTTAGAAAAAAAAGTTTTGTTAATCGATGCCGATCCGCAAGCCAATGCTTCGTCTGGATTGGGTGTAGATATAGATAAGGTTACCAAAGGAACTTATCAGGTTTTAGAACTTGAAATACCTGCAAACGAAGCTGTAATTCCTACAAACTCTCCAAATGTTTCCATCATGCCAGCCTGTATTGATTTGGTGGCTGTAGAAATTGAATTGATAGATACAGCAGACCGGGAATACATGCTTAAAAAAGCATTGCTTCCTATCAAAGATGATTACGATTATATTATTATTGACTGTGCCCCATCACTTGGTTTGATAACACTTAATGCGCTTACAGCTGCCGACTCTGTTGTGATTCCTATTCAGTGTGAATATTTTGCTTTAGAAGGGTTGGGCAAATTGCTAAATACCATAAAAAGTGTGCAAAAAGTGCACAATGAAGCGCTGGATATTGAAGGCTTATTGCTCACCATGTACGATTCGCGTTTGCGCTTATCAAATCAGGTGATTGAAGAAGTTAAAAAACATTTTCAGCACATGGTTTTTAAAACCATAATTCACCGCAATACACGCTTGAGCGAAGCCCCTAGTTTTGGTGAGAGTATTATTGCTTACGATGCAACGAGCCGCGGTGCTGTAAATTATATTAATTTAGCGCACGAAATACTTAAAAAGAATACACATGGCTAAAGCGACTAAAAAACAGGCATTGGGACGGGGCTTGTCGGCTATTTTAAAAACGGCTTCAGAATCAGAAATAAACGAATCGTTTGCAGTAAATAAAACAGCTGTTTTAGATACCATTATTGATGTTGAACTGGATAAAATTATTGAGAATCCATTTCAACCAAGAACCCATTTTAATGAAAAAGCACTGACTGAGTTAGCTGTTTCTATTCAAGAATTGGGTGTCATTCAGCCTATTACGGTAAGAAAAATAGCCCATAACAAATTTCAACTGGTGTCGGGCGAACGCCGTTTAAGAGCTTCAAAACAATTGGGATTAAAAACGATACCTACTTATATCAGGTTGGCCAATGACCAAGAAATGTTGGCCATGGCCTTGGTAGAAAACATCCAACGTAAAGATTTAGATCCCATAGAAATAGCTCTGTCATACCAACGTTTAATAGACGAAATAAATTTAACGCAAGAGCAATTGAGCAAACGTGTGGGTAAAGAACGCTCAACGGTTACAAATTATTTACGCTTGTTAAAATTAGACCCAATAATTCAGACAGGAATGCGTGATGGTTTTATAAGTATGGGGCATGGAAGAGCGCTTATAAATGTAGAAAAGCAAGAAGACCAATTAAATATATACGAACAAATAGTTAAACTAAAACTTTCGGTTAGGCAAACTGAAGATTTGGTTAGAAAAATAAAAAATGGCGGCAATATTTCAGCTTTAAAATCACAACAGATTAAAAAATCTGAGTTGGTATCTCAAATAGAATCTGATTTTGTAGCCCTTTTAGGAAAGGGTGTGTGTATTAAAACAAATGCTGCCGGAAAAGGAAAAATAGAAATTAAATTTTCTAACGAATCCGAATTAAATCGTTTAAAAAAATTATTGCTTTAAATGAAAAAAATATTTGTTTTATTTCTAATCTTTACCATGTCGGTATCAATGTTTGCGCAGAAAAAAAAATTGCGTAACAAGATTGAAATCGACACCATTTTTAGAGACGACTTAATCAATCCACTTTCGCCTTCAAAAGCTGCTTTTTACTCGGCTGTATTGCCAGGACTTGGGCAAGCCTACAATAAAAAATATTGGAAAATTCCTCTTGTTTATGCTGCCATAGGGTCAAGTTCTTATTACTATTTTTTGAACAGCTCAGATTTTAAACAATACCGCAAAGCTTATAAATTAAGATTGGCAGGTAAGCCAGATGAATTTTCAGGTCTCCTTTCTGATGATGGTTTAATCAGTGCTCAAAAAACATTTAAACGGAATCGTGATTTGTCTTTGTTTTTAACCTTGGCATTTTACGCTTTAAATATTGTTGAGGCCAATGTAGATGCCCATTTACAAGATAAACCAATTGATAATAGGGTTAGTTTTAGACCTAAAATAATTTATACATCAGACATCAGTAAACCTGTTTTTGGTATTTCGACAACTATAAATATAAATTAATATGAAAATAAAATATAAATTAATATGAAAATAGCACTGCTAGGATATGGCAAAATGGGAAAAGAAATTGAAAAAATTGCTTTAGAACGGGGCCATGCTATTGTTTCTAAATTGGATTTTGATACCGAGAATTTTCAATTTAATAAGGCCGATGTAGCCATAGATTTTAGTGCGCCAAATGTAGCTTTCGGAAATGTGTCATTGGCGTTGACAAGTAATGTTCCAGTTGTTTCGGGCACTACAGGGTGGTTAGATAAATACGATGAGGCTGTTGCCATGTGTCACAAAAATAAAGGGGCCATGCTTTATGCCTCAAATTTTAGTTTGGGCGTTAATTTATTTTTCGATCTCAACATAAAACTTGCCAAATTAATGCGCCAACACAGCAGTTATAATGTGGCTATTGAAGAAACACATCACACACAAAAAAAAGATGCCCCAAGTGGTACGGCGATTAGTTTGGCCGAACAAATTATAGAGAACAGTACCAAAGAAAAATGGCTCTTAGAAGCATCATCCGATAAGGAGACAATCAATATTAAATCCAATCGTTTGCCTGATGTACCCGGAACACATTGGGTTAATTACACAAGCGAAGTCGACAAAATTTCTATTAAACACGAAGCCTATAGCCGCAAAGGATTTGCTTTGGGAGCCGTTTTAGCTGCCGAATGGATTGCTGGACGAGAGGGTGTTTTTAGTATGAAAGATGTGTTAAACATTGGTTAAAACACTTTTAAGTACACAATGTAATAGGCTTGAGTCTTGAAAATATTTTAACTTTACCAACTTTAAAGAAATTAATCAAAAATGACACTTATACAATTATTCTATTTTTTTCTTGCCGTTCAGGTTTTACATTTTTTAGGAACCTACAAGCTCTATGTAAAAGCAGGACGTCAAGCATGGGAAGCACTTATTCCTATTTACAATGCGGTGGTACTCATGCAAATTATAAACCGCCCAAAATGGTGGGTGGCCTTACTGTTTGTGCCAATTATTAATTTATTGATGTTTCCAGTGGTATGGGTAGAAACCATCCGCAGTTTCGGACACAATTCAAGCAAGGACACATGGTTGGCAATAGTAACTTTAGGCCTGTATGTATTTTATTTTAACTATGTGGATTCTGGCGATTATATTAAAGACCGCAGTTTAAAACCACGTACAAACACGGGTGAGTGGGTAAGCTCTATCGTATTTGCAATAGTAGCTGCCACTATGGTGCACACTTATTTTATGCAACCTTATACCATACCAACATCGTCTTTAGAAAAGTCACTTTTGGTAGGTGATTTTCTCTTTGTAAGTAAGTTTCATTATGGTGCAAGAACGCCAATGACACCTATTGCGGCTCCTATGGTACACGATACCTTGCCATTAATTGGTGTTAAATCGTATTTAAGCAAGCCACAACTGCCTTATTTTAGATTTCCGGGATTACAGAGTATAAAACGCAACGATATCGTTGTATTTAATTGGCCTGCCGATACCGTTCAGCAGTTTTTTAAAACACCCGATCATAAAATTAGAAAACCCGTTGATAAAAAATCTAATTATGTAAAGCGTTGTGTGGGCATAGCGGGAGATACCTTAAGTGTTGTTAATGGTTATGTGTATATTAATGGCAAACAGACTGTATTACCAGACCGTGCCAAGCCTCAGTTTAATTATACCGTTTACACGGATGGGCAACAGTTGAGCAAACGCTTTATTGAAGATCGTTATGGCTCAACTGAGTATGGACAATATCAAAACGGTAATTACCGCATCAATTTAACAGCCAATAATGCCAGACGCATTGCTAAAAATCCGCTAATAAAGAAAATTGAACGCGAATCTATTCCTAAAGGTGTTTTAGAAGATGTCTTTCCACACGATAGTAAGCTTACTTGGAATCGTGATTTCTTAGGGCCAATATATATTCCTGAAAAAGGAAAAACAGTGGCAATAACCTTAGATAATTTACCATTTTACAATAAAATTATTGGCGAATACGAAAAGAATGATTTGAAAATCAAAGGCAATAGTATTTATATAAACGGAAAAATAGCCACGTCTTATACTTTTAAACAAAATTATTATTGGATGATGGGTGACAACAGAGACCACTCAGAAGACTCACGTTATTGGGGCTTTGTGCCTTTTGACCACGTAGTCGGCAAGCCTGTTTTTATATGGATGAGTTGGAATTCTAATGGCAAAGGCCTAAATAAAGTACGTTGGGAACGGCTGTTTACTACCGTTGGCGGTAGTGGCAAACCCGTATCTTATTTCTATTATTTCTTAGGTTTTTTAGCCCTTTGGTTTGGATTTGATTTTTACAGAAAGCGCGTTAAAAGTTAACACAATTAGGTTTTAAAAGTGATTGTAATACAACCCACTTATTTTGGTCCCATAAGTCAGTTTTCAATGATGGCAAAGAATCCATCGGTTTGTTTAGAAGTATGCGATAATTACCAAAAACAAACCTATAGAAACCGTTGTTATGTTTATGGTGCCAATGGCAAGCTAATGCTTAACATACCCATTATACATTTGAGAAATGGCGAAAGACAACTCACCAAAAACATCAGAATTGAACAGTCTTTTAACTGGCAAAAACAACATTTAAAATCTATTAAAACGGCTTACCAAACCTCGCCGTATTTTGAATTTTACGAAGATGATTTTATTGCTTTTTTTGAAGGAGAATACAATAACTTATTAGATTTGAATATTGCCTCGCTAAAGCTGATTTTAGATTTGCTAGAATATGACGTAAACATCACAAAAACAAAAGAATACAAGACGTTTTATGATGTTGATTACAGGTATTTAGCCAATGCCAAAACAGCTCATCCTTTTAGTTTTGAAACCTATACACAAATGTTTGACGAAAAATACGGATTTTTACCCAATCTCAGTATTTTAGATTTGTTGTTTATGGAAGGTCCAAACGCATTAAATTATCTTGAAAATAGTGTTATAGAAATCCGCTAATGGAATTAATCAGACTCAGTATTCACTACGGATTGCATTTTATTTTTCCTGTAATAATTGCTTATTTTTTCTTTAATAAAAATTGGAAGGCGGCATACTTTATAATGCTTTTAACCATGCTTATTGATTTAGATCATTTGTTAGCTACCCCAATTTTTGACCCCAATCGTTGTAGCATTGGTTTTCATCCGTTGCATACTTATTGGGCACTGGCGGTTTATATTGCTCTTTGTTTTTTTAAAAGAACAAGAGTTATTGGCATGGGATTGGTCTTACACCTTATTACCGATGGCTTAGATTGTTTATGGCTGTAACGGCCAGTTTGAGTTATTTCTCTCTTGCATTAAAAACCCATGCAATAATAAAAAAGCCAACACCAGTAATAATAGGAGGGAGCATAATCTTTGGTGCGTAAAAACCGCCTATGTAAATCATAGCGATACCTAAAATAACCAGTGCCAAAGCACTTACTTTAATGAGTTTTGAATTTGTCATAATATGTCTGTTTAGTTTTTATATTTAAATTCTCTGCCAACTGCTCACTGAACACTTTTTCATAACAAAGCCTGTCTTAAAATACTTACCGGATGTTCTGCTTGGCGCGAAGTGCCCTCTTTTATTTGATGGCGGCAACTTGTGCCATTGGCAGCTATGAGTGTTTTTTTTGACAGTGAGCGCAATTTTTTAAACAAACTGTCTTCGCCAATTTGCATACTGATGTCGTAGTGTTCTTTTTCATAGCCAAAAGATCCTGCCATACCACAACAGCCCGAAGCTAAAATTTGTACTGTGTAATTTTTAGGAATATTAAGCATTGTAAATGTACTGCTACTGTTACTTAAAGACTTTTGGTGACAGTGGGTATGCACCTTAACATTTTTACTTTCTAAAGTAAAGCTATCGCAAGAAATATGTCCTTTTTTAAATTCTTTGCTGATGAATTCTTCTATGGTAAAGCAATTAGTACTTAATTTTTTAGCAGCTACTTTATCGGCTGCCAAACGTAAATAGTCATCTCTGAAACTTAAAATAGCCGAGGGTTCAATACCGACTAAGGGTATTTTGTGATTAATCAAATCTTTAAAACTTTCTATATTGCTATTAGCAAAGACTTTAGCTTCTTCTAAAAAACCTTTTGAAATAGCACTGCGACCACTCTCGGCATGGAAAATAACTTTAACTTCATAGCCTAAATTCTCAAGTAAAACAACAGCATCTTTACCAATATTTACATCGTAAAAATTAGTGAATTCGTCATTAAATAAATACAGCGTTGATAAAGTTGGTTTCGCTTTTCTTTTTTTCTGATGTTTCAAAAACCACTTGGCAAAAGACACATTGGCAATTTTTGGAATACTGCGCTCTGTGGCAATACCCAATATTTTTTTAGAAATTGTGGTATTGGCAATACTATTGGCTAAAAAAGCAAAGCGGCCAATTTTGGCAGCATATTGGGTGTTTTGAGCAAATAATTTAGTGCGAAAATTGGGTGGGTTGTCTTTTTGATATTGGTATAAAAATTCCGCTTTAAGCGCTGCCACATCAACATTGCTCGGGCATTCGCTGGCACAAGCTTTACAACTGAGACACAAATCAAAAACCTGCTTTAATTCTTGATGGTTGAATTTATTTTGTTGGTCTGAATTGGTCAGAAATTCCCGTAAGGCATTGGCTCGTGCACGTGTGGTATCTGTTTCATTTTTAGTGGCACGGTAACTGGGGCACATAACACCACCAGCCGCATTAGGCTTTCTGCAATCGCCAGAGCCATTACATTTTTCGGCAGTGCGCAAAATTCCAAGCGAATCAGAAAAATCGAGTAAGGTATTTATTTCGGGTTCATTGCACTCGGGAACATAACGCAGATTAGCATCCATTTTTTCTGGATTTACAATCTTACCAGGGTTTAAAATATTGTTGGGGTCAAAAGTATTTTTTAGACGTTTTAGTAAGTCGTAATTCTTTTCACCTATCATCAATGGTATAAATTCAGAGCGCACAATACCATCGCCATGTTCGCCACTAAACGAACCGCCATAACGTTTTACCAAAAGAGCCGTTTCGGTGGTTATGGTTCTAAACAAGGCCACATCGGCTTGTTTTTTTAGATTGAGAATAGGGCGGAGGTGAATTTCGCCAGCACCTGCATGGGCATAATAAATGGCTTGTTGCTTGTATTTTGCCATCATCTTGGTAAATTCTCCTATATATTTTGGTAAATCAGAAACCCTCACAGCTGTATCTTCAATACAGGCAACGGCTTTTTTATCGCCAATAATATTGCCTAATAAACCGAGTCCAGCTTTTCTTAAATTGATAAGTTTATCTATATCATTGCCCTCTAAAATAGGAAAGGCATAACCAAAATGCTGTGCCTTTAAATCGGCAATTAAATTGTGCGCTTGCTTTAGCGCATCGGCTTTGGTATTTGCGGCGACTTCTAACATCAAAATAGCCCCAGGATCTCCTTCAATAAAAAACCTGTTCTTTGCCTGTTCGCGGTTGTTTTTAGTACAATCTAAAATAGATTTATCCATCAGCTCACAGGTGTATAAATTGTGTTTCATGGCCACAACCACAGCCTCCAAACTTTCTGGAATACTGTTAAAATGAGCCGCAATCATCAAATTTTCACAAGGGGGTAAATTGTCTAATTGCAGTGTGATTTCTGTTGTAAAAGCAAGTGTTCCTTCACTGCCGCAAAGCAATTGGCCTAAATTTATATGGTCATTATCGCCTCCAAAAAGCGAACAATTTAAAAGCATATCTACAGCATAGCCATTATTACGGCGGTGTATTTTTTTGTTTGGAAAATTATTGTGAATTTCAGTTTGAATCGATTCTTGCGACAATTCTTTATAAATCTGTTGGTATATTTTATTTTCGAGAGTTTGCCCTTTTGTTTTGGCTTTAAATCCGTCGCAAGTCAATTCTTTAAAAACAGCCGATGACCCATCGCTTAAAATACAGTTGAGTTGTATAATTTTATCGCGGGTAACACCGTACTGGATTGAGGTTGTACCTGACGAATTATTACCCACCATGCCGCCAATCATACAGCGATTTGAAGTTGAAGTATTGGGACCAAAAAACAAACCAAAGGGTTTTAAATACCGATTCAAATCATCGCGAATAACACCCGGCTGTACGGTAACTGTTTTTTTACGCTCATCAAAGCCTAAAATCTTAGTAAAATGTTTTGAAACATCAACCACAATACCATCGCCCACACATTGCCCCGCCAATGAGGTTCCTGCGGCTCTGGGAATTAACCCGGTGCGCTGCTTATCGGCAAATCTTACAAGCGTTTTGATATCAAATATATCTTTTGGATAGGCCACAGCCAACGGTATTTTTCTGTATACAGAGGCATCTGTTGCATAAACGGATTTATACAAATCGTCATAAAACAATTCGCCTTTAAGCGATGCATTTAGTTGATCAAGTAGCTTACTGTCCATAATGATTTAACTTACCGAAGTGCCATTTTTAATGGGTTTTCCAGATTGTAATAATACAATAGCACCCTCTTTATCGGCAACACCCAATACCAAGCACTCGCTAAAATAGTTGGCAATTTGTTTGCGTTCAAAATTGACAACGGCAACAACTTGTCGGTTTAATAAATCGGATATGCTATAGTTTTCGGTAATTTGCGCACTCGATTGCTTGATGCCTAAATCGCCAAAATCAATTTTTAATTTATAGGCTGGTTTTCGTGCTTCGGGAAAGTTGCTAACTTCTGTAACAGTACCTATGCGTAAATCGAGTTTGGTAAAATCGTCAAAAGAGATGTTATTGCTCATGTGTTTGATAAGTTTAGGCTAAAACTACAAAAAATTTTAAAATCTGAATTAGATTCCTTAGTTTTAACCTAAAATAAATTAATGTCAGAAACCGCTTCATACATGTTGCCTTTAGGGACAAAAGCCCCCAATTTTAATCTTTTTGATACTGTAACAGCGCAATTTAAATCTTTAAATACTTTAAAGGGAGCAAAGGCAACTGTTGTTATGTTTATCTGCAACCATTGTCCTTTTGTGATACATGTGAATGACACTTTGGTAACAATGGCTAATTACTACCAACAAAGAGGTGTAAATTTTATTGCTATTTCTGCGAATGATGTACTTAATTATCCGCAAGACAGTCCTGATTTAATGAAACAGCAAGCTTTAAAAGTTGGCTATCCTTTTCCGTATTTATACGATGAAACACAAGATGTAGCCAAGGCTTACAAGGCAGCTTGTACCCCCGATTTCTTTGTTTTTGATGGCGGATTAAGTTTGGTTTACCGTGGTCAAATTGACAATTCACGTCCAGGTAATGGCATCCCGGTAACGGGAACTGATTTAAAATCGGCTCTCGACTGTATTTTAAATAAGCAAAAAATTTCGGAGATTCAAAAGCCAAGTATCGGCTGCAATATAAAGTGGAAGTAACAGATGAAGATTAAACTTTTAGCCGTAGGAAAAACCGATAATAAGCAGTTAGAACAACTTATTGCTGGCTATCAGAAGCGTCTTAAGTTTTATATTGGTTTTGAGTTCGTTATTATTCCAGACATTAAAAATGCTAAAAATTTAAGCGAAGCCCAGCAAAAGATAACCGAAGGGCAACACATATTAAAACAGCTCAAACCCGCAGACCAACTCATTTTATTTGATGAAAAAGGGAAAAGCTTGAGTTCTGTTGGCTTGTCGCAGTTCTTACAAAAAAAGATGTTGAGTGGTTGTAAACAAGTGGTATTTGTCATTGGTGGTCCCTATGGTTTTTCGGAGGCTATTTATAAAAGAGCTGTGGGGAAATTGGCACTTTCTGCGATGACATTTTCGCATCAAATGGTGCGTTTATTTGCCGTAGAACAGTTGTACAGGGCTTTTACCATAATTAAAAATGAACCGTATCACCACAGGTGAAAATAACAAATCCCAAAATCCAAACTATAAATCCGATGGCTAGAAATAATAAATTTTAAAAATCAAAAAACAAATAGTACTAATTGTTACCCTGAGTAATGACACCCTGAGCGCAGTCGAAGGGTAACTTTTCACCACAAACCATAAACCCAATGAAACTCGTTTTTGCTACAAATAATCCCAATAAACTGATAGAGGTAAAAGCTTTGTTGCCCCAATACGATATTTTGAGTTTACAAGATATAGGTTGTTTTTCAGCTATTCCAGAAACCGAAGACACCATAAAGGGCAATGCCATTTTAAAAGCTGAATATGTTTTAAAAAATTATAGCTATAACTGTTTTGCTGACGATACAGGTCTTGAGGTTGGCGTTTTAAACGGTGCGCCAGGGGTGTATTCGGCCCGTTATGCAGGGCCTAATTGCAATGCCGAAGACAATATGCAAAAGCTTTTAAAAGCCTTAAAAGGCAATGCTAACAGACAAGCCCAATTTAAAACTGTTGTCGCTTTGACAACTCGTACAAAAACACTTTGTTTTGAAGGGATTTGCAAGGGGAGTATCTCAACTCATAAGTTGGGCAGCAGTGGTTTTGGTTATGATCCTATTTTTATACCGATGGGTTCTGACAAATCATTTGCAGAGATGTCTCTAGAAGAGAAATCGGCTATAAGCCATCGCGGTAAAGCTGTACAACAATTGATAATTTTTTTACAAACACATCGTAAATTATGAATTTATTAAAAGACAATGTTTTTAACGCCATGTTAGCGCGTATCAGTAATTTTGAAGAAACCGCAGAGCGCCAGTGGGGCACTTTAACCCATGCGCAAATGTTAGCCCATTGTACCAAAGTTTTAGAAATCTCTCAGAAAGACTACAAAAGGCAATTTTTAATAGGAAAATTGTTTGGTAAATATTTTTTAAAAAGTGTTATGCGTAATGACGACAAGATTAAGAAGAATATAAAATCATCTAAAAAATTGTTTGTAACCAATCCACAATCTTTTAAAGAAGAAAAGACCATACTTATAGCACTCTTTCAACAATTTTATGACAAAGGAGCTGCTTTTTACGAAGGCCGCTTACATCCCATTTTTGGTGTCTTAACAAGTGCGCAGTGGGGCACTTTGGCTTATAAACATTTACACCATCATTTAAGGCAGTTTGAATCTTAAGGTAAAGGGTTACAGATTTTTTTAGCAACTGAAATGAGGTGAAGGATTGCTATTTCTTTCACAAGTTTTTAAGCTCGCGTTGGCTGGGGTTTATGGGTTAAAAAAAGATATCTCCTCGAGCGCAGTCGAGAGGACATATTTAAAATATTTTTCAAAAAAGGGCTTCGACTGCGCCTGCCTGCCTGTCAGGCTGGCGCGACCTGACATTTGTTTACTACTGTGCAGAAACCAAGCTTACCTTAAAGATAAGTGCTGCATCTGGAGGAATGACACCACCAGCACCTTGACTGCCATAGGCCAAGTGAGAAGGAATAACAAAAGTGGCTTCTTCGCCCACTTTTAAAAGCAAAATGCCTTCGTCCCAACCTGCAATAACTTGGCCAACACCTATCACAAAATCAATAGGCTGGTTGCGTTTAAACGAAGAGTCAAACACCTGTCCGTTTAATAATTTTCCTTCGTAATGAACCGCTACTTTATTGCCCTTTTTAGCTTGTTTTCCCTCAGTTGTTTTATTTATTTTGTAGTATAAACCACTGTCGGTTTTCTTAAAACCTTTGGTTACAGCAGCCAATTCTTTTTCGGCTTCAGCTTTGGCTTCTTCCTCACGTTTGGCACGCGAACCCTCAAAAGTTCTAAAAGCTTCAATAGCATTGTAATGCTCAGCATCTGGGCCTTGACGGATAATTTCTACGGTTTCTAAAACATCGTTTTGCACAATGGCATCTACCACGTCTTGCCCTTCAATAACATTACCAAAAACGGTGTGTTTGCCATCCAACCAATCGGTTGCGTTGTGTGTGATAAAAAACTGACTGCCATTGGTGGCAGGGCCAGAATTGGCCATAGACAAAGTACCGGGTTTGTCGTGTTTTAAATCGGGGTGAAATTCGTCATCAAATTTATAACCAGGATCACCTGTGCCCGTACCAAGTGGGCAGCCACCTTGTACCATAAAATCGGCAATAACACGGTGGAATTTTAATCCATCGTAATAGGGTGTGCCTTGTGGTTTTACATTATTTTCAAGCTTGCCCTCGGCTAAAGCTACAAAGTTACCCACCGTGCCAGGTGTTTTTTTGAATTCTAAATTGATTAAAATACTTCCTTTAGTCGTATTTATTTTTGCGTATAATCCGTCTTGCATAATTTTATTTTAAGGCTGCAAATCTAAGAAAATTAAACTGTATTAATAAATTCAAAAATCTATTCTCGATATGTTTTTTAATGAAGGCTTATATTTTTGTGACTTTGCTTTAAAAAACCACTCGAATTGATGGTTTTGAATAAGAGTCACGTCAGATTGAGTGAAATTCTGTCTGATAGTTATCATCCAGAATTTTGTATCGAAATCTTTACAAGATTTATAATATTTTTAAATAATATATTTTAGAACAATAGTAAAAAAAACTGTTATTTTGCACTTTAAATTCTGTTGATGAAAATAGTTGTAGACAAACCCTATAAAGCGGTTGATATTAAAAACACATTGGATCTGTTACATAAAAAAGGAACCACTATTTATAAAGGAAGGAACACGCTTAAATCAATCGGTTTTAAGAATGAAAAGTGGACAGTTAAGGCTTTTAAAATACCACATATCATCAATAAGATTGCCTACCGTTATTTTAGAAAATCAAAGGCGCGGCGTTCTTTTGAATATGCCAAAAGGTTGTTAGATAAAGGTGTTTTGACACCAAAACCCATTGCTTATGCTGAGCAAAAGACAGCCTTCTTTTTACTGCAGAGTTATTATGTGTCTGAAAATTTGAATTATGACATTACTTTTAGAGAGCTGATTAGCGATATCAACTATCCTGATAGAACCAAAATTTTACAAGACTTTACAGCCTTTACTTACGATTTACATGTTAATGGCATTCATTTTATAGACCATTCTCCTGGCAACACCTTGATTGTTAAGACCAAAAAAGGAAAATACCAATTTTATTTGGTTGATTTAAACAGGATGAAGTTTGGCTATTTAAATTACAAAACCCGTATTCAGAATTTTGCCAAACTCTCTTTAACTGATGAAATGGTAAAGATTATAGCTTATGAGTATGCCTCTTTGTCTAATATTGATTTCGAAGAAGTTTATGCCGAAATGCTTAATGTGTGTCATGCAGCAGCTTCCAAACGCGCTAAAAAAGCAGCCTTAAAGAAAAAGGTGGGTTTGTAAAATTTAAAGAAATTTTGAGATTCTTCACGCACTTATGTTACGTTTTAGAATGACAAAGGTTTTCAGTATTGTATTATTTTCTAGCCTTATACAACAGATAAAAATCGGCTAGAACCAATGCAGCCATGGCTTCAACAATGGGTACAGCACGTGGCACAACACAGGGGTCGTGACGTCCTTTTCCTTGCATTTCTACTTTATTACCACTGCTGTCAATGGTTTCTTGCTTTTGCAAAATAGTAGCCACGGGTTTAAAAGCCACCCGAAAATAGATGTCCATACCATTGCTAATACCACCTTGAATACCCCCCGATAAGTTTGTTTTGGTAGAACCATCGGTATTAAATAAATCGTTGTGTTTTGAACCTGTCATTTTTGCCCCACAAAAACCACTGCCATATTCAAAACCTTTTACGGCATTAATACTCAGCATGGCCTGACCTAAGGCTGCATGAAGCTTGTCAAAAACAGGTTCTCCAAGACCAACAGGTACATTTTTAACAACACAAGTTACAGTACCGCCAATGGTGTCTCCTTGTTTTTTAACAGTTTCAATTTTATCAATCATGGCTTTGGCAATGGTGGCATCAGGACAACGGACAATGTTAGATTCGACTTTTGAAAAATCGAGATCTTGGTATGGTTTCTCCAGAAATAAATCGCCTACAGATGAGGTGTAAGCCTTAATGCTGGTATTTTTTAGCAGTTGTTTGGCTACGGCACCAGCCACTACCCAATTGGCAGTTTCGCGTGCAGATGTGCGCCCACCGCCACGGTGATCGCGAATGCCATATTTTTTATGATAGGTGTAATCGGCATGCGAAGGCCGAAAAACAGCGTCATTATGATTGTAATCTTTTGATTTCTGATTGGTATTTTTTATGTGAAATCCAATAGGTGTTCCCGTTGTTTTTCCTTCAAATAGGCCTGATAAAAAGTGGACTTCGTCGGCTTCTTTGCGCTGGGTAACAATTTTAGATTGGCCAGGTTTACGGCGGTTTAATTCTGCTTGAATAGCATTTAAGTCAAGAGATATCCCAGCAGGGCATCCATCAATTATGCCCCCAATGGCTTCGCCATGTGATTCGCCAAAAGTGCTTAATTTAAAAAGCCTGCCAAAAGAATTACCTGTCATAATTTATCAGTTTATACTAAAAGTACAAAGGTACTATTTAATTATTATTTTGATTGTTTAGAAAAACCAGAGTTTAATAGCCAAAACAATTATCATGACAATTAAAAATACACGTACAAATCCGTCTCCTTTTTTTACCTGCCAGCGGCTAGAAATCCATCCGCCAAGAGCGTTGCCGACAGATAGAAACAAACCATATTTCCAGTTGATAACATCTGCATAAACAAAAATGGCGATAGACGATAGGTTGTAAACGAGTGCTACAAATACCTTAATAGCATTGCTTTTAACCAAAGTAAAATGATTGATGCTAGAGAGGGCTAAAATGATAATAAATCCAACGCCTGCTTGGATAAATCCGCCATAAATTCCTATTAAAAAAAAAGCGCCAATACTGAGCCAAAAGTACTTTCCTTTGATGCGTTCTTTGGTGATTTCTGGATTTATTTTGGGGTTGGCAACCATGTAAATGACAACCACAACCATAACGATGGATAGAATTTTATTGAATAAATAACCATCAATGTCCACGGCTATATTGGCACCAATAATGGCTCCAAAAAAGGCAGAAACAGCTACCCATCCAGAAAATGGGAAATCGGAAACACCTTTACTTTTAAACCCAGCTACCGAAAAAATATTCTGAATAACAATGGCAATCCTATTGGTACCATTGGCTACAGTAGGGGGTAATCCTAAAAAAATGAGAATAGGCAAGGTAAGCAGAGAACCGCCTCCTGCCAAAATATTGATAAATCCCGCAATAAAGCCAATACCAATAAGTGTGAGTAAATCGTAAGGAAATACCATATATGTTTTTGAAAAAGTAAAAGTACTTAAAATAGTTTAGCTGTTTGAATTTATGGGGCTATTTTACTGTTTATACGCTGCGATTTTCTAAATAATTATAGGTTGTAATATAGTTAAATAAAAAGCTATATTTGGGGATATATAAAGAATTGTATTTGTAAAAAATATTTTATGAACCGTAAAAACAGACTATTTTTAATTGCCATAACCTTAATTACTATTGGTTATTTTTTTGTTACAAGCGATTTTAAAAAAGCCAATAGCACCATCTATTATAACGCAACCATAATTACTTTAGAAGATAGTATTCCGGTTGCTGAAGCCATGCTGGTTGACAAAGGATTGGTAAAAGCTATCGGGACTAACAAAGAAATTTTGGCTCTAAAAACCAATGGCACATTGGCAGTTGATCTAAAAGGCAAAACAATTGTACCTGGTTTTATTGATAGCCACACACATGTGGCATTGTCGGCATTTTTAGAGAGTATGATCGATTTGTCTGGCTTTAAACACAAAACGACTGAAGAAGTTTGGACTTATTTAAAAGAACAAGTAAAAACAAAAAAATCAGGCACGTGGGTTGTTGGTAAAGGAATTGACCCTGTTTTGGTACCAGGTTTAACCTCGCCCAATTTGGCATTTTTAGACAGTTTGGTGCCCAATAATCCGTTGGTTTTAATCTCGCAAAGTTTGCATACTTATTGGGTAAATTCTAAAGCACTCGAAAAAGTTGGGATTGATAAATTCACCAAGAATCCCTCAGAATCTAGTTTTTATGAAAAGGACAGTCTGGGTAATTTAACGGGATTAATAGCCGAACAAAAAGCTTTTTTACCCATTTTAGCACAACTTCAAAAAGAAGTATTGACACCTAAAAATTTGATGAATTCGACTACTAAAGTTTTAAGAAATTACGCTAGGAATGGCAATACCACAGTGGTTTCTACGGGTATTACAATCAATAATGCCAAACCTTTAAGACTCTATGAATTTTTAGCAACCGATACACCAAAATTTATAAATAAGCTTTTAGCTACTTTCGGATTTTTACCCAAACGGAAACCTTATCCAAGACATTTTATTTACATCCGCAGAGACAAAGATTTTTTATTGCCTAAAAAACCAATGACAGGCGATTTTTACAATATCTTGGGGGTTAAGTTGTGGTATGATGGATCGCCCTACACAGGTTCTATGTATTTAAACGCCCCTTATTTGAATTCAGATTTTTGTCGGAACAGTTTGCGAATTCCTGAAAACTCAAGAGGCAAGGCATTGATAAAAAAGGATGATTTAAAAAATTATATTGTCAAATACACTTTAAAAGGTTGGCAAATTGCTGTTCATGCACAGGGCGATGTGGCTACTCAGGAGGTTATTGAGGCTTTCGCCGAAGCACATAAAGAGATTGATATTAGAAACTTTCGAAACCGCATAGAGCATTGCATATTATTGCCAGAAAGTAGCTTTGATAAAATTGAAAAATTAAATCTGGTGCCAAATTTTCATATCAACCATTTGTATTATTACGGCAAAGCACTAAGTGATAAAATTATAGGTCCAGAGCGCGCCAAAAAGATTTTGCTTGTTGGTGAAGCGCAAAAACGTCACATAAAATATGCTTTACACGCCGATCAACCGATGTTTGAAAGCAAACCTTTTAGGCTCATTCAAACAGCTGTAGAAAGACAGACAAAAGAAAATGACACATTGGGATTTAACCAAAGAATTTCTGTATTGGAAGGGTTAAAAGCGATGACTATAAACGCTGCTTGGCAGATTCATAAAGAAGATAAACTGGGCTCTTTAAAGCAAGGAAAATATGCCGATTTTGTTGTGTTAGATAAAAATCCACTTGCTATTCCAGTTCATGAATTAGAAACTATTAAAATTATTCAAACCATTATTAACGGAAATGAAGCCAAAAAATAGAACCTATTGTTTTTCCAGAAATGGTGGATTATTGTGTACAGCATTGGCTTTTAAAATGCTTAATGGAAAAGGGGCTGGGAGTAACGAAGGGTCATTTATTCGAGTTATTGAACAAACTATTGACAATTAAATGAAAAGCTGTTTACTTATAATATTAAGTTTGCTATCTCTATCTACATTGGGGCAGTCTTTAATTTGGCAATCTCTTGGAGAACCAGGAGATGGAGGAGCTGTTACAAGTATAAGGGTAAGCCCATTTAATTCAAATCATATTTTACTTGGAGGCGATATTATGGGAAGCGCTTACAGCCTTAATGGTGGTTTAAACTGGCAAGATTCATACGGATTTAACGATTGGAGTATAGGCGATTTTACATGGCATCCTTCAGCCAGCAATATTGTTTGGGCAGGAACCATGAGTGGCCCTTTTAAAAGCACAGATGGTGGTAAACATTGGCAAATGATGCGGAATGGAATGCCCCCTATTAGCAATTGGTATTATACTTGTCCCATTCAGAAAATCTTGTTTGACCCTAGTAATGAAAATCATTTATTTGCTTTTGGAGGTTCATTTAGATTTTGGCCCAGTCAAGGTACACCCAAATGGAATGCCGTTTGGGAAAGTACTGACGGCGGGAATAATTGGTCGCAATTAACAACAATTGGCAATGTATTATCTCCTGGTATCCTAAATGCTATTTATATTGGTAGTGCTAAAATTGTGACTGCTGTTTATGGTCAAGGTATCTATATAAGTACAGATAATGGGGCTACATGGAATGTTTCAAATACGGGTTTATCAAATAATAATGTGACTTGGGTAACAGCCGACCCTGCCAATAGTTCAGTTTTGTATTGCAGCACAAAAAATTATTTATCTGCTAGCACCTACCTTCCTGGAGGGATATTTAAATCGACTGACGGCGGTGCTACATGGTCAAACATTTCGAACGGATTAGAGCAAACTTCCGATTCCGATACTAGAATGGCATCCTACTACAGAATGGTTAAGGTTTCGCCCACAAATAGCAATGTGTTATATACTGCAAATGGCGGATGGTTGAACTCTATGACTTATAAAAGTACAGATGGCGGATTATCATGGAATGCCCTATTTAGTACAGCTCCTGCAATTAATACATCTGTTTTTTACAATTTTTCGGGGCCTGAATTATATGTATTTGATTTCGATCCTAATGACGGAAATACATTAATAGGTGGCAATTGGGAATACGTACTAAAAACAACTGATGGCGGAGTGAACTGGGACGATATGATGAGTAATCCAACTTCAATTTCTGGTTATTTTACAGGAACTGGTTATTCAGGAATTGCGGCTGTTAACTTTGAATTTAATCCTTACAATGCAAACGAAGCCGTTTTTCAAGGAATGGATGATGCAAAATTTGTAATCAGCAAAGACAATTTAAACAGTTGGAAAAGAGGAGGTATTGGAATGTCTAGAATGAACGGAGGAACCGACTTGACATTTGCAGGAATAAACGGAACAACAATTTATTGCACTACAGGTCAAGATTTGAGATTTGACGGTGTTTGGAAATCAATTGATGGAGGTGATAATTGGACTAACTCAGACCATACTTCTTTTTCAGGATGTACAGCAACAGGAGGTCAACCACTGGGTGTTTATGCCCTACCAAACAATCCAGACATAAGCTGGGTATCTGTTCAAGATAAAATATACCAAACAACAGATGGTGGTTCTGTATGGGTAGAAGTGTTTGCAGCTGTGGGGATGTCAACAATTACTGTATCAAAAAATAATCCATATACATTTTATGTAAATTCACAAAAAGGGGTGTATAAAACAACTGACGGTATCAATTTTTTATTAATGCCAGGAAGTCCTAAAGATGGCCGAAACATATTAGTCGATCCAAATAATGACAGCGTTTTGTTTGTTGTCAAATACAAAACAAATGATGGAGAAGAAGGACTTTGGAAATACGATGGTAATTCATGGGCACTACTTAGACATGATTTTAATTTGTTTAATGTTGCTGTACAACCTGGGAATTCACAGATAATTTTGGTAGTAACACATGATGAACCCTTTCATGATGTTATGGCATCAACAGGTGTATGGCTAAGCACAGACGGCGGTACCAATTGGATTCAAGAAAATTTCGGACTCCCCATATTAAGGGGTAACAGCATTACATTTAATCCACATCAACCCAATCAAGTTATAATAGGTTTGGCCGGTAGAGGTTTTTATAAAACAGATATAAGTCAGATATTAGCCATCAATTCTTTTGAATCTGGCATTATTTCAAAAATTAAAATTTATCCAAATCCAACCCGAGGTGATATCACTATTTCTTTTATCTTAGACAAACCAAGTAGTGTTGAAATGAATCTTTTTAATATTGACGGAAAAAAAATTAAAGAACTTTTTAAGCAGGAGGTATCAAGTGGAAAGCAAAATATTAATTTTAGTACCGATAGATTAGCAAGAGGTGTTTATTTTGTACAAATTATCATAAATGGATATGGTTCAATAAAAAAAATAATTATCAATTAATGTCTTACGATTACGACTATATTATTATTGGAAGCGGTTTTGGCGGATCGGTTAGCGCCTTGCGATTGTCTGAAAAAGGCTATAAAGTTTTGGTTGTTGAAAAAGGAAAATGGTATGCGGCAAACGATTTTGCCAAGACCAATTGGCATCTTAAAAAGTGGTTATGGTTGCCTGCTTTCCGATTATTCGGCATCATGAAAATGAGTATTTTTAGGCATATTGTAGTTGTCTCTGGGACTGGTGTAGGCGGCGGGTCTTTGGTTTATGCAAATACTTTGCCAGTACCTAAAAAACCTTTTTATACCACAGGAAGTTGGCAAAATCTAGAAGATTGGGAAACCACTTTAGCACCCTTTTATAAAACAGCTTTAAAAATGTTGGGGGCTCAAAAAAATCCACGTTTATATGATGGCGATAAAGCCCTAAAGAAATTAGCCAAACAAATAGGGAGAGAATCTGAATTTGAACACCCCGATGTGTCGGTTTATTTTGGCGATGAAGGCGTAAGAGTTAAAGATCCTTATTTTGACGGTAAGGGCCCTGACAGAACAGGCTGTAATTTTTGTGGGGGTTGTATGACAGGATGCCGTAATAATGCCAAAAACACACTCGATAAAAATTACCTTTTTTTAGCCCAACAAAATGGTGCTAAAATTCTGGCCGAAACAGTGGTTTATGACGTTGTTCCCATCGATAAGAAAGAGGGAGAGAGTGGTTACAAGGTTTCCTTAAAATCGAGTACAAAATTATTTAAAACAAAGAAGATACTGACTTCAAAGGGGGTTATTTTTTCTGGAGGCGTTCTGGGTTCAATCAAGTTATTGCTCAAATTAAAGCAAAAATCACTGCCTAATTTATCGGACACTTTGGGTGACGGTATTCGCACTAATAACGAGACACTTATAAGCGTTTCTACACTTGATAAAGATAAAGATTTGTCAAAAGGTGTGGCCATTGGCAGCTTGCTTCATACCGATGCCAACAGCCATCTTGAAATAGTAAGATATTCAAAAGGATCTGGTTTCTGGAAACTTTTTCATTTGCCTTTGTCTTTAGGTAATAACACGGTGATCCGTTTATTGAGAATGATGGCACAAGTGTTAAAATCGCCTTTGAGTTATTTTAGAATATACTTTTTAAACTCATGGTCAAAAAACACTGCGGTACTGCTATTTATGCAGACAATTGACAGTACTTTAAAATTTAAAAGAAACATTTTTGGAAAGATGACCTCAACACTTAGCACGGGTACAAAACCAAGTCCTAATATTCCGGAATCAATAGAATTGACTAAAAAATACAGTAAAATAATCAATGGCAAAGCCACCTCATTGGCTTTAGAAACTTTAGCAGGAATACCATCTACGGCGCATATTTTAGGCGGTGCGGTAATGGGTAAAGATCGCACAGAAGGCGTTATTAATAAGCACAATGCCGTTTTTGGCTATACCAATTTATATGTTATTGATGGTGCTATGATATCTGCAAATATGGGTGTCAATCCTTCGTTATCTATAACCGCTATTGCAGAGCATGCCATGACGCATATTCCGTCAAAAAGAGCCTAGCTATGGCATTCTTTTTTTAATATTTCAAACGTTTTCGTAAATTAAACGCCCATCTGGTTATTATTAAGAAAGCTTTTGTATTTTTCACTTTTAAAATTAAAATTATGTCAACACAACCCAAGCTGAATAGGTTTAACGAAAATGTCTTAGCAAAATACCAAATTTACAACAGTATTTTTATGACTTTACCATTTGATAGTATTGAAAAAACAGGTGTGTTATTACCCTTGTTTCATGAGATATGCAAAAAGGGTTTTGAAAATGGAAAAAACCCAACGGACATTATCAATCAATTTTTTGAAAAATATAAAGACAATCCCTCTGATACTTCTCGTATAAGTTTGCTGTTTAAATTTATACAATATATTGAACGTCAGGTGGTTTTATTTGATGCTATTGAAGATGCTTCCTTTACCATGGTTAACAATATGGATGGGATTGGCACGTTGCGCAATAGCAAAGAAACGGCTTCAATAGAGCATAAAAAAGAAGACTTAAAAGACTATTTGAGAAATTTTAAGACCAGAATCGTTTTAACAGCACACCCCACACAATTTTATCCTGGAGCTGTTTTAGGCATCATAACCGATTTAACCGAAGCCATTCAAAAAAACGATTTGTTGCACATCAATAAATTGTTGGCACAATTGGGTAAAACACCTTTTTTTAAGCATGAAAAACCAAGCCCTTTTGACGAAGCTGTCAGCTTAATTTGGTATTTAGAAAATGTTTTCTACCAATCTATGTCAGAGGTTTATAACTATTTACAAGGCAATATTTTTAATGGTCAAAAAATTGATAATGACATTATTAATTTGGGGTTTTGGCCAGGAGGCGACAGAGATGGAAATCCGTTTGTAACCACTAAAATAACCCTAAATGTTGCCAAACGTTTAAAACAAACCATCCTTAAAAAATACTACCGAGATATGCGTGTTTTAAAACGCAAATTGACTTTTGCTGGTGTGTATCCTTTGGTAATGGAGCTTGAGCATCTGCTGTTTGAAAACGCTACAAATTTAGAGGTAAATACAATGATTCCACTATCCGATTTTAAGGATAAATTGCAAAAAATAAAAGACTTGCTAATAAATAATCACCAATCATTGTATGTAGAAGAAATTTCTGACTTGATAAACAAAGTAAATTTATTTGGCTATCATTTTGCCACTTTAGACATTCGTCAAGACAGCCGTGTACATCATACCGTTTTTGAAAGTTTGGTAAAAACCTTAGCGGATAACAAATCAGATTTATTTCCTGATAATTATTTAGAATTAGCAGAGTCGCAGCAAATAGCTATTTTATCTGATGTGTCAGCCGATATAGATATAGATGTGTTTGACAACGAAATGGTTCATAAAACTTTGGGATCTATAAAAGCCATTAAAACCATACAGCTACAGAACGGAGAACAAGGTGCCAACCGCTATATTATCAGTAACAATCAGTCGGCACTAAATGTGATGGAAACCTTTGCTATGTTTAATATGTGTGGCTTTAAAAATAATCTAAGTGTAGATATTATTCCACTTTTTGAAACAATTGATGATTTGCTTGAAGCCCCAAAAGTGATGGAGCAGTTATATTTAAATGCGGCTTACAAGAGCCACTTGTCAAACAGAGAAGGCAAACAAACCATTATGCTTGGTTTTTCTGACGGCACTAAAGATGGTGGTTATTTGATGGCTAATTGGTCAATATTTAAGGCCAAAGAAGCCTTGACAAAGATTTCTAGGAAATACAATATCAAGGTTATATTTTTTGACGGCCGTGGCGGTCCCCCTGCACGTGGTGGTGGAAAAACCCACCAATTTTACGCCTCTTTAGGGCCCACTATAGAAAATCAAGAGATACAATTAACCGTTCAGGGACAAACCATTAGCTCGAATTTTGGAACCATAGATTCATCAAAATATAATTTAGAACAATTATTGAGTTCTGGAATTGCTAATAAATTATTTAAGCAATCTAACAATCAATTATCAACAGATGATGTTGTAATTTTAAACGATCTAGCAGAAACCAGTTACCAAGCCTATGTAGATTTTAAAAACCATCCCAAGTTTTTGCCTTATTTAGAGCGTATTAGCACGCTAAAATATTACGCCAAAACCAATATTGGAAGCCGCCCGAGCAAGCGCTCAAAATCAGCTAAATTAATTTTTGCCGATTTGCGAGCCATTCCTTTTGTGGGGTCATGGAGTCAGCTTAAGCAGAATGTTCCTGGTTTTTATGGTGTGGGTACTGCTTTAAGAAAGTATGAAGAAAATGGCGAATTTGACAAGCTTATACAGTTGTATAAGAATTCAGGTTTCTTTAAAACGCTTATTAAAAATAGCATGATGGCGCTTTCAAAATCATTTTTCGAATTGACGGAATACATGGCTGACGACGCCGAATTTGGCGATTTTTGGAAAATTATTTTTAATGAATATGAGATATCAAAACGTCTTATTCTAAAAGTTTCTAATTATAAAGAACTCTTGCAAAATGACCCTGCAGGAAAAGCCTCAATTGCCATGCGCGAAGACATTGTTTTGCCTTTGCTAACAATCCAACAATATGCCTTGCTTAAAATTCAGCACTTGCAAAAAACAGAAAACCCCGATGCTGCACTGATAAAAATTTACGAAAAAATGGTTACCCGTTCGCTGTTTGGAAATATTAACGCAAGTCGGAATTCAGCTTAGAATTTTACGGAATCGATAGCATTAAAGTTGATAATACAATTGTATGTGTTGACTGCTTAAATTTAGCGTCAACGCCATAATATTATGTAATTTTGTCGCCATGGTAAAAAACATTCAGATTCGCATTACAATTTACGAGGCGCAGCAAAAAAACATTTTAGTAAGAAAAGCGGCACGCAACTTGGGTATTGCAGAAAAGGAAATTAGGGGCGTAAAAGTTTTGAGAAAATCTGTAGATGCCAGAAAAGAAAAAGTACTATTCAATTATAAACTGGCAATTTATATTAATGAGCCAGTAAGCGAATCTTCCAATTATATTTTTGATTATAAAGATGTTTCTAAAGCCAAAGAAATCCACATCATTGGTTTTGGTCCAGCAGGTATGTTTGCAGCCTTGCGCTGTTTGGAGTTGGGTTTTAAACCCATTGTTTTAGAGCGGGGTAAAAATGTACAAGACAGACGTAAAGATTTACGTGCTATCAATCAGTTTCAAACGGTTGATAAAGATTCTAATTACTGTTTTGGCGAAGGTGGTGCCGGCACCTATTCTGATGGAAAACTTTACACCAGAAGCTTAAAACGTGGCGATGTGCGCCGCATTTTTGAGATATTGGTATCGCATGGGGCCACCGAACAAATCCTCGTTGATGCGCACCCACATATTGGCACTAATAAATTGCCACATATTGTAGCCCATATCCGTGAAACGATTTTAAAATTTGGTGGCGAAATTCATTTTGAGAGCCGTGTGATTGATTTTGTAGTGAAGCAAGGTAAAGTACAGTCGCTTCAATTGCAAAACGGTATAGAAATGACTGCAAAAGCCATTATTCTGGCAACAGGTCATTCAGCCCGCGATATCTATTATTTATTAAATAAAAAGGACATTGCGCTTAAAGCGAAGTCTTTTGCCATGGGGGTTAGGGTAGAGCATCCACAACAAATTATTGATTCAATTCAGTACCATTGTAAAGGCGAACGCAATGCTATTTTACCAGCGGCTTCTTATAATTTGGTACATCAGGTTGGGGGCAGAGGCGTGTATTCTTTTTGCATGTGTCCGGGTGGATTTATAGTACCTGCCGCCACCGCACCAGGCGAAGTTGTTGTAAATGGCATGTCGCCATCTAGGCGGAATAACCCTTTTGCCAATTCGGGAATTGTGGTAGAAATTGACGCAGAAAAAGACCTTTATAAGTACGGTAAACACGGGGCATTAAAAGGCTTGGAATTTCAAAAAGATTTAGAGAAATTAGCCTTTAACGCTGGCGGCAGAAGTCAGGTGGCACCTGCCCAACGCTTAACCGATTTTGTTGAAGGGCGTTTGTCTAACGATTTAAACCTCACATCGTATCAACCCGGATTAAAATCGGCGCCCTTACATTCGTTATTGCCAAAAATAATTGGTGGGAGACTTCGGAAGGGTTTTGCAGAATTTGGTAAAAAAATGAAAGGTTTTTATACAGCAGAAGCCAATGTTGTGGGTGTTGAGTCGCGAACATCATCACCTGTTACCATACCCAGAACAGAAAAGTTAGTGCATCCCGATATACAAGGATTGTATCCGTGTGGCGAAGGTGGTGGCTATGCTGGTGGCATTGTATCAGCAGCTATGGATGGTGAGCGCTGTGCCGAAGCAGCTGTTAATTTGATAAATAAATAGCCTTAATAAATATAAAAAAAACAGTAAATTTGTAACATGGGATTAACAAACAATGATGTCTTTAAAAAATTACGCGTGGCATTAAAGCTACGCGATGATGAAATTGTAAAAATTTGTGCTTTGGTAGATTTTAAAGTGTCAAAATCAGAATTAGGTGCTTTTTTTAGAAGCGAAGACCATCCCAAATATATGCCATGTGGCGATCAGATTCTGCGTAATTTTTTAAACGGACTCGTCATTCACCTTAGAGGTTCAAAGCCTTAATTTAACACCTGTTTTCTAAACTTTATTCTTAATTATCAAATGCTGTTTTAGTAGTGTTTTGAGACACTATTTGGCATTGTCAAGTATATTCTATAATTTAAGCCTCTGAAAGTCATTAAGTTTTATAGGAATTCCCTATTTACTTACAACTTTCTACTACTAACTAAAAACTAAAATTGTGAAAAAAATCGGCTTCAGCCTTATGGCTCTTGTGCTGTTTGTGGTATACACTACAAATGCACAACTCTCAACAAAACAAATTGATGCTCTTGTAACCAATGCCCTTCAAAAATTTAATGTGGCGGGTGCTGGAATTGCTGTTGTAAAAGATGGCAAGGTAGTTTACTTAAAGGGTTATGGAATTACTTCTGCTAAAACTAAAAAAAAGGTAAACGCCCATACGCGATTTGCCATAGCTTCAAACAGTAAAGCTTTTACAAGTATGGCTTTGGCTATTTTGGTGGATAGAAAACAACTCAATTGGAATGACAAAGTAGTTGACTACATCCCTGAATTTAAGATGTACAATGCGTATGTAACGGCTAATTTTACAATAGTCGATTTGCTTACCCATCGCAGTGGATTGGGATTGGGTGCTGGCGACTTAATGTTTTTTCCTGATGGTGGCAATTTTACAATGGATGACGTTGTAAAAAGTTTTCAATATCAGAAACCACAATCGGGTTTCAGAACAAAATTTGACTATGATAATTTACTTTATATGGTTGCTGGCGAAGTTGTTAAACGTATAAGTGATAAAAGTTGGCCTGCTTTTGTAGAAGAAAATATTATGAAACCTTTGGGTATGAACGAATCGGCGGGTACTTACCAACGCTTAGCTGATAAAAACAATGTAGCCACTCCTCATTCCGATATTGATGATACGCTTGTTCCTCTAAAACCTTTTGATGATAGCGTAGGTGCTTCAGCAGGTGGTATTTATGCCTCAATAAGCGATTTAACAAAATGGGTTGGCATGCACCTTAACAATGGTAAATATGCAGATACAACTTTGGTATCGCTTAAAAATCACAATTTTATATGGAAGCCGCAAACAAACCAATTTTTTAGACCCATTGCTGAACCACCCTATAAAATACATTTTGTTTCTTACGGATTGGGTTGGAATGTTATGGATTTAAACGGTTATATGGTATTTAGTCATACGGGAGGGTTACCGGGTATGCTTTCTAAAATATTACTCATCCCAGAAATGGGTTTAGGCATTATTGTTTTAACCAATACAGATCCAGGTGGTGGTGCTTTCTTTTCTGCTGTAACCAATACCATAAGGGATAGCTATTTAGGACTTGATGATTTTGGATGGGCAGACAAATATGCCAAACGTCTTAAAAGTATCCTAGAAAAAGGTGATGCTGTTACAGAAAAAGTATGGCAAACTGTTGAGAAATCTAAAAACACAACTGTGAACACGGCCAATTTTATTGGCATTTATAAAGATAATTGGTTTGGAAAAATTAAAATATATTTAAAGGACAATAGGTTGTGGTTTGAAGCATTGCGTTCGCCAAAACTCAACGGCCCTATGGCTTTTTACAAAGCCAACACCTTTGCTATAAAATGGGCATACCAAGACATGAATGCCGACGCCTTTGCCATGTTTACGCTTGACGAAAACGGCAAAGCCATCGGCATAAAAATGAAAGGTATTTCGCCTAATATAGATTTTAGTTTTGACTTTCAAGATTTAGATCTTAAGCGTGTTGAGGAATGATAAATAAAATGCATTCCCACGCCGTCCCGATAGTTTTACAACATGTATTGCAAACTATTATAACTCCTTCTCGATACGCCCTGAAACAAGTTCAGGGCACTCGAAGTGACTCAATAACTTAATTATGGCAAAACTTTTTCATAAAATAAGAAAGCAAATCGTTTCAGAAAAACCATCATTTTCGCGGACAACTAATTATTTAAAATACGCCATTGGCGAAATTGTTTTGGTAATGGTTGGTATTTTATTAGCCCTACAAGTCAATACATGGAATGAACATAGAAAACAAAAAAAACGAGAGGTTACTATTTTAACCAACT